>CAZUXD010000074.1:0-2133 GCA_964624455.1 uncultured Actinomycetes bacterium | reverse complement strand
GCAATACCGTTCAGTTAAGGTCACGCCGGTGTAGTTTGGTGGCATGCCTCGTGGTGGGTGGCGCAAGCCTGAGACAGGTCGTCGGCTCTCGGACCTGGTGTCGGTGGGCGTGTTGACGCGGGTGTTCCCGCCGGAGCTGGTCGACGAGGTGATCGAGGCGGCGGGGCGGACCCAGCAGCGGCATCGGTCGTTGCCTGCGCGGGTGATGGCCTATTTCGCGATCGGGATGGGCCTGTACTCGGACGGCTCCTATGAGGACGTCCTCGCGCAGTTGACTGACGGGCTGTCCTGGGCGTCGGGGTGGGCCGAGGAGTACCCGCTGCCGTCGAAGTCGGCGATCTTCCAGGCCCGCCAACGGCTGGGGTCGCAGCCATTGGTGGACCTGTTCGCGCGCGTCGCGGGGCCGCTGGGTGGTCCCGACACGCCGGGTGTGTGGGTCGCCGGACGGCGGATGGTAGCGGTCGACGGCACCTGTTTGGACGTGGCCGATACGGTCGCGAACGATGAGTACTTCGGCCGAGCTGGGGTAAGCAAGGGAGAGAAGGCCGCGTTCCCGATGGCCCGCGTGCTGGCGGTCGCCGAGTGCGGCACGCACGCGATCTTCGCGGCGAAGGTCGGCACCTACACCCAGTCCGAGGCCACGCTGGCCACCGACTTGTTGCCCGGCGTGCTCGAGCCCGGGATGTTGTTGGCCGCCGACCGCGGGTTCTTCGCCTACGCGCTATGGCGCGCGTGTTCGGAGACCGGAGCGGACCTGTTGTGGCGTATCCGCACCGACAGGGGCGGGCCCAAGCCCGAGCATCTGAAGGATCTGCCCGATGGGAGCTGGTTGGCCCACCTGCGCCAGTCACATTCAGCCGAAGCCCGACGCGCGAAGCCGATACTGGTCCGCGTCATCGACTACACCCTCGACGACGGCCGCGATCGAGAACCGCTCACCTACCGGCTGTTCACGACGCTGCTCGATCCGGACAGCGCGTCTGCCACCGAATTGGCGCTGGCCTACGGACAGCGGTGGGAGATCGAGAACGCCTTCGACGAACTCAAGACCCACCAGCGCGGGCCACGGATGGTGCTGCGGTCCAAGAGCCCGGATCTGGTGCTGCAGGAGATCTGGGGGCACCTGTGTTGTCACTACGCGATCAGATCACTGATGGCCAACGCCGCCGAGCATGCCGGCCACGATCCCGACCGGGTCAGCTTCACCGCCGCCTTGCGGATCGTTCGCCAGACCATCGCCCACCAGGGCGCCTTTCCCCCCTCACCACACCGCGCGTGATCCCGAAACCTGTCCCGCCTGGCGCACCTTCCTCGCACGCCTCCTCGCCAGACTGAACCCCAATCGACGCCACCGATCAGCGCCCCGCGTCGTGAAACGGAAGTACACCAAGTGGCACGTCAAGCGCGCCGCCCACACCACCTGGCCCCAGCCGACCGACGACCCGGCCACTACCATCCAGCCTCACTAACTGAACGGTATTGAGGCTAGGCGCCGTGCATCGAGCCCTGTCGGAAGATCCCCGGGACGGTCCAGGCGCAGGAGCCGCCGTCCAGACGGCCCTGCGCCACCATCGACAGCACCTGCTCGTTGAGCCTCCAGTCGATGGGGGCGACGGGGGTCAACCCGCGTGCTCGGATCCCGGCGACCAGGTCGCGGGCGAACGAGGCTCGATACAGGTTGGCGCACACGGTGTTCGTGATCGGGGTCGTCGTACGGACGAGCCAGTCCGGGCCGTCGGTCGACACCGGGCCGCCGAGCAGCCCGTGGATCCCGAGCTGCTGCGCCGCGATCGACGAGGACACGCACACGAACGCGATCGCGGTGCCCTCGACGATGTCGATCGCGGCCGCCAGCTGGTGCGCCGCACCCGGGATGTCGTCCGCGCGCGCGTCGTCCTCCAGCACGAGGATCCAGTCCGCCGCCGCGTCGATACCGGCCTGCAGGACCCGCAGGTGCGACAGGTCGATGTTGAGCAGCCGGGTCGCGGCCCGGCGTCCCGGCTCACCGGCCCCCCACAGGGCGTCGGTCTGCCACAGCCGCTTGAGCGTCATGGCTGCTGAGGCGGCCTGGTCGACGAGCGCGGCCCGGGCCGGCGACCCGCCGGCCGCGGCCAGGTACTGCCGCCAGCGGAA
>CAZUXD010000073.1:0-2198 GCA_964624455.1 uncultured Actinomycetes bacterium | reverse complement strand
CGAAAACCTCGGCATAATCGAAGTTAAGCCGAATTCGGCTTAACTTCGACAACGGGTCCGAGTCGATCGCGGAGATGACGGGCCAGCCGGGGGAGCGGTCGATTCGGTATGGCTCGGCCCCGGCGGCCTACCGTAGACGCGCGTCGACCGGCGGTCGACGCCACGGCCGGCCCGGGTCGCTGCACGCCTCTTCCACCTGGGCGGCCAGCGCGAGGAGCCGGTGATCCTCCGCCTGGCGTCCGGCCAGCATGACCCCGATCGGCCAGCCCCGGTCGGACCAGCCCATCGGAAGCGAGACGGCCGGCATCCCCGTCACATTCCATTGCGCGGTGAACGGCGTGTACCGCACCTGGGCCGCGAAGTCGGCGGCGGGATCGTCATCGTTGCGGATGGCGCCGACGGCGGCGGGCAGCTGCGCCAGGGTCGGCGTGAGCACCGCGTCGAAACCGGCGATGGCCTGCATGGCGCGCGCCGCGATCTGATGCAGGGTCATCAGCGCCGTTCCGAACTCCGGCCCGGACGTCGCCGTGCCCCGGGCGCGCAGCCAGCGGGTCAGCGGTCGGAGTCGCTGCTCGGCGTCCGGTGCGACCGGCCAGAACGTGGCGGAAACCGCCCACACCACCTCGAAAACCGGCAGGATCTCCGCCGGGATCGGCGATGCGACGTCGATGACCTCGTGCCCGAGGTCCGCCAGCAACGAGCCCGCCCGCTGGTACGCGTTGAGCACCTGGGCGTCGACGGCCTCGGTCAGCACCGGGTCGGCCCACCGCCCGATACGCAGCGGACCGGGAACCCGATCGCACCAACCCAGGTACGTCTCGCCGTCGGGCAGTGGGGGAGCCCAACCCGGATCGCCGACGAGCGGTCCGGCCATCACGTCGAGCATCGCCGCGGCATCGCGGACCGTCAGCGCCATCGGACCCGGCGTGGACAGCCCGGTGACGTCGCCGTACAGCGGCGCACGGCTGATCCGGCCGCGGCTCGGTTTGAATCCGACCAACCCGCAGACGCTGGCCGGGATGCGGATCGAGCCGCCGCCGTCGGAGGCCTGCGCGATCGGCAGCAATCCGGCTGCCACAGCCGCCGCCGCCCCGCCGGAGGACCCGCCGGCCGATAACGACAGGTCGTATGGGCTGCGGGCCGGCGCCGCGATCGACTCGTCGGGTTCGGTGTAGCACGGGCAGCCGAACTCCGGGGTGTTGGTCTTGCCCAGGCTGATCATCCCGGCCCGTTCGATGCGCGCCACCACCTCGTCGGAGATCGGTGGCACGAACTCGGCGAATGCGACGGATCCCAACTGGGTGGGCACGCCCGCTGTCATGTTCAGATCCTTGATGGCGGTAGGGATCCCGTGCAGCAGGGGCAAATTCCCGGAGCCGCCGTCATCCCCGCGGAGCCGTTCGGCAGCAGCGCGCGCCGCCGCCCGCGCGGCATCGGCGGTGACGGTGACGAAGCCGCCCACCTCGTCGTTGTGCGAACCGATCCGCTCCAAGAAGTGGTCGACGGCCTCGACCGGGTCGGTCTGCCCGTTTCGGTACGCCGCAGCCAGTTCCAACGCGGTCAACTCATGTAGTTCCGTCATCCCGCGAGGCTATCTTGCGCATTGCCGCGGGGCGTCTCACAGGCATGAGGCGCACACGTTCGACGCGGCGGGGGCGGGAGTCTTGTCAGGGCCGCCTTTGTCTCAGGGCCGCCCTGACGGCAGACGCTTTGGACGTGCTGGACGCCTACGCGGGTGGGCCACGGCTACGATCGGGCAGCAGGCACTGATGTAAAGTTACATCATGTTGGTACGCACGCAGATTTCGCTTTCGAACGAGGATCGACGTTCCCTCGACGCCGCGGCCCAACGAACCGGAAGGTCGATCGCGGCGCTGATCCGAGACGCCGTACGAATGGTGTACGGGGCGGAGCGGTCCAGCGAGGAGGACCTGGCAGCAATGCGGCTGGCGTTCGGCTCCTGGCGCGACCGCCACGATGCCCGCGACGGGGAGCAATGGGTAGACCGGTTGCGCAGCGGGTCGCGCCTGTCGAGCAGCACGTGACGGCACTGGTCGACACGTCGGTACTGATCGACTATCTGCGCGGGCACGAGGCTGCCGCCGATGTGCTCGAAAGCGAACGCGCGTCCGGACCGTTGCAGGCTAGGAGCGTGGGTCAGTAAGGGTTCAGGCCGCTGCCCGTAGCGTTGGAGGTTG
>CAZUXD010000072.1:0-3109 GCA_964624455.1 uncultured Actinomycetes bacterium | reverse complement strand
ACCGCACAGCAGTACTAGAAACCAGACCCAGAAACACCGAAATTCTTACACTCCCCCCGACGGAGGGGACGCATGAAGAAGTCTGACAGGGAGATCATGGAGATTCTTGAGGCGTATGACGCCACGAAGAGCGCGAACTCGGCGGCGGAGTTGGCCGGGGTGGATCCGAAGACGGTGCGTCGGTATGTCGCGGCGCGGGACGCGGGGGCGCCGGTGACGGGGCCGGTTCGGCGGGAACGGATCGCTGATCCGTTCGTGGGCAAGATCGAGGAGTGGGTCGAGCGGTCCAGGGGCAAGGTCCGCGCGGACGTCGTGCATGAGCGGCTGGCCGGGTTGGGGTTCGCGGGCACGGAGCGGACCACGCGGCGGGCGGTGGCCGAGGCGAAGGCGGCGTGGCGGGCCGGGCGTCGGCGCACGTATCGGCCGTGGATCACCGAGCCTGGTTTGTGGTTGCAGTTCGATTGGGGGCAGGGCCCGAAAGTTCCTGGGCCGGACGGCGTTCCGCGGGTGACGTGGTTGTTTTGCGCGTGGTTGGCGTGGTCGAGGTTCCGGGTGGTGATCCCGGTGTGGGACCTGACGTTGGCCGGGCTGGTCGCCTGTCTGGACCAGACGCTGCGGATCGTGGGAGGGGTTCCGACCTACGTGTTGACCGACAACCCGCGGACCGTGACGATCGACCACGTCGCGGGGGTGGCGGTGCGGCATCCGCAGATCGCCGCGGTGGGGCGGCACTACGGCACCCAGGTCCACACGTGCATCCCGTATGACCCGGAGTCCAAGGGCGGCTCGGAGTCCACGGTGCGGATCGCGAAGGCGGACCTGATGCCGACCGAGGCGAACCTGCTCGACTCCTACTCCTCGTTCGGCGAGTTGGAAGCGGCCTGCGTCGCGTTCTGCGACAAGGTCAACGGGCGAAAGCACCGGGAGAGCGCCCGGATCCCCGCCGAGGCGCTCGCCGAGGAACGGGCCGTGTTGCACGTGCTGCCCTCGGCGCCGCACACGATGGCGCTCGGGCAGACCCGGACCGTCGGCACGGATCAGACGGTCCGGTTCGGGTCGGTGCGGTACTCCACCCCGCCCGGGCTGGTCGACGCCGAGGTGTGGGTCCGCGTCGCCGGGTCGGAGTTGGTGATCGTGGCCGATCTGGACACGTTGCCGCTCACGCCGGCGTGGGCGGCCGGCCGCCGCGGCCTGGTCGAGGTCGCCCGGCACGTCACGTCCACGCCGGGCAACCCCCGCATCGACCTGGCCCACTACCCGGATCATCCGCAGGACCCGACCGGGGCGCCCCGCCCGCCGCGGATCAAGGCGCGCGGCAAGGCCGAGGCCGACTTCCTGGCCCTGGGCGGCGGCGCCCACGCGTGGCTGACCGAGGCGGCCGCCGCGGGCACCGTGCGGATCCGCGCGAAGATGGCCGACGCCGTGCAACTCGCCGCGCTGGTCGGCGAGCGCTGCGGGGCGTGTCAGATGTCCCTGGACCGGCACGCGCTGGACCAGATCCGCACCGCGGCGGCCGATTCGGTGCAGCGCTGCCCGGAGTGCGGCGCGATCCTGGTGCGCTAGAGCCGCCATTGCGGGGCCGTCGCGCACGGATGTCACACCATCTGGCCTGCCGGATGCGCCGCCCCGGCACAGGGGCTACGTCATCTCTCAGGGTCATCTCTCAGGGTCATCGCTCAGGGTCATCTCTCAGGGTCATCGCTCAGGGTCATCGCTCGCGGGTCGTCTCGCTCGGGCCGTCTCCTTCTTGGCATGCGCAGGCGGGTCGGCCCGGTGATGGGCGCGCCCTACCGGGGCAGGTGCGTGGTCGGTGACGCCGTCGATGATGCGGGTCTGTAGTTCGCGGATGATCTCGGCGATCTTGCCGGTCGCGAGCAGCCCGGGCCCCAACGGCCCCGCCGGGTCCTCGCCAAGCGGAGGGAGCAGTCCCAGGGCTGCCCGCGTTCCCGCCGGCAGGTGGCCGAGTTGCCAGCGGATCTCGGTGTCGACGGCACGGTCGTCATCGGATGCGGCCAGACCTGCGGCGAGGGCCGCGTATCCGGCCGCCCCGAGGGCGTGGGCGCCCATGTGAGCGGTTGCTGCCGCCTGCCCAGCAGCGCGCGCGGCCGCCAACGCGGCAGGCTCCGGCACCTCGCGTGCCGGAACGCCGCCTGCGAATCGGAGCCGAATTGCCTCGGCGACGCCGAGGTCACCCCGGGCGAACGCGCGCGCCCGGGCGATCAGGTCGCGCGGCCTTGCATCGCGCGGCGCGGCCGCCTCGAACTTCGGCAGCACGTGCTCGGCGCAATCCGCCGCCCACGCGGCGAGGCTCCGCCGGTCGGCGTCGCCCAAGGTTTGCGCCGACCGCACCATCGCACCTTTCCCTCCAACACCGGAAGACCACCCTGGGCCGGGTGTTTCAGCCCGGCTCGAGGAGCCGTTTCAGCGAAGCCAGATCGGCACGGACGGCCTCGATGTCGGCCCGGAATTGCTCGTCGGTCATTCCGGGGCGCCTGCGAAGCGTGAATACGACTTCGGTCGCGTCGTCATACGGTATGGCCCGCAGCGGGTTGTACACGGCCTCTCCCGAGGGGAGGGTGACGGTGTGGTCGAGGATGCCGAACGGGTTACGGCCGCCGAATTCGACGCTGACTCGCCCCATGGGGGAGTCTGCGATCCACCGGCCGTCTACCAGGTCGATGGTCGATTGGGCCAGGCCGGCCGCCCATCGTGGCAGGTTCGCCGGGTCGGCGGCGTAGTCGTAGACGGCTTCGAATGGGCGCTGGATGACGATGCTCAGGTGCTCGGAATCCGGTGCCATGTCAGCCATCGTGCCACGGGCCGAGCGCGGCCCGGCGGCGCGAGCGGCAGCCTGCCGCCGTTGCAGCAGCGCCGCAGGTCGCGGCTTGGAAGGGACGAGGCAGCCTGTAAGCCGGGTTCTGTTCGCGGGCGCCTTGCGGCGATCCCGTTCGGCGACCATCCATCTCGGCATGCCGTCGCCGGCATGCTCCAGCGGTCCACCCGCAGGCTCGGGCGGGCCGCCCTGTAGCGCCTGCGCACATCCGGCGAGCCGGATGCTCTTGACCTTGCTCCGGGTGGGGTTTACCGAGCCGTCCCGGTCACCCGGGGC
>CAZUXD010000071.1:0-3141 GCA_964624455.1 uncultured Actinomycetes bacterium | reverse complement strand
TCTCCTACACGACCCCACCTCCGATGTTCGTGACACACTTCCCGCGGGAACGCTTCTTCCCAACGGTGCCCTCGCGCGGCGCGGCGAACCTGGTGCAGGGTCCTGCCGCGGGCGTGGACGGTCGCTCGTTGGACCCGCGTGGAACTGCCGTGTCGGTCTCCGACCGAGCCCGCGCTACCGTGCAGACCATGCGAGCCGTCTACGCCATCCGTCCCGATGCCGAGAAGCCCTTGGACGCCATCGAGGTCGGCGAACGCCCCGAACCGCAGCCTCCCGAGGGGTGGGTGCGGGTCGAAGTACGCGCGGCCTCTGCGAACCGGCACGATCTGTGGACGCTCCGCGGCGTCGGCATCCGTCCCGAAGAGTTCCCGATGATCCTGGGCTGCGACGGATCCGGCGTCACCGACGACGGCCGTGAGGTGGTGATCTACCCCGTCATCGGCGACCCGGGCGTGGCCGGTGACGAGACCCTGGACCCGAAACGCCGGCTGCTGACCGAGGGCGGCCATCAGGGCACGATGGCGCAGTTCGTGGCCGTGCCCGCGCGCAACGTCCTCGCGAAGCCGGCTTCGATGTCGTTCGAGCAGGCCGCGACGCTCGGCACGACGTACCTCACCGCGTACCGGATGTTGGTCACCCGGTCGGGCCTGACGCCCGGCTCGACGATGCTGGTGCAGGGCGCGACCGGCGGAGTCGCCACGGCACTGATCCAACTGGGCGCCGCGGCCGGCATGCGGGTGTGGGCGACCGCGCGCACCGACGACGGCCGGGCGCGGGCGGAACGCCTCGGCGCGGCGGCGACATTCGAACCGGGAGCGCGGCTGCCGGAGCGGGTCGACGCGGTGTTCGAGTCGGTGGGCAAGGCCACCTGGGGGCACTCGATGCGGTCGGTCCGGCCGGGCGGGACCGTGGTGTGCTGCGGAGCCACGACGGGGGCCGATCCTTCCGCGGACCTGCAGCGGCTCTTCTTCCTGCAGATATCCGTGGTCGGATCGACGATGGGGACCCTGGACGAGTTGCGCCGCCTGGTCGCGTTCTGCGCCGCCGTCGGCATCGAACCCGTGGTGGACGCCGTCTACCCGCTGCAGCGCGCCGGCGAGGCGCTGGCGACACTCGAACGCGGCGCGCCCGGAAAGCTCGTCATCGCAGTCTGATCTGCGCGGCCTGCATCGGGAAAGGCGTCGCACCTTCCGGGTCTGCGCCGCGCAAGGACCAGCCGGATCCGCCCAGCTCAGATGTGAGGATGACGAGGTGTCGGATGACGAGCTTCCGGTCGGAACGGTGGCGGCGCTGTACCGCTATCCGGTGAAGTCCACCGCGGGCCAGTCGCTCAGGGCCTCTGCAGTGACCGCCGAAGGGCTGCTGCATGACCGTCGGTGGGCGGCGTATACCGACGACGGGGGGATTGCCAGCGGCAAGCGGACCCGCCGCTTCCGGCCGGTCATCGGGCTGATGCGCTGGACTTCGACCATCGAAGACGGCTGCGACATCTCCGAGCCGCATGTGCACGAACCGCATGCGCCCCAACTGTTGAGCCCCGATGGTTCGACGTATTGGGTCGACGACCCGGCGGCCTCCGCGGCGCTCACGGCAGCCTTCGGCCGGAGACTGACGCTGCGCGAGGAAGGCGCCGTGCGGCACCACGACGACTCGCCGGTGCATGTGGTGACCACGTCATCGCTTGCTGCGATCGGGGAACTGGTCGGATCTGTTGTCGACCAACGACGCTTCCGCCCGAACGTCGTCATCGACACCGGCCCCGAATCACGATTCCTCGAGAACGGTTGGGTCGGCGCCGAGTTGACAGTCGGCGGGGAGGTGGTTCTGCGGATGGGCCCGGGCGTGCCTCGCTGCGTGATGATCGACCAGGCGCAGGCCGGGGTCACTGCAATCCCCAAGGCTCTCCAGACGATCGGCGCACGCAACGCCCTGAAGTTCGGCCTGTATGCCCGCCCGAGCCGCAGCGGCACGGTCCGCGTCGGAGACGTCGTCAGCCTGCGCCGTCCTGCTGTCCGTTGAGACGCCGCGACCACAGAGGCCGAACTCGAAGGCGACCGGCGCGCTCGGGAGACCCCCGGTTCGCGCCGCCCTGTGGCGGCGGCGGCGGGTGTCCTGCTGCAAGTATGGGCACATGGCAGACGACAGCAGCGCGGCGCTCCGGGAGATCTTCACCGACCATTTCGGCCGGATCCGGGAACTCGTGCAACAACTCACCGACGGGCTGACCGACGCTGGTGGGACATACCGGCCCGATCCGGATGCGAACTCCATCTATTGGCTCATCTGGCACCTGTCCCGGGTGCAGGACGACCACGTCGCCGGGCTCGCGGGGACCGAGCAGGCCTGGACCGCGCGGGGCTGGACCGAGCGCCTTTCGCTGCCCTTCCCACCGGAGGCGCACGGGTACGGCCATTCGAGTTCGGACGTCGCGAAAGTGCGGGTCCCGGCCGACCTGCTCGCCGGTTACCACGCTGACGTGCACGCGGCGAGCCTGGCGTACGTCGGCCGGCTCACCGCGCAGGAGTTGGCCCGCGTGGTCGACACCCGGTGGGATCCGCCGGTGACCGCCGCGGTGCGGCTGGTCAGCCTGATCGGCGACTGCCTGCAGCACGCCGGCCAGGCGGCGTACGTGCGTGGCCTGGCGCGGCGCGCCGGTGTCGGATGACGGTGTCGTCCCCTACTTCCGCTCCTTGCCGGTCGGGGCGTCGCTGGACAGCGCGGCGATGAAGGCCTCCTGCGGTACCTCGACCCGGCCGACCATCTTCATCCGCTTCTTGCCCTCCTTCTGCTTCTCCAGGAGCTTGCGCTTGCGGGTGATGTCGCCTCCGTAACACTTGGCGAGCACGTCCTTGCGCAGCGCTCGGATGTTCTCCCGCGCAATGATTCTCGACCCCACGGCGGCCTGGATCGGGACCTCGAACTGCTGGCGCGGAATGAGTTCGCGCAGCTTCGCCGTCATCGTCGTTCCGTAGACGTACGCCGCGTCGCGGTGCACGATCGCGGAGAACGCGTCCACCGTCTCCCCCTGCAGGAGGATGTCGACCTTCACCAGGTCCGCCGCCTGCGTGCCCGTCTCCTCGTAGTCCAGCGACGCGTAGCCACGGGTGCGGGACTTGAGCACGTCGAAGAAGTCGAAGATGA
>CAZUXD010000070.1:0-3221 GCA_964624455.1 uncultured Actinomycetes bacterium | reverse complement strand
ACCACCGACCTCTTCCTTATCAGGGAAGCGCTCTAACCGACTGAGCTACAGGCCCCGGTCCGGCTCGGTTCATTGTGCCGCATCGATCACCGCGTCCGCACCCGCATACAGCCCGGCAGCACCCCCGAAAGAGCGTGCCGACGCGGCGCCTGCGCAGCGATACGGACCGTAGGAACGCCAGCAACCGCAGCGGTCGACATTACCGCATCCCGCCCGAACGGGCCCGGGGCGGTGTACCCAGGTGTCCGGGCCCGCTAGGCGGGCCCATCCGGCGCGCGCTCCGGCGGGCGCTGCGGCAAGCGGCCCAGCAGGTGCCTCGACCAGCGCCCCGCCCGAAATCCCCGAAGGTCAGTCCCGCTCGCCCAGCGTGAGCTCCACACCCCCGGCCATGCCGGCGGCGGCGTTGTAGACGAACGCGGTGATGGTTGCCAACGCGGTGAACAGCACGATGTTCACCGCGCCGACGACCGCCGTGACACCGAAGATCTTCCCGGGCGTGATCAGGTCCGAAGCCGCCTGGCCGCTGTCGGAGGTCGCAACCAGCGTGTTGTAGGTGGAGTTGACCTTGCTCCACACGTCCAACGAACCGAGGGAGAGATACAGCACGCCGATGGCGATCATCCAGACGAAGAACATCACGATCGACACGATCAGGCTGATCTTCAGGACGGTCCACGGGTCGACCCGTCGGAGCTGCAGCGACGCGACTCGTGGTGTCCGGCGCTGCGGCCGCATCCGACGTGCACCTGCGGGTGGCACGCGACCGGGCGGTGCGCTCCCGAGCACGCCGCCGACCGAATCACCGGACAGGGACCCCGGCATCGAACCCGAAGCCGACGAAGTCTCCCGACCCAGTGCCCGACCACCGGATCCGGCACCGGCAGCCGTGCCACCGGGTCCGGGGGTGACGGGGGGGTCGGCGGAAGCGCGGCCCCCCAGGCCCTGCCCGGTCGATGCGCGGCCGGCTGACGCCCGCCCGATCGGCGCGGGATTCACGAGGACGCACCGCCGGTGTCGATCTCGTCCGGCTCCGTATCGGCGTTCCGCGCGATCCCCACCAGCGTGTCACCGTCGGACAGGTTCATCAGGCGGACTCCCATGGTCTGGCGCTTGGCCTTGCGGACCTCTCGCGCCGAGGTCCGGATGACCCCGCCGGAGGAGGTGATGGCGTACAACTCGTCATCGATGTCGACGATGAGTGCGCCCACCAGCTTGCCACGGCGCGGGTTGTACTGGATCGTCAGGACGCCCTTTCCGCCGCGATTCTGCACCGGGTACTCGTCTATCTCGGTGCGTTTGGCATACCCGCCTGCGGTCGCCACCAACACAAAGGTCCCTTCTCGGCCCACCTCCATCGACAGCAGCTCATCGCCACGGTTGAAGCGCATGCCGAGCACGCCGGAGGTGGCCCGACCCATCGGGCGGAGCGCCTCGTCGCTCGCATGGAACCGGACCGATTGGCCCTCGGCCGAGATCAACAGCAGGTCCGATTCCGCCGAGCACAGCGCGGCGCCGACCAGCTCGTCACCTTCGCGCAGGTTGATGGCGACGACGCCGCCCGACCGGGTGGAGTCGAACGCCGTCAGCGCGGACTTCTTCACCAGCCCGTGCCGGGTCGCCAGGACCAGATACGGAGCCACGTCGTAACCGGAGATCTGGATGACCTGAGCGATCTGCTCGTCCGGCTGGAACGCCAGCAGGTTCGCCACGTGCTGGCCGCGGGCGGTGCGCGAGGCCTCGGGCAACTCGTAGGCCTTCGCCCGGTACACCCGGCCCTTGTTGGTGAAGAACAGGATCCAGTCGTGCGTGGAGCACACGAAGAAGTGCGCCACGATGTCGTCCTGCTTGAGCGTCGCCCCCTGCACGCCCTTGCCGCCGCGCCGTTGCGAGCGGTACAGGTCGGTGCGGGTGCGCTTGGCGTAGCCGGTGCGGGTGATGGTGACGACCACATCCTCCACGGCGATGAGATCCTCGATGGACACGTCACCGTCGTAGGCAACCAGCTTGGAGCGACGGTCGTCCCCGTACCTGTCGACGGTCTCGGCGAGTTCGTCGGCGACGATCGCGCGCTGCAGTTCCTCGCTGTCGAGGATCTTGCGCAGCTCGGCGATCAGCCGCTCGATCTCGGCGAGTTCGTCGATGATCTTCTGCCGTTCCAGCGCGGCCAGCCGCCGCAACTGCATCTCCAGAATCGCGTTGGCCTGGACCTCGTCGATGGTCAGCAGGTCGATCAGGCCCTCGCGCGCCACCTCCACGGTGGCCGAGGCGCGGATCAGCGCGATCACCTCGTCCAGCATGTCAAGGGCCTTGACCAGCCCGCGCAGGATGTGGGCCCGCCTCTCCGCTTGATCCAGCCGATGCTGGGTCCGCCGGACGATGACCTCGATCTGGTGGGCGACGTAGAAGCGGACCATCTGGTCCAGGCGCAGGGTGCGCGGCACACCGTCGACGATGGCCAGCATGTTCGCGCCGAAGTTGGTCTGCAACTGGGTGTGCTTGTACAGGTTGGCCAGCACGACCTTGGCGACCGCGTCCCGCTTGATGGTGACGACGATCCGGGTGCCGACCCGGTCGGAGGATTCGTCGGCGATGTCGGCGATGCCGGCGACCCGCCCGTCCTTGTGCAATTGCGCGATCGACTCGACGAGGTTGTCGGGATTCACCAGGTAGGGCAACTGGGTGATGACGAGGATCGTGCGACCCTTACTGTCCTCCTCGACCTCGACGACCGCGCGCATGCGGATGGATCCGCGCCCGGTTCGGTAGGCGTCCTCGATGCCGTCCCGCCCGACTATCAGCGCGCCGGTGGGGAAGTCCGGTCCGGGGACCCGCTCCATGCACGCGGCCAGCAGTTCCTCGTCGGTCGCGTCGGGGTGCCGCAGGGACCACGTCACCGCCGACGCGACCTCACGCAGGTTGTGCGGCGGGATGTTGGTGGCCATGCCCACCGCGATCCCGGACGAGCCGTTGACCAGCAGGTTGGGGATCCGGGACGGCAATACCGTGGGCTCCTCCGTCTTGCCGTCGTAGTTGGGGATCATGTCGACGGTGGACTCGTCGATCCCGGCGAGCATCTGCATCGCCAGGTTCGACATGCGGCACTCGGTGTACCTCATCGCCGCGGCCGGATCGTTGCCGGGCGAGCCGAAGTTGCCCTGCGGGTCGATCAGGGGGTACCGCAGCGACCACGGCTGGGCCATCCGCACCATCGTGTCGTAGAT
>CAZUXD010000069.1:263-3348 GCA_964624455.1 uncultured Actinomycetes bacterium | reverse complement strand
CTGGCCACCCGGCGCAGGATCTCGACGGTCAGCCGCGCCGGCTGCAGTTCGTCGTCCGCCGCGTGGTGCTCGATGGCGCGGGCCAGCAGGCCGCCGATCACCTGACCACCGAGCGTGGGCCCCCACCCGCCGTGGGCGATCGGGTTGGGCACCAGGTCGTTGTCTCGACGAACCACGAACGGGATCACGTCTTGCTCCGTTCCAGGTAGCACTGCGCGGCACTGCGGATCGCCTGCTCGGTCGGCTCCGGGTGCCAGCCCAGTTCTCGGGTGGCCTTGCTGTGGTCGGCAGGAGACGTCAACGCCATCAGTCGCGCGCCCGTCGCGGTGAAGGCGAAGTCCCGACGCAGCAGGACTCCAAGGGCGCCGACGAGGTGCCCCACCACATGAAGCACCGCCATCGGTATACCGATGCGCGGCGGTGTGGCCCCGACCGCTTCGGCCGCGATGGTGAGCATCTCGCGCTGTGTCATGTACTGCTCGGAGATGATGTACCGCTCGCCGATCCGCCCCCGCTCCGCGGCCAGCAGCATTCCGCGGGCGGCATCGTCGATCCCCACCACCTCAGATCCCACGCCCCGCGCGTACGCCGGCATCCGGCCCAGCGCCGCAAGCTGAACGAGCGTGCCCTGCCGCGGCTGCCAATCAGGCGGGCCGTACGGGTTGGACACGTTCGTGACAACGGCCGACAGCCCTCGGTCGGCCACGTACGACAGCACCAGACGCTCGGCTTCACGGCGCGAAGCGATGTATCCCCCGCCCTCCTCGGCCCAGTTGAACGGTGTTTGTTCGTCCACCGTTTCGCCGTTGCGGCCCACCGCGATGGTGCCGATGGTGCTCAGAAACACGAACCGCTCGAGCCTCGCCTCCACAGCCACGTCCAGGACGTTGCGCAGACCTTCGACATTGGTTCTGAACAAGGGCGCGGGGTCACGGAGTTCCGCCCTGGTGTCGACGACGCAGTAGTACACGACGTCGCGGTCGGCCATGGCGGCGGCGACCGCCTCGGTGTCGAAGATGTCGCCGTAGCACCGCTGCACGTCGAGTCCGTCGATGCCCTTGGTGGAGCTCGAACGGCGCAACAGCACGCGCACGTCGTCGCCGCGTGCGGCCAACTGCCGGGTGACGCAGGCACCGACATTGCCGCTGGCGCCCATGACGAGGGCTCGCCGCGTTGTCACTGATTCACTGTCCACATCGGGTCCGGGTCCGTAGTTGGCCAACTTGCGTCATTGTAGGTTACCGTAAGACTTACAGTTAAGTTGACCCGTAACGCGGAGGGCCCATGCCGAAAGCGCTCGCACCCGATATCTCCACGTGGCCGGACGCGGACCCGCAGCTGATCGCCAGCGCGTGCGGAGACTGTGCCGCCACGGTGTTTCCGGCGCAGCCGCGCTGCCCGCGCTGCAGCGGGGACCGGATGAGCCAGACCCTGCTGCCGCGTACCGGCACCCTGATCGCCTGGACCACCCAGGGCTTCCCGCCCGGCGCGCCCTACCTCGGTCCGACCGGCAAGGACTTCGTCCCGTTCGGGGTCGGCCTGGTCCAGCTCGGTGATGTCATCCGGGTGGAGGGCCGGCTCACCGAAAACGACCCGGAGAAACTGCAATTCGGCATGCCGGTGGAGCTGACGATGATCCCGTTCGCCACCGACGCCGAAGGCAACGAGATCGTCACCTTCGCGTTCCGGCCGGTGGACGCATGAATGAGGTAGCGATCATCGGGGTGGGCCTGCACCCGTTCGGACGCTTCGAGGGCAAGTCCGCGATGGCGATGGCGGTCGACGCCATCTTCGCCGCGGTCGCCGACGCGGGAGTGGATTGGAAAGACATCGGCGCCGCCACCGGCGGCAGCTGGACGGTGGCCAACCCGGACGCGATCGTCGGCATGGTCGGGCTGTCGGGAATTCCGTTCACCAACGTGTTCAATGCCTGCGCCACCGCGGCCAGCGCGACGAAGGTGTGCGCGGACGGTATCCGGTTGGGCGACTACGACATCGGCATCGCCGTCGGCCTGGACAAGCACCCGCGCGGAGCGTTCACCGAGGACCCGGCACTGGTCGGGATGCCGCGCTGGTACGCCGAGAACGGCCAGTACCTGACCACCCAGTTCTTCGGCATGAAAGCCAACCGCTACCTGCACGACCACAACATCTCCCAGCGGACGCTGGCCCGGGTCGCGGCGAAGAACTTTCGCAACGGGGCACTGAACCCGAATGCGTTCCGGCGCAAGCCGATCTCCGAAGAGGAGATCCTGGGCTCGGCGATGCTGAACTATCCGCTGACCCAGTACATGTTCTGCGCGCCCGACGAGGGTGCGGCGGCCGTGGTGATGTGCCGCGCCGACATCGCCCACCGATACACCGACAAGCCGGTGTACCTCAAGGCCACCGAGACCCGCACCCGCAGCTACGGGGCCTACGAGGTCAACACCACCTTCGCCCCGGTCACCGAGGACCTGGCCCCCACCGTCTACGCCGCCCGTGCCGCGTTCGAAAAGGCCGGTGTGGCTCCCGAAGACGTCGACGTGATCCAGTTGCAGGACACCGACGCCGGCGCCGAGGTCATCCACATGGCCGAGTGCGGGTTCTGCGCCGACGGCGATCAGGAGAAGCTGCTCGCCGACGGTGCCACCGAGATCGGCGGCTCACTGCCGGTCAACACCGACGGCGGGCTGATCGCCAACGGCGAACCGATCGGCGCGTCCGGACTGCGCCAGATCCATGAGCTGGTGCGCCAGTTGCGCGGCGAAGCAGGTGAGCGCCAGGTACCCGGCGAGCCGAAGGTTGGCTTCGCCCAGCTCTACGGCGCCCCCGGCACCGCGGCGGCCACCATCTTGACCCGATGATCTCCGCCGAGCAGCGAGAAAGCAGACACCCATGACCCAGTTCCGCGACGCGCCGATCTTCGATGCCGACCAGCACATGTACGAGACCCCCGAGGCGCTGACCAAGTACCTGCCGGAGAAGTACTCGCGGGCAGTGCAATTCGCCCAGATCGGCCGTCAGACCCGGATCATCATCAACAATCGTGTCAGCGACTTCATCCCCAACCCCACCTTCGATCGGGTCGCCGCGCCGGGCGCAC
>CAZUXD010000069.1:0-253 GCA_964624455.1 uncultured Actinomycetes bacterium | reverse complement strand
GTTCTTCGCCGGGGAGAACGCGCAGGGCCTGACCCTGCGCGAGATGCAGGGCCCGGCCATCGACGCCCCCGCCGCCGCCCGAAACCCCGCCGACCGGATCGTCGAACTGGACCGCCAGGGCGTGACCGAGGCGCTGAACTACCCGACGCTGGCCAGCCTGGTCGAACACTCCAGCGCTGATGATCCGGAGCTCACCCTGGCCATCATTCACGCGCTGAACCAGTGGATGGCGCAGCACTGGTCCTACGACTAC
>CAZUXD010000068.1:0-3943 GCA_964624455.1 uncultured Actinomycetes bacterium | reverse complement strand
CCTCGTCGCGGTCGACCTTGACGATGGTGCCTTCGACGATGTCGCCGTCGTTGAACACCTTGATGGTCAGATCGATGGCCGCGAGGAAGTCCTCGGCGGATCCGATGTCGTTCACGGCGACATTCGGGATGGTGCGCGCTGCGGTCGGAACCGGGGTGAGTGTCATGTGGGGGGTTGCTCCGGGGGTGGACAGTTCGTCGAAGGTGCTGCACGGCGGGCGTTGTCGCAGATGTTCTACAACGCCGCCCTCAGGTCCCAGGCGGCGCGGCGGCAGTACCCGTCCTTGGATGGGGAGCACGTCCACATGTTCTCGACGGTGCAGCCTGCTCCATTCCGAGGCAGCACGCACCCACAGCGCGTATGCCAGCATACCGGCTGCTGGCCGGGCGGGGCGACCGTGGGGCAGCGCCCCCGGGCGGCGGGCCGACTCACCGGCCCGCGTCACCCCGCGGAGCCGACCGGCGCGGGCGACCCGCCGGGCAATAGCCGGTGCTTGGATCGGGCCATGACAGCTTCCCAGGCTCCCCCGCCGCCTCCGCCGCCGCACGCCCGGACCGAACGGACCCTCGGCCCGACCCGGCCGCGGGTGATGCCGGCCGATCAGGCGACGTCGGTCGCGGCGAACCGCCGCTGGTGGGATGCCGACGCGGACGACTACCACAGCGAGCACGGCGACTTCCTGGGCGACGCGGATCTGGCGTGGTGCCCGGAGAACCTGCGCGAGTCCGAGGCCCGCCTGCTGGGCGATGTGCGCGGGCGGCGGGTGCTGGAGGTCGGCTGCGGTTCGGCACCGTGTTCGAGGTGGCTGGCCGGGCAGGGAGCGGCGGTGACGGCGTTCGACGTGTCGGCCGGCATGCTGTCGCACGCGCGTGCCGGGGCGGCGCGGACGGGGGTGACGGTGCCGCTGGTGCAGGCCGACGTGTGCGCGCTCCCCTTCGCGGATGCCGTGTTCGACGTCGCGTTCTCGGCATTCGGCGCCATCCCGTTCGTCGCGGACTCGGCCGGCGCGATGCGTGAGGTCGCGCGGGTGCTGCGGCCCGGCGGCCGGTGGGTGTTTTCGGTGACGCACCCCATGCGCTGGGCCTTTCCGGACGACCCTGGACCGGCCGGCCTGACGGCGATCCAGTCGTACTTCGACCGCTCCCCCTACGTGGAGGTGGACGCCGACGGGGTTCCGGTCTATGTGGAGCACCACCGGACCATGGGCGACCGGATCCGCGACTTGGTGCGCGGCGGATTCGTGGTGCTCGACGTGATCGAGCCCGAGTGGCCGGACGGCTTCGACCGGATCTGGGGGCAATGGTCGGCGGACCGGGGGGCGATCTTCCCGGGAACCGCGATCTTCGTCTCGGTGAAACCGTGACGGTGAAGTCTGGGCGAATGGGTGACGGGGTGGCCGTAGGTGACGGGGTGACGCAGGTGACCGAAGGTGACGCGGGATGACGCAGCCTCGGTCGATGCCGCACCCCGACCGCACCCCGACCCACACGCGTGGTGACGGCACCGTGGGCAAGGTGATGGCGAAGGTCCCTGGTATCCCGCCCGCCGGCCTGGCACCGTTGGTGGAGAGGCCAACGAAGGGCAGGGGTTTACGCGATGCGTCACTGGTACGGAAGTCCGATGTTCGGGCTGGGGTGGCTGGTGTTCGCCCTGGTCGTCATCCTGCTGATCGTGGGGATCGCGCTGATCGTGCAGGCGCTGCTCCGCGGATTTCGGCGCGAGCCGGTCGACAACGAGGCGAGGCGCGAGCTGGACAAGCGGTTCGCGCGCGGCGACGTCGATATCGAGGAGTATCAACGCCGGCGGGACGCGCTGAAGGTCCGATGAGAGGCTGGGGCCGGCGACCCGCAGGACGGTTCTACCTTGGCGGACGTGCTGTACGGCAGCACCGACCCGGTCCCGGCGCGCCGAGCACCGTCCGATCCCGGGGATGTTCCACACCGCCCGGTGGGCGGCGTCGGCGTCGCGGGCGAGGTCGCCCTGCGCTTTGGCGGTGACGGTGTCGATCCCGAACTGCAACAAGCCGACCACCCGGAACAACACCATCAAGCCGGGGAGCCAACTGGTCCTCGATTGTGGCCCGGGCGGCGGCGCACGGCCGCGCAAGATCATCAAAATTGACGGTGCGGCCTTGACCACCGATCCAGCAGTCTGCGATGAGCGAGCCGGTCGGCTCGCCGCTCGCTGTTACCCGAACGCTGGAGGAGAAGGATCAAGAGGCAGACCGCGATGGTGGGGCTGGCCGGCCTTGTGGCATGCGCGCTCGCGGTCGGCGGGGTCACCTCTGCCCTGGTGATCCCCGGTGCCGGCGGCATTCCGGGCAACATCATCCGCGCCGGCCACCTGGTCCTTGAGGTCAACCAGGGGCAGGCGACCGACCTGGACATCGAGAACCTCGTACCCGGCGAGGAACGCAGCGGCGATCAGCTGATCACCGCGGACCTGCGTGGCGTCGAGAGGGCGGCGCTGCGCGTTTCGCTGTCGGGGGTTCGGCCCGGGCAGTTCGCCGACAGCGCATCGCTCGAGGTCTCCTACAGCGATCCGGAACCCGCGGCCCAGATTGCTTGGGCCGGCGGAAGATGCACCCCGACCGCTGCCTATTCGCATGCGGTGGGCTATCCGGCGCTGAGCCGACTCGACGGCGGCAAGGTCATCGATCTCGGCTCCCTGACAGGTGGCGACAACGGGCTCTGCGTGCGGTTCCGGATCGCCCTCGATCCGGCCGCCGACAACTCTGTGCAGGGCGAGTCGACCGAGTTCGCGATCACGTATTCGTTGCAGCAGACGGCGGCCTCGCCATGAGCACCGCTGGTTCCGGGACATTGCGCCGTATCGGCGGCGCGATGATCGCACTTGCGCTGACGGCGCTCGGCCTTGCGGCGGGGCTCTTCCTCGGGGGTCCGGCCGGCGCTGCCGACACCGACACCATCCAGGTGAAGATGGCCGGCCAGGGCGACTTCGCCGATTTCGCACCCGATCCGTTACTCGACATCGCCGATCTCGCTCCCGGCCGGTCCGTCAGCGGAACCATGGAACTCCGCGACAACAGCGGCGCGACCCTGGAGAACGACTTCACCGACACGATCTCCCTCACGATGATCGACGTGACGCTCGGCGCGGCGTGTTCGCCCGATGACTCCGGCTGCCCGGATGCCAGCACGGCACTCGCGGGCGCCCTGCGATTCTCCCTCCTGGTGAAGGCCATTCCGTCCGGAACGGTGCTGCGCCAGTCCGCCGAGACGCTCGCCTCCCTGCGGTTGGGCGTCCCGCTCGCAACCGGGCTCAAGGGCGGTGACGAGATCCGGGTGCAACTCTCCGCCTGGTTGCCGTTCGACTCCGTCGGCAACGAGGTTGCCGACGGCAGCGTCGGTTTCAACCTCCAACTGGACCTCCTTTCGGTCGGAAGCCAATCCGCAGAGGAAACATCGGGCGGTGACGACGGTTCCGGGGCGGGCGACGGCTCGGGGCCTGCGCAGCCGGGTGACGGCGGGGCGGACAATTCCGACGACGGCGGATCTTCTGACCGCGCGGCCGAAGCGGGCGGCGACGACACCGACGGCGGCCCAGGCGATATCGAGGTGCTCGACACTTCGCACGCGGCCGCGCCGCCGGTTCCGAGCACCTCGCAAGCGGGGCCCTCGAAGCCGGGCACCGTCGTCCTCGGCCGGGACAAGGATGACCTCGCCTCCACCGGCACGCCCATCATCACCCTCGCGGGGACGGCGATCGCGCTGCTCATCGCGGGCTCGCTCATCCTGTCGATCGCCCGCCGGCGGCGGGCTCACGAAGCCAGGTAAGGGCATGACAACCGCCCTGAAGCCGAAAGGTCAGCAGGTTCATCAATTTTGCGCATTCCCACGATAACCGAACTGGGTCAGCCTGAATGCGGGCTAGGAGCGTGGGTCAGTATTTCAAACTCGCTGGTTGGGCGTGCGCGGGCGGG
>CAZUXD010000067.1:0-4908 GCA_964624455.1 uncultured Actinomycetes bacterium | reverse complement strand
TCTCCTACACGACCCCACCTCCGATGTTCGTGACACACTTCCCGCGGGAACGCTTTTTCCGACAAATCGCCCGACGGGTGTATGGCCGGGAGGGCGGCGGCACGGACGTGGAATCCGCAGACTTGCGCACGCGTTCCCGCGGGAACGCTTTTTCCGACAAATCGCTCAACGGGTGAATCGCCCGGAACGGCGACCTGGTCGCGGCGGCGCCCCGCAACGCGGCACGCCCTACAGCGAGAGGTAGCGCCGCCGCTCGTACGTCGTCACCTCGCGGCGATACGCCTCCCATTCGGCGCGCTTGTTTCGCAGGAAGAAGTCGAAGACGTGCTCCCCCAACGCCTTCGCCACCAGTTCGGACGGTTCCATGACCGCCAGCGCCGACTCCAACGAGGTCGGCAGGCTCGCGTACCCCAGCGCGCGGCGTTCCGCCGGCGAGAGGTAGGAGACGTCCTCCTCGGCCTCCGGCGGCAGTTCGTACCCGCTGCGAATCCCCTGCAGCCCGGCGGCGATGACCACCGCGAACATCAGGTACGGGTTGCACGCCGAGTCGGGCAACCGGAACTCCAGGCGCTTGCTTGCCGAACGCTGCGGGGAGTAGTTGGGCACGCGGATCAGCGCCGAACGGTTCGCCTGCCCCCAGGACACCGCCGTCGGCGCCTCCTCGCCGATGACCAACCTCTTGAACGAGTTCACGAACTGGCAACACACCGCGGTCAGTTCCGGCGCGTGCCGGAGCACCCCGGCCAGGAACGCCTGCGCCGTCGCCGACATCTCGTATAGCCCCGCCGGATCGTGAAAGACGTTGGTCTCGCCCTCGAACAGCGAGAAGTGCGTGTGCATCGCCGATCCCGGCTGGTCGTGGAAGGGCTTGGGCATGAACGACGCGTGCACGCCCTCGGTGATCGCCACCTCCTTGACCACGTACCGCAGGCTCATGATGTTGTCGGCCATGGTGAGCGCGTCCGCGTAGCGCAGGTCGATCTCCTGCTGACCCGGCCCGCCCTCATGGTGGGAGAACTCCACCGAGATGCCCATCGATTCCAGCGACTCGATCGCGGTGCGCCGAAAGTGCGGCGCCACGTCGTGCGAAGCCTGGTCGAAGAACCCGCCACGGTCGGCCGGTTCGGGCGGACGCCCGTCCTCCGGGCGGTTCTTGAACAGGAAGAACTCGACCTCCGGGTGCACATAGCAGCTGAAGCCCAGTTCCGCCGCATCGGCCAGCACCCGGCGCAGCACGTGCCGCGGATCGGCCCAGGACGGGCTGCCGTCGGGCATCGCGATGTCGCAGAACATCCTCGCCGAGTAGGCCTTTCCGTCGTCCGACTCCCAGGGGAGCACCTGGAAGGTACCCGCGTCCGGCTTGGCGACCATGTCGGATTCGTGCACGCGGGCGAACCCCTCGATCGAGGACCCGTCGAAGCCGATGCCCTCCGCGAACGCCCCCTCGAGTTCCGCCGGGGCAACGGCCACCGACTTGAGAAAGCCCAGCACATCGGTGAACCACAGCCGAACGAAACGGATGTTCTGCTCCTCGAGCGTGCGCAGAACGTACTGCTCCTGCCGATCCATCACGCCATCGTAAGGGCGGCGCCCACCGGCTCGTCGTCCCGGCAAAGATCCCGAAGTATGACGAGGGCTCGCGCGGGACGCCACGACGCACCTGATCGGCCTGCTCCTGGGCGCGATGATCCGCCTGCCCCCCGTCGATCCGCGCCGGCTGCGTGGATCCGCGCCGGAAGCTTGCGGCGCGGATCGCGAAAAGCGGCGCGCATCGTCGACCGGGGCGGGGCTCAGGGGCAACTGGCGCCACTGGCGGGGAGCTTGAGGTTGATCAGGTAGTCGTTGCCGATCGCATTCACACATCCGAGGCCGGCCAGCATGAAGGCCGTGTGCCGTATGCCCTTGACGGTCAACAGGGCGCCGTTCAGGTAGCCGGCGAGCGCCACGCCGGCTTGATACGGAGTGGCCGGATCCCCTGTTGTGGAGATGACGAGAACCGGTGCCAGGCCGTCAACCTCGGGGACGTGCGGGGTTGTTGTCGGTGGCACCGGCCAGAACGCGCACACATCGAAGACCGCGGCCGCCGGCTGCCCGTTGTCCTCGAACGGCGCGGCCTCGGTTAGCTCCTTGTTGAGCTTGACCGTCGTCTCGGCGTCGGTGATGCGGTCGTGGTCCATACAGCGGATTGCGGTGAAGGCCTCCAACAGTTCGCTGTAGTGCCCGTCGGTGTCGCGTTCGTTGTAGCTGTCGGCCAGCGCCATCAGGGCCGCGCCGCGACCATTCGCGAAGTCCTGCAGCGCGTCGCGGAGCGATTCCCAGTTCGCCTGGTTGTACAACGCCTCGCTCACGCCTGTCACCGCGTCGGAGAAACTGAGCACGCGACCGTCGGGCAGCGGCAGCGGGTGGGCCATCAGCGGTTGCGCCAACCCTTGGAAGGTTCGGTTCGCCTCATCCGCAGCATCCCATGGGCAGCCTGCCTGTTGCGCGCACCAGGCGCCGAACGCGTCGAATGCCTGCTGGAACCCCTTGGTCTGGTTCAGCGCATCCGCAGCGGTGCCGGTGCTCGGGTTGATAGCTCCGTCGAGGATCATCGCCCGGACGTTGCGCGGGAACTGTTCGGCGTACTGCGTGCCGATCGCGGTGCCGTACGACCACCCCACGTAGGTGAGCTGGGCGTCGCCCAGCACGGCGCGAAGCACGTCCATGTCCTTGGCGACGTCGGCGGTGCCGACGTTGGCGAGGAACACGGTGCCGTCCACACCCTGCTCGGTGATGGTCTTCACGCACGCCGCGACGAAGGCCTTGCTGGCTTCGTTCGCGGCGGCCACTTGTGCCGGGGTGGTGCTCGGCATGTAACCGGGCCAGTTCTCGGCGCGGTTGCGGTCGCGTTGCCGATCGCCCTGACAGGCGATGGACGGCTGGGAGGATCCGACGCCCCGAGGATCGAACCCGATCAGGTCGAACGACTCGTTCAGCACACGGTCGTAGTTCACCGCCGCGATCGTTGCCACGACCGACATTCCGGAGGCACCGGGGCCGCCCGGGTTGAACAGCACAGATCCCTTTCGCGTGCCTGTTGCGGGCTTTCGCAGCACGCCGATGTTGATCGTCTCGCCGTCCGGGTGGCGGTAGTCCATCGGCAGGGTCAGACGGGCGCAGGAGAGGCCTGGGGTGCGGTAGAGCGCGTTGTCCATGGCGGTTGTGGCGTACGGTGCGCAACTCCCCCATCGGAGTTGCTGGGTGTAGTACCGCTGCAGGCTCGTCGGGACGGATCCTTCGGGTGAGGTGGTCCGGGTGGGCTGCTCGCTGCCGGACGCGACGTTGTCGGCGCGGACCGCGGAGCCGGCGATCGAGGAGCACGAGCCGAGCAGCGCCAGCACCGCCACGACCACCAGGATCCCCGAGAAGGCGGTCCGGCGGCGGGCATGGGCGGCGGGCATGGGCGCGATCCTGTCACCCACCGCTGCGGACGCTTCCCGGGCTGCCTCGTCACGCCCGCCTGCCCGCAGCGCTGTGACCGGCAATGGATTCGTGCGCATCGAGGTCACCTGCGCGAGTTCGCCTCGGAGCCTTGCTGAACCAGTCAATCCGTCGGCTCGGTCTCTCCGGCCCACGCGCGATCCTCCCGTTCGAGGCGCTCCTCCCGCTCCCGAACTGATTGCACCGCGTTCGCGGCCGATTCCGCGTCGGGGTAAGGCCCCAGCCGGTCGGTGGCCTTGCACTCCCCTTCCCGTTCGACCGCCCGGTGACGCAGGCAGTAGTACCAGGCGATGTTCTGGCCGATCTCCTCACCCATGTCGCACAGCCTGCCATGGCGGGGCGTTTTCGGTGGACGGGCTACCAGCAGGCTTGGCGACACGTGCGCCGTTGGTTGCGATGTGCCCGGCGGGACGGTTCGTCATCCCCGGGGCCTTGCCCGGAGCCGTCGGTAGACTCGGATGCTGGACGAGGCAGCCGGGCGGCCGCGTCGCCCTCGCCGCGACAGTGGCGTGGGCGCCGAGGAAAGTCCGGGCTCCGCAGGGCAGGGTGGTTGTCAACGGCAACCCGGCGCGAGCCGCGGGAAAGTGCCACAGAAAGCAAACCGCCACCGGTCCGGCAACGGGCCGGCGGTAAGGGTGAAACGGTGGTGTAAGAGACCACCAGCGCCCCGGGTGACCGGGACGGCTCGGTAAACCCCACCCGGAGCAAGGCCGAGCAGGGGGCGGGCGGCCCGTCCGATGCCCCCGGGTTGGCTGCACAGATGGATGGCCACACAGGCGCTTCGGCGCTGGACAGAACCCCGCCTACAGGCCGACTCACCGTCTTTACTCCATCTGACCAGGGCAAACGCGGCCGCCGCCGGCGGTCGGCGCTCAGTCAGCACTCAGCAGTATCCGCCCGTCGTCCGTCGCGGCAGGCGCGAGCGCGCGGTCGAGCACCTCGGCCAGCACGTCGCGGTCGTCGCGCAGCCAGTGCACGTACGTTCGACTCACCGTCTCGACCGTGTCGCCCAGGTGGCCCGCGACGGCCGTGAGCGGCGCGCCCTCGGCGAACAACGTCGAGGCGCAGACCCGCATCCCGCCGCCCGTCGAGCCCGACCACGAACCCGCCCAGCGGCCGACGCCACCCGAGCCGCTCACCGCGTAGGGCGTCAACGCCACCCCGTCGGCCCGTCTTCTCGTTCCGGGCAAACGGGGACCGAAGGCGACGAGCGTCACCGTCTCCGACGCGACGACCCGCCTGCGCCCTCCCAACAGCACGCCCGGCCAGCCACGATAGCGCTGGGGGTGCTGCGCGTCAGAGCAGCGACGGAACGTTCTGCGTCGCCTCCTGCTCGCGTCCCGCGCGCTGGCTCGTACCCGGCTCTACCGTGGCGGACGTGAGCGAGCGTGACAAGCAGCTTGAGGGCTTCGCGGAGCACGTCCTCTA
>CAZUXD010000066.1:4264-4920 GCA_964624455.1 uncultured Actinomycetes bacterium | reverse complement strand
CAGATCGTCGATCGGGCCGGTGGTCGGCTTGACCACCCCCTGCGGGTCGACCAGGCCGTTCGGCCGGATGACCTGCTCGACGAACTCCCCGCCGGCCTGGCCGAGTTCGTACGGGCCAGGCGTGGCGGAGAGGTACACCGTCTGGCCGATGCGGGAGGAGAACTCCTCCCAGGTCAGCGGGCGGTTGTCCAGCGCGGAAGGCAGCCGGAAGCCGTGCTCCACCAGGGTTCGCTTGCGCGACGAGTCGCCCTCGTACATCGCCCCGATCTGCGGCACCGTCACATGCGACTCGTCGATGACCAGAAGGAAGTCGTCCGGGAAGTAGTCCAGCAGGCACGCCGGCGCCGACCCGGCGGGCCGGTCGTCGATGTGCCGCGAGTAGTTCTCGATGCCGGAGCAGAACCCGACCTGGCGCATCATCTCGACGTCGTAGCCGGTGCGCATGCGCAGGCGCTGCGCCTCCAGCAGCTTGCCCTGCCGCTCGAACTCGGCAAGCCGCTCGGCCAGTTCGGCCTCGATCCCGGCGATGGCCTTCTCCATCCGCTCGGGGCCGGCCACATAGTGGGTGGCGGGGAAGATCCGGAGTTGCTGGACTTCGCGAACGATGTCGCCGCTGACCGGGTGCAGGTAGTAGAGCTTCTCGACCTCGTCGCCGA
>CAZUXD010000066.1:3890-4181 GCA_964624455.1 uncultured Actinomycetes bacterium | reverse complement strand
GCGCACCGCGAGTTCCTCGTAGGCCGGGATGATCTCGACGGTGTCGCCGCGCACCCGGAACGCTCCCCGGCTGAAGGAGAGGTCGTTGCGGGAGTACTGGACGTCCACCAGGGCCCGCAGGAGTTGATCACGATCCAGCGTCATCCCCACCCGCACCGGCAGGGAGCGGTCCAGGTACGACTGCGGCGTGCCCAGGCCGTAGATGCAGGAGACGGAGGCGACGATGATGACGTCGCGCCGGGAGAGCAGCGACATCGTCGCCGAATGCCGCAGCCGTTCCACGTCGGCGTT
>CAZUXD010000066.1:0-3880 GCA_964624455.1 uncultured Actinomycetes bacterium | reverse complement strand
CGCCTCCGGCTGGTAGTAGTCGTAGTACGACACGAAGTACTCGACCGCGTTGTGCGGGAACAGTTCTCGCAGCTCGTTCGCCAGTTGCGCGGCGAGCGTCTTGTTCGGCGCCATGACGAGGGTGGGTCGCTGCAGCCGCTCCACCAGCCACGCGGTGGTGGCCGACTTGCCGGTGCCGGTGGCGCCGAGCAGCACCACATCCTTCTCGCCACGACTCAGGCGCTTGTCCAGTTCCTCGATCGCCTGCGGCTGATCGCCGGACGGGGAGTAATCCGAGACCACCTCGAAGCGCCCCGAGGCGCGTGGAACGTCGCCGACGGCTCGGTACTCGGAGACCGCCAGCACTGGGTGTTCAGCTGCGAATGCCACGGGTTCCAGGGTACGTGCGGCCACCGACAGCCCCCCGCCGTGCGATGTGCGAGCACTGCCGGTACCCGATCGGCGCCACGCAACCAGTACCCGATCCGCGCCACGTTTTCGTCTACGCGCCGGAAGCTTCCGGCGCGGATCGGGAAGATCGGCGCGGATCCCGATCCGGCTAGCGGCGCGGATCCGGGCGCGGGGCAGCGGCAGGGGTCCATCCGGTGCGTGCGGCCCACGACTCGGTACGCGGGCCGGCCGCGGCCAACCACGCTTCTTCCGCCGCGGCGTGGCCGCCGGCGTCGTCATCCTGGGCGTCCGCCTGCCGCTTGGCGGCCAGGTAGGCGGCCCGGCCGGCCGGCTCGGCTCGCAACCAGTCCCGCAGCAGCAGGGCCCACCGCCAGTTCGCGGCGCCACGGACCCGCACGTGCAGGTTCACGGCCAGACCCGGATCGGCGTTGGCGTGAAGCCGCTTGCCCCAGCCGGCAGATTCGTCACCTCTCGGATGCGGATGGTCCCGATCGACCCCGGCCACCCGCGGAAATGCCGCGTCCGCCAGGTCGTCGGCGACGGCGTCGGCGGCGCCCAGATCGGGAACGGCCAGTTGCAGGTCGATGACGAGGTCCGCGGGAAGACCGGGTACCGCCGTCGCACCGATGTGCTCGCAACGCAGCCCGCCGGCGGCTGCGGACAGCCGCGCGCACAGCAGGGCGGCCTGGTCGGCCCAGGTCGGGTCGTGGTCGACCAGCACCGGCCGGGGTCGCGGCGCCTGCCGCCGCGCCGCGACGTTGGCCGCCATGGGCACCAGGCGATCCGACCAGCATGCGTCGACCTGCCGCCGCAGGGCGGCCTCGTCACCGTCGTTGCGCAGCCACACGTCCGACAGCGCGCGGCGCTGCGGATCCGTCACCTGGGCCGCCATCCGCGCCGCCGCGTCCTCGCGGTCAAGCCCCCGGTCGACGAGCCGCCGCAACCGGACCGCCTCGTCGGCCGCCACCGTGATCACCAAATGGAACCGTGCGGCGTCGGAAAGCGTTCGCACCAAAGGAATGTCGTTGACCACTATGGTATCTGGCCCGGCGGCGTCGCGGGCCGCGAGGAAGGCCGCGCGCACCATCGGGTGGGTGATCGCCTCCAGGCGATGACGGGCGCCGGCGTCGGCGAACACGATCCGGGCAAGCTCCGCCCGGTCCAACGCGCCGTCCCCGCCGAGCACTCCCGGGCCGAATTCGGCGGTCACGGCGGCCAGACCCGGGGTGCCGGGCGCCACCACGTCTCGAGCCAGGCGGTCGGAATCGATGACGACGGCGCCGAGTTCTGCCAGCCGTGCGGACACCGTCGATTTCCCGGCGCCGATACCGCCGGTGACACCGACCGTCAGCATCCGTTGGTCCGAACGGGTAAGACACCGATGCGCGACACGCTGAGCGACCTGCACCGATTCGTCATCTCGTGGTCGTACCGTCTAGCGGAGGAGGAATGTGTGCCGCGGCGTGCCGTGGCACCCGAGCCGGAGGAGGAGCAGTGCGCAGTACCGCGTTCACGACCCTCGCCCGCGGCCGGCACCGCTGGGGGGCTCCAGGTCTGATCCACGTCAGTGCGTTTGTCACCGTCCGGCGCCGGCGGTCCTTCATGTTCTGGCGCACCGGAGGTCAGCACCGTTTCCGCGCGACCGCGCGCCCGCTGGTCGCCCGCGCGCCGGAGCCGCTGCCGGCGCTCTAGCGATCTGCTGGTTCGTGGCCGTTGGGCGATCCCGCGTCCGGCGCGTTCCCGCAGGTCGAGGGGATGTCCCGCGCAACGGGTGGGCAACTTCCAGCGGCTGCCCGGCGCCGCGGACCGCGGACCGCGGCACCTCACCCATTCTTGATGACCCTGGTCAAGACCATGGTCGCCAACTGCTGCAGGCCGGCGGGCAGCTTGGCTTCGGGTGCGAGCTTGTCCTGCACTGCCAGGGAGAGGGTCCAGGTGCCCTCCCGCAACACCAGCAGGCCGCCGTCGCGCAGCAGCACCTGGGCCTTTCGGCCGGAAACGTCCACGGTCGACGCGGTCGCGCCGAGGCCCTCCTCCGACTGGACGGTGACGTCCATCTGGGCCTGCGCATCGCCCGCTGTTGCGTACTTCGCCAGAGCGACCGCCACGGGCCTGTCCTTGGCGGAGGCGCTGGCGGTTCCGAAGTAGCACTTGATCCGCCCCGTCATCTTCACGTCCGGGATGGCCACGTCAACGATGCGGAAGTAGTCCGACGAGATCTTGGAGCCGAGCGTCTTGTTGATGTCCTGGCTGTCGAGCAGCGCCGGGCACGACACCGTCAACGGGTCGACTCCGGCTCCGGGACCAACCGTCGCCGTGCCGGTTGCGACCCCGCTCCCCGTCGTCGTTGCGCCCGTCTCGCCCAGCGCGGTCGACGACGCAGGTCCGCCCGACGTGGTGCCGGTTTCCGAGGCGCCCGAAGCAGTACCGCTGGGCGACGGCCCGTCACCCGGGCCGCCGGATGTGGTGGGCCCGCCGGTCGACGTGGCTGTTCCGGTACCGCCGGGGTGGACGACGGTGATTCCCGTGCCGCCGCTCTGGGTGGTCGGCGAATCGCTTGCGGTCACGATCTCGGTCACCGTCCGGGGCGCCGCCGGGGTCCCGCTGCCGCATGCTCCGACGGTGAGCGCCAGGGCGAGTAGCGGAACGAACCGGACGAGGCGCATGGGCCTACGGTAACCAAATCAAGTCGCCCGCGGGAGTCTCCCACGCCGGTTCGGGTCGCCTCACAGGACTTCGGCCGGACGACCGGCCGGCGGGCCCGGGGGAGCCGGGAATCGGGTACGAGCCCCGGCATCCGCAGCGGGACGCGCACCGGATACGCGAACGCGCCAACCGCGCAAGCCCTTGCGCCGCAGGAAAGATCGCCTCGACGATTCCCGGAGGAAGTCCACCCCGGTGAGGCCCGTCATCTCCCGGTGGGCCCCACCCCGGTAAGGCCCGTCAGTTCCCGGCGAGCTTCTCCTTCAACTTCGCCAGTTGCTCCTCGTCCACCAGCGAGGCAGGCGGCGCCCCCTCGTCGGAACCCGAGGAGTAGTTGCTCGGGCCCTCGGCCTCGGCGTCCGCCGCCTGCGCGGCGATGATCTGCTTCTGGTGCGCCTCGAACACGGCGTGCGCGTCGGTGTATTGCTTCTCCCACGCGTCGCGCTGGGTCTCGAAGCCCTCCAGCCACTCGCCGGTCGCGACGTCGAAGCCCTCCGGCGGGACGAAGTTCCCCTGCTCGTCGTAATGGTCGACCACGCCGTACTGGGCGCGGACCTCGTCGAACTCCGCGCCGGGCGCCACACCCTCGTTGGCCTGCTTGAGCGACAGCGAGATCCGGCGGCGGTCCAGGTCGATATCGATGACGCGCACGAATATCTCGTCATCCACGCCGACCACCTGCTCGGGCACCTCGACATGCCGGCCGGCAAGTTCGGAGATGTGCACCAGGCCCTCGATACCGTCGTGCACCCGCACGAACGCGCCGAACGGCACCAGCTTGGTGACC
>CAZUXD010000065.1:0-5755 GCA_964624455.1 uncultured Actinomycetes bacterium | reverse complement strand
ACCGGATCCGCCGGCCACACCCAGGTCGCATGGGACCTGCGCCCCGGAAGCTACCCACCACCCAAACCCCCGCGCGGGAGCCCCCCGAGCCGGCCGCCCGACCGCCCGCCCGGCGACCCACCCGGCCACTCACCCGGCGCGCCGTCACCGTAGGCAGCGAACACCCCACGTCGGTCTCTGACGTTCCGCACTTCTGGGTCGGTCTTGGCTCTCTGTCGGGGTGGCACGCCTCTCCGTGCCAGCGGCAAGGCGAGCGTCGGCCGACAGTCGCGGTGAGCCAACCACCGACCCCGGGTAACTACGAAGCACGCGGGCGGATGGCGTCGAGGTGGTCGCCGAACAGATCCTTGGCCGGCTCGCGGTCATAGTCGGCCTGCAGCCCCGTCCAGAAGCCCCTCGCACATGCCCGAGATGCCCCGCCTGCCGTGCGTGATCGCGCTGATCCGACCCTCTGATACCGCAATTGTCTTGGCCAACCGGTACTCGCTGACGCCCATCGGTTCGAGGAACTCCCCACGCAGGATGACACCAGGATGGGTCGGCGCCATCACCGGCTTCTCCTTCATTTCGAGCTCCTCCTAGCGATCGTCCGTGATCTGCACCCCCTGGTCCGGCGGTGCTCCACCGGAAGCAGATTTGCCACTGAATGGGCCCCTCCAGCCGGACGTCATTCAGCAGGTTCTGCCGGGATCGGTACCCGCAGGGGATCCCGCTGACGCGGCAGATGCGCACCTGCGCGGACGGCAGATGCGCCGCGTGGACCCCGTCACCTCTCCGGCCACACGTCGACGCCCGCCGCCACCGCGACCTCCCGGTATGCGGCCGCCAGCGTCGCCGGGGATGCGTGGGCGTTCAGGCCGCTGGGATTGGGCACCACCCACAGCTGCGACCGCCCGGTCCCGGTGGGCTGCCAGCCGACGGCGGCCCGGCGGTAGGCGATCCGGTAGGCGCTGATGCCGAGCACAGCGGTGACGACGGGTCGCGCGCGGTCGACCGTCCGGCGCAGTCGTTCGGCCCCGGCCACCATCGCCGCCAGCCCTCGAATCCCCGTCATCGCCGCCGGACGATGGCGACCCCGGCCAGGCACAGCGCACCGCCGACCAGCGCGCCCCACGGCGGCACCTCGCCGAGCAGGGGCCAGGACATCGCGACGACCAACGCGGGCACCACATAGGTGGTGGCGCCCAGGCGCCCGGCCGGCAGTCGGTGCAGCGCAAAGGCCCACGTGGTGAAAGCGATCGCTGTCGGAAACAGTCCCAGGTAGAGGACGGTCCAGTGGATACGGCCGGGTGCCAGCCCGAGTTCGCCGATCAGTTGCGGCGCCCATGGAGCCGTGCAGACGACGCCGACGGCGCACCCCAGGAACGTCACCTGAAGCGCGGAAACCCGTTCCAGCACACCCTTTTGCAGCAACACCGAGGTCGCGTACACCACGGCGGCCGTCAGCGTCAGCAGAACGCCGACCACCGGAGCGGAACCGCTGCCGCCGCCGGAGGTGGCCAGCCCGACGACGACAGATCCGACGAAGGCAACCGCCAGGCCGAGCAGCAAGCTGCGCGGAAACCCTTCCCGGAGCAGCCATCCGGCCAGCACCGCGATCAGGATGGGAGCGACATTGACGACCATCGCGGCCGTGCCGGCATCCAGCACCCGTTCCCCGGCGTTCAGCGCCACGTTGTAGACCCCGAACCACAAGACGCCCACGGCGATGACGGGCCACCAGTCGCGGCCTCGCGGCAGCGGCGCCCGACGCACCGCCACGAGCGCGCCCAGGGCGACGGTGCCGATCGCCAACCGGCCCAAGGCCAACGGCCCGGGTGACAGATGCGGTGCGACGTAGCGTATTCCCACGAACGCAGAGGCCCACAGGAGCACCGTCACGGCGACGGCGAGCAGCGCCGCCGCGCTCCACCCGCGGGCGGGTACGGGCCGGGCGGGGACAGCGGCCGACGGCGTGGTCACCGCGCCCACGGTAGCCGCGGTTCGGGGCCGGCCGTAGCCGTGGCCGGGCGACCCTCGAGACCGCGGTACGGGCCAGCCGGTTCGCGGCTGGCGCCCGCCGCGCCACCGGGCGGAACCGCAATCGGCCCGGCCACCGCGGCACCGCTTCAGCCGCGGACCTGCGCGCAAGCGGTGATCACGGAAGAATTGACGCATGACCGACACCGACACCGCCGCGAACACTGCACCGCACGCCGATCCCGTCACCGCCGACGCCATCACAGCGGGACGAACCGAAACCACGTCGGGCGTATGGTACGGACCGACTCCCGAATTCCCCGGCATCGCCGAGTACGCCTTCTTGTCGGACTGCGAGACCAACTGCCTGATCGCACCATCCGGGGCCGTCGAGTGGATGTGCGTGCCGCGGCCCGATTCTCCGAGCATCTTCACCACCCTGCTCGACCGCGGCGCCGGATCCTTCCGGATCGGCCCATTCGGCGCCCAGGTACCCGTGGCCCGTCGCTACCTGCCCGGCACGCTGATCCTGGAGACGACGTGGCAGACCCCAACCGGATGGCTGATCGTCCGGGACGCGCTGGTGATCGGACCGTGGCACAACGTCGAGCAACGTTCCCGGACCCACCGACGCGCGCCCACCGACGCGGACGCCACGCACGTCCTGGTGCGCACCATGGAGTGCGTGTACGGGACCATCGACCTGTCGGTGAACTGCCGGCCTGAGTTCGACTACGGCCGCACCCCGGCCGACTGGTCGTATCGGGGCACCGGTTACACCACGTTGATCGGCACCTCGGCCGACCATCCCTCGCTCGCCCTGACCAGTTCGATCCGGTTGGGCCTGGAAGGCCGGATCGTCACCGGACGCACCCGGATGCGGGAGGGCGAAAGGCATTTCGTGGCGCTGGCGTTCTCCGAACTTCCCGGCCCTGCGACGGTCGAGGAGGCCGAACGGATGGTGGAGAAGACCGGCGACTTCTGGCGGCAGTGGCTCTCGCAAGGGTCTTTCCCCGACCATCCGTGGCGGGCCTACCTGCAGTCGTCGGCCCTCGCCCTCAAGGGCCTGTCGTTCGCCCCGACCGGGGCGCTGATGGCGGCGGCCACCACGTCGCTGCCCGAAACCCCGCACGGCGAGCGGAACTGGGACTACCGGTACACCTGGATTCGGGATTCGACGTTCGCGCTGTGGGGGCTCTACACCCTGGGATTCGATCGGGAGGCGGACGACTTCTTCTACTTCATCCACGATGTCGCCTCGGACGACCCGCGCCATCTGCAGATCATGTACGGCGTGGGAGGCGAGCGAGACCTGCCCGAGAGCACCTTGGACCACCTCTCCGGCTACGGCGACGCCCGCCCGGTGCGGATCGGCAACGGCGCGGCGAAGCAGCGCCAACACGATGTCTGGGGCGCCCTGTTGGATTCGGTCTACCTGCACACCCGCTCTCGCGATCAGATGCCCGAGGAGTTGTGGCCGATCGTCATCGCGCAGGTGGAACAGGCCATCGACCAGTGGCGCGAACCGGACCAGGGAATCTGGGAGATGCGCGGCGAGCCGCAGCATTTCACCATGAGCAAGATCATGTGTTGGGTGGCGCTGGATCGTGGTGCTCGGCTGGCGGCGCTGCACGATTCACCGGAACAGGCGAGGCGGTGGCAGGCGATAGCGAACGAGATCCGCGACGATGTGCTGTCGAACGGGTTGGACGAGCGAGGGGTCCTGGTGCAGCATTATGGGAGCACCGAACTGGATGCGTCGCTGCTGCTCGCCCCGCTCGTGCGGTTCCTGCCACCGGATGACGCGCGGATCCGTGCCACGGTACTGGCGATCGCGGACGAACTCACCAAGGACGGATTGGTGTTGCGGTACCGCACGCAGGCCACCGATGACGGAATGTCCGGCGTGGAGGGCAGTTTCACCATCTGCTCGTTCTGGCTGGTATCCGCGCTGATCGAGATCGGCGAGGCGGATCGCGCCCGGGCGCTCTGCGAGCGACTGCTTTCGCACGCATCCGCGCTGGGCCTGTACGCCGAAGAACTCGACCCGGTGAGCGGACGCCACCTGGGCAACTTCCCGCAGGCGTTCACGCACCTGGCATTGATCAACGCAGTGACGCACGTCATCCGGTCCGACACGGACGGCGGAGACTACGGGTTCAGCCCGGCCAACCGCCCGGGTTGAACCGCCCCAGCCCCGGCCCCAGGAAGATCATCAGTTGGGAAGGATCCGGCCCGGTTTCCGGGTCAAATCCTTCCCAAACGGTGATCATCCCGGGTGGACGACCTTCGGGAGGAGTGGACCATCCAGGGGAATTGGACAAGCGGGACGCCCGACCGACTGTTTCAGTCGGGCGCCCCGCTTCTGTGCCGCCGGGAGGAATCGAACCCCCCGCATCGCCCAAGCTCAACTGCCACGCCGTAACGGCGCCGTCTGCTGGTCTACAACCGTCGCATCCAGGGTCGGCACCAGTAGTCAACACCAATTGGGGCTTGATCGATACCGTTTGCAAGCAGGATCACACCGGGCAGGGCCGGTCGAGCGGGACGGGGCCGATACGCGGCCGGTCGAGCGGCGCAGCGCGGCGCGCCCAGGCGGACCATGGGCGAGCAGGGGCCGAGCACGCGGCGTAGGTCGAGCAGGGCCGCGGCGGTCGAGCAGCGCGGCGGGGCACAGGCGGAACGGGGCCGTCAGACGGCGCCCGCGGTCTCCGACCGATACTCCGCCACGATCTGCTTCATCGTGCGGGCCACACAGTCGGCGTCACACGCGCCCTGCAGGAAGCCGGTGCCGCAGACCGCGACCTCGTTCAGCGCGCTGCGCATGCGCAGGACCTCGTTGTAGAGCGCGACCTCCTCGGCGCTCGCCGGGCGGGTGGTGCCATCCGCGTAGGTCACGTGCCCGTTGTCGATGGTGACGTTCGTCATCGCTTCTCGCCCTCGCAATCGGAAAGAACCACCGCCGGCCCGAAAGAATCCGCGGCGACGACTCCGTTCTACTCCCTTCTGCCACACCTCGTTGACATCACGCTTGACACTGCATGTGCGGTTATGGTGTCATCATTGGTGTCGTTATGACGTCGTCACGGATGCGCTGCCCGGCACGCACCGAGCCGTGCCAGTTCGTACCAGGCCGTGTCGGCTCGTACCAGGCGATGACAGCGAACCGTGCGCGGCGTGCCAGCGGTGCCGCGAACGATGAGAGACGTCCACCACGCACGAGGAGCGAACCACCATGAGCTACGCCATCCACGCCGAAGGGCTACGCAAGCGCTTCGGCACCACCCAGGCCCTGGACGGGGTCGACCTGGCCGCGAAGACCGGCACCGTGCTGGGGGTGCTGGGGCCGAACGGCGCCGGCAAGACCACGGCCTTCAACGTGATCACGGGCGTGTATGCGCCGAGCGCCGGCCGCATCACCTTCGACGGCGCCGCGATCGGCGGCTGGCGGCCGAGCCGGATCTGCCGGCGCGGCGTCGCGCGCACCTTCCAGAACATCCGCCTCTTTCGCGGGCTCACCGCGCTCGAGAACGTGCAGGCGGCGCTCTCCGGCGCGCGGCGCTCGGGGCTCCGGGACGTCCTGCGCGGCGCGGCCTGGCGGCGGCGCGAGCGCGAGCACGCCGAGAACGCGCGCCGACTGCTCGCGCGGGTCGGCCTCGAGCGCTTCGCGGACGCGCGCGCCGACGCGCTGCCCTACGGCGAGCAGCGCCGGCTCGAGATCGCCCGCGCGCTCGCGACCGGGCCGAAGCTCCTGCTGCTCGACGAGCCCGCCGCCGGCATGAACCCCTCGGAGAAG
>CAZUXD010000064.1:0-6543 GCA_964624455.1 uncultured Actinomycetes bacterium | reverse complement strand
GTCTTCGACGCCGCGAACGGCGGAGCCATCCTCTACCAGCACTTCTTCTGGTTCTTCGCCCATGAGGAGGTGTACCTGCTCGCGCTGTGCTTCTACGGGATCGCGACCGAGATCATCCCGGTCTTCTCCCGCAAGCCGGTGTTCGGATACCGCGGTCTGGTCGTGGCGTCGATGGCCATGGCGGCGATGACGACGGCCGCCTGGGCGCACCACCTGTTCACGACCGGCGCGATCATGATGCCCTTCTTCACGTTCCTGTCGTTGATGGTGGCCATACCGACCGGAGCGAAGTTCTTCACCTGGATAGGGATCATGTGGCGTGGTCAGATCACGTTCGCGACCCCGATGCTGTTCACGATCGGTTTCATGGTCACCTTCCTGTTCGGCGGGCTGACCGGGGTGTTGCTGGCGCTTCCGGTCGTCGATTGGCACGTGCACGACTCGTACTTCGTCGTGGCGCACTTCCACTACACGCTCTTCGGCGTCATGGTGTTCACCGCCTTCGCGGCGGTCTATTTCTGGTTCCCGAAGTTCACCGGGCGGTTCCTCGACGAGCGACTCGGAAAGCTGCACTTCTGGCTGATGTTCTTCGGCTTCCACGGCACGTTCTTGATCCTGCATTACCTGGGGAACATCGGCATGTCGCGGCGGTATCCGGACTATCTGCCGACCGACGGATTCACCTGGATGAACATGTTCTCCAGCATTGCCTCGTTTGTGCTGGGGGCGTCCATGCTGGTGTTCGTGTGGAACGTGATTCGATCGTGGCGGCACGGTGAGGTGACGCACGCGGACGATCCATGGGGATACGGGAACTCGTTGGAGTGGGCCACCTCGTCGCCACCGCCGCGGTACAACTTCACCGCGTTGCCGCGGATCCGTTCGGAGCGTCCGGCGTTCGAATTGCATCATCCGTGGCTGGCTCCGCGGGAACGCCGTGAAGCGCGGCAAGTGACCCGCGGATCGTGGAAGCCCATCACGCAGGAAGAAATCGCCGCATTCGTCGCCGAGCAGGACAAGGCGGCCGAGCCATCGGGTTCCCAGCCATGAACTCCGGCGAGGTGACCGTCGCCGGTGGCGGCTCGGGCCACGACGTGCAGAACCGCACCGCAGCGGCAGAATCCCGGGACATTCACCGCTGTGTGGTTCACACCCTGATCTCTTTCGCGTTCTGCGAGGTGACGCTCGTTGCGGCGGGCGTCATCTTCAGCCTCGTCATGGCCCCGCAGGGCAGCCTGAATTCGACGTTGGTGCTGTTCGGCGCCGTCATCCTGGCCCTGGTCCTGACCGGTATCGTGGTCCCGTTCCTCCGCGAAAGCCGCGCGAAAACGGATAGCGGCCAACCACATTCGAGCGCCGGCTAAAGCCCTTGGCGGCACGCCCGCGCGCTGCGCCACGGCCGCTCGTCCACCAGAACGGGTACGACCCAGTCTCGCCGCCCGCGCCGGTGACCACGGCGTGGTAATGGCGGCGCCGGGAAGTTGATCCTCCCGAGGTCCCGGCAGGTGTGGGTGGAGCCCGGCGGCTTCGGGTCCGGTGCTGCACCGTGCCCGCGCCATCTGCCGGGCCGATAGGATCTGCCCAGAGTGACCGGGCGCGCTCAATGCGCCACGGTCGCCGCTCCGACCTCCGGTTGAAGACTCCGGTTGCCGACCACGGGTCGACCCGGACGGTACGAGCCGACCTCCGCTGCGGACGGTCCTTCGAACCGCGCCGGCTCGGGGCCGGCCGGCGGTGCCGGCCCCGCACCGGACCAGGACCACCGGCGGAACGGGCACCGCTTCCAAGGGAACGCCCCATCGGCTGGCCGACCGACCGAGAAGACGAACGCCAGGGGGTGATGCCGTGGACGACCGGCTCACCGCCGCGTTCGGCTTCTCCGCGCTGATCCTCGTCCTCGCGGTCATAGCGGTCCGGGTGTCCCGCAGGTTCGGTTTGCCGACCCTGTTGCTGTACCTGGGCATCGGGATGCTCCTGGGCAACGGCGGCCTCGGCATCGACTTTTCGAACACCCTGCTGACCGAGCATCTGGGCCTGGCAGCGCTGGTGTTCATCCTGATCGAGGGCGGGCTGACGACCCGGTGGGAAAACGTGCGCCCCGCGTTGGGGCTCGGCGCGTGCCTGGCCACGGTCTCGGTGGCCGTGTCCATCGCGGTCGCCGGCGTGGGCGTGCACTACCTGATGGGCTTCGACTGGCGGACCTCGCTGACCTGGGCAGCGGTGCTGTCCAGCACCGACGTGGCCGCGGTGTTCTCGGTGCTGCGGCGCGTCGGCGTCCGGCCGAAGCTCGCCTCGGCGCTCGAGCTGGAGTCCGGATTGAACGACGCGCCGGTGGTGATCGCCGTGCTGCTGTTCGCCGGCACCGGGCCCATCACCTGGACCGCGCCGCTGTTGGTCGTCTACGAACTCGTTGCCGGCGCGGCGATCGGCCTGGCGTTGGGGCTGGCCGGTGCCTGGTGGCTGCGCCGCGGGTCCCTGCCGGCGAACGGGCTGTATCCGCTGGCCGCGATCGCGGTGGCCGCGGGGGCGTACGCGACCGCGCAGCTCGCCCACTCGTCGGGCTTCCTGGCCACCTATCTGGCAGCGCTGGTCCTGGGCAACAGCACGCTGCCGCAGCGGGCATCCACCCTGTCGTTCGCGGAGGGCCTGGGCTGGCTCGCGCAGATCGGGCTGTTCGTCCTGCTGGGCCTCTACGTCGATCCGACGAAGCTGCCCGCCGCGCTGATACCCGGCCTTCTCATCGGCCTGCTGGTGCTGCTCATCGCCCGGCCGGCCTCAGTGATCGTCGCCGCGCTGCCGTTCCGGCTTCCGTGGCGGGAACAGGCGTTCTTGTCGTACTCCGGGTTGCGGGGGGCGGTCCCCATCGTGTTGGCGCTCATTCCGCTCACCCTCGGCCAGGTGCACAGCGCCGAATTGGTGGCGGTGATCGTGGTCGCCGTCGTCATCTACACCCTGCTGCAGGGAACGTCGCTGCCGGCGGTCGCCCGCCTGCTGCGTGTGGTCGACACCGGCGCTGCCAACGAGGTCCAGATCGACGTGGCGCCGCTCGAGGAGATGGGCGCACACGTGCTGCAGGTGCGGGTTCCGGAAGGCTCGCGGCTGCACGGGGTCTACCTCACCGAACTGCGACTGCCGCCCGGAGTGGTGGTGGCGCTGGTCATGCGCGGCGGCGCGGCCCTGCACGTCGACAAGTCCACCCGCCTACAGTCCGGGGACCAGCTCCTGATCGTCACGTCGGAGAAGAGGCGCGCCGCGACCGAGCGGCGCCTGCGGGCGGTCGCGCAGGGCGGCGTGTTGGCCGATTGGTTCGCCGGCGCCCGCGAGGCCGCCAGGCATGCCCGCGAGGCCGACCGGTTGCACGACCAGGAGCGCGACCATGGCACGGACGCCGGGCAGCGGCCGGGGCGTGCCTGATCGGGTCGGGCACGCGGGCCGGCGGCGCCCGAGTCGCGTGGGCGTTTGCAACACTGGACGGGTGACGACGCGAGACCCGGACATCTCCCGGCAGCCCGGCCCCGCCGGCGCTGCCGGCCCCGATGGCGCAGCCGCCGGCGATCCGGCGCTGGGCACCGCCGGCGCTGCCGGCGCATCGGGCACCGCCGGCGCTGCCGGCCCCGATGGCGCAGCCGCCGGCGCTGCCGGCGCATCGGGCACCGCCGGCGATCCGGCGCCGGGCACCGCGTCGCGGTCGTGGTGGCGTGCGATCCTGCTCCTCTCGATCGCACTCGCGGTGCTCGCCGTCGACGTCGTGACCAAGGTGCTGGTGGTGGCGTCGATCGCGCCCGGTGAGAACGTCCGGATCCTGGGCGGTCTGGTGTACCTGACCCAGATCCGCAACGCGGGCGCGGCCTTCAACATGGCGACCGGCATGACGTGGCTGCTGGCGATCATCGCTCTCGCCGTCGTCGCATTCATCGTCCGGATGGCTCCCCGGCTGCGCTCGACGCCGTGGGCCGTGTGCCTCGGGCTGGTTCTCGGTGGGGCGCTGGGCAACCTGACCGACCGGGTGTTCCGCGCGCCGGGGATCCTGCGCGGCCACGTGGTGGACTTCGTGTCGGTATTCGGGCCCAACGCGCAGTACTTCCCGGCGTTCAACACGGCCGATTCGGCGATCAGCATCGGTGGCGTCATGCTGGTGCTGGTGGCCCTTCTCGGATACGACTTCGACGGCCAACGACGCCAGCGACGCCGGCGATCCGGTGGGTGAAGACCGCAGGTTCCCGGTGCCCGATGGATTGGCCGGGATGCGGGCGGACGCCGGGCTCTCGCGGATGCTGGGGCTTCGCCGCACCGTCGTCGCCGCGATGCTCGACGCGGGCGACGTGACCGCCGACGGGCAGCTGCTCAAACGCTCGACGCCGCTTCGGGCCGAGAGTTGGCTGCACGTCGTACTTCCCGCTCCGGCGTCGGCGCCGAGGGTGACGGTGGCGGCAGTGCACGCCTTGACGGTGCTGCACCAGGACGCCGACATCGTGGTGGTGGACAAGCCGGTGGGCGTGGCCGCGCATCCTAGCCCGGGGTGGACGGGTCCGACCGTGACGGCAGGGCTCGCAGCCCTTGGCATCCAGGTCGCGACGTCCGGCGCCGCGGAACGGCAGGGCATCGTCCACCGGCTGGACGTGGGCACCACTGGCGTCATGGTCGTCGCGCGCAGCGAACACGCTTACACGATGCTCAAGGAGGCGTTTCGCCGGCGCACCGTGGACAAGGTGTACCACGCCCTCGTGCAGGGGCATCCGGATCCGACCTCGGGCACCATTGACGCGCCGATAGCCAGGCATCCCAAGGCCGACTACAAGTTCGCGGTGGTCGCGGGTGGCCGGAGCAGCGTCACCCATTACCAGACCTTGGAGGCGTTCCCGGCAGCCACGCTCGTCCAAGTCCATCTGGAAACGGGGCGGACGCACCAGGTGCGGGTGCACTTCGCGGCCTTTCGTCATCCGCTGGTCGGGGACCGCACGTACGGCGCCGACCCGGTGCTGGCCGAGCGGTTGGGACTTGGACGCCAATGGCTGCACGCGTTCTCGCTGGGCTTCGCGCACCCGGACGACGGCCGGACCGTCCGCTACACCAGCCCGTACCCGCAGGACCTGGCCGACGCCCTGGACCGGCTGCGCGCCGCGGTGTGAGCGCCGGTGCGGCGGGACGGTCGCCGCTGCTCTCCGCGCAGCCACACCGGGTCGGCGCGCCGCACGCCGCATCCGGCCGATTCCCCCTCCGGCACCGCGATATCGTCCTGCACGCTGCGCAGCAGGCGCAGCACGCTGACCTGGTCACGACGTCGAGTCCTGCTGACGAGGACGGGGAGGGCTCGTGGACCGGACAACGGAGGTGGCATCCCGGTTACCTTGCGCCGGGATGCCCAACTGCAGCCGCGACTGGAACGAGTGAGCGACGAGGCCGCGAAGCAGTGCGACTTCCGCACCGCGATGGATCACGTAGGGGATCTCTCCAGACCGATGTCCGTTTTGTCGTAGCACGTGCTTCGACAAAACGGACATCGCGCGGGGCGGGGACACCGCGACGTGCTTGACTGCTGGTCCACCCGTCGCCGCGGTCACGTCGGGCGGCCGAGACTGGGCGAGTCAGGGCGCGATCGGCCAGCTCAGGATGGTCTGCGGGAAGTCCGGTCGGATGCACCACTTCAGCCCCGCCAGCACGGTCTGTGACGGGATCATGAACACCGACCACCCTTCGGCGGTGGCGCCCGGCGGCACGCCGACCGGGAAGGCCGGATGGGAGGGCACCGGGATGTTCGACCGCCCAAGCAGCGCCCGCTGCTCGGTCTCCAGCACCAGGTTGAGATCACCAGCCCAGTAGTACGGCGCCTGTCCGCTGTTGGTGACACAACTGCGAACCAACACGCCGCGTTGGCCGGGCTCCGGTGGATTGCCGGCGGCGGCCAGCGTCGAATCGGCCGGATCCACGACGTCCAGGATGGTGACGGTGAGCTGTTCGCCGCTCGGCCCGGTGACCGATTGGCCGACCCAGCCGCGCAGGGGAGGTGGTGCGGAGCCCGCGCCTGCGCCCTCGGCCTCGCCGGGTGGTTCGTCCGTGGCAGCCGGGTCCACGGCCGCCGGCTCCGCGTCCTGCTGGTCGGCGGCGGGCTGCTCCGCTGCGGGCTCGCCTGCTCCCGGTTTGACCTCGGCGGGCTCGTAGGTGTCAGGGTGATATGTGTCCGGCTCGCCGACACCCGGTTGGTCCGCGACCCACTGATCGGCCGGTGGTTGGCCGGCAGCCAGGTGATCCTCGGGCGGCGCTGTGAGCCCGGCGTCCGCGCCGTACGGATCCGGGGCGCCGGATCCGGGTTCTGTCTGCCCCTTCCGATCCTCTTCCGTGTCCGCCGCCGCCCGGCCCGCGGCTACCGCGCCAGGAAGCGATTCGCCGGGAAGTGATTCGGCGCCGGACGGTTCGGCCGCGCCGAAGGGCGACCGAACCAGGGGAGCCGCTGCGGCGCCGGCCTGATGCTGTGCGGGGTACTGCTGCGGCGCCTGCTGCTGTGCCGGGTACTGCTGGGCCGCCTGCTGCTGTGCCGGGTACTGC
>CAZUXD010000063.1:0-7745 GCA_964624455.1 uncultured Actinomycetes bacterium | reverse complement strand
GCAGCCAATCCGGCGATGAGCCACGCGCCGACCCAGCTTCGCCTGAAGGCCGACTCGGCAACGATACCGATGAGAAGGGCGTATCCAGTAACCGGAAGGTAGAGGTAACGCGATCCCTGCAGGTCCCCCGCGACGAAGAAGAACGTCAACGTGGGCGCCGCTCCAAGCAGCAGCCAGCCGGACGTGGCGACGGCGAGCCGCTTCGTGCGGGCATCGGATCTCGTGACGAAGAACGTGGTGAACAGGACGATCGTTGTCGCAACTCCAGCCAGGGGCAACCATGGCGATGAGGCCACGACCTGCTCGTGCCACGGTGTGGTCAACCCGCCGATGGTCCCGAACAGCCAGCGCTGAATGGTGTACTTCACGATCGGCAGGTGCACGATGTCAGAGGCCAGGACGACGCGGACCACGCCCACCGCAATGAACGCAGCCGTCAGAACCGCCATGTCGATCCGCAACCGGCGTGTCCAATGCCGGAGCGCCCACGCGTCCAAGGCGATCAGTGCAGGCACCACGATGCCGGTCTCCTTGCACAGCAGCGATGAGACGGCGGCGAGCATCATGGCCGCGCGTGTCGACGGCCCCGGTGCGCCGACGTACCGCCGGCCGGATTCGACGGCCAGCAGCGCCAGTAATGTCGCGGAGACGTCGAACACTCCGGAGATCCAGGCCACCGCCTCGACGCTGGCTGGAAACGTCAGAACGATCATACCCGCCGCCACCGCCAGGAGGCGTGACGACAGCATGGGGACAGCCAGCCTGGTCACGAGGAACGCCACGAGGCCATGAGCGGTCACACTCACAACGTGCAACGCGATCGGGGTGGGCACCACGTGCCAAATCCCGGCCCAGGCGCCGAGGGGGATGGGGCGGAAGAACTCGGCGTGCACGGAGCCGAACTCACCCCGTCGCGCGAGTTCGACCAGGAGATGCGCGACATGGGGCTGGCCGTGTTGCGAGCGGTCGGCGTCGCCACCGGCGGATGCAACATCCAGTTCGCCGTGCATCCGGAAACCGGGCGCATGGTGGTCATCGAGATGAACCCGCGGGTCTCCCGCTCCTCGGCGCTGGCATCCAAGGCCACCGGCTTTCCCATTGCGAAGATCGCCGCCCGGCTCGCCATCGGCTACCGGTTGGACGAGATCGTCAACGACATCACCGGGGCGACCGTGGCGGCGTTCGAACCCGCGCTGGACTACGTCGTGGTGAAGATCCCCCGGTTCACGTTCGAGAAGTTCCCGGGCGCCGACCCGCAGCTCACCACCACGATGAAGTCCGTCGGGGAGGCGATGGCGATCGGGCGTTCGTTCACCGAGGCGCTCGGAAAGGCGCTGCGCTCCACCGAATCCGCGGCGCTCGACGCGGGCGGCGCGGTGCCCGGAGGTGACGTGGCTCCCCTGCTGGAGTCGCTGCGGGTCCCGCGCGACGGGCGCATCGAGGCCATCGTGCACGCCCTGGCCAGCGGCGCGACCGCGGCGCAGGTGCACGAGGTCACCAGCATCGACCCGTGGTTCCTCGATCAGATGGCCCTGATCGCGGCGATACGCGACGAACTGGCCGCCGCGGGCGACCTCGACGACGCCCTGCTGCGGGGGGCGAAGCGGCACGGCGTCTCCGACGACGACATCGCCCGCCTTCGCGGCAGCGCCGGCGACATCGCCCTGGGCACGGCGGCGGCGGTCCGCGAGCGGCGGCTCAAGGCGGGGATCCGGCCGGTCTTCAAGACGGTGGACACCTGCGCCGCGGAGTTCGAGGCGCAGACGCCGTATCACTACTCGACCTACGAAAGCGACCCGGACGCGGAATCGGAGGTCGCGCCGCAGCGGGAGCGCCAGAAGGTGATCATCCTGGGTTCCGGGCCGAATCGGATCGGCCAGGGCATCGAGTTCGACTACTCCTGCGTCCATGCGGCGATGGCGCTCGCCGATGCTGGCTTCGAGACGGTGATGGTCAACTGCAACCCGGAGACGGTCTCGACCGACTACGACACCGCCGACCGGCTCTACTTCGAACCGGTAACCGCCGAGGACGTGCTGGAAGTCGTTGCCGCGGAACGAGAATCTGGTGATCTGGCGGGGGTTGTGGTCAGCCTCGGGGGGCAGACCCCGCTGAAGATCGCGCGGGCGCTGGCCGACGCCGGGGTGCCCATCCTGGGCACCGGCCCGGACGCCATCGACGCGGCGGAGGACCGCGGCCGGTTCGGGGACCTCCTCACGAGCGCCGGCCTGCCGGCGCCGCGATTCGGCACGGCGACCACGTTCGACGAGGCGCGCCGGGTCGCCGAGCGGATCGGCTACCCCGTGTTGTTGCGCCCGTCGTACGTGCTGGGTGGCCGTGGCATGGAGATCGTCTACGACGAGGAGTCCCTGTCCGATTACATCGGCCGGGCCACCGAGGTCAGCACCGAGCATCCCGTGCTGGTGGACAGGTTCCTGGACGACGCGATCGAGATCGATGTGGACGCGCTCGTCGACGACGTCGAGGTCTACCTCGGCGGTGTCATGGAGCACATCGAGGAGGCCGGGGTCCACTCCGGCGACTCGGCGTGCGTGCTGCCGCCGATCACCTTGGGGCGCAGTGAGATCGATGCGGTGCGCGCCTACACCGAGGCGATCGCGCGCGGTTGCGGGGTGCGGGGGTTGCTCAACGTGCAGTACGCGCTCAAGGGGCGGACGCTCTACGTGCTGGAGGCGAACCCCCGCGCATCGCGGACCGTGCCGTTCTGCTCCAAGGCCACCGCGGTGCCGCTGGCCAAGGCGGCTGCCCGGATCATGGTGGGCGCCTCCATCCGGCAACTGCGCAGCGAGGGTCTGCTGCCGCCGGCCGGAGACGCCGGGGAATTGCCGCCCGACGCGCCGGTGTCGGTCAAGGAGGCCGTCATGCCGTTTCACCGGTTCCGCCACCCGGACGGAACCGGCGTGGACACCGTGCTCGGCCCGGAAATGCGCTCCACCGGCGAGGTGATGGGCATCGACACCGCGTTCGGGCCGGCGTTCGCCAAGTCGCAGACCGCGTCCTACGGGTCCCTGCCAACCTCCGGGACGGTGTTCGTGTCGGTCGCCAACGCCGACAAGCGGGCCATCGTGTTTCCGGCGAAGCGCCTTGCGGATCTCGGTTTCACGGTGGTCGCGACCGAGGGGACCGCCGCCATGCTGCGTCGCAACGGAATGGATGTGTCCGTGGTGCGCAAGCACTTCCAGGGCCCCGGCAACGTCGTGGAGGCCATCCGGGACGGCCGGATCGACCTCGTGATCAACACGCCGTACGGGCACTCCGGCACCCGCACCGACGGCTACGAGATCCGCACCGCAGCGGTTGCGGCGGACATCCCGTGCATCACAACCGTGGCCGGCGCCGCGGCCGCCGTGCAGGGCATCGAGGCGCAGATCCGTGGCCAGGTGGATGTCCGGCCGCTGCAGGCGCTGCACGCGAAGTTGCGGCAGGGCCGCTCGTCGGCGGATGGCCCCGCCGCTACCGGCGCCCGCGGCGATAACAGCGCCGGCGCCCGCACTCGCGCGGATGTCTCCGCGGATGCCGTCGTCCGTGCCGACGGTCGAGCCGATGCCCCGGCTGATGCGGGCGCATGGGCCGATTCCGCCGCGTCAACCGCAGCGGCCGGATGAACGGCCGGATGAACGCCCCGACGAGCCGCCGGGCGGACGGCAGCGGCCGGGTCGGCGGGCGCTCCGGCGCCGGACGCGGCCTGTACCCGCGCGTGTTGCGCCCGGCGCTTTACCGCCTGGGGGGCGCCGACGCCGAGGATGCCCACCGGCGGACGCTCCGCATGCTCGCGTGGACGGCTCGGCACCGAGCGGTACTCCGGATGCTGGCCCGGCTGTCGGCGGTCGAACGGGAGCCCCGGACGGTCTTCGGGGTCGAGTTCCCGTCACCGGTAGGGCTCGCGGCCGGGGCGGATAAGGACGGCGTCGCGCTCGCCGCATGGCCGGCTCTCGGATTCGGGTTCGTCGAAGCGGGCACCGTCACCGCCGTTCCACAGCCCGGAAACCCGCGGCCGCGCGTCATCCGCCTGCCGGCCTCCGGCGCCGTGATCAACCGCATGGGCTTTCCGAACAGCGGAGCCGCAGCCCTTGCCCGCCGGGCGTCGCTGGCCGGTCCGATCGGCGTTCCGCTCGGGATTTCGCTCGGCAAGTCGAAAAGCGTTCCCGCGTCGGGTGCCGTGGGCGACTACCTGACCTCGCTGCGCGCGGTGCACGAACATGCGGACTACATCGCGGTCAACGTCTCCTCGCCCAACACCCCGGGGCTTCGCCGCCTGCAGGACCGTGGCGCGCTGGACGAATTGTTGGCAGCCCTTCTGGCCGAAGCGGTTTCGCTGGCACGGCCAGGCTTGCGCGGCGGCCGGCCCGTTCCCCTGCTGGTGAAGATCTCCCCGGACCTGGCGGACGGGGCGATGGCCGAACTGCTCGACGTGTGCACGGTTCGTGGGGTAGCCGGAGTGATCGCGGTCAACACCACCCTGCAGCGGAGCGGAATAGCCTCGGCGGACGCCTCTTTGGCCGCCGAGGGCGGCGGGCTGTCGGGCCCGCCGCTGCTGGGCCGCACGCTTGAGGTGGTGCGCTTCGTGAGCCGCCACAGCGACCTGCCGGTGATCGGCGTCGGCGGGATCTCGCGCCGACAGGACGCAATGGCGATGTTCGACGCCGGCGCTTCGCTGCTGCAGATCTACACCGGCCTGATCTACGCGGGGCCGGCGCTGCTGCGGGAACTCGCCGGAGCCGCCCCGGTGGTGGCGCCGCCGGTTCGGCCGCCCGCCGTCGCGCCACCGGCCCAGCCGCTCGCCGCGCCGCCGGCGGCGCACCTTTCGGCCGTCGCGCCACCGCAAGGATCTCGCCCTTCCGGATGCGCGAAGGCCGGAGCGGCGGCAGCATCCGGCGCGCCCCAGCCTCATAACACCAAAGTCGACGGATGATCGCCATGAGCTGTGCACCGACCCGTGCGGGGGCCTGGGGATGACGGAGGCTTTCGGGGCGCGGTTGTGCCGAGCGATGGACAGGCGTGGGCCGCTGTGCGTGGGTATCGATCCGCATCCGGGGTTGCTGGACGCGTGGGGGCTGGAGCGGACGGTCGCCGGTCTGGAGCGCTTCGCCCTGACGGCGACCGATGCGCTCGCCGATTCGATCGCTGTGCTCAAGCCTCAGTCGGCATTCTTCGAGGCATTCGGCAGTGCCGGAATCGCCGTTCTGGAGCGGGTTCTGGCTCGTGCGAACGAGGCCGGCGCGTTGACCCTGCTGGATGCCAAACGGGGTGACATCGGATCGACCATGGGCGCGTACGCGGCGGCGTACCTCACCGACGGCGCACCGCTGGCCGCGGACGCGCTCACCGTGTCGCCATTCCTGGGCGTCGGCTCGCTGCGTCCGGCGGTCGACGCGGCGCTGCGTTGCGGACGGGGCCTGTTCGTGCTGTGCCGGACCTCCAACCCGGAGGGGGCGCAGGTGCAGCTTGCCCGCGAGGCCGGTGATGACGGGCCGCGCAGCGCGCCGGCGACGGCGGGCATGACGGTGGCGCAGCAGATCGCTTCGGCGGCAGCGGGTTTCAACGCCGGATCGGCCCCGCTGGGCTCGATCGGGTTGGTGGTCGGAGCCACCGTCATCGATGCGGGCGTCGACCTGTCGCAGGTGGGTGGCCCCCTGCTGGCACCGGGTATCGGCGCGCAGGGCGCCACCGCCGAAGACCTGCGCCGCGTGTTCGGCGACGGCCGCGGGGGAGTGTTGCCCGGGATCCTGCCCACCGCCAGTCGCAGCGTGCTGTCGGCCGGGCCATCGGTCGCGGGACTTCGCGCCGCGGCTGCCCGGACTCTGGACGAGGTCGCGGCCACGCTGGCTCACGGCTGATCCGCCGCCGCGGCCGGTGCTGGGAATGCCGGTTTACCAGTACATCTCGGAGAACTTGCCCGCCTACATCAACGGGTGCGGGAGCGCCGGGGACAAGGCGGTGACGAGGATCCGATCGGCGCCCACGGTAGGAAGCGCCCTCCCAGCGGCGTGCGACGGAGTCTGCCGGCACCATCACGAACGGTGGCCAGCAATATCGATGCCTCGTAGCGTAAGGACCGTGAAGACCACGATCGCTATCCCCGCGCCGCTGCTGGAACAGGCGCGGGAACGCGCGCGGACGCAGGATCGCACATCGCTGGTCGGCAACTCGGACCGAAATCCATCCGATGTGCATAACTCCGGTGACGCTCCTGCGGGTGCAGCCATGGTCCGGGCCGGGGGGACGGGGGGCACCATAGGGGCATGGCAACCGCCGGACGGGTTGGTACGTCGCCGGCGCATGTGCCGGGCGAGTGGACCGTCGGTGTGCTCGAATCGTTGCCGGACGACGGGCGGCGTTTCGGGGTCGTCGACGGGACGCTGCTGGCGAGCCCGACACCGCGCCGGCGCCACCGGCGGATGCTGTCGGAGTCGGCCGTTCTGGTGCGGACTGCCTGCCGCCCGGAACTCGACACGTTCGTCGCGCCGCTGGGCTGGCAACCGGAGCAGCGGACATCGCCCGAACCCGACGTCTTGGTGATCCGGCGCGATCGGGTGGGCGAGAACGCCATCGGCGATCCGGAACTCGTGGTCGAGGTCCCCGAACTCGTCGATGGCGAGTCCCGGCAAGCGGCGATCGTCGCCGGCGACGAGCCCCTGGCCGTGCAGGAGTCGGTTTCGGTGACGGTGATCCCGCCCTCGCTGGTAGCGGGGTAGGCACCCGCGCCGTGGACCGCCCACCCGTGTCGCCGTTGGCGCAGGCGGCGTGCCGCACCTACCGCTACCTGCGGCTGACCCTCGTCGGCCTGGTGGTTCTGCTGACCGTCTCGGTGATCTTCCAGGCCACGACGTGCGGCGGAATGCTCGGCTCGATCAGCGCCTCGTACTACACGCCGGTGCGCAGCGTGTTCGTCGGGGCGTTGATCGGCATCGGAGCGGCGTTGATCGCAGTGCGCGGGAGGCCTGGGCCGGAGAACGCCATGCTGAACCTCGCGGGGATGGCCGCGGGGCTCATCGCGCTGGTTCCGACACCGAGACCGTCCTTCGTGGGCACCTGTGGATCCGGGGCGGCCCCGACCGCCGCCGACGTGAGCGCGGCCGTGGGTAACAACGTCACCGCGCTGCTCGCCGTCGGCGTGTTCGGACTGGGCGCCGCCGTGCTGTCCACCGTGCACAGCCCCGACCGCGGGTGGTGGACGTTCACGCTGGCCCTCCTGCTGTGGGTCGTGGTCCTGATGTGGTTCGCGCTGTGGCGGGAGTCGTTCGTCGCCGCCGCGCACTATGCGGCGTCCGCGCTGCTGTTCCTCCTGCTCAGCGCGGTCGCCGTGAGCAACGCCATGCACGCCCGCTACCAGACGGATCCGCCGCTGCTGCCGGCCGCTGCCTACCGGGCGGTGTACTGGCTGGTGGCCGCCGTGATGGCGCTGACGATGATCACCGCCGGGGCGCTGTTCTTGGCCGACGGGGCGCGAACCGGTGGGGTCGGCGGGTGGATGCTGCCGGTCGAGGCGGTGCTGGTCGGCGCGTTCGCCCTGTTCTGGCTCGCGCAGACGGCCCAGTTCTGGCACACGGGGGTGCCCACGCCGGATCGAACCGATGCGGCGCTGCGCGCCCGGCGGTAATCGGTGCATTCGGATGCATCCGGTGCGGCCGGCGCGGAGCCCGTACCGACCTTCCCGGCCGGCCGGGGCCGTTAGACCGAACTTTCGGGGGTTTGGGCGGTGTCGAGTGCTGCGATCTGCGGCG
>CAZUXD010000062.1:0-7947 GCA_964624455.1 uncultured Actinomycetes bacterium | reverse complement strand
TGTCCACCCTCAAGGTCATCGGCTCGGTCGGCGAGCCGATCAACCCGGAGGCCTGGATCTGGTACCGCGACCACATCGGCGGCGGGAAGGCGCCGGTGGTGGACACCTGGTGGCAGACCGAGAACGGGATGATCCTGATCACCCCGCTGCCAGGGTTGACCACGCTCAAGCCAGGCAGCGCCACCCGGCCGTTCATCGGGGTCGAACCGGCGGTGCTGGACGATCAGGGCAAGGAGATCCCCCCCGGGTCGGGAGCCGGTTACCTGGTGATCAAGTCGCCGTGGCCCTCGATGCTCCGCGGCCTGTGGCACGACGACGCGCGCTACAAGGAGGTCTACTGGTCGCGCTTCCCCGGCGTGTACATGTCCGGCGACGGTGCCCGCGAGGATGCCGACGGCGATTTCTGGTTGATGGGACGGATCGATGACGTCATGAACGTCTCTGGACACCGCCTGTCCACCATCGAGATCGAATCGGCGCTCGTGGACCACCCGGAGGTGGCGGAGGCCGCGGTGACGGCCCGAGCCGATGCCATCACCGGCCAGGCCGTCGTCGCGTTCGTGACGCTCAAGGGCGGCAAGGAGGGCTCGCCGGCGAAGCTCACCGAGTTGCGCGATCACGTCGGAAAGGTGATCGGCGCGATCGCCAAGCCGGCGAACATCGTCTTCACCCCTGAACTGCCGAAGACGCGGTCCGGCAAGATCATGCGTCGGTTGTTGCGTGACGTCGCGGAGAATCGGGCGCTCGGCGATACCACGACGCTGGCCGACCCGACCGTGGTCTCGGAGATCCAGCAGCGGGCGACGGTGGAAGCCGGTAAGGAAGGCTGAGCCGCCGCTCCCGGCGGCCCGCGTCGCGTGGTCCCGGCGCCCCGGGACGGGTCATTCAGTCGGCCTGTCGCGGGGCGCCACTTCGCGCCCGGGTTCGGTCCGTGGTGTCAACGGTTCGGGGTGTCAACGGTTCGGGGTGTCAACGGTTCGGCCGCGACGGCGGCCGGGCGGCGCCTGAGCCGGCGGAGTCGACGCGGCCCGCGGGTTCGGTTGTGCGGACCGGTCGGCCCCGGCCGACAGCGCGGACAGCGCCGACAGGGACAGGGCCGAGAGGCTGCCGTTCTCGTGGGTTCCCCCTGGCTGCAGTTCGGCATCGCGCAGCAACTGTGACACCATCGTCTGCGCGTGATCGAGCGTCTCGGTGACGATCGCCAGCCCGCGGTCCGGCTTCCCGGCCTCCAACGACCACTTCGCCACGGCCAGTCCCTGCACGATCGAATCGTTGATCTCCACTGCCTGCCGGTGCCAGTGCGCCGCCCGGTCCAGCCGGGCTCGCTCCTGGTCGGAACGGCGCAGCTGATCGGCTGCCCACCCGAGCAGCACGCCGAGGAGGAGCATCGGTACCGCGCGCGTCGCCCATCCGACCGGGGAGAGCGCAACATGCTGGACAATCGCCCAGGTCGCAACGAACCCGATGGCCACCAGGCCGCCGAGGAGGCCCGCGACCACCCCGAACGCGACCGCCAACAGCGAAATGGGCAACACGAAGAACATCGTGGTCACATCGGTGGGACCGCCGGTGGTCATCCGCAGCGCGAAGATCCCGGCATACAGCAGCACCGCCACCGCGACGCTTGCACGCGGCCAGCGGCGAAACCAGGGTTGGCCCTCCCGGACAGCGCGAACTACCACCCGTCCACGCTGCCACTTCTATGCGGCGCGGCGCGCGGGACCTAGGCCTTGTCCGCCCGGGACCAAGGTCCCTGGCCGGCAACTGACACCACAGCTCGGCTTTACCGCTTCGTCCGGTGGGAGCCCGGCCCGGACAAGGACGGGCCGCCCGCCGCACCCTTGGAGCCGAGCAACTCCACGTGCCCCATGTCATCGAATCGGAGGTCGCCAACGCGCCGCGTCGGCGCGTTCGTGCCGGCCCGATCAGCGCCGATGACGGAGTGTTGGCGCTGGGACACCCGGCGCCGATTGGCCGCCACCAGGTACCCCATGCGTGGCCTGCTCGAGCGGGTTTGGCAGTTGCGAACGAATCCCTCCGCGTACGACTCCGGCGGTGCCGCGCATTCGGTCTGCGGCGGCGGTCACCGGAACGTGTGGCCGGTCCACGTCATTCCGGCGTCGCGGGTGGTCCACAGGGTGCGACCGTCCTCGCTGAGCATCCGGCCGACCGTGGCGGACTGGAAGCCGATCCACGAGATCTCACCTGAAAGCCCCTGCACCGCGGACCAGGAATCGCCGCCATTGGTGCTTCGGTACAGCTGGGCAGCGCCGCCGTTGGAGCCGGCGTAGGCCAGTTGCACAGCGGCCGACGCGGCGGCGAGCACGCGTGCTGGCCCGAGCTTGCCGCCATGTGCCGGCGCGACAAAGTGTTCGCCGTGATCGGTGGAGGTGATCGTCAACCCGCCGATGAAGTTCGGCTCGTCGCCGCTGCGGGTAGCGCAGTCGATCACGATCGCACCGTCACTGCTCGTCGTCATCGCGACGGTCTGGTCGGTGTAGCCGGCTCCGATGTACGGGCACGGCTCGCCCTTCGCGATCCAGTGACGCCCTGCGTCGGACGACACGTACAGTGCGCTGTCCTGGTCGGACCCGCTGCCCTTGGCGAGGTCGACCGAGCTGAGCAGCAGTTCGGCGTGGTTGCCGTGGCCGCTGAGTGTGACGGCGGTTGCTCCGACCGGCGGGTCGGTGACGGAGAACGGGGTCCACCGAGTTGATCCGACGGGCGAGGTCTCGAACAGCGGACACCGCTGCGGGCAGGCGGCGCGCACCGCCCGCACCAGGATCACCGTGTTGCCCAGGATCTCCAACGCGTCGGCTCCCATTCGATCCAGGCGGGTCCAGGTGTGGCCGCCGTCGGTGGTCAAGAGCAGCACGTCGGGACCAAACGCATAGCCGGTGTCCTTGTTCGCGAACAGAATGTGCTCGACACACGGCGCTGCGGAGGTGCAGCCTCCGATCCCGCCGACGTGGGCGGAAGGCGCGTTCGCCGCAACCCAGTGATGCCCGCCGTCGTCGGTGCTCAGCAAGGCAGCGCAATGCTCGCCCCCGCTCGTGGGGTCGGCGCAGTCGGTGCTTGCCAGCAGCCAGCCGTTTTCCGCGCTCGTGAAGGCCACATCCAGAATGTGCACACCCAGCAACCCGGCCGGAATCTCGGGCAGCGCAGCCGTGGCAGTGGACCGGCTGGTGGCAGTCCCGCTAGACGGTGTGGTACCGGTCGACAGGCTGGAACGGGCGGTGGTGGACGAGGTCGTCGGAACCGGAGACCCAGTGCGCGCGGGCGGCTGGGAAACTACCCGGGCGGATCCGTCATGCTCGACCTGGGCCAGAGCGATGACGGTTCCGGCGATCCCCACCGCGGCCGCAACGGCCAGCGGCAGCGCCCAGCCACGCCAGCGACGCCGGGGCTGAAGCTGCTGCCGGTCCAACCTGTGCAGCACACGTTCGGCGACCAGATCCCCGGGAGGGGCGCCCAAGGCGTTGCGGTGCAGGCTCTCCCGCAGCCGCGCCTCGACATCGCGATCGTTCACGGTCCGCTCCTCGGCGTCGTATCCGGGTTCCTCATCGACTGCCGCAGCGAGGCGAGGCCACGGCTGATCAGGCTGCGCGCCGTCCCCACCCGGCAGCGCAGGACCCGACCGATCTCGTCATAGGCAAGGTCGTCGTAATACCGCAGCACCAGCGCAGCGCGCTGCCGCGCGGCCAGAGTCAGGAGCAACGACCACATCTCGTCCCGGTCGGCCACCCCGGCCGCGGCCATGTCGAGCAGCCCGCGATCCGGGAGGTTCTCCACAACGAGCTCCCGCGCCGAGCGGCGCCGGGAGTTCAAGAACCGGTTCGTCATGGAGCGGCGCACGTACGCCAGCGGCACGTCCGCAGATGTCACCCGCTGCCACCGCGGGTACAGGTGCACCAGGGTGTCCTGAACCAACTCCTCGGCCGCGCCCGCTTCGCCGGTCAGCAGGAACGCGGTGCGTAGCAGCGTCGCGGTACGGGCCCTCACGAACGACGCGAAGCCCTGCACCACTTCCTGCATGAGCACCTCCACAGGTAGTAGACAACGCAACACCGCAATCTGTTGCGGTCGGCCACGAGAGCGATCCCCCTCCGCGACATGCGCCGCCAGATCCGACCCGATCCCGGCTGCCCCGCCCCCGACGATCGCGGCGGCGGCAGCGACTGCGGCGGGAACGGACGGCCGCGACTGCTCGCCGTCATCCGGCTGGAACGCGTGGCTGGGCGTCGAGTGCGTCGGACGGTGAATGATCAACCGGCCGGTGGGATCGTCGCGCCTCCGTGTCGGCCCGTGCCCGTACACCGACGACAGTCGATCCGTGCGCGGAGACGCCCGAGCGGGTGGGCGCCCGATGCCGGCTCACCGCCCGCGCCAACGCCCTGTTCCCGAGTTGCTGGTGGGTCTGGCGGCGGCGCAGCTGGCCGGTGAGGACTTCCTGGTCGGCCTGGACCGCCAACGCGTCGACACGGTCGGGCAACAGCTCACGCCGGTGCCGGCCCTGGCGTCCACGACCGCCGGCGGGTTGGCCCGCCGGATCGGCTCGGAGCAGTGGACGGCGCTGGATGCCGGTGTGGCCGCGGCCAACCAGCGGATGCTGGAGCTGCTGCCCGCCCGGCGGCGGGATGCGCTGTGCCGGCAGGTGACGATCGATATCGACGCCACCGACGTGGAGGTCTACGGGCGCCGCAAGCGTGGCGTGGCCTACAACTACGCCGGGCAACGCTGCGGCCGGACGTGGCGATCTGGGCGCAGGCCGAGACCGCGTTGGCCGCTGACCTGCTGGCCGGCGATCAGGACCCCCGCTCGACGGTGGTCGCCCTGCTGCGGCGCGCCCTGGCCGCGCTGCCCGCCGCCGCCCGGGCAGCGAACATCGCGGTGCGGGTGGACGCCGGGTATTTCGCCGGGGGCCTGGCACGCGCCGCGGCCGCCGAGCACGTGTCGTTCGCGGTCGGCGCCAAACGCATCGCGCCGCTGTGGCGGATGCTCGCCGGCATCGACGAATCCGACTGGACCGACGCGATCGACATGACCGGCGCGCAGGTCGCCGTCACCGATTACAAACCCGCCGACTGGCCGCCCGGCACCCGATGCGTGGTCCGCCAGGTCCGACTGGACCCCGCCCAGGTTTCGGCCGACCCGCGTTCACGCCGCCGCCGCACCCTGCACCCCGACCAGCGCGTGTTGCCGATCGTCGAGCTGGCCGCCGCGGACGCGATCTACGGCTACAGCTTCATCCTGACCGACCTGGACTGCTCCACACCCGGCGAACTCGCCGCGGTGGAACACTGGTATCGACATCGCACCACCGTGGAGAACGTCTTCCGCGATGGGAAACACGGTGCGGCCCTTCAGCATCTACCCTCCGGCTATCCGGAGATCAACACCGCATGGATGTGGGGCGGACTGCTCGTAGTCAGCATCGCCGGGTGGCTGCACCAACTCACCGTCGGCAGCGACAAACACGGCCGACTGACCGGCTGGGGCACCCGCGACGGCAAAGCCATGATCGCCACCCTGCGGCGACGGATCATCAACGTGCCCGCCCAGCTGGTCCACCACGCCCGGCAACCCATCCTGCGACCGCCACCAGGAACGACCTGCTCGCCACCGTCCTGGCCCGTATCCGCAGCCTGCCAGCGCCCGCCTGACCACCCGCGCCGATCTCGGCCCGACACCACCGGAAACCCGCCACCCGAGGCGCCACTCGGGCCCTCCCCCTGCCCTCAACCCGAAAACCGCCCCAACAAGATCAACAACCCGCTACTAAGATCAACTCACACAGCTACTCGCAGATTCGGGTCTGAACGAGCGTAATAGGCAGGTGACGGCGCGAGGCGGCCTGGCCACCAGGTGCGCGGCCGACGCCGACTTGCATGGCACCGCCAGCACCGGCACAATCAACCCATCCAGGACCCCGACCAGTTGTCTAATCAAACCCGGATCTTTATCAAAGAGTCAGAAACACGTCCAATGACATCCAAACCGGCGACCTTCCTGCTGGCCGACCTGTGCGTCACCCAATCGCACAGCCGGCCTCACACCTCCAACGACAACCCACACTCCGAGGCGCAGTTCAAGACGCTGAAGTACCGCCCGGACTTCCCCGGCCGGTTCGACTCGATCGAGGCCGCCCGCCGGCACTGCCAGCCGTTTTTCGCCTGGTACAACGAGCAGCTGAACTATTTCGCCGCAATTTCACTGAAACTCAAGACACGTGGAGCCACGTTATGGTGATCTCATTAGGTGACATGCTAGCGGACCCGGGCCTGGCCCTTACACCGCGAACCAGTCATTGCGCCAGGGTTGGCTCCTCCATTAGTTGGGTCTCCGCGTCAGAATTAGACGACCCGGCGCCGTTCCTCCGCCAGAACCAAATCCTATTGACTACCGCCCTACGTCGCCGTAGCGCCGCCGATTGGTCAGCCTACGTTCGTCGCCTGACATCGGTACCGCTGGCGGGCCTCGGCGTCGGGGTCGGTAATGTCCTTCGTGCGGCCCCACAGGCGTTGGTTTCAGCGGCCGAAGAGATTGGCGTCCCGTTGTTCGAGGTGCCACGTCGAACCCCATTCGTGCAAATCGACCATTGGGTTGCGGAACGCATTTACAGCGAACACTATCGGCAGATTTCAGTCGCTGCGGACGGGCAAGATCAGCTAACTCGGGCGATCTTGACCGGTGGAGGCTTGGCGAGCGTACTCCGACACCTACGACTTCTGACTGGTAACGCGGTCGCAGTAATTGACCAGTACGGGTCAATACTCGAATCGTGTCCTACAAATCGTCGGTGGCCACCCTTTGATGCGATCGTTACGGCCGCAGGAGGGTTCGATACACAAGGTCTCAGCGTCACCCGTATTGAAGTTGAGGGCGTCCCAATCGCCTTCCTATGTTCGGTGGGTACGCAACACAACCTAAAATTGACGGCGTATGCGACCAGCCTAATTGGCCTGGAAATTAGTCACAGGCAGGCTACAATAGCGGGGCAGAGGGGGCTCCTAGGCCAAGTCCTGGAGGCCACATTTCGGGGAACGATTGGAGTCGAAGAGTCGCGACGACGGCTTCGCTCGTTCGGCGTATCGTCAAAGAACACGTATACCGTGGTGTTGGCAACGGCAAACTGCAGCACTGAACGCCTAAAATACGTTCCATGGAACCTGCAGACCACGCTATCTGGCGGTGACTCCCACAGGCATATCGCGCTCCTTGGAAGGCACTTGCTTACTCTCGTTCCAAATCATGAAGATGCTGACACAACTGCGCGAGGGGTCGCGGCACATCTTGCTACCCTAGGTTCCGCAGTTTCTGTGGGAATCGGGAATCCACATGAAGGTGTCGAAGGCCTGCGGACCAGTTACTTCGAGGCTTCCGCGGCCGCTTCGCTGGGTAACGGAATCCATCGTTGTCCACCGCTCGCGATGGTTACCTTGTCTGCAAACACCGCGGGCCGACCGTTTCGCGAGTCATGCAAATCTGTAATTATGCCGCTGCTGCAACAGGACGCCCATTACCATAGTGACCTCGTGGAAACGCTGCGAGCGTATTTGACTAACAATTGTTCCGCGATCGTTACCGCAACTCAACTCGGAATACATCGGAACACGCTTAACTATAGACTGGATCGTGTCCAGCATTTTACTGGCAAGAATCTTTCCGTCTTTACGGACAAAATCGAACTGTGGTTCGCGTTGCGACTCCAGGCAGAAACGACACAGCCCAGTTAGTCTCAATGCCGGGGAGTTAGGGGTCTGAGGTCGGCGTCAAGGACCGTTGCTGGCGTGTCGCGCGGCCCGGCCCGGTGATCGTGATCTTGGTGATTCGGCGGGTATTGGTCGGCCGGTTCGGTGGGTGCTTGTTCCACCGGGACAGCGGTGATTTGAGGGAGTATCGCGTTTTCGGTGTTTCTGGGTCTCCGACACGCCGGCTGGGCTGGCG
>CAZUXD010000061.1:0-8538 GCA_964624455.1 uncultured Actinomycetes bacterium | reverse complement strand
AGCGACGCGTAGCCACGGGTGCGGGACTTGAGCACGTCGAAGAAGTCGAAGATGATCTCCGCAAGGGGCATCTGATAGCGCAGCTCGACGCGCGATTCGGATAGATAGTCCATGCCCAGCAGCGATCCGCGCCTGGATTGGCACAGCTCCATCATCGCGCCGATGTAGTCGCTCGGCGCGATGATCGTGCACCGCACCATCGGTTCCCGCACCTCCGCGATCTTTCCGGCCGGCCAGTCGGAGGGGTTCGTCACCACATGTTCGGTGTGGTCCTCCATCAGCACCCGGTACACCACGTTCGGGGCGGTGGAGATGAGTTCCAGGTTGAATTCGCGTTCCAGCCGGTCCCGGGTGATCTCCAGGTGCAGCAAACCGAGAAAGCCGCAGCGGTAACCGAATCCGAGCGCGCTGGACGTCTCCGGCGCGTAGTTCAGCGCTGCGTCGTTGAGCTGCAACCGGTCCAGCGCGTCCCGCAACAGCGGATAATCCGATCCGTCGATCGGGAACAGCCCCGAATACACCATCGGTTTCGGCTCCCGGTAGCCCGCAAGGGGTTTCGTCGCTCCCTTGAGCGCCGCGGTGACCGTGTCGCCGACCTTGGACTGACGGACGTCCTTCACCCCCGTGATCAGGTAGCCGACCTCGCCGACGCCGAGACCCTGGGTCGCGATCGGGTCGGGCGAGATGATGCCGATCTCGAGCAGCTCGTGCGTTGCCTTGGTCGACATCATGCGGATCCGTTCGCGCGGAGTGATCCGACCGTCCACCACCCGGACGTAGGTGATGACGCCGCGGTAGATGTCGTACACCGAGTCGAAGATCATCGCGCGGGCCGGCGCGTCCGCGTCGCCCTGCGGCGGGGGCACGACTTCCACCACCTGGTCGAGCAATTCGGCCACACCCTCGCCGGTCTTCCCGGAGACGCGCAGCACCTCGTCCGGCGAGCCGCCCAGGATGTGCGCGATCTCCTCGGCGTACCGCTCGGGCTCCGCGGCCGGCAGGTCGATCTTGTTCAGCACCGGGATGATCGCCAGGTCGTTCTCCATGGCCATGTACAGGTTCGCCAGCGTCTGCGCCTCGATGCCCTGCGCCGCGTCGACGAGCAGCACCGCGCCCTCACAGGCCGCCAGGGATCGGGAGACCTCGTAGCTGAAGTCGACATGCCCAGGGGTGTCGATGAGGTGCAGCACGTAGTCGGTGACGGAGCCCGCGGCGCTATGCACCGACCAGGGCAGCCGGATGTTCTGCGACTTGATGGTGATGCCGCGCTCGCGCTCGATGTCCATCCGGTCGAGGTACTGCGCGCGCATCGATCGTGCGTCAACCACCCCGGTGAGCTGCAAGATGCGGTCCGCCAGCGTGGATTTGCCGTGGTCGATGTGCGCGATGATGCAGAAGTTCCGGATCCGCTCGGGCGCGGTGAACGTGGTCCGGTGCTTTCTCGAAGCACTGCCAACGTCGGCTGTCACAGGGGCGTCTTCTCCGGTCGTGCGGTCTGCGTGCGGTCCGCTGTCCATCGTTCCATGTCGCGGGGTCACCTCCGCACGAACGGACCGAGCCGGCGCCGGCTCGGCCCCGAGACCGCCCTAGCGTTGATCCATCGCTCGGGCGCGCGCGGAGATCGCGCGCGCCACCACTTGCGCGAGCGAGTCCATCGCTCCGGGCACCAGCCGGTAGTAGGCCCATTTGCCGCGTTGTTCGCGGGCGAGGAGCCCGGCGTCGACGAGGACCTTCATGTGGTGCGAGACCGTGGGCTGGGACAGCTCCACCGGTCCGGTCAGTTCACAGATGCACGCCTCGCCGTCGGCATGGCCGGCGACCAGCGACAGCAACCGGAGTCGGGTCGGCTCGGCGATCGCCTTCAGTACCGCGGCCAGTGCCTCGGCCGCGGCTTGGTCGAGCGCCCCCACCGCCGGCGAGCAACATGAGACCCAGTCCGGTTCGCTCGCCGACAAGCTCGTCGCGGCCATGACGTCATTGTGCCACAGACATTGACAGCCATCGATGCGTTCTGCATCCTTGTCTCATCGACGTACATCGATGTGAATATCCGGGTGGTGCGCTGGAAGGAGCAATCGTCATGGGTGATCTGGAGTTGCGCGAGCAGGTGCGTGCCCGCTACGCCGCCGCGGCCGCGGCCGTGACAGGGGGCGGCGGCCGAGCGCTGTCCGTCGTGGACGGGCAGGAGCCGTGCTGCGCCCCCACGGGGCAGGTGGCCGACATGAACGCGTCGTGTTGCGGCGGCGGCGCCGCAATCGACGCGGCGTTCGGCTCGGGCCTCTACGGCGCCGGGGAACAGGACGAGTTGCCGGCGCAGGCGGTGCTGGCCAGCTTGGGCTGCGGCAATCCGGTGGCGGTCGCCGAGTTGCGCGAGGGCGATCGGGTCTTGGACCTCGGCTCCGGTGGGGGCATCGATGTGCTGCTGTCGGCCAAGCGGGTCGGGCCGACGGGATGGGCGTTCGGCGTCGACATGACCGACGAGATGCTCGCCCTGGCTCGGGACAACGCCGCGAAGGCCGGCGCGACGAACGTGGAGTTCCTCAAAGGTTCGATCGAGGCGATTCCGTTGCCCGCCGACTCGATCGACGTGGTGATCTCCAACTGCGTGATCAACCTGTCGGTGGACAAGCCGGCGGTGCTGGCCGAAATGTTCCGCGTGCTGGTCCCGGGGGGGCGGATCGGGATCTCCGACGTCGTCGCGGAGGACCACCTCACGGCCCGGGATCGGGCGGAGCGGGGCTCCTACGTCGGCTGCATCGCCGGGGCGCTGTCGAGGTCGGAATACCTCAGCGGGCTAGCCGCCGTGGGCTTTGCCGACGCCGAGGTCACCTTTACCCACGCGGTAGCCGAAGGGATGCACTCGGCGCTGATCCGGGCGGTCAAGCCGGATCGACCCTTCGATGCCGCCGATGGCGTGCCCGCCCGCGGCCGGTCGGGCACAGCGGCCGGCTGACCCTGCCGGTGGCCGCCCGCGATCGGCGCGCGATACGCTTTGCGCCGTGGCCGAAGTGACGCTGTATCACAACTCCGCATGCTCGACCTCACGGCGCGCGGTCGAAGCGGCCGCGGCGGCTGGAGTGCCGGTGGACGTCGTGCAGTACCTCAAGGAACCGCTGACGCGGGATCAGCTTCTGCAGTTGATCGGCGAACTCGACGGCAGTCCGGAGGAGCTGGTGCGCAAAGACGCGTTCTTCATCGCCCAGGGCCTGAGCGCGGAGGACTTCCGGACGCCGGAGCAGGTGGCGGATCTGCTGGTCCGCTTTCCCCGCCTGATGCAGCGGCCCGTTCTGGTGCGCGGTGGCAGCGCGATCATCGGCAGGCCGAAGGGCCGGATCGAGGAGTTCTTCGCGGGGCAGTGAGCCGAGGCTTTGGGATCTGCTTCCCTGCCCCACATCTCGAGGCGCCGCGTCGACCATGGACACCCGAGGAAGCGGAACGAGGCCGGCCGTTCGCATCCACCCGGCATCGTCGGTGCGGACGGGCTCGGCTCGCGCGGCACGCTCGCGGGTGGCAAGGTGGTGCCGTCGGCCGGGTAGCAAGGTCGTGCCGCCGACCGTGAGGGAAGGCAGGGATCTGGATGGAAAAGATCGCGCGAGGGGCACACCCCTCCCGCGCCCTCCGACCCCGCGCCCTTCGACCCTGCGCCCTTCGACCCCGCGGTGCTGCGCGCCGCGAGAAGCGCCGCGCGAGGGCCGGCAGGCGCAGTGCATGACCTGCCTGGCGGCCCGGTTCTGATGCCCGCCTCCTTCGCCGAGGCTTGGCCCATCTCGCCCGGTTCGCCCGGCTCGCCCGGCTCGCCCGTCCGGGCAATGGCGCCCCGATGACGCAGCCGGATCCGCCGCGGTTGGAGCAGGACGAGGCCGCCCGCCTGGCCCGGGCGCTCGCCGGCCTGCTGGAGGTGGCGCACACGGCGCTCGGGGGCGGCGGCGCCCAGGGGCCGGCCGCCCGGCTCGCCTCCGGGCATCTGGGGGTGCCGCTGCCGGAAGCGATCCTGATGTCCGCGGACATGCCCGTGTGGCAACACGTCTCGGCGCACCGAGCGGCCGCCGCGCATATTGCGGAGGTCACCCCGGCGGCGGAGTGGTTCGGCGTGGCGGCCGGGTCCGGGATGCCTCGGCAACACGCCGAGTTGATGGGCATCCTCGCCCAAGAGGGGCGGGGCCGCGCTGGGGATGACGTCCCCTCGCGACCGGACTACGTCACCGCGCCCACCGGTCCGGACAGCACCGACGAGGTGATCTCGTTCGGCCTGGTGTGCACGCGGAGCCCGGCCGGCGCGCCCGTGGTGTTGGCGCTTCGGACCTCGCAGATGCACGGCCCCGTCCGGGTGATGTTCGAAGTGCTGTGCGCGGACCGCGCGGACGGCGGCGCGCTGCTGGCACGGCTGGCCGAACTGATCGACGAGCACGACGTCATCCGCGGGCAGGTGGTGTCCTTCGGCGCCAGCGAGCACTACGGCAACGAACTCGTGACCTTCCTTCCCCGCCCCACCATCCCGGCGGTCGGCGTGATCCTCCCGGCCGGGGTGCTGAGCGCCATCGAGCGGCACGTGATCGGCCCGGCGCAGCACGCCGAACGACTGCGGGCCGCGCGGATCCATCTCAAGCGGGGGTTGCTGCTGCACGGACCCCCTGGCACCGGCAAGACGCACACGGTGCGGTACCTGATGGGACGCCTCGCGGGCAGCACCGTGATCGTGCTGTCCGGCATGAGCCTGCGATTCATCGAAGAGGCGGCGGCGCTCGCGCGCCGACTGGCGCCCAGCGTCATCGTCATCGAGGACGTGGACCTGGTGGCAATCGACAGGTCGTTCTCGCCGACCGGCAACCCGCTGCTCTTCACGCTGTTGGACGCGATGGACGGCGTTGCGGCCGATGTGGACGTGACGTTCGTGCTGACCACCAACAGGGCGGCCGATCTGGAGACGGCGCTGTCGGAGCGGCCCGGCCGGATCGACCTGGCGGTGGAGATCCCCCGGCCGGACGCCGGCGGGCGACGGCGGTTGTTCGACTTGTACCGGGGGGCCGCGACGATCGCAGCGGATCTCGAACCGGCGGTCGCGGCGACCGAAGGCGCGACCGCGTCGGCGATCAAGGAACTGATGCGCCGTGCGGTGCTGGCGGCGCTGGACACCGATTCCGGCGCCGGACGCGATCCGGTGGCGATCGATGACGAGGTGCTGGCGCGGGTGCTGTCCGACTACGCCTCCGAGCGCGAATCGCTGAGCCGTGCCCTCCTCGGCGCAGGCGGATCCGCCGACGACGGCCGTGAGCAGGGACCGGCGGTCGAAGCCTCCGCCCATCCGCGGCCTGGGCGGATGCGGCCCGCCGGACGGGCGGCGTTCGGCTGGACCGCCTACCGGCCGCGGTGACGGTCGCCGGCGGCGGTGACGAGGCCGGTCGGCGCTGCCCCGTCACCCACGGAACCGGACGCGCCGCCGACCGCCGGCCGACACCTGCGACGCCGCGCATCGTCCGCGCGGGCGACGCCGCTCATCGCTCGTGTGATGACGCGACCGGACTGCTGGTAACCTTGACAATCGGCGTGCGCACCGGCGCCGCCAGCACTCCCCCTCGACGACACGAAGGCAACCCGGCGTGGCCAACATCAAGTCCCAGATCAAGCGGAACAAGACGAACGAAAAGGCGCGGCAGCGCAACAAGTCGGTCCGCTCGGCGTTGAAGACTGCCGTCCGCCGGTTCCGGACCGCCGCCGATTCCGGTGACAAGGAAGCCGCGTTGAGCGAGCTCCGCACGGCCTCGAAGGGCCTCGACCGAGCTGTCAGCAAGGGTGTGATCCACCCGAATCAGGCGGCCAATCGCAAGTCGGCGATGGCGCAGCGCGCCAATTCGCTCTGACATACCCGGCGCCGACCATCGCACGCTGAAAGACCCCGCGCCGAAAGCTTCCCGCCGGCCGATCCCCCGCCGCGCCTTCTGGACGTCGGGCCTGTCCGGTCGGCCACGGTCACCCGGTTCCGAATAGCGGCAGCCCTGGGCGGATCGATGCCTCACGTCATCCGGCGTGCCCTGCCGATGTCCATAACAGCACGTTCCAGCGCATAATCCGGATCGGCCGCCTGGCCCTTGACATCCGCATTCAGGTCGGCGACCGTCGCCATCGCCCGGGCCAGCCCGGCGGCAGACCATGCGCGAGCAGGGCCACGCGCCTTGTCTATCTTCCATGGGGGCATTCCCAGCTTCGGGGCGAGTTGGTACGGGTTCCCGCCGCCCGCCGATGCGACCTTGGCGATGGTCCGCACCCCGTCGGCCAACGCGTCCGCGATGACCACCTGTGGCACGCCGATGCCGAGCGCCCAACGCAGCGCCTCCAGCGCGCCGGGGATGTTTCCCGCGACCGCCAGGTCGGCGACGGAGAACCCCGTCACCTCCGCCCGGCCACGGTGGTATCGGCGCACCGCCGCCTCGTCGATCCTCCCCCCGCTGTCGGCCACCAACTGACCGGCCGCGGACGCGAGCTCGACAAGATCATTTCCGACCGCGTCGAGAAGCGCTGCGACGGCTTGCGGAGTAGCAGATCCGCCAGCGTCTCGGATCTCGGCTCGCACGAAGTCGAGTCGCTCCGCCGGCCTGGTGATCTTGGCGCACCGAACGACCGTGGCGCCGGCCTTCTCCAACCCATCGGCGAGCGCCTTGTTGCGAGCCCCGTCCGGATGCAGGATGAGAAGGGTGACGTTGTCGACGGGCGCCGAGACGTAATCGACCAACGCTGACGCCAGTTCCTTGGTGGCCTCCTGCGCTCCGCGCAGCACCACGATCCGCGGCTCCGCGAACAGGCTCGGGGCGACCAGGTCGGCGAACTCGCCGACGCTCAGGCCGCCGGCCGGCGCTTCCCGGCGCTCGGCATCGGGCTCCACCCGCAGGGCCGCCGAAGCCGCCCGGCTGACCGCACGTTCGACGAGCAACGGTTCGTCGCCGCGCACCAGGACCACGGCGGGAGGGGCGGGATGAGCCACAGCGCCATCGTGCCAGCACCGAGCGACGGCCGACGAGGGCCCGGCCGGCGAGCTGGGTCGCGGGCACCCGGCGCCGGACGGCTCACCCACCGGAAGGCCGGGCAACCGGCGCCGGGCCGCGCAAGGACGGCCCGCGAACCGCGGTCGTCAGACCCGAGTCCGTCAGGCACACTTGCACATCCCCGTCCGTGTCCGTGCGCAAGATCGTCGTCACCCCGGCGGCGGAGTCCGCGGTCAGCGCGGCCGCCGAAGGGTGGCCGTAGTCGTTACCGGCGCCCACCCCTATGACGGCAAGCCGCGGCGACACCGCTGCCAGGAACTCGGGCAGGATTGCGGCCGACCCATGATGCGGCTGTTTGAGGACCTCGGCGTGCAGGTCGACCCCGGAGTCCAGCAGCGCACGCTGGGCCGGCTCTTCGATATCGCCGGCGAGCAGGATGCGCACCCCCCGATCGACCGCCATCATGACCACGGAATCGTTGTTGACGTCGGATTCGGTCCCGTGGAAGGCCTCGCCGGGCGCGAGCACCGTCAGATCGAGATCGCCGCCTCGCCAACGGGTCCCCGGGGTGAGGGCATGCACCGGCACGCCCGCTGACGCCGCCGCGGCGAGCACCCCCTGCCAGGCTGCGCCGGGCACCCGATCCGGTCCGACGCCGATCGCACCGACGCTGCGACCGCCCAGCACGCCCCGCAACCCGCCCACGTGATCGGCGTGCAGGTGGGTGACGACCAGGAGCGGCACGGTGCTCACGCCGAGCCGTCGCAGGCACGCGTCCATCAGCGCCGGATCCGGCCCGGTATCCACCACGACGGCAGTGCCCGGCACGCCGGTCGAGAGGACCAGACCGTCGCCCTGACCCACCTCGCACGCGGTGAGCAGCCAGCCGCTCACCGGCCATCCGAGCGGGACCACCTGACCGGGGATGAGGATCGCCAGGGCGCCAGCCGCTGCCGCGAAGATCAGGCCGCGCAGCAGCCGAAGCCGCAACAGCATCAGCCCGGCGACGAGCAGTCCGGCGAGCGTCAACACGCCGGCCGGGCTGGCCGGCCACGGGACGGTCGCCGCCGGCCACCGGGCGAGCCGGTGCGCGGTGCCCGTGATCCACCCCAGCAGGGGCGCGTCCAGCCGCGCCAGGAACATGCCGCCCGCCGGCCACCACGGTCCGATCGCGGCGCAGCCCAGCCCGACCAGGAGCGCCGGCGCGATGACCGGCGCCACAACGATGTTCGCCGGAATTGCTGCCAGCGAGATCGTCCCGCTGATCGAGGCGATGACGGGCATCGTGGCCAGGTGCGCCGTCACCGGCAACACCAGCAGCGAGGCCAGCCCGCGGGGCACCCCGCGCTTTCGCAGCGCCCGAACCCAGGGCGGTGCCAGCAAGATCAAGCCCGCGGTTGCCTGCACCGACAACGCGAAACCGGCGCTGACGGCCAGCGCGGGATCCATGAGCAACAACACGAACACCGCCGCAGCGAGGCCGGATAGCGCGGACCTGGACCGGCCGAGCACAGCGGCAGCCAGTCCGATCACGCCCATCACCACGGACCTCAGCACGGAT
>CAZUXD010000060.1:0-8952 GCA_964624455.1 uncultured Actinomycetes bacterium | reverse complement strand
GAAGTCGACCGTGCGCCCCTGGCCGTCGGTGAGCCGCCCGTCGTCGAGCACCTGCAGCAAGATGTCGAACACGTCCGGGTGGGCCTTTTCCACCTCGTCGAGCAGGATCACGGTGTACGGGCGACGGCGGACCGCCTCGGTGAGCTGGCCACCCTCCTCGTGTCCGACGTAACCGGGCGGGGCGCCCACAAGCCGCGCCACCGAATGCTTCTCCGAGTACTCGCTCATGTCGATGCGAACCATCGCGTGCACGTCGTCGAACAGGAAGTCCGCCAACGCCTTTGCCAGTTCGGTCTTGCCGACGCCGGTGGGACCGACGAACAGGAACGAGCCGGTAGGCCGGTCCGGGTCGGAGATACCGGCCCGGGAACGACGCACCGCATCCGAGACCACCGTCACCGCCTGGTGTTGGCCCACCACCCGTTTCTCCAGTTCGGTCTCCATCCGCAGCAGCTTGGCGGTCTCGCCCTCCATCAGCCGTCCGGCCGGGATTCCCGTCCAGGCGGAGATGACGGTGGCGATGTCGTCGGGCGTGACCTCCTCGGACACCATCGGCTCGGTGGTCCCCTCGTCGTGTTCGGCGGCAGACGCTTGGGCCAGTTCGCGCTCCAGAGAAGGGATCTGCCCGTAGAGCAGCTCCGACGCCCGGGCCAGGTCCCCCTCCCGCTGCGCCCGGTCGGCCTGCACCCGCACCTCGTCCAACTGCTTCTTGAGTTCGCCGACACGGTTGAGCCCCGACTTCTCCCGTTCCCAGCGGGCGGTCAGCGCCGCGAGTTGCTCGGTGCGGTCGGCTAGGTCGCGGCGCAGCCGCGCGAGCCGCTCCACGCTCCCCTCGTCGGATTCCTTTGCCAGCGCAAGCTCTTCCATCTTCAGGCGGTCGACACTGCGCTGCAGCTCGTCGATCTCCACCGGCCGGGAGTCGATCTCCATGCGCAGTCGGGATGCCGCCTCGTCGATCAGGTCGATCGCCTTGTCCGGCAGGAAGCGGCTGGTGATGTAGCGGTCGGACAGTGTCGCGGCGGCGACCAGCGCCGAGTCGGCGATCCGCACCCCATGGTGCGCCTCGTAGCGCTCCTTGATGCCGCGCAGGATCGCGATGGTGTCCTCCGCGGACGGCTCCCCGACGAACACCTGCTGGAAGCGCCGCTCCAGGGCCGGATCCTTCTCGATGCGTTCGCGGAACTCGTCCAGCGTGGTGGCGCCGACCATCCGCAGTTCGCCGCGGGCCAGCGCGGGCTTGAGCATGTTGCCGGCGTCGATGGCGCCCTCGGCGGCGCCCGCCCCGACGACCGTGTGCAGCTCGTCGATGAACGTGACGATCCGCCCGCCGGAGGACTTGATCTCTTCCAGCACGGCCTTCAGCCGCTCCTCGAACTCGCCGCGGTACTTTGCCCCCGCGACCATTGCGGCCAGGTCGAGCGCCACCAACCGCTTGCCCTTGAGCGATTCCGGCACGTCGCCGGCGACGATCCGCTGCGCCAGACCCTCGACCACCGCGGTCTTCCCGACGCCGGGCTCGCCGATCAGCACCGGGTTGTTCTTGGTGCGCCGCGAAAGCACCTGGACCACGCGCCGGATTTCGGCATCCCGGCCGATCACCGGGTCGATCTTGCCTTCGCGGGCTAGCGCAGTGAGGTCGTTGCCGTACTTCTCAAGGGCCTGGTAGGTCTCCTCCGGATCGGCGCTGGTGACCTTCCGCTCACCGCCGCGAATCACCGGAAATGCCTCGACCAAAGCCTCGGAAGTCGCACCGGCCTGCCTCAGAATGTTGCCCGCATCCGTGGCGGACCTGGCCAACGCGGCCAGCAGATGCTCGGTGGAGCAGAATTCGTCGCCGCCGGCCGACATGATCTCCTCGGCGCCGGTCAGGATGTTGGCCACCGCGCGGGAAAGCTGCGGCTGCGCGATGGTGGCGCCGGCGGCGCTGGGCAGGCTCGCCAGCAACGCCGCCGCCTGGGTGCCGATCGCCGAGGGGTCGGCGCCGACCGCTCGCAGCAGGCCCGGCGCGGTGGAGCCCTCCGTGCCGAGCAGCGCGACCAGCAGGTGAGCGGGTTCGATCGTGGCATGGCCGGCGCGGGCCGCGCCACCGATCGCGCCGGCGAACGCTTCACGGCTCTTGGTGGTCAGGATCTCGGTGTTCACGGCGGACTCTGGCCCTTCTATCGGTGTCGGCTCTGCTTCTGTTCTGCGGCGGTTCTGCGGCGGTTGCACACAGCGGCCGCGGGGTTGTTCCATCGTGCGGCGGCGCTTGGTGCGACGGCTTGGTGTAACGGCTTGGTGCAACGGCTTGGTGCAACGGCTTGGTGCAACGCCTTGGTGCGACGCACGCGATAGGGACAACGTCTACCGGGTTGAGTCTGTTCCGCTCAACCCTCACGCTGCGCAGGCAGGTCGGCAGGCCATTGCAAAGCGGGAATGTCAGACCGTGACGTGCCTGTTACTGCCGAGAGACGACGGCCGCCGCGGTATCCGCGCGGCCATAGGCCACGGCTTGCCCTGCGAGATCCATGGCGCTTGACGCCCTGGACGACAGTCCGCTACTAGTGCGGCACATCGGCTGTGTCGCCTTAAGGCGGCGACTTATTCTGGCGCTAGGCTGGACGCCGTGACCGCTCAGACCAGCACCATCCGGGTGAGCCGCGCAACCCGTGACGCGCTCGCGGGACAAGCCCGCGAACGGGGCGTGTCGATGGCGGAGCTGCTCGCCGAGATCGCCGACGAACGGCGTCGCGACGCGATGTGGCGGTCCGAACGCGACGCCAACTCCCTCGACCTGCAAGATCCTGGGGCGCAGGCCGAGTTGGAGGATTGGGATTCGACCGTCGGCGACGGTATTGGCTGACACCCCCCGCCGCGGTGAAATTTGGCTCGTTGCGCTGGGTGCGGGCCGCGCGGGCGAACCAGGAAAGACTCGCCCGGCGGTCGTGGTCTCGAGCGACCAACTCTCGTCGGGCGCGCCCGATGAGTTGATCATCGTCGTGCCCATATCGAGTTCACGAGCCCCGTCGGCGCTGCGCATCGAGGTGGGGCCGCGGGCTGGCGTCGAGCGACCGGGCCGCGCCATCTGCCGCGCGATCACGGCCGTTGTGTCCTCGCGGCTGGTCCGTCGGATCGGCAAAGTCGACCAACCGACCATGGCGCAGATCAACGACGCGCTTGCAATGATCATGGAAATCGATCGCGGGCGCGGTGCCGATTGACGATCGACCAGGGTTGAACCGCGGATGGTACTACCCGCCGATGACCGCGACCGGGTGCATGGCGTGAGCGCACCACACCTCCTACGCGAGGCGCGAGCGACCGCGAGTCGCCGGAGCGAAACGACCCGAAACGGCGCCCTCGGATTGGCGTCGATGGAATCGATCGACCGTGCACGGCGCTTCGTTCTCGATCTATAGCCGCGTCGCGGCATTGACGCATCTCTGTGCAGGGACGTCAAACCGGGTGCGATCCTGGACGCCCTGTTGGCGGCAAATTGTCGCTATGCTTGTCAGCAGTAGCCCGCGGTTGCCCCGGACCCGGTGGCCCTCCATTCGCATCAGCAGGAGGTTCGCCAGTGGTTGTCCACCCATCGGGCGTCGACCTCTTTGCGAGCGCCGACCGCGCTATTCGCTCCGCCAGGCAGCAGCATCCGTCAGCTCCGTCACCGCAGCCTGGTCGGCTGGGGGCTTATCGGTCGCGGGGACGAGGAACACGCACCGACGCAAGGTCGGGCTGCGCCCATTCGGGACGTGTGGGATGACGGACGTCCGCCCGCCCCGCACGCGCGCAGAGCCCGACCGGGATCTGCGTCGATCGGGTCTGACCCTCACGGTCCTGGCCGCCGGACCCAGCGGCGCCACCATCACGGCCACCGGCGAGATCGATCTGTCCAATGCGGACCTCATCATCAGCTCGGTGGACGCGCAACTGCACCTGGGCCGGTCGGACGTGCGGCTGGATCTGGGCGGCGTCGGCTTCGCCGGCTGCGCTGCGCTGAACGCCTTCGTCCGAGCCGATCAACTATGTGCGGCCGCGAGCGGGCAGTTCACCTTGGCCGGCGTCCGGCCCTACCTGGCCCGGATCATGCGAACCACCGGCCTGGACGGCGCGCTGCGCATCGCGCCCGCGCCGGCGGTTGCGCGCGTCCGGCCCCGTCCGGCCGGCACGCCTCCTGCCGATCCGCACGGCGTGGCCCGGACGGGCGCGGGCCCTCCGGCCGACGCGTCGCAGACGTTCGCCGACCTGGTCCGCACACTCGGTGCGGAGGCCGACCTGGACGGCGTGCTGCAGCAGGTCGTCACCGCCGCAGTTCGCGACATTCCCGGCGCCCGGCACGCCGGCATCACCGTGCTGACCCGCCGCTCGGCGACATCACCGGCCGCTACATCGGATGTGGTGCGCGAGGTGGACCGCGCCCAGTACGAGGCGCGGCAAGGTCCATGCCTGGACGCCGCCGGCGACATGCAGGAGATCGTGCTGGTCGACGACCTGTCTGCGGGCCGGCGCTGGCCCCGTTTCGCCGCCACGGCGAGCGGCCTGGGCATTGCTTCGATGCTGTCCTTCCGGTTGTCCACTGCGCACGGCACCATCGGCGCGCTGAACCTGTACGCCGAGGCAGCCCGCGCCTTCGACGGCGAATCCATCCGCCTGGGCCGGATGTTCGCTACGCATGCCGCCGCCGCGATCGACCGCTTCCGTACCGCCGAGAACCTGGCGGCCGCGCTGGCCAGCCGTGATGTGATCGGGCAGGCAAAGGGCATCCTGGTCGAACGCTACAAGGTCACCGGCGAGGCCGCGTTCGATCTGCTCAAGGCCGCCTCCCAGCAGGCAAATCGCAAGTTGCACGACATCGCCGCAGCTCTCGTCGCCACCGGTGAGCTTCCCGACCCCAGTCGACGGTGAGGCTGCCGGGCGGACCTCGAAAATCCGCATGCGGCCGGTCCACGGGCGCGGTTCGAGCGGAGCACCGCAGGCGCATGAATGTCACCCGGCGACCGCGCCGACCTGATCATCGGTGCGTGGCGGTCCGTGCCATGCCGTGCCATGCTGGTGGCTGGTGGACCGCGGGTTTCGTGGTTCCGCTGCCCCGGACCCGGCAGGCGATCGCACTGCCGAAGTCGAGGTGGCGTGATGCATGCAGATCAGATCAGTTCCCGCCGCGGCGATCCCCCGGGGGTGTACCAACAATCGCCGCGATCGCGGTCCGCCCGGCTGGGATCAGGACGGCGTCACGGGGTTCGAACGGTTCGCGGCGGCGCGGATCACGGCCGCGGTCGTTCCGGACCCGTGATCGTCGGCGGGCGGGGCCGCCGGCCCGGCGCGGCGGTCCCACCGCATCGCCCAGACGCTGTGGTGCGCGGTGCTCTTCGGACCGCGGCGCGGCAGGATGCGCGCTTCACCTCCCCGGACGCACCCGGACGCCGCCGAACGTCGTGGTCCGGCATCGCCGAAGCAATCACAGCACGTAAGGTGTGGATCTACACCGACCGACTGGTGGGCGTGCGCTCCCCATTGATCCGACGGAACCCGGTGACGGGTTTGGATGGGGATGGGGATCCGATGGGACGCTGGCCGCGCGGACCCTTGCGGGCGTCGGCCGGGGTTGCCCGGTGGCGCGGGGTGGCGACCGGTGAGTGAGTCCCGGGTGCAGGAGATCCTGGCCGGAGTGCTCGCCGGCGCCGACGCCGATGATGACGAGGCGGACCTGCCGGGACTACTGTGCACCGCGTGTGTGGCCGCGCTGCCGGTCGACGGCGCGGGGATCTCGCTGATCGACGAGGGCCGGGTGCAGCTCATGGTCACCGCGACCGACCCCGGGGCGCGGGCGCTGGAGGAGTTGCAGTTCACCCTGGGCGAGGGCCCGTGCCTGGACGCCTTCAGCACGGGCCGGCCGGTGTCGGACCCGGATCTGGCCGCCACCGACGGGGCGGTTGCCCGTTGGCCCGGGTTCGGGCCAGCCGCAATCGACGCCGGCATCGCCGCGGTGTTCGCGTTCCCGCTGCAGATCGGCGGGGTCCGCCTGGGCGTGTTGGACCTGTACCGCGCCACGCCCGGCTCACTGGACGGCGCGGCCGCGGTAGAGGCGTTGGCGTTCACCGATGCCGCCACACTGCTGATCCTGCATCTGCAGGATCGGGCCCCACCCGGTCAGCTTCCCCACCAGCTCGATGCCGCCTGGACCGGCCGGCAGGAGGTCCATCAGGCCACCGGCATGATCTCCGTGCAGGCGGCGGTGAGGCTGGCTGACGCGTTGGCGCTGCTACGCGCGCACGCGTTCGCCGAAGGCCGCGACCTGGCGGAGGTAGCCGCGGACGTGGTCGCCCGACGGCTCACATTCGGCCCCGACAGCGGCGGCAAGGGCGACGGCAACCGTGACAACGGCGAGGACGGCGACGACAATGAATAGACCGGGCAACGAGCAACCACCGGGAGGTGTGGCGGCGATGATCGGCGCGGAAAGACTCGCGAAACTGTTCGTGGAACTGGCCGACACGCTGGTCGCGGACTTCGACCTGATCGGCTTCCTGCACACCTTGACCGACGCCTGCGTAGAAGTGCTGGACGTACAGGCGGCGGGGCTGATGCTCGCCGACCAGCGCGGCGCACTGCGGCCGGCCGCAGCCACCGGGGACGTGGCGGACCTGGAGGACTTCGAACTCGAATCCAAGCAAGGGCCGTGCCTGGACTGCTTCGCCACCGGCCGGCCGGTGGTCAACCTGCCGCCCGAACAAGCCCTGAGCCGCTGGCCCGGATTCACCCGCCGCGCGCAACGCGCCGGGTACGTCGCGGTCCATGCCCTCCCGCTGCGACTACGCGGCCAGGTCATCGGCGCAGTCAACCTGTACTGCAGCAACCGGCCCCGCCTCGGCGAGGCGGAACTCGACGTCGCCCAAGCCCTCGCCGACGTCGCCACCATTGGCCTGCTCCAAGAACGCATCATTCGCGACAAGACCGTGCTCACCGAGCAACTGCAGACCGCGCTGAACAGCCGCATCCTGATCGAACAAGCCAAGGGCGTGTTCGCCGAACGCCACAACATCACCCCCACCGAAGCATTTGCCCGCTTGCGCGACCACGCCCGCAGCCACGGCCTCGCACTGTCCCGCTTGGCGAACGACGTTCTGAACGGAAAGCTGGACACCACCACCTGGGACCAACCGGCCGACGGATCGCAAGCAACCCGGCAGGCACCCGACCAAATCGGCTGATACCACTCCGCGACAACCTGATTCGCCGCGTCCGCGGCGGAATCACCCGGCCCCTCCCGGTCTGGCCGCTGCGGAAGCGGCACGTCTTCGCCGACTGCACCGCCAAACGGCGCGCCGGACCGGGCGCGCTGTTTCGGCGTTACGCTGGGCGCGTTCCGGGGATCGGGGGTGCGCGCGGATGGACATCGGCGTGGTCGGTGCCGGGATCCTCGGGCTCACGTTGGCACGGGCGCTCGCCGCTGCCGACCCGGGCAGCCGAATCACGGTGCTGGAGAAAGAATCCGGTCCGGCGCGGCACCAGACCGGGCACAACAGCGGCGTCGTGCACGCCGGGCTCTATTACCAGCCGGGTTCGCTCAAGGCGAGCCTCTGCGCCCGCGGCCGCGGCCTGATGCGCGACTACTGCGCGGACAAGGGCATCCCGTTCGACGAGGCCGGCAAGCTGGTGGTCGCCGTCGACGACGGCGAATTGGCGGGTCTGCGCGAGATCGAGCGTCGCGCGACGGCCAACGGTGTGCCCGATCTTCGCCGGGTCTCGCCCGCGGAGATGGTTGAGATCGAGCCGCACGTCCGCGGCGTCGCCGCGCTCCATTCCCCGCACACCGCCGTGGTGGACTTCTCCCAAGTCGCGAACGCGGTCGTGGCAGACGTGCGCGCAGCCGGCGGAGCGGTGCGGTTCGGCGCACAGGTGCGTGGTATCAAGCGATCTCGTGGCAAGGTCGCGGTTCTGGTGCAGGCGCCCGGCGGTGCTCCGGCACGAGATGCGGCAGCGGCGGAGATCCGCACCTTCGACCGCCTGGTGATCTGCGCCGGGCTGCAGTCCGACCGGGTGGCCCAGGCCGCCGGCGATCGCGCCGACCCGCGGATCGTGCCGTTCCTCGGCATGTACTACCGCTTAACACCAGCCCGTCGAGAGTGGGTACGAGGCAACATCTATCCCGTTCCGGACGCCCGCTTTCCCTTTCTCGGCGTTCATCTCACCCGAACCGTGCACGGTGATGTGCTGATCGGGCCCAACGCGGTGCTGGGCCTGGCGCGGGAGGCGTACCGGGCGACCGGCGTCCGCGGCGAGGATCTCGCCACTACCTTGATGTGGCCCGGCTTCTACCGGCTTGCGGCACGGTACTGGCGGTCGGGCCTGCACGAGCTCGCGGGCGCCGCGAGCCGACGGCGGTTCCTGGCCGCCGCGCAGCGCTACGTGCCCGAGCTGAGCGACGCCGACATCGGCCGTGCCCCTTTGGGTGTGCGGGCGCAGGCGGTCGGCCGCGACGGGCGGCTGGTCGATGATTTCGCGATCCACGAACTCGGCCAGGTGATCGCCGTGCGTAATGCGCCGTCTCCGGCAGCGACGTCGTCATTCGCGATTGCCGAGCACCTCGCGCCGCGCGTACTCGCCGGTCGCTAGTGCCCGGGGCATCGACACCGTGGTGGCCCAGCGGCACACCGGTACAGCCATCCATCCCGGTACGCGCCCGCTCGCCAGCACGGTGACGATCCTCCGCTCGATCAAGATCGACGAGACGATCAAAGCCGCGGGCGATCTCGCCCGGAGCACGGAGCGATCCGGCGGGCGCCGGGCGTTCGACGATGACGTCGCTTCTCGCAGCGTCGGGTCCGGCCGTGAGCGGAGCCGGCGCCGGTCACTACGACTTACGACGATCAAGCGCCGCCTCGACCCACGATCACGGGCCGAAGCAGGGCTCCGGTCGTTAGACCGAACTTTCGGGGGTTTGGGCGGTGTCGAGTGCTGCGATCTGCGGCG
>CAZUXD010000059.1:6034-10198 GCA_964624455.1 uncultured Actinomycetes bacterium | reverse complement strand
AACACCCACGTCAACTACTTATCGATCTTCAAACCAACCGAAAGTTCGGGTTAGACGCTACGGCGTGCCCTACACGCCGGCGGACCTTGTCGCGACGCTGGCAGGGTCGCCGGAATCCGACTGCGTGCGCGTGGTCGCGGACTGGCTCGCGCATGGCAAAATCACGGGGATCGCCCCAACGCTGACCGGGGATCGGCCGCCGCGACGCCCTCGTCGCGGCGGCGGTCGCGCACCTCGCTCGCACGACCGGGACACCAGTGCCGACGTGGACTCACGAACCGGGCCGCAGGCTCGATTCCCTTGCACATGCACCTGCGGAATTCGCCGCGCGCGGAGTGTTGATCGAGCGCGATTCCCTGACGTCCGTATGACACAGACGGACCGCGATCCGGATCGTGGCGGCGGCCGCGGCGAGGACGGTACCCGCCCGGCCGAACCTCACCGCCCTCGCGGCCGCCAGATCACGATCGCCGTGGCGTGCGCCGGGAACGGCACCAACTCCTGGCGCACCGCGATCCCCGGCGTCGACCCCATGCGCTCGGACGCACCGCCGCCGCGAACCACTTCGGCGCGCAACTCCACCAACTCGGCGAGCAGTTCCTCCATCCGCCCGCGGAGCGCGTCGACTTCGCCTTCCAGTTCGATGATGCGGCGGATGCCGGCGCGGTTGACGCCCTCGTCCTGGGAGAGCTTCTGCACCTGCTGCAGCAACTCGATGTCCCGCTGGGAGTAGCGGCGGCCGCCACCGGACGTGCGCCCCGGCGAGACGAGCCCCTCACGGTCGTAGGAGCGCAGCGTCTGCGCGTGCATGCCGGCCAGCTCGGCGGCCACCGAGATCACGAAGATCGGCGTGTCCGAACGGATCTCGCCGACGACCCGGCCGTCCGAACGGACCTGGTGGATCGGCCGGTCGTCCCGCTCCTGGCTGTGCCGCGGCCCCGTTCCGGCCTGATGCCGGGGGACGTGCTGGTGCGTCATCACGCACCAGCCGGAGCGCCCTGGGCGCCCTGCTGCTCGGCGGCGCGGACCGCGGCCGTGATATCCGGCCGCGGGTCGGCAGTTTGGGTATCTGCGTAGGCCTGCAGCGCGGCCCGACCGGCCTGCGTCAGCTTCGACGGAACGGCGACGTCGACGGTGACGATCAAGTCGCCGGTGCGCCCGTCCTTGCGGCGCACGCCCTTGCCCTTGATGCGCAGCTTCCGCCCGGACGCGGTGCCGGGCGCGACCTTCAGCGAGACCGGCCTATCGAGGGTCGGGACCGTGAGCGTCGTTCCCAGCGCGAGTTCGCCGAACGTCACCGGCACCGTCAGCGTCAGGTTGTCGCCGCTGCGGCCGAAGAGCCGGTGTTTGTCGACCCGAACCACCACGTACAGGTCCCCCGGCGGACCGCCGGCCACCCCCGGCTCGCCCTTTCCGGCCAGCCGGATGCGCTGCCCGTCGGCGACCCCGGCCGGGATGCGCGTGGTCAGGGTGCGCGCAGCGATCACCGTCCGCTCCCCATGGCATGTGGGACACGGAGTGTCGATGATCGACCCGGTTCCGCGGCAGTTGCGGCACGGCTCGGAGAACGCGAACGAGCCTTGGTTGCGGGTGGTCAGGCCCACGCCATTGCAGACCGGACATGTCCGCGGCGTGGTACCCGGACGTGATCCGGTGCCCAGGCAGGTCGGGCAGGTCGCTCGCTCCGAAAGCCGCAGGGAAACCGTCGCGCCATGCACCGCGTCCGAGAACGACAGTGACGCTTCGGTTTCCACGTCTGCGCCGCGCCGGCCGCGGGCGCCGCGCGCCGAGGCGCCGCGCCGTCCGAACAGGCCGCCGAACAGGTCGCCGAGGCCGCCGTCCCCGCCACCCGCACCCGCGCTGCCGGACGCGTTCCGCAACAGGTCCGACAGGTCGAATCCCCCGGTGGTTCCGGGGCCCTGGCCGCCGGCACCGGGGAACCCGCGAAACGCGCCGGACGCCATGAGGTTCCGAGCCTCGTCATACTCCTTGCGGCGCTTATCGTCCGACAGCACGTCGTAGGCCTCGGAGATGGCCTTGAACTTCTCTTCGGCCTGGGCGTTGCCGGGGTTCTTGTCGGGATGGAGGTCGCGGGCGAGCTTGCGGTAGGCCTTCTTGATCTCTGCCGTGGGCGCGGTCTTCGCGACGCCGAGTTGACCGTAATAGTCCTTCTCGTAGTAGTCCTTCGCGCTCACCTTCTCGCCTCCCTTCCGCGATCATGCCCGTGCGGCCGCGCTGGGACCTTACTGGACCGCCGAAGCCGCGCCCGATGCTGCCCTCTTCGTCATCATGCCGGTGCCGCCGCGAACCACGGTGCCGCCGCGAACCACGGTGCCGCCACGAACCACGGTGCCGCCGCGCCCCGCTCGAATCGCCCGCCGTGGCCGCGCGCCGCACGAATTCTGGCGCAACGGCCACGACGCCGCCCGCCGCCAGCCCGTCCGGATGGCGTGCACGCCGGGGCCATCCGGACGGGCCGCTTGCGGATCAGCCGCTGCGCCCCGCCGCGGCGCCCGGCAGATCATCGCGGTTGCGCGCCGCCCCGTCGCCGTCATCCCCGGCGGGTGACGCCGAATCAGGACCACGCCCCGCACCGGAGCCGGCGCCCGCGTCACCGTCCGACCGGCCGGGGTCGGCAACCGCGTCACCGTCCGACCGGCCGGGGTCGGCAACGGCGTCACCGTCCGGTCCGTCCGGCCCGGCGGACCCGGCCGACCCGGAACCGCCCTCTCCCGCGGGCTCCGCGGGCTCGTGTTCGGGTCCCGTCACCCCCACCACCGCGGGCCGAAGGACGCGGTCGTCGAACGTGTAGCCCAGCCGCAGCACCATCGTCACCGTCGGATGCGCCACCTCGGCCGAGGTGGCGAACTGCGCCGCCTCGTGCACGTTCGGGTCGAACTCGTCTCCGACCGCACCGTAGGGCGCAAGCCCCAGCCGCCGCAGGGTCCCGGTCAGCTTGTCGGCGACAGTGCGGAAACCGCCGGTCAGATCGCCGTGCGCCGCCGCCCTGTCCAGGTCGTCCAAGACCCCGAGGAGCTCGGCGAACACTCCCGCCTTTGCCGCACCGGCCGCGAACTGCTTGTCCCGGTCGACCCGCTTGCGGTAGTTGGCGTACTCGGCGGTCACCCGCTGCAGGTCGGCGGTCCGCTCGGTCGCCTCCTGGCGGGCCGCGGCCAGCTCTTCGTAAGCGGCCGTCAGTGTCGCCGTCATCGGCTGGGCGGCGCCCGCCGGATCGGCGGGATCCGAGGCCGGCCCGAGCGGATCCGGGTTCCGCAACGCGCCGGTCTCCGGATCGATGCGCCGGCGATCCCGGAATTCGAATTGCCGCTCCGGCTGGTCAGCGGCCGGTCCGTCGGCCGGCTCGCCCGACCTCCGTGCGCGGTCGGAACCGAAGGGCGTCACTTCGCTTCGTCCTCCACGATCTCGGCGTCCACGATCTCCTCGTCACCGGCCGCGGCCGCGCCGTCCGCGGACGCGGCGCCGTCCGGCGCACCCGCCGCCCCGGCCGCCGTCCAGCCTTCGCCGCCGGGAGCCGAGCCGGCACCGGCCGCCTGGGCCTGCGCGTACAGCGCCGCGCCCAACTGCTGCGACTCGTTGGCCAACTCCTCCACCGCGGACTTGATCGCCGCGATGTCGGTGCCCTTCAGCGCCTCGTTGACCTTCGTGATCGACGTCCTGACCCGCTCCTTGGGTTCGTCGGGCAGCTTCTCGTCGTTGTCCTTCAAGAACTTCTCGGTCTGGTAGACGAGCCCCTCGGCCTGGTTGCGGACCTCGGCCTCCTCGCGGCGCGCCTTGTCCTCCTCGGCGTGCGCCTCGGCGTCGCGCATCATCCGGTCGATGTCGTCCTTGGGCAGCGCCGAGCCGCCGGTGATCGTCATGGACTGCTCCTTGCCCGTGCCGAGGTCCTTGGCCGACACGTGCACGATGCCGTTCGCGTCGATGTCGAACGTGACCTCGATCTGCGGAACGTTCCGCGGCGCCGGCGGCAGGCCCGTCAGCTCGAACATGCCGAGCTTCTTGTTGTAGGCCGCGATCTCGCGCTCGCCCTGGAACACCTGGATCTGCACGGACGGCTGATTGTCCTCGGCCGTGGTGAAGATCTCGCTGCGCTTGGTGGGGATCGTGGTGTTGCGCTCGATCAGCTTCGTCATCACGCCGCCCTTG
>CAZUXD010000059.1:0-6024 GCA_964624455.1 uncultured Actinomycetes bacterium | reverse complement strand
GGTCTCGATGCCCAGAGATAGCGGCGTAACATCAAGCAGCAGAACGTCTTTCACCTCGCCCTTGAGCACGCCGGCCTGCAGCGCGGCGCCCACGGCGACGACCTCGTCCGGGTTCACGCCCTTGTTGGGCTCCTTGCCGCCGGTCAGTTCCTTGACCAGGTCGCTCACGGCCGGCATCCGGGTGGAACCGCCGACGAGCACCACGTGGTCGATCTTGCTGACGTTGACGCCGGCGTCCTTGATCACCTGGTGGAAGGGGTTCCGGCACCGGTCGAGCAGGTCCGAGGTGATCTTCTGGAACTCGGCGCGGGAGAGCGACTCGTCCATGAAGAGGGGGTTCTTCTCGGCGTCCACCGTGATGTACGGCAGGTTGATCGAGGTCTGCTGGGATGACGACAGTTCGATCTTGGCCTTCTCCGCGGCCTCCCGGATCCGCTGCATGGCCATCTTGTCGCGGGTCAGGTCGATGCCGTGCGCGGCCTTGAACTTGTCGACCAGGTGGGTGACGACGCGGTCGTCCCAGTCGTCCCCGCCCAGGCGGTTGTCGCCGTTGGTCGCCTTGACCTCGACGACGCCCTCGCCGATCTCCAGCAGGGACACGTCGAACGTCCCGCCGCCCAGGTCGAAGACCAGGATGGTCTGCTCGGTCTCGCCCTTGTCCAGGCCGTAGGCCAGCGCGGCCGCCGTCGGCTCGTTGACGATGCGCAGCACGTTCAGGCCGGCGATCTGGCCGGCCTCCTTGGTCGCCTGGCGCTGCGCGTCGGAGAAGTACGCCGGCACGGTGACGACCGCGTCGGTGACGTTCTCTCCCAGGTACGCCTCGGCGTCACGCTTGAGCTTGCCCAGGATGCGGGCGCTGATCTCCTGCGGGGTGTACTTCTTGCCGTCGATGTCGACGCTCCAGGTGGTGCCCATCTGGCGCTTGACCGACCGGATGGTGCGGTCGACGTTCGTGACGGCCTGGCGCTTGGCGACCTCGCCCACCAGCACTTCGCCGTTCTTGGCGAACGCGACGAGCGACGGCGTGGTGCGCGATCCCTCCGCGTTGGCGATGACGGTCGGTTCGCCGCCCTCGAGCACCGAAACGACGGAGTTGGTGGTACCAAGGTCGATACCGACGGCACGGGACATGCTTGATCCTCCTGCTGTGTGCTTCGGCTCCTGGTCGAAGCCCTGACGACTGGGTTGGTGTTCCTGGTGCACTATAGCTGAGCCGGGTAGGCTCAACTTTCAAGCGGTACAACCGCGGATGACGGCGAATTGTTCCCGGGTAGATCCGAGACTTCCCGGGTCGATCCGAGACTTCCCGGGTCGTTCCGGCGAAGAGGCGCCCGTCGGATGGGATACCCGAAGTCGGGCGTCCTCGACCCGGGTTGTCCCAAGGCTCGCGCGGACCGTGCGGATACTGGTGATCACACCGACAGAACAGGAACCCCGATGCGAGGACTTGTCCGATGGATCGCCGCCGGCGCCACCGCAGGTGTCGTGGCGCTGGCGGGCGCGATGGTGCCCGCGGCGTCTGCGGCAGCCGCGCCCGCGCTCTCCGCCATGCCCGTCCCCCAGGTGGCGGTCCCGTCCCAGGTGGCGGCTGCGAGGGCGATGACGGGCCTTCCGGGCAGCGGCCCGCAGGCGGGGCTGCGGGCGATCGCGGCCGCGCCGGCCGCCGCCCCGGTCGATGTCGGTACCAAGCAGATCGACGACCTCGCCGGCGTGGGCGCCGATACGAGCACGGCGCAGGACGCGCTGGATACGCTCCGCAGCAGCTCCAACATCGGGCTCTTCGTGGTCTTCATCGACAGCTTCGACGGCGAGCAGACCAGCGAGTGGGCCAAATCGGCGTTCCAGAAGTCCAGCCTCGGCGACCGGGACATGCTGTGGGTGGTCGCACCGTCACAACTGCGGTACGGCTTCTACGTCCTCAACTCGTTCCCGATGGACAAGGCAACGATCGAGAACGTGCTGGCCGGCCCCCTACAGACCGGCAAGCAGGGCGACTGGTCCGCCGCCGTGGTCGCCGCGGCCGAGGGCCTGCAGGGCGCGGTTGCGAACGGCGGGAATGCGGGCGCGCCCGGAACCAGCACGGGCAACTCCAGCGGCAGCCTCGCATGGATCTGGATCGTCGTCATCCTGGGGATCGGCGTCATCGCCTTCCTGTGGTTCCGCGCCTTCCAACGCAAGAAGCGGGCGGCCGCCGATGCCGCCAAGAATGCCGGCCCGCCGCCGGAGCCCTACGAGCAGCTGTCCCAGCGCAGCGTCAACGCGCTGATCCAAACCGACAACGCCGTGCGGGCGAGCGAGAGCGAACTGCAACTGGCCGACGGCGAGTTCGGCAAGGACGCCACCGCGGAGTTCCACGCGGCGCACGACGACGCGAAGGCCAAGCTGACCAAGGCCTTCCAATTGCGCCAGGAGATCGACGACGAGGTGCCGGAGGACGAGCAGACCCGGCGGGGATGGATGACGCAGATCATCGAGCTGTGCCAGCAGGCCAGCGACGGCCTGGAGGCGCAGTCCGACAAGTTCGGCCAGCTGCGCGACCTCAAGTCCCGGCTGCCGCAGGTGCTGGCATCGCTGCCCGGGGATATCGACGCGCAGGCGGCCAGGCTGCCGGTGGCCGCCGCGACGCTGCAACGGCTCGCCGGCGCGTACTCGGCGCAGGCCCTGGCCACCGTGGCCGGGAACACCGACCAGGCCAGCGAACGGCTCGACTTCGCCCGTTCCTCGCTGGCGGAGGCGGGCAAGACGGCCGGCGACGCGGACAACGGCGCGGCAGTGCTGGCGGCCCGCGCGGCGCAGGAGGCGGTGGGGCAGGCGACGACCCTGCTGGACGCCATCGACCGGCTGGACCACGACCTGGCAACGGCCGCCGCGCAACTGGCCACCGCCCGAAGCCACGTCACCCAGGAACTGGCCGACGCGACGGCCGCCCTGAAACAGGGCAGCGCCGGCGCCGCCACCACCGACATCCGGCAGCGGCTGGCTGCGGTGCAGGCAACCCTGGACGCGACCGCCACCGCCCAGGCGGGCAAGGATCCGGTAACCTCGCTCAAGCAGCTCACCGACGCCGACCACGCGCTGGACGACATCCTCGCGGCTACCCAAACGGCGCAGCGGCAGGAACAACGCGCCCGAGCCTCGTTGCAGAACGAGCTGGTCACCGCGCGCTCGACGGTCTCGGCGGTCGACGACTTCATCTCGACCCGCCGCGGAGCGATCAACTCCACCGCGCGCACCCGGCTGGCCGAGGCCCACCGTCACCTGCAAGAGGCGCAGGACCTCGCCGACACCGATGCCAAGGGCGCGCTCGCGGCAGCCGAGCGGGCGACCGAACTGGCCCGGCAGGCGTATGCCGAAGCCCGGGGAGACATGGATTCCTGGGGTGGCGGCCCGGGGGGCCGTGGCTCGGCGATGCGCGGCTTCGGCGGGGCGATCCTCGGCGGCATCCTGATCAACTCGGTGCTCAATGCCGGGTGGCGCGGCGGCGGCTGGGGCGGCGGCTTCGGGGGCTTCGGCGGCGGCGGAGGAGGGGGCGGCGGTTTCGGCGGCGGCGGGAGCTTCGGCGGCGGGGGCGGCGGTTTCGGCGGCGGCGGCAGCTTCTGACGCGGCCGCTTCTCACGCAGCACGGTAGGTCGGCCGGAAATCCGCCAAGGCCGGGCCAGACCCTCGACCCGGCCCGGATAAACGATCAGCCGAACTCGGCGACCGGATCCGGCGCGCGGCGCGGCGAGAACACGAATACCAGCGCCGAGGCCAGGATCAGCCCGGCCGAGACCATCAGCGCCAGGTGGATTCCGTCGCGGAACGCCTCAGATGCCGCCTCGACGAACGGCCTCATCAACAGGTTCGGATGGGCGAAATCGAGACCCTTCGCCGCGCTGCCACCCGTCTGCAAGTTCTTCAGGATGATGTCCCGCACGACCGGCGAGACGCCGCGGCGGTCCATGTCGGCGCCGAACCCGCGGGTGATCGTGGCGCTGACCAGCGCGCCCAGCGCCGTCACGCCGATCACCGAGCCGAGTTGTCGCGCGGTATTCGTCGCGCCGGCAGCCATTCCGGAATGCGCCGCCGGCACGTGACCGAGAACCGCGGAGGTGACGGGAACGACCGCCAGGCCGAAGCCCGCTCCCGCGATGGCGACCGCCACCGACAACTGCGCGAAACCCGGTGCGTCATCGAGGAAGACACGGGTGAGCAGGATGCCCCCGGCGGCGATCACCGCGCCGGTGATCATCGGAGCACGTGGCCCGGCGGCACCCACCCAGAAGCCCGAACCGATCGAGCCGAGGACCATCAGCACGGCCATCGGCCCGAACAGCGCGGCCAGGCGCAAACCGTCATAGCCCTGCACCAGGTCCAGGTAGAGCGCGGTGAAGAAGAAGATCGAGAAGACCCCGAAGTAGATCGCGAAGGCGCCGAAAAGGGGGTCGCGAACGCGCCGCGGACCCAAGTAGCGCAGGTTCACCATCGGGTTGGCGACGCGCCGTTCTATGACGACCAGCACCGCCAGCGCGATCACCCCGACCACGAACAGCGCGATGATCCACGGTGTGGCGTATCCGTACTGCTCCCCCAGCATCGCCGCGAAGATCAAGCCGCCGAGCGCGATCACACCGGCCAGCAGCCCGCCGACGTCCAGCCTCCCGGGCTGCGGGTCCCGGCTGCGCGGCACCGCGACCGCGGCGAGCACCAGCAGCAGCGCGCCCAGCACGAGGTTGAACCAGAAGACGGTGCGCCAGTCGCCGGCGGCCGCGAGCAAGCCGCCGATGACGGGGCCCAGGGCCAACGACACGCCCGACACGGCGGCCCAACCCCCGATCGCCCGGGCGCGGCGTCGCCCGTCCGGGTACATGTGCCTGATCAGCGACAGCGTGCCGGGCTCGGACGCGGCCGCGCCCACGCCCATGATCGCCCGACCGGCGATCAGCCACCCGACGTCCGGCGCCATGGCGCAGACCACCGAGCCCGCGCAGAACACCGCGATCCCGATGACCATCAACCGCTTTCGCCCCCACCGGTCGCCCAGCGACCCGGCGAAGAGCATCAGGCTGGCGAACACCAGGGCGTAGCCGTTGACCACCCACTGCAGCGGGATCACGCCGGCACCCAGCGTGTACTGGATGTCGCCCAGCACGACGGTGACGATCGTGGTGTCGACGAACGTCAGGAACAAAACGCCCAGCACGGTCGCCAGGGCCAGGCCGCGCGGCACCGCGCGAAGGTCAAGCGGCATGGCGGAACCCTACGCCGCGAGGCCGGCGCATCGTGTCGGTGCGTCACCGTCCGCCGGGGGCCGGGGCCGGGCCGGCGCGATCATGCCGCACGTGGCGAGTGCGCTCGCCCTCGGCGACGATGGGATTCTCTTCGCCGTCTGGGATCAGCGGCTGCGCTCGGGCGCCGAGGCAGCCGGCGTCGATCCGGTACCGGCAGCGGAGCCCACTGGCGAGCCGAGGCATATAGGGCGCTACTCGATCAGGACCGAGGCGAGGGGTGGTCCGATTCACGAGGCCATCACGCTGTTCCTCGACGAACCGGTGCTGTACCGCCGTAGCCGCGCCCGGCGGGATCGTCACCGGGTCGGTTGCCACGACGCGCGGGGATCCTTCGCCGCATTGCCCGACGTTCCACAGCGGGTAGCAGGCATCGAGGTTTTGCCGATTGCCAGAGGGGCGTTTCCCAGGTGGCCCGATGTGCCGTGTACGTATCGACGATTGCTGGTGCGGTCTCCGAACTGCGCCTCTCGCCGATCGGCTTGTGCCATTCCGGTGACGCCTCCCCCGTCGATATGGCGGTTGTGGCACTGGCGCCACGTTCTGCGGCGCCATCAATCTCCTGGAACGTCTCTGCGCTGCGGGATCCATGCTGCGGCAAAGGATCCACCACGACGGCGTTGCGGGATCTATCGCGCCGACCGTCGCCGCGGTTACGTAGTCCGCGTGCGACGTTGAGTTTCGGAATCCCCTTTTCCGGACCCGTAATCGTTATGGGGTTGTGATGTGAGCGGTGTTGTTGCGGGGGCTTTTCGGG
>CAZUXD010000058.1:2571-11404 GCA_964624455.1 uncultured Actinomycetes bacterium | reverse complement strand
ACGTACATCTACCCGCCGGCTCCCAGCATGCGGATCGTCTCGGACATCTTCGCCTACGCCGCGGCGAGAATGCCGAAGTTCAATTCGATCTCGATATCCGGCTACCACATCCAAGAGGCCGGCGCGACCGCGGATCTGGAATTGGCCTACACGCTGGCCGACGGCGTCGCATATGTGCAGGCCGGTATCGCCGCCGGACTGGAGGTCGACGCGTTCGCGCCGCGCCTGTCCTTCTTCTGGGGCATCGGCATGGACTTCTTCACCGAGGTGGCAAAGCTACGAGCGGGCCGTTTGCTCTGGCACGAGTTGATGGCGCAGTTCTCCCCGGCCAATCCCAAATCGTCGATGCTGCGGGCACACTCGCAAACCTCCGGCTGGTCGCTCACCGCGCAGGACGCGTTCAACAACATCACCCGCACGTGCATCGAGGCGCTGGCGGCGACCCAGGGGCACACCCAGTCGCTGCACACCAACGCGCTGGACGAGGCGGTCGCGCTGCCGACCGACTTCTCCGCACGCATCGCCCGCAACACCCAGTTGCTGCTGCAGCAGGAGACCGGCACGACCGCAACCATCGATCCGTGGGGCGGCTCGTACTACGTGGAATTCTTGACAGCACAATTGGTCTCGCGAGCCCGAGAGCACATCGCGGAGATCGACCGCGCGGGCGGAATGACGGCCGCCATCGAAGCCGGAATCCCGAAGTTGCGGATCGAGCAGGCAGCGGCCCGCACCCAGGCACGGATCGACTCCGGCGCGCAGCCCGTGGTCGGGGTCAACGTGCTGCGAACGCCGGAGGAAGAACCCTTCGAGGTTCTCCAGGTGGACAACGAGGCGGTGCGCACCGCCCAGTTGGCGAAGCTGCGGCGTCTGCGCAGCAGCCGCAGCGATGGCGATGTGGGCCGGGCATTGGACGCGTTGACGGCCGCTGCCGCGCGGCAGTCGCCCAGCACGCCCGCGGACCTGTCGGGAAACCTGTTGGCCCTCGCGGTCGACGCGGCTCGCGCCCGGGCCACCGTCGGCGAGATGTCGCTCGCGTTGGAGAAGGTGTTCGGGCGGTACACGGCAGTGGTCCGTACCATCTCCGGCGTGTACCGATCCGAGGCCGGCCGCAGCGAGACCATCGACCAGGTGCTTGCCGCGACCGCCGCGTTCGAGTCCGCGCACGGTCGCCGGCCGCGGATACTGGTCGCCAAGGTCGGGCAGGACGGGCACGACCGCGGCCAGAAGGTCATCGTCACCGCGTTCGCCGATCTGGGCTTCGACGTGGACGTCGGGCCGTTGTTCGCAACCCCCGAGGAGGTCGCGCGCCAGGCGGTGGACGCCGATGTGCACATCGTCGGGGTCTCCACGCTGGCGGCCGGACACCGGACGCTGGTACCGGCGCTGCGCGCGGCGCTGCAGGCCGAGGGTCGGAGCGACATCCTAATCGTCGTCGGCGGGGTGATTCCACCGGCGGACGTGGAGGCGGTGCTGGCCGCCGGGGCGTCGGCGGTCTTCGGCCCGGGCACGGTGATCGCCGATGCGGCGCTGGCGCTGCTGGCCACGTTGGACGCGCCCGGCGCACCGGGCGCGCAGCCGAGCCGATGACGGAGCCCATCGCGGACGCGCCGACCCGGACGGCGACGGCCGATCCAGCGGCCGATCAGCGGATGGACGTCGCTGGCTTGGCAAAGGAGGTGCGCGCCGGTTCCCGTCGCGCCCTGTCCCGGGCCATCACCCTTGTCGAGTCCACCCGGCCGGAACATCGCGCGGCGGCGCGAGTCCTCCTTCAATTACTGAACTCCCCCGCCGGGAACTCGTGGCGCGTCGGGATTTCCGGCGTCCCCGGTGCCGGCAAGTCCACGTTCATCGAAACCCTCGGGGGCATGTTGACGGCGCGGGGCCGCCGGGTCGGGGTGCTAGCCGTTGACCCGTCATCGACCCGCACCGGCGGCTCCGTGCTCGGCGACAAGACCCGGATGCCCCGGTTGGCCGCGGATCCCGCCGCCTACATCCGACCCTCCCCCAGTTCGGGAACGCTGGGCGGCGTGACCCGGGCGACCGCGCAGACCATCCCGCTGCTGGAGGCGGCCGGCTACGACGTCGTGCTGGTCGAAACCGTCGGCGTCGGGCAGTCCGAGGCGGCCGCCGCCGCCATGGTGGACACCTTCGTGCTGCTGGGACTCGCCCGCTCCGGTGATCAACTGCAGGGCATCAAACGGGGCGTCCTGGAGATCGCAGATGTGGTGGCGATCAACAAGTCCGACGGCGATGGCGGTGCCGACGCCAGCGCCGCGGCGCGAGAACTCGCGGGCGCGCTGCGGCTGGTCTACGCGGGCACGAACGGATGGGTGCCCCCCGTTCGGACGTGCTCCGCATTGACCGGTGACGGGGTGGAAGAGGTATGGGATCTGGTTGCGCGGCACCGGCAGTTCCTCGGCGACAGCGGGATCGCCGCGAAACGCAGCGCACAGCAATGGGAATTGGCGACCACGCTCCTTCGGGAGGAGCTGATCTCCCGCCTTCGGCACTCGCCCGCCGTTGCCACTGCGAGCGAGCGGCTACGGCCGTTGGTGTTGGACGGCACCGTCAGCGCGGTGGCTGCCGCCGACGACATGCTCACCGCGTTCGACGGCACGTCCGTCACCGAACAATGACCGGGACGCTCAGGTGAGCCGCATCGTGGTGAGGCAGGTCGCGTCCTCGCCGTCACCGGTCGAGATTGCCGAAACCGCTTGCCGGCCTTGGTAGTCGACCGTCAGCGTGGCCGTGATGTGCCGCGGCAGCCAGAGCCCCACGAAACCGTTGTCGTAGGTGGTTCGGCTCCCCTTGAAGATCTCCGATCCGGTCGCGTCGTCACGCACCGTGATCTGCATCTCGGCGCCGGAGAGTTCTCCGCGGCAGGTCGTCAGGCTGTGGAAGTGGCACTCATGTGTCTTCTCGACGTACGGGGCGATCGAGAGGTAGAACTCGTCAGCAGGCATGGGGAGGCTGGCGGTTCGACCTGCCTTATCGCTCAGAACCAGGGTGCCGGGTCGCACCGACGCCATCAGGCCGGTCGGCCTGTCGGCAAGGGCCGCCCTGTCCAATCGGTCGACGATCTCTTTGGCGCCCAACGAATCAAGCTGGTACGCGGCAAGGATGTCCGTGGCCACGCTGTCGACCTGTGTCGATCGCACGTCGCCCGCGCGGGTCGTCGTACCCGTCGGGTCGTGACCCGCGGACACGCCCACCGGGCCGGGGGCGCATCCAGTCACCGTCAGCACCGCAGCGGCAGCGACTGCGACGCAGCGGACCAGACACCGGCGGCCCGCAGCGGAAGATGGACGGCGCTCGGACATGATCTCTCCTGGTGGCGATGAACTGTCCCGTCGGGACGATCCCACCGGACTCCCGCAGGGTATGCGCCGCTACGGACGCGGCGTAGGGACCAAAGGCCCCAGCACCGCCGCGCCCGTGCGGCCGGCCGGACGTGCTGCGGCGACGGTTATTCGGCCGGCGCATCGAGCGCGGCGCGCGCCGCCGCGAACCGTGCGATCGGCACCCGATACGGGGAACAGGACACGTAGTCCAACCCGAGGATGTGGAAGACCCCGATCGACGCCGGATCTCCACCGTGCTCCCCGCAGACCCCAACCTTCAGGCCGGGTTTCACCTCGCGACCCTTCGAGCAGCCGATCCCCACCAGTTGTCCGACACCGTCGGCATCGACCGAGGCGAACGGATTGCTTTCGATGACGCCTTCGTGTTGGTAACTGGCCAGGAACGAACCCTCCGCGTCGTCGCGAGAGATCCCCAGCGTGGTCTGCGTGAGGTCGTTGGTGCCGAAGGAGAAGAAGTCGGCGTGCTCGGCGATCTGATCCGCCACCAGCGCGGCCCGCGGCAGTTCGATCATCGTGCCCACCGTATAGGGCAATTCCCGCCCGGCGGAGTCGAACTCCTCGCGCATCACGCGCACCACCAATTCCCGCATCCGCCGCAGTTCCTCCGCGAACGCCACCAGCGGAATCATGATCTCCACCCGCGGGTCGTGGCCCGCCGCGGAAACCGCGAGCGCCGCTCGGGCGATCGCCCGCACCTGCATCTCGGGAATCTGCGGGTACAAGAGCGCCAGGCGCACCCCGCGAGTGCCCAGCATCGGATTCTGCTCGGCGAGCTCCCGGATCCGGGACAGCAGCGCACGTGCCGCGGCGAGTTCCTCGCCGTCCGGTCCGGTGAGCTTCAGTTCCTGCACCTTCAGCGCCTGTTCGACGATGGACGGCAAGAACTCGTGCAGCGGCGGGTCGAGCAGCCGGATCGTCACCGGCAGGCCGCTCATCGCGGTCAGGATCTCCTCGAAATCGGCCTGCTGCATCGGCAGGATCTCCGCAAGGGCCGCCGCCCGCACCTCGTCATCGTCCGCCAGGATCATCCGGCGCACCGCGGGAAGTCGCTTCTCGTCCATGAACATGTGCTCGGTGCGGCACAATCCGATTCCCTCGGCGCCGAATTCCCTTGCGCGCCGGGCGTCTTCGCCGGTATCGGCGTTGGCTCGCACGTGCAGCCGTCGGATCTCGTCCGCCCAGGTGACCACCCGTCGGAAGCTTTCCGTCACCTGCGGCGGCACCAGGGGCAGCGCGCCGGCGAAAACCTCGCCGGTCGAGCCGTCGAGGGTGATCACGTCACCCTCGCGCAAGACGTGACCGCCGATCGTCACCGTCTTGTTGGGCGCGTCGATGTGGACGTCCGGCGCACCGGCCACGCAGGGCTTGCCCATGCCGCGCGCCACGACCGCCGCGTGCGACGTCATGCCGCCGTGCGCCGTCAGCACGCCCTGCGCCGCGATCACCCCGGCGATGTCGTCGGGCGTGGTCTCCCACCGCACCAGCACCACGTTGCCGCCCGACCGGCCGCGTTCCTCGGCGGTGGCAGCGTCGAAGACCACCCCGCCGACCGCCGCGCCCGGGGACGCGTTGAGCCCGGTGGTCAGCGGCTCGCCCTTCTTGGCGGGGTCGATCGCCGGATGCAGCAGTTGGTCGAGCTGGGCCGGCGCGATCCGGCGCAACGCCTCGGTGCGGTCCAGCACCCCCTCGTCCACCAGCTCGGCCGCGATGCGGATGGCGGCGTTCGCGGTGCGCTTCCCGTTTCGCGTCTGCAGCAGATAGAGCGTCCCCTCCTCGACGGTGAACTCGATGTCCTGCATATCGCGATAGTGCGACTCGAGTTTCGTCATGGTGTCCAGCAGCTGCCGATATGCCTGCGGCAGAACCGTTTCCATCTCGGTCAGGGGTCGCGGGGTACGGATCCCGGCTACGACGTCCTCACCCTGCGCATTCGTCAGGAATTCCCCGTAGAGCTCCTTGGCCCCGGTCGACGGGTTACGGGTGAAACACACTCCGGTGGCGGAAGTCTCGCCGCGGTTGCCGAAGACCATCTGCATCACGTTCACCGCGGTGCCCAGATCGTCGGGGATCTTGTTGGCCTTTCGATAGACCGTCGCCCGAGGGGTGAGCCACGATGCGAAGACGGCATCGATCGCGCGCCGCAGTTGCTCCTGCGGGTCGCTCGGCAGGTCCGCGCCGATGTGCTCGCGGGAGAGCCGTTTGAAGGTGCCCACCAGCGCCTTCAAATCCTCCGTCGTGAGTTCGGTGTCGAGCCGCACCCCTCGGTCGGCCTTCAGCGCGGTCAGCGCGTCCTCGAAGACGTAGGCCTGCACCCCCTCGACCACTTCGCCGTACATCGACAGGAAGCGCCGATAGGCGTCCCAGGCGAAGCGCGGATTGCCCGCTTCCGCGCCGAGCGCCTCGACCGTCTCGTCGCTGATCCCGAGGTTCAAGATGGTGTCCATCATCCCGGGCATCGAGACCACCGCGCCGGATCGGACCGACACCAGCAGCGGCCGCTCTGCCGAGCCGAGCCCGCGACCCGTGCGCTCCTCGAGGCGGCGCAACGCGTCCTGCACCTGATCCCACAATCCCTCGGGCCATTCGCCGCCACGCTCGGTGGTTGCCACACACGCCACCGTGGTAACGGTGAATCCATCCGGCACCGGGACGCCGATGCGGAGCATCTCCGCAACTCCCGCCCCCTTGCCTCCCAACAGCGCCTTCATCGACGCGTCGCCCTCACCGAGGTCGTAGACGTACTTGGCGCCGGCTGCGGCGGCGGTGGATTGCGTGCTGGTCACGATGGGCTCCCATGGTTCTGCGTAGGTGGTGTGCTCAGGCGGCGTTCCTCGACGAGGTCAATGACCCGGCCGGCCGCCTCCTCCAGTGCGAGGTTGGTGATGTCGATGACGGGGCAGCCGAGGCGGCGCTGGATCTGTGCGGCTTGATCGACCTCGTCGAAGATCGCCGCCAGCCCGGCATATCCGCCCGCGTCGCCGCTACCGCCGAAGGCGCGCACCCGGCGCGCGCGGATCCTGGCCAGCCGCTGCGGGTCGATGGTGAGCGCAATGATGCGGAATCGGTCGATCTCGAACAGCATGTGGGGCGATGGGACGCCCGGTACCAGCGGGACGTTGGCGGTTCGAAACCCGAGGTACCCCAGATACATCGAGAGCGGCGTCTTCCCCGTGCGGGACACCCCGATCAACACGATGTCCGCCTGTCGGAGCCCCTCCAGGGACTGCCCGTCATCGTGTTTGATGACGTATTCCATGGCAGCGATCCGCTGGAAGTAGTCGGAATCGAACCCGACCGGTCGGGCCGGGATCCGCTCGGCCCGCTCCCCGCTCGCACGCTCCATCGTCTCCAGGGCCGGGCCCAACAGGTCGCAGTGCGGGATGCCAAGCTCGCTGCAGCGCTGCACCATCAGGGCCCGCAGCCCGTCGTCGACGAGGGTGGAGAAGACCGCCACGCCATGCTCGTGGCCGTCCACGATCCGTTCGAACGCGGCCGCCAAACCCACCGCGGTCTTGACCCTCGGGTGTCGCACGATCCGTGACGGATGGCTGACGAATTGGGCTTGGGTGGCCCGCGCCACCCGCGCGGCCGTATCCCCGGTGGAATCCGAGATGACGTGAATCTCGATCGCGGCCGCCGGCATTTTCCCAGGTTAATCGGTCATAGGAACGCAGGCACCATGATCGGGCACACACTGGATCGGTGAAGCGAGGAGGATCGCCGCCGCCATCGCAAGGGTGTGGCTGCCCCGACATGGGGCTTGCGCGGTCGTCGCTTCGTGACGGCTCCTTACCGTATTCGGATCGGTGCGCATAGTAGTTCGAATAACTTGTTCACATCTGGGCGCGGAGGCTTGACAATCAAGTCGTAGTCGCGCAGGATACGTTCTAGTACACGCGATCGGATCGATGGAGTGGAGGTGCCCCTATGCCGGTAGCCAAGTCGGGCGGCGGCGCCCTGCCTGATGAGTTCGGCGGCGGCCCCGCGTCGGGCGGTGACGAAGCGTACGGCGCCGGCCTCGTTGCCGGCGACGGAACGCCGATCGCCGCAGTCCGGGGCGGCTGCTGCTCCGACGGATCCGTCTTCAATGGCGCGGCGTCCCCGATTCCGCCGTGGGCCGGGGCGTGGGACGACGCATGGGATGCGGCGTGTCCGGACGAACCGCCGGATCCGGCGTGGGCGCTGCGGGCTTCCGCCGAGGTGCTCGCCGAGCGCTTGACGGCGGCCGGGGATGGGCTGCTCGGCGGCTTCACCGGTGCGGACTGCGCGGGTGAAGCCGAAGATGCCGCGACAGCCGGGCAACACGGCGCAAGCCGCGGCGGCATCGGCAGTGGCGGCGGCATCGACGCGGCCGGGGTTGCGGCGTTGGACGCGGCGGCTGCGGACGCGGCGGCGGTGTTGGCCGCGTTCAGCCCGGAGGACCTCGCCGCGGCCGCGCTGCGCGGCGGCGGTCTTGCCGCCCCTGCGGTTTCGGGTTCGCCGTCGGCGGCGGCGTGCCTGCTTGCGGGTATCCGGGTGGCGCAGCGGCTGATCAACCATTTTCAGGCGGTGCAGCAGCAGTGGATCGCGGCGTTCGCCAGGCCCGGCGTGGCCGTACCGCTGCCCGAGTTGGTCGACACCTGCCGGCATCCTGCCGGCCGCGTCCCGGGTTCGTTCCGCCCGCCCGGCGAACTGCCCGGCAACTTGCCGGTCGACGGCTTCGGACAGCGTGATCTGCAATCGCTGCTCACCCATCCGCGGTGGGTGTTGCCGCTGGCCGACACCGCCGCCCGCCTGGCATCGGCGGAGCTCGGCTGCGCCCTTCATCTGGGCCCTTCATCTGGGCCCTTCATCTGGCGCCGATCACCGCCCGCATCCGCACCGAACAGGCGCTGTCGATGCTGGACGCGCTGCCCGCCACATTCACCGCGGTGCACGCCGGTGAGGTGGACGGCTACCGGGCGGGCATCATCGCCGAACGAACCGTCGTGCTACCCGCCGAGCAGCGCCGCCGGGTGGAGCAGAAGCTGGCCGCCTTCGCCGCCGCCCGCACCCCCGCCGCGCTTCGTGACCTGGCAGACCGGGAAGTCGCCGCGGTCGACCCGCAAGCCGCGGCACGCCGCGCGCTGGCCGCCCGCCAAGGGCGGGGCGTGTTCGTCCACGCCGACCGCGACGACATGGCCACCTTCCGCGCGCTGCTCGCCGCGGCCGATGCGCACCTGGCCTTCGACGTACTCGACCGGATCGCCGCCGACTTGAAAACCGCCGGCCACGCCGACGGCCGCGGCGCGGCACAAGTGCGCGCCGACGCCTTCACCGACCTGATGAACACCCTCGCCGCCACTGGCCACGCCCACATCACGGCCACCGCACCCTCCAGCACCGGCTGCGGCGACCCGGCGACAGGCCGCGACCGGACCGCCGACGCGGTCGGCGCGGTCGGCGCGGTCGGCGCGGTCGGCGCGGTCGGCGCGGTCGGCGCGGTCGGC
>CAZUXD010000058.1:0-2471 GCA_964624455.1 uncultured Actinomycetes bacterium | reverse complement strand
GCGGATCCTGGTGCGCCGCGCCGCTTTTCCGGGATCACTCCCTGCGCCGGCGGCGGGGCAGGAACTCACCGCACCACCGGCCGAGGCGGGCGGGACACCCACGTCGGGTTGAACGTGTACCTCAACGCCGCCACACTGGCCGGGCTGGACGACGCCCCAGGCGAACTCGCCGGGCACGGCATCATCACCGCCGAAACGGCCCGCGCGCTGGCCGCGTCCGCCGACACCATCCGCGCCATCATCACCAACCGACCCGGCGGCCCCGAAACCGGCCCCGGCCGCGGCACACCGGGCGGCGGCGTGCACAGCCCCAACCCGGTCCGAAACCGGGTGTGCGGCACCGTGCTCGACGCGGTCGGGCCGTATACCGACCGCCCGACCGGGCCGCCGACTACGCCGCTGCGCGGGACCGGCACTGCCAATGGCCCGGCTGCCGCACCCCGGCATCCCGCTGCGACCTGGACCACCGCCACCCCTACCACGACGACGGCGCCACCTGCCCCTGCAACACCGACCTGCTGTGCCGCGCGCACCACCGCGCCAAGACTTTCACCGCCTGGCACGCCAAACCCGGCCCGGACGGACTGCTCCTCTGGGCCAGCCCCACCGGCCACACCTACCCGAAAGAACCCAGCCACCTACTCACCGACCGCGCAGCCGACCCCCCGCCCTTCTGACGGACCCGTGACAGCCCAGCCGCACCCCACTGTGGCCAGCGAGCGCCTCGCAAGGCAGCATGGAGGGCAAGGCGCGCAGCGCGCCCGTACCGCGGCGCGCACGGGGATATTCGGCCGGGAGGCGAAATGACGTCGAACAGCTTCAATTCACGCGACATCTTGAAGGTCGGCGGCCGTGAGTACGAGATCTACCGGCTGGATCGGGTGGCCGGTGCCGAGCGCCTGCCGTTCAGCCTGAAGGTCTTGCTGGAGAACCTGTTGCGTCACGAGGACGGGGTGTCCGTCACCGCCGATCAGATCCAGGCGCTGGCGAGTTGGCAAGCCGACGACGTCGCGCACGCCGAGATCCAGTTCAACCCCGCACGGGTGCTGCTGCAGGACTTCACCGGGGTGCCCGCGGTGGTGGACCTGGTCGCGATGCGCGACGCGATGAGCGATCTGGGCGGCGAACCTAAGCTGGTCAACCCGCTGATCCCGGTGGAGCTGGTGATCGACCACTCCGTCATCGCCGACGACTTCGGGCGCGCAGCATCGTTCAAGATCAACGCCGACCTGGAGTTCGAACGCAACAAGGAGCGCTACCAACTGCTGCGCTGGGCGCAGCAGGCCTTCGACAACTTCGTGGTGGTCCCGCCGGACACCGGCATCTGCCATCAGGTCAACCTGGAGTACCTGTCCCGGGTCGTGTTCGGAGCCTCGACGAGCACGCAGACCTCGCCGGACAGCGGCCTACCGATGGCCTATCCGGACACGCTGGTGGGCACCGACTCGCACACCCCGATGGTCAACGGGCTCGGCGTGCTCGGCTGGGGCGTCGGCGGCATCGAGGCCGAGGCTGCGATGCTGGGCCAGCCGGTGTCCATGCTGCTGCCGCAGGTGGTCGGGCTCAAACTCGTCGGCGAACTTCGAGAGGGCGTCACCGCCACCGACATGGTGCTCACCGTCGCGGAGACGCTGCGAAAGACGGGTGTGGTGGGCAAGTTCGTCGACCTGTTCGGACCGAGCATGCGGCAAGTCTCGCTCGCCACCCGCGCAACCATCGGCAACATGAGCCCGGAATACGGCTGCACCTGCACCCTTTCGCCCATCGACGTCGAGACGCTGGACTACCTGCGGTTCACCGGCCGGTCCGAGGAGCATGTCAACCTGGTCGAGGCGTACGCGAAGGCGCAAGGCATGTGGCACGACTCCTCGGTTTCGGAGCCGCGCTACTCGCAGGTGGTCGAATTGGACCTGGCCACCATCGAGCCGTCCATCGCCGGGCCAAAGCGTCCACAGGACCGCATTCCGCTCACCCTGGCCAAGCACACGGTGGAGTGCCTGCTGGAGGATCCGAATCAGTCGGTGCACCAACTCACCGACCTGGACGCCGCGATCGACGGCACCTTCCCGGCAAGCGACCCGATCAAGTACGACGGCAACTTCTCCGACACCAACGGTGAGCCGTCGGTCTGCAACTGCGGCAGGGAGCACACCTGGCCGTCCAACCGGCAGACGATGACGACGAACGGGGTCGACACGTCGGTGGACAACGGTGACGTCGTCATCGCGGCGATCACGTCCTGCACCAACACGTCGAACCCGTCGGTGATGATCGGCGCCGCGCTGCTGGCCCGCAACGCGGTCGAGAAGGGCCTGGCCAGCAAGCCCTGGGTGAAGACGTCGCTGGCGCCGGGATCCCGAGTGGTGACGGACTACATCGAGCGCTCCGGGCTCACGCAGTACCTGGACAAGCTGGGCTTCAACCTGGTCGGCTACGGCTGCACCACCTGTATCGGCAACTCCGGCCCGCTG
>CAZUXD010000057.1:0-12892 GCA_964624455.1 uncultured Actinomycetes bacterium | reverse complement strand
TTCGTGCGGCTCTCGGACGGCACGGAGACGGAGGCGACGATCATCGACGCGTTCGAGGCGGGCGGCTCCTGCGCGCGCGGGTTGATCTCGCACGGGGACCTGGACGCGATCGAGCGGGCCATCTGCCCGGGTGAGGGCGCGTGCGGCGGGATGTACACCGCCAACACGATGGCGAGCGCCGCCGAGGCGCTCGGGATGTCGCTGCCGGGCAGCGCGGCCCCGCCGGCCACCGATCGCCGCCGGGACCACTACGCGCACCGCTCGGGCGAAGCGGTGGTGGGCATGCTCCGGCAGGCGATCACCGCGCGCCAGATCATGACCAAACCGGCGTTCGAGAACGCCATCGCAGTGCTGATGGCGTTCGGCGGATCCACCAACGCCGTCCTGCACCTGCTGGCGATCGCGCACGAGGCCGACGTGGACCTGGAGCTTTCCGACTTCGTCCGGATCGGGGCGAAGGTGCCGCACCTGGCGGACGTCAAACCGTTCGGCCAGCACGTGATGGTGGACGTCGACCGGATCGGCGGCGTGCCGGTGGTGATGAAGGCGCTGCTGGACGCCGGGCTGATGAACGGTGACGTGCTCACCGTGACGGGCAAGACCATGGCCGAGAACCTGGAAGAGATCGCGCCGCCCGACATCGACGGGAAGGTGTTGCGCGCCATGAACAATCCCATCCACCGGACCGGCGGCATCACCATCCTGCACGGCTCGCTGGCACCGGAGGGGTCTGTCGTCAAGACGGCCGGCATCTCCACCGACGGCTTCACCGGCACGGCACGGGTCTTCGACCGGGAGCGCAGCGCGCTGGACGCCCTCGAGGACGGCACCATCGCGGCCGGGGACGTGGTCGTCATCCGCTACGAGGGCCCCAAGGGGGGGCCCGGCATGCGGGAGATGCTGGCCATCACCGGCGCGATCAAGGGCGCCGGGCTTGGCAAGGACGTCCTGCTGCTGACCGACGGCCGGTTCTCCGGCGGCACCACCGGGCTGTGCGTCGGCCACGTGGCGCCGGAAGCGGTGGACGGCGGGCCGATCGCGTTCGTGGCAGACGGCGATCGGATCCGGCTGGACGTGGCGAACCGCACCCTGGACCTGCTGGTGGACGAGGCGGAACTGGCCCGGCGCAGGGAGGGCTGGGAGCCGCTGCCGGCCCGGTACACCCGTGGCGTGCTGGCCAAGTACGCGAAGCTGGTCGGCTCAGCGTCCCGGGGCGCCGTCTGCGGCTGATGCCCCACCCGGCGTCGGGCCGCGGGGCTGCACAGCACTTCCGCCGGGAGCACAGCGCCGATCGCTGCTGTGGCGCTCGGCAAACTGCTGTGCACCTGGGCCGGGCGGTGGTGCGACAAGGATCACGGACGACCGGCATGTCCGGAATGTCGCAGCGCGTGCGACGCCCTCAGCGCTCAGTACCGCACCGCGGGCATGCGCCGGACGCGCCGCGCGGCAAGGATTCCGGTGGTGACGGTGATCGCGGCGGCCAGCGCCAGCTGAACGGTGACGGAGATCAGGGTCGCCCATGCGCCGGGCCAGCCCGACGCCCCGTACGTCAGCCAGGGCGACATCGTGGCAGCGCGCAGCAGGGTCGTAGCGAGCCCGAACCCGGTCAGGCCCAGCACTGACGCGGTCTGGACGTGCCCGCCTCGCAGCGATCGGACGGCGAGCACCGTGCCTACCACGAGGACGGCGATGGCCCACCCGCCGACGTTGTCGACGACGGCCCATCCAATCGGCAGCATCCAGGTGGGCGGTGTGCGGTCCGGGGCGTCAAGCGCGGCCAGCAGTTCCACGCCGGTCGTGGCGGCGACGACACCGCCGGCCGCGATCAGCCAGCCGCGCAGGTGCGGGATGGCGGGCGACATTCCCGCGAAGGACAGCGCGATGAGGCCGACCAGGACGACGACCTGTGTCACCGTCATGGTCCAGTCGGTGCCGAAGTACAGGGGATAGACGGCCGTCGAGATCACCGGCGTCATGGCAGGCACGGCCGCCGCTGCTGCCGCCCAGCCGGTGGCCCGCCGCCCACCGCGGACCGCCAGCGCGAACGCGGGGATCCATAGCACGTACGCCCACCGGTTCGCCAGCAGCCACGGCTCGCTGGGCAGGATATCGCCGGGCGTGCCGGTCGCGAGGCTGTTATCCGGACCGGCCGGCCACAACGCGGTCCACAGCAGGCCGAGCAGCACCAACACTGCGCAGCCGGCGAGCATCGTGAGGACGGCGACGAGCGCGATCCGAAGGGCCGCGAGGCGGACGCGGTACCGCTCCGGTCCCAGCGGATCGGCCCAGCGCAGCCGGAGCGCCAGCGCCAGTACCGAGACCGCCTCACGCCATTCGACTCCGCCGAACTTCGCTGTGAGGTCCGCATTCTCGGGATCGGCGCGGAATTCGCTCTCCAGGAAGGTGTCCACCATCTCCTGCTCGCGGGCGGCGCGGTACGGCTTCGGCAGCACGCGCAGCAGTCGCCGGTAGCGCAGCTCCAGCTGGCTGGGCTCGGTGGAAGCCGGGACCCCGGTGGTGAGATCCGCCGCGGCACCGGGAATCGCGGTGGACGGCTCGTCCGTGGCGCGGGCCCTGTCCCAGCCGCCCGTCACGACGCACCCCCGTCCGCCGCCTCCGGGCGGGAGGCCAAGCGCGCTGTCGCCATCCGGGCGTTGGCAGCCTGCCGGGCGGCCTCCCGGGTCAATGCGTGACGCCCGGACGTGGTGAGCCGGTAGTAGCGGCGCAGCCGGGAATCGACGACCTCCTCGCGGTCGAGTTCGATCGATCCGTCCGCCGCCATCCGGTCGAGGATGCCGTACAGCGTGCCGACCCGAAGCCGGATCCGGCCCTCGGACAGATCCGCCACTTCGGACAGGATCGCGTACCCGTGCAGCGGCCGTTCGGCCAGCGCGGACAGCACGAAGAACGCCTGCTCCGTCATGCCGCGTGCCGCCATCCACTGAATATATCGCAAGCCAGAGCATATTGGCCGGTCCCCATACATGGGCCGGTGCCCGGCTCTGCCCGCCAGGCGCATCCGCCCATCCCGTCCCGGAGGTGGAGGCGTCCGCCGCCCGGACGTTGTGGATAACCCGGCGGGCGCCGGCGTCGATTCGGTGATGATGCTGGTGTGCGGTGGGGGCGGGAGGCATCATGGGAGCCATGGCGACAGCGTTGCGGGAGCGGGCGCGCGGACGGTGGCCGGCGCCCGGCACCATCCACGGCCGGTGGACCGCGTCGGATCTGGAAACCCTGCCGGACGACGGGCTGCGCTACGAGATCATCGACGGGACACTGCTGGTGAGCCCGCCGCCGATCAAGCGCCACCAGTGGGTGAGCCACCGGCTGGGCATACTCCTGCACGACGCGTGCCCAGCCGGAATCCAGGTGTTCGTCGCGCCGCTGGATTGGCGGGTGGACGACGGAACGGTCGTCGAGCCGGACCTGCTGTTGGTTCCTCGGGACGACATCGATGTTCCGGTGCACTCGCCCGTGCTGCTCGTAGAGATCGCGTCGCCGTCCTCGAAGCGGATCGATCGGACATTGAAGCACGAAACCTATGCCCGCGCAGGGGTTCCGCAGTACTGGATCGTCGACCCGGGCAGCAGGGATCGGGCGCCGAGCGTGGAGGTGTACGACCTGGCCGGTGGCGAGTACCGGCGGCAGGTTCGCGTCACCGGCGACGAGTCGGCAGCCGTGTCCGGCCCGGTTCCGGTGACGGTCACACCGACCGACCTGATCAAGTAGTCGTCGGCGGTTCGCGGGTTCCTGTCGCCGTTTGCGCCATGCCGTCGTTGTCGCGCCGTGGTCGGCCGGTTGGCAAGCTCGGCCGCGGAACCATCCGGGAATCGGGCAGCATGCGATGGATGCGCGGCGGGTTCGTTGTCGGAGGTGATCCGTACGGTGGCGGCATGGAACGGATGATCAACGGCGCGCGGCTCCACTATGTCGAGCACGGGACCGGCACTCCGCTGGTCGCCCTGCACGGCGCCGGTGGCGGGCCGGCGCGACTCCACCGTCGGATACGCCGATGCTGCGGCCCTGCTCGAGAACTACCCCCGCGCCACCCTGGCCGTGATCGAAGGCGCCGGACACGCGCTCCCGCACGAGCGCCCTGATGTGCTGCGGGAACTGGTCGCCCACTGGTTGGCGCGTGCGCGAGATGTCGGTGGGTGATCGGGCGCGAATGTGGCCGGCGGGCGACCACTCTCGCTCCCGATCCGGCGGCTTCCGGCGCAGGCCTACCATCCCGGGTATGAGCGCCGCCCCGGAGACTCCGTCACCGACCCGTCGTCGATCCGAGCGCCGGGCCGCATTGCGCCAGGTGCTGGCGGACGCGCGTCTGGACGCGATGCTCGTCACCGACCTGATCAACATCCGGTACCTCACCGGGTTCACCGGCTCCAACGCGGCGCTGCTGGTGGCTGCCAGCGGTGATGCGGACAGCCTGTTCTGCACCGACTTCCGCTACGCCGAGCAGGCCTCGCGCGAGGTGCCGGACCTGGTCACCGTGATCGGTCGGGCCAGCGATCGGGCAGTCGTCCGCCGGGCGCCCGGTCGGGTCGGCTTCGAGTCGCACGTCGTCACCGTGCAGCAGCACGGCGAACTCGCGGCAGCCGCGGCCGCCGGGACCGTGCTGGCCCCGGTCGCCGGGCCGGTCGAGAAGCTCCGCGCCGTCAAGGATGCGAGCGAGATCGCGGCGCTGCGCGCGGCCTGCGGCATCGCCGACCGGGCGCTGGCGGACCTGGTCGAAGCGGGCGGGATCCGGGCCGGGCGGAGCGAACGGGAGGTGGGCCTCGACCTGGACGAACGGATGCGCCGGCTCGGATCGGACGACGTCGCCTTCCCGACGATCCTGGCCGCCGGACCGAACTCGGCCATCCCGCACCACCGGCCGGGGGAGCGGGAACTCGCGGCGGGCGACCTGGTGAAGGTCGACTTCGGTGCGGTGGTGGACGGTTACCACTCCGACATGACCCGCATGTTCGTGCTCGGCACGGTCGCAGGGTGGCAGTCGGACCTGCACGCGCTGGTCGCGGCGGCGCAGCGGGCCGGCCGGGACGCGGCGAAGGCCGGTGCGCGGCTGGCCGACGTGGACGCTGCCGCGCGCGGCGTGATCACCGCCGCCGGGTTCGGCGAGCAGTTCGGGCACGGCCTCGGCCACGGGATCGGGCTGCAGGTGCATGAGGCGCCGTACCTGGCCGCGTCCGCCGCCGGTATCATGGCGCCAGACATGGTCGTCACCGTCGAGCCGGGGATCTACCTCCCGGGCCGTGGCGGGGTCCGCATCGAGGACAGCGGTGTGGTCGCACCCGACGGGTACGTACCGCTCACGCTCGCTCCGCGCGAGTTGCTGGTCCTGTGACGCCGGTGCCGCCCGGGACCACCGCCCTCGGGCGGAGCGGAAGTCGCGACATGGCCCGTCGGCATCGGAGCGTCACCACAACCGGAAAGGACCGGACGGCTTCCCATGGCCTCTACCAGCGACTTCCGCAACGGCCTCGTGCTCATGATCGACGGCCAGTTGTGGACCATCACCGAGTTCCAGCACGTCAAACCGGGCAAGGGTCCGGCCTTCGTTCGGACCACCTTGAAGAACGTGGTGTCCGGCAAGACGGTGGACCGGACCTTCAACGCCGGGATCAAGGTCGAGACGGCGACCGTGGACCGGCGCGATATGACCTACCTCTACCAGGACGGCGATTCGTTCGTCTTCATGGACGGTGAGACGTACGAGCAGGTCAACGTGCCGTCCGCGGTCGTCGGCGACGCGGCGAACTACCTGCTGGACAACCAGGTGGCCACCGTGGCCACGCACGACGGGGCGATCCTGTACATCGAATTGCCCGCTTCGGTGGAGTTGACCATCACGCATACCGATCCGGGGCTGCAGGGCGATCGATCCACCGGCGGCACCAAACCCGCCACGGTGGAAACCGGGGCGGAGATCCAGGTTCCGCTGTTCCTGAGCGCCGGCGACAAGATCAAGGTCGACACCCGGGACGGGCGGTATCTCAGCAGGGTCAGCACCTGACGGGGCGGGCCGGCTCGCGACGCGACGATCGGATCGGATGATGGCCGCGAGGTCCAAGGCGCGCAAGCGCGCCCTCGATGCGCTCTACGCAGCGGAGGCTCGTGGGGTGGATCCGCTGACGGTGCTGCCCGAGCGCATCTCCGATACCGGGACGGCATCGCCGAGCGGCTACGCCGAGGATCTGGTGCGTGGGGTGGTCCGCCACCAGGCCCGGATCGACGAACTCATCGCGCAGCACTCGATCGGCTGGACCCTGGACCGACTGCCGGCGGTGGACCGGGCGATCCTGCGGATTGCGACGTTCGAGATGGTCTACGGCGAGGACATCGATCCGCCGGTGGCCATCGACGAGGCGGTGGAACTCGCCAAGAGCCTGTCCACCGATGCCTCACCCCGGTTCGTCAACGGGGTGCTGGCGCAGATCGCCGCCATCGTGCCGCGGCTGCGTTGATTGAGAGGCGTGGTTGATTGAGAGGCGTGCGAATGAGAGGCGCGCGAATGACAGGCGTGGAATCAGCGGTGTGCGAATGACCGGGGTGTGACTGAGAGGCGCGTGACGGCGCTTCGAAGGCCGACAGCTCCCATGGCTGACCGCACTTCGGGCTGGCAGCCTTGCCCGACGGCCGGTGACGGGGCTCATTCCACCTCGGTACCGGCCGGTAGCACCCCCCAATCGACCAACTGCCCGGTCAGATCCTCCGGCGACATGTCGTATATCACGGCCAGCGAGCGAAGGTCCTCCGATCGGATGGTGAGCACCTTGCCGTTGTAATCGCCGCGTTGCGACTGGATCGCCGCGGCGTACCGGGCGAGCGGTCCTGCTATGTCGGCGGGAAGCTTCGAGAGTTGCTGCAGGTCGATGACTAGCTTCATGGCTGGGGAGCCGCGGCGCGTCGGACGTTGCTCCGGCAGCAGTTCGGCGATCGGGATGCCGTAGAACTCGGCGAGGTCCGCCAGCTTCGCCACCGTCACCGCGCGGTCGCCGCGCTCGTAGGAGCCCACCACGACGGCCTTCCAGCGCCCCTGCGACCTTTCCTCCACCGCATGCAGGCTCATCCCCTGTTGGACGCGGACAGCACGCAGCCGCGCCCCCAGCGCGTGTGCGTAGTCCTGAGACATCGCGTCCTCCCCTCACGACCATCTCGCTGCAACCCGCGACTGTTTCGGCGACTCCGCGTTGCGGTCGACACGCACAGTAGCGATACAGTACCCGGCCCGTGCCCGTCCCAACCAGGCTGCGGGCTGCCCACCGCCATCGGCGGATGCCGTGCCGGGGAGCATGTTGTAGTGGTGCAGGACGCCTGCGCGAGCGAACCGGCATACCGCGCGGGCAGCGTCAGCGGCTGGAAACCAGGTTGCTACCATTGTGCCTGACATCCTTTAAAGCCGTCCGGTGAGGCGGGAAAGGAGGTCTGCGACGGTGTTTCCACACCAGCTTCAGACCGGCGACTTCGCCACCACCCTCGGCAGTGATCCCGGCGGTTCACCCGCCCGCCCTCGCCTGCCCGGATCCTCCGTCGGAATCCCCACCGGCAGCGCGGCAGCTCGGGGCGACGGCGGCGAGAAGTCCGAGCAGGCCGGGAAGTCCGAGCGGGCCGGGAAGGCTGAGAAGTCTGAGCCCGGCGTCGAGGATCCCCGCACGGCCGTCATCCTTTCGGGCGAGGACATCCGCCGCACGGTCGACCGGATCGCTCACCAGATCCTCGAGAACACCGGCGGCGCGCGGGTGGTGCTGGTCGGAATCCCGCGCCGCGGCGTGCCCCTGGCCGAACGGCTCGCCGGGAGGATGCGCCAGTTCGCCGCGGGCGAGTACCCGGTCGGCTCGCTGGACATCACGTTGTACCGCGACGACCTGCGAGGCCGACCGCCGCGGCCGCTCGCGGAGACGCATCTGCCGGACGGTGGGGTGGACGGGCAGACCGTGGTCCTGGTCGATGACGTGCTCTACTCCGGCCGCACCGTCCGAGCCGCCATGGATGCGCTGCGCGACCACGGCAGGCCGGCGGCCATCCGGCTTGCCGTGCTGGTCGATCGCGGTCACCGACAGTTGCCCATCCGAGCCGATTTCGTCGGCAAGAACATCCCGACCGCGTTCGGCGATGACGTGGCGGTGCACCTGGCCGAGGTCGACGGGTTCGACGCCGTGCACGTGGTGCGCGCCTCATGACCGCGGCCCGCGTCGAACCGCGTCACGGTGTTCCACCGCAGGTCGGTGATCCGCACCTCGGGTCCGATGCGCTCGACGGGGACGTCATCGACGGTCTCGACGCGCCCGGGCCCCGCGGCGGCGGCCACGGCGCTGCGGCGGGCGGATCGATCCGTGCCGCGCAGGCCACCGCCGGCGGGCAGCCAACCGACGCACTGGCCCCGTCCCTGCCGCGGCACCTGCTGTCGGCGGCGGACCTGGACCGCCGCGCCGCGATCGCCGTCCTCGACACCGCGGAACGCCTCGACCAGGCGATCGCGGGTCGCGAGGTCCGCAAGCTGCCGACGCTGCGCGGCCGCACGGTGGTGAACCTGTTCTTCGAGGATTCCACCCGTACCCGCACCTCTTTCGAACTGGCCGCCAAGCGACTGTCCGCCGATGTGATCAATTTCTCGGCCAAGGGCTCCAGCGTGTCCAAGGGGGAGTCGCTCAAGGACACCGCGCTCACGCTGCAGGCGATGGGCGCGGACGCCGTGGTGTGCCGGCACTCCGCCTCCGGCGCGCCGCGCCGGCTCGCGGAATGGGTGGACGGGACCGTGATCAACGCCGGTGACGGGACGCACGAGCACCCGACCCAGGCGCTGCTGGACGCGTTCACCCTGCGGCGGCACCTGGGCAACGGCGAGCCCGCGCTGGACGGAAAGTCGGTGGTGATCGTCGGCGACGTGCTGCATTCGAGGGTTGCGCGCTCCAATGTGACGTTGCTGGCCACCCTGGGCGCTGACGTCACGCTGGTCGCCCCCCCGACGCTGCTGCCGGTGGGCGCCCAGCACTGGCCATGCCGGGTCTCGTACGAGCTGGACTCGGCCCTTGCCGGCGCGGATGCGGTGATGATGCTGCGGGTCCAGCACGAGCGGATGAACGGCGCGTTCTTCCCGACGGCGCGGGAGTACACCCGGCGCTACGGACTTGATCTGCGGCGGCGCGGCCTGATTGCCCCGCATGGGATCGTGATGCATCCGGGCCCGCTCAACCGGGGCATGGAGATCGCGCCGGCGGTCGCGGACGGGGACGGTTCGGTGATCACCGAGCAGGTGGCCAACGGGGTGACGGTCCGGATGGCGGTGCTGTACCTGATGCTCTCCGGGGCCGCGGCGCCCGCCGAGTGGCCCACGGGTGGGGCGGCATGACGGGTCGGGAGCAGGCTGAGAAGCGCCTGGCATCGTCGGCTGCGGGCGTCGACGTGCTCCCGGTGCTGATCCGCGGCGGGGCGCCATACGGCGAGAAGCCCGCAGATCTGCTGCTGGCGGGCGGCCGCATCGCGGCGGTCGGCGCGGATGCCGCCGCGCGGCCCGCGGCGGCGGAGGCCGAGGTGATCGATGCGACCGGCCTCGTCGTGCTGCCGGGGCTGGTCGACCTGCACGCCCACCTGCGCGAACCGGGCGGCGAGGATGCCGAGACGATCGCCACCGCGTCCGCCGCGGCCGCCTTGGGCGGCTACACCGCGGTCTTCGCCATGCCCAACACGGAACCCGCGGCCGACACCGCGGGCGTGGTGGAACAGGTCTACCGGCTGGGCCGCGAGGTCGGGCTGGTCGATGTGCAACCCATCGGGGCGGTGACGGTGAGCCGGCGCGGCGTGCAACTCGCGGAGTTGGCCGCGATGGCCACCTCCGCCGCGGCCGTGCGGATCTTCTCCGACGACGGGGATTGCGTCTCCGATCCGCTGCTCATGCGCCGCGCGCTGGAGTACGTCAAGGCGTTCGACGGGCTGATCGCGCAGCACGCCCAAGAGCCGCGCCTGACGTTGGCGGCGCAAATGCACGAGGGCGAGGTGTCCAGCCGGCTGGGCCTGGCCGGCTGGCCGGCCGTCGCCGAGGAGGCGATCGTTGCCCGGGACTGCCTGCTGGCCGACCATGTGGGTTCCCGGTTGCACCTCTGCCACCTCTCGACGGCGGGCTCGGTCGAACTCGTCGCTGCCGCGAAGGCCCGCGGTACGGCGGTGACGGCCGAGGTCACACCGCACCACCTCTTGCTCACCGATGCGTGTGCGGAAGGCTACGACCCGGTGTTCAAGGTCAACCCGCCCCTGCGCACGGCGGTAGACGTGGGGGCACTGCGCCGCGCGCTCGCCGCCGGCGTGATCGACGCGGTCGCCACCGACCACGCCCCACACGCCAGGCAGGACAAGGAGACCGAGTGGGAGGCCGCCCGCCCTGGGATGCTCGGACTCCAGACCGCCCTGTCCGTGGTGGTCGAGGCCATGGTCGAAACCGGCCTCCTGGGCTGGCGCGGAGTGGCCCGCGTGATGAGCGAGAACCCTGCCAGGATAGGCGGTCTCGCCGATCACGGCCGGCCGATCGCCGCCGGCGAACCGGCGAACCTGGTATTGCTGGACCCGGGCGCGCGTTGGACCGTCCGCGCGGGCGGGCTGGCCAGCCTGTCGCTGAACACGCCTTACGCCGGCCGGGACCTGCCCGCGCGGGTGATCGCCACGTTCCTGCGCGGGCGGGCGAGCGTGCGCAACGCCGCCCTGGTTCCGGACTCGGAACGCGATGTGAGGATGATCGAGGCAGAGGTGACGATGTGACGGGGCCGGGCGAGTTCGGGACCGCGGTGCTACTTCTCGAGGACGGACGCGCGTTTCGCGGCAGCCCCTTCGGGGCGCGGGGCACCGCGCTGGGGGAGGCGGTGTTCACCACCGGGATGACGGGGTACCAGGAGACCCTCACCGACCCGTCGTACCGGCGGCAGATCGTGGTGGCGACCGCTCCGCAGATCGGCAACACCGGATGGGTCGGTGCCCGCCCAGGCACGGGCGGTCGCGGGCCGGCCGTCGACGACAACGAATCCGAACGGATCCAGGTCGCCGGGTTCGTCGTGCGTGAGGTGTCCCCGCGCCCGTCCAATTACCGGGCCACCACCTCGCTGCCGGCCGAAATGGCCCGGCAGGGCGTGGTCGGCATTCGGGAGGTCGACACCCGCGCCCTCACCCGGCACCTGCGTTCCGCCGGGGCCATGCGGTGCGGGATCTTCTCGGCGGCGTCTCCGGCGGCGGCGAACGGCGGGGCGCGCGCGGCGCAGAACCTCGTCATCGGCCCTGCTGGCACAACCGCTGCAGGTACCAACCCTGCTGGCACCACCGCTGCGGGCACCGGCCCTGCGCACGTCGGCGCCGCAGGTGTCGAAACCGTCGGCGGGCCTCTCGACGCGCAGGCGATGCTGGCCCTGGTTCGCTCGTCACCGCCGATGGTGGGCGCCGATCTGGCCGTCGAAGTCAGCACTCGGGATGCGTACACCGTGCCGGCCGTCGGATCCGAACGGTTCCGGATCGCCGCCCTCGACCTGGGCATCAAGGCGAGTACCCCGCGGTTGCTGGCCGCGCGTGGGATCACCAGCCACGTGCTTCCGGCCGGGGCGAGCATCGAGGAGATCAGGGCGCTTCGCGTCGACGGTGTGCTGCTGTCGAACGGGCCGGGGGATCCGGCGACGGCGGACGAGATGGTCGCGCTGACCGCGGAGATCCTGCGACTGCGGATCCCGCTTCTCGGAATCTGCTTCGGGAACCAGATCCTCGGCCGCGCATTGGGTTTCGGCACCTACAAGCTGCCGTTCGGGCACCGCGGGATCAACCAGCCGGTCCGCGAGGAGGCGACCGGACGGGTGCTGGTGACGTGCCACAACCACGGTTTCGCCGTCGACGCCCCGGCCGGCCGGGAACTCACCACCGGGTTCGGGCGTGCCCGGGTGAGCTTCACCTCGCTCAACGACGGCGTCGTCGAGGGCCTGCACTGCCTGGACGCGCCGGCGTTCTCCGTGCAGTTCCATCCGGAGGCGGCCGCCGGCCCGCACGACGCGGCCTATCTGTTCGAACGGTTCGCCGATCTGATGGCGGCCGGTTCGCCGATCGGCGGGGACGCCTGATGCCGCGTCGCGCCGACTTGCAACATGTCCTCGTCATCGGGTCCGGGCCGATCGTGATCGGGCAGGCCTGCGAATTCGACTACTCGGGCACCCAGGCCTGCAGGGTGCTGCGGGCCGAGGGGTTGCGCGTCAGCCTGATCAACTCCAATCCGGCCACCATCATGACCGACCCCGAGTTCGCGGACGCCACCTACATCGAGCCGATCACCGCCGAGTTCGTCGAGAAGGTGCTGGCCGACCAGGCCGCGGCCGGTCACCCGATCGATGCCATGCTCGCCACGCTGGGCGGGCAGACCGCGCTGAACACCGCGATCGACCTGGCCGATGCCGGCGTGCTGGATCGCTACGGGGTGGAGCTCATCGGTGCCGACATCCCCGCCATTCGCCGCGGCGAGGATCGGCAATTGTTCAAGGACATCGTGCGCTCGGTGGGCGGAGATGTGCCGCGTTCGGCGGTGTGCCACTCCATCGAGGAGGTGCGCGCCGCGGTGGCCGACCTCGGGCTGCCGGTGGTCATCCGGCCGTCGTTCACCATGGGGGGCTTGGGTTCCGGGATGGCGCACACGCCGGTGCAACTCGAGCGGATGGCCGGGGCGGGCCTTTCCGCCTCGCCGGTGCACGAGGTGCTGATCGAGGAGAGCGTGCTCGGCTGGAAGGAGTTCGAACTCGAGTTGATGCGCGACTGGGCGGACAACGCCGTGGTGGTGTGCTCGATCGAGAACATCGACCCGATGGGGGTGCACACCGGCGACTCCGTCACCGTCGCGCCGGCGATGACGCTGACCGACCGCGAGTACCAGGAGATG
>CAZUXD010000056.1:0-13851 GCA_964624455.1 uncultured Actinomycetes bacterium | reverse complement strand
TGCTACGCGTCCACTGTGCGGTTCTGGAGATACGGGCCCGTTGATTTCGATCGGCGGAGTTACCGGTAAAACTCCATAGAGTTTCGGCGGTCATAGCGAAGGGGAAACGCCCGGTCCCATTCCGAACCCGGAAGCTAAGCCCTTCAGCGCCGATGGTACTGCGCGGGCCACCGCGTGGGAGAGTAGGTCGCCGCCGGACACCGTTCCGCAAGGGAGGTCGCACGCTTCTGAAGAGGCGCGCGGCCTCCCTTGTTGGCTTTTGCGGGCGAGAATCTCCGATGGCGCCGGTGTCGTTACCGCTTGTCGGGCAGAGGGGGCAGAGGCGATGACGGACGATCAGGGCGGATCCGGGCGGCCCGAGGAGGGCGCGCGCCGGCGGGAACCTGAGCGGCGTCGGGCCGAGATGGCCGGCGGCTCTTCGCCCGGCCGGGGCGCGGGGAGGGGCCGCCCGCGAACCCCTGGGGGCGAATCGTCCGGCGGTGCCGGACGGCGCACCGGCCGCAGTAGGGCGGGCAACTCTGGCGGCGACGATCGCCGGGAGCCCGACGATGCCCGGCGCGGACGCGGCGAGCCGCCGCGAGGTAGCCGGTTCGCCCCGCCGGCGCGCCAAGACCGGGGACATGCGGATCGTCCGATGGCGGGGGACATGAGCGAGAGCCTCGGCCTGGGCCAACGGCGAGCGCCCGCCGCGCGGTCCGAGCCGCCGCGGCCGAGCGAACGCGAACGACCGCGCTGGACTGATGAGGCCGCCGGCGGACCCGACCGGGCGGAGCTCCGTGGCCGGCGCAGCCGCACCGATGCGACGGGCCGTCCCTCGGCGGGCCGCCCCTCGGGTGGGACGACGGGCGCAGGTTCGCATGGCGAGCATGAGCGCGGCAATCGCGATCGTTCTGCTTCGCGGAGCGGGTATCGGGGCGGTGACGGGCCGCGGAGCGGGTATCAGCGTGATGAGCGTGGTGACGGGCCGCGGAGCGGGTATCGGGGCGGTGACGGGCCGCGGAGCGGGTATCAGCGTGATGAGCGTGGTGACGGGCCGCGGAGCGGGTATCAGGGCGGTGACCGCCCGCGGCGCAGCGATCTGCCGGGCCGGGCCGCCGGTGCGGCGGACGGGCCGCGGATGGGGCAAGGCGGCGCTCGCCCGCGTGGTGAGGCGGAGCCCTGGCAGCGGGATCGTCCTGGCGCGCGAGGCGGGTCTCCACGCGGCGATTGGGGCCGTTCGGCTGCGCGGCGCGGGGATGAGCGCACCGAGCGCCCGCCGCGGAAGGACGCGCCGGGCGGGCCTCCCGAACGGCGACCGCGCGCCGGTGATCCTCGAACACCCACCGCGTGGCCCGAGCGCCGCCCCCAGCGGCGAGCGGGCGACCGGCCGCTGGAGACCGCGGTGAGATGGCCGGAGGTTCCGGAATGGGTGGATCGGCGGGATCTGGGCGCGGACGTGCTGGCCGACCTGCGTAGCTTGAGCAAGCAAGGTGCGGAGTTCGTGGCCGATCACCTTGTCGCGGCTGGAGCCTTGATCGACGAAGATCCACGGCTCGCCTGGGAGCATGCGCGCGCAGCGAGGTCCCAGGGTGGGCGGGTCGCGGTGGTCAGGGAAACGGTGGGTGTGGTCGCCTACCGCGCAGGCCTGTGGCCCGAGGCTGTCGCCGAGTTGCGCGCAGCACGCCGGATGTCCGGCAACCCCGAACTGTTGGCGGTACTCGCCGATGCCGAACGCGCGCTCGGACACCCGGAGCGCGCGCTCGAGCTCGGACGCAGCGCGGAGGCGCAGCGTCTTGAGCCGGCCGCGGCGGCCGAACTCCAGATCGTGGTGGCCGGAGCCCGGTCCGACATGGGTCAGCGGGACGCGGCGATCTCTACGCTTCGTAGCGCCGTCCGCGACGTCGATCCGGACGCGCCGTTCGCCTTTCGCCTCTACTACGCCTACGCGGCGCTTCTGGAAGAAGATGACCGCCCGGCCGAAGCTGTGCGCTGGTTCATTCGCGCGGCGGACGCAGACGGTGACGAGGAGACCGACGCGGTGGAACGGGCGGAGGAGCTCGCATCGAACGGTCCGCGCGCGCCGGTCGGAGACCCGCTCGCACCTTCGCCGTCCGAGGAGCAGGGGACGGCAGAGGCCCAGTCCGCGTTCACCCCGCCCGCGCCTTCGCCGTCCGAGGGGCCCGGGGCCACGGAGGCTCAGTCCGCGTTCACGCCGCAGGCGGACCAGCTTCCGGCGGATCTTCGAGCCGGGACGTGGCCGGGGTCCCCCGCCGGCGAAGCTCCCGACGACGAGCAGATCCGATGACCGGCGCCGAACACGCCCTGATAGGCCGGCATGACGCGCTCCTGCTCGACCTGGACGGCACGTTGCTCCTTGCAGGCCAAGCAATTCCGCACGCGCCCGAATCCCTGCAGCGAGCCCGCGAGTTCGGCGTTCGCACGGTTTTCGTCACCAACAACGCGGCGCGGTCGCCTGCGCAGGTCGCCGAGCGACTCTCCGCTGCCGGAATGCCTTCCCAGGCTCCCGACGTGGTCAGTTCACCGTCGGCAGCCGCACAACTCCTGCAGGCCGCGCATCGGCCCGGCGCCAAGGTCCTGATCATCGGAACCGCGGCGTTGGCGGAGGCCATCGCCGATGCCGGCCTCACGCCCGTGCGCTCGGCCGCCGCGGAGCCGGTCGCCGTCGTGCAGGGACACAGCCCCGAGACCGGATGGCAGGATCTCGCCGAGGCATGTATCGCGCTGCGTGCTGGGGCGGATTGGGTTGCCACGAACACCGATGTCACGCTGCCGACCGATCGCGGGCTGCTACCCGGCAACGGCGCGATGGTGCGGGCGCTGGTGGCGGCCACCGGGCGGCAGCCCAGGGTGGCGGGCAAACCGGCCCGCCCGCTGCTGGACACGGCTGTGCAGCTCGCGGCGTCGAAAACGCCATTGGTGGTCGGGGACCGCCTGGAGACCGACATCGCCGCGGCGGTCGCGGCCGGTTTGCCGAGCCTGATGGTGCTGACCGGCGCCAGCAGCACGGCGGATGTCCTGCGCGCGTCACCAGGCCATCGACCCACCGTGGTGTCGGCGGACCTGCGCGGCCTTTTCGATCCGGCGGCGTGCGTGCGTCTCGACCAGTTCGACGATGACGAAGCACTGAAGGCCGCGCTGGCCCGGCTGGGACCGGTCTGAGCAGTCTCGGGTTCGTCGGCCGGGCACCTGAGCCATGCGCATCGCCCATCGTCGGCCGCGTCGCGGTACCGGGGCTCGGCCGCGTTCCGTGCGGCGCACCCGCGCTTCGCGCCACCCCCGCCGCCTGCGTCCTGCGCGCGCTCGTACCGTCCCGCGCCGGGCCTGCACTACGGTGAACCTGCGGACCGGACGGGAGCGGAGGGAACCCATGTCACATGGCGGTGACGACAGCCCCGCAGCGGCCGAGCTCCTCGAAATGGCCGCCGCCGACCTCGGGCTCATCGACGAAGCCGATCTCGCCGAGCACGCGCCGATCTATGAGCGCATGCACGCGAGGCTTGCGCAGGCGTTGGAATCCACCGTGCGCCCGCCCCGGCCGGGCTCGGCGGGATGAGGGGCGCTGACCATGCGGTTGGACACCGAACTGGTGCGACGTGGGCTGGCACGTTCCCGCACCCAGGCGGCCCGGCTGATTGCCGAGGAGCGGGTGGCCGTATCGGGCCGGCCGGTCACCAAACCGGCCGCCCGGGTCGAAACCCGCGAGCACCTCGCCGTCCTCGGCGGGTCGGTTGAATTCGCGTCCCGAGGGGCGCACAAGCTCCTCGGCGCGCTGGATGCGTTCGATGTCGCCGTCAGCGGCCGGCGGGCGCTCGATGCAGGGGCCTCCACCGGCGGGTTCACCGACGTGCTTCTGCGCCGCGGCGCCGCGAGCGTCCTCGCGATAGATGTCGGTGCCGGGCAGCTCGTCCCGCGGCTGCGGGACGACCCGCGGGTGCGCGTCTTGGACAAGGTCAACGTACGGACCATCCACGTCGAGCAGATCGGCGAACCGGTCGAGTTGATCGTTGCCGACCTGTCGTTCATTTCGCTCCGCCTGGTACTGCCGGCGCTTTTCGCCTGCGCCGCCGACGACGCGGATGTGCTCCCGATGGTCAAGCCGCAATTCGAGGTCGGCAAGGGCCGGGTGGACGCGTCGGGCGTCGTCCGCGACCCGGCGCTCCGCGCGGCCGCCGTACTCGGAGTCGTCAAGGCGGCGCAGGAGCGCGGCTGGGGGACGCGGAGCGTGGTGGCGTCGCCGCTCCCCGGTCCGCACGGGAACGTGGAGTACTTCCTGCACCTTCGGCGCGGCGCACCGATCGACATCGCCGCCGCGCGCGTCATGGTGCAGGCGGCCATCCGGCAGGGGCCGCAATGATCAACGATCCGGACAGCCCGGCGGACGCCGACGTGTTCGGCGCAGCGGACGATCCGCGGCGCCCGGCGGCCGACGGCGCCGCCGCGACGGGCGAGCGGGCGGTGCTGGTCGTCGCGCATACCGGCCGCCCCGATATCCGGGCGGTGACGGCCCACATCCGCCGGCGGCTGGCGGCTGGCGGCATCGGCCTGGTCGCATTGGAACCGGAGGCGTCCGAACTGGGAATCCCTCGGGCCTCCTCACCCCCGCGGATCGAGTTGGTGCTCACCCTCGGCGGTGACGGCACATTGCTCCGGGGCGCCGAAGACGCCCGCGCCGCGGACTGCCCGGTGTTGGGCATCAACCTGGGTCGGGTGGGTTTCCTCACCGAATCCGACGCCGATCATCTGGACGAGGCGCTGGACGCGGTGATCGGCAGGACGTACGGGGTCAGCGATCGGATGACGGTCGACGTGACCGTCGAACATGGGGGCAACACCATCGCCAGCGGCTGGGCGCTGAACGAGGTCAGCGTCGAGAAGGCCGCCCGGGAGCGCATTCTGGACGTCGTCCTGGAGGTCGACGACCGGGGCGTGTCGGCGTTCGGGTGCGACGGGGTGTTGTGCGCGACGCCGACCGGGTCGACCGCCTACGCGTTCTCCGCCGGCGGGCCGATCCTGTGGCCGGGGGTCGAGGCCCTCTTGGTCGTGCCGTCGAACGCGCATGCGCTGTTCGCGCGTCCGTTGGTGGTGGGCTCCGCCTCCACCGTCGTGGTGCACCTCGACCCGCAAGGTCACGAGGCGGTGCTCGCCTGCGACGGGCGGCGCAGCGCAGAGATCCCCGCCGGGTCACGGGTGCGGATGCGTGCCGGGGTCCAACCGGTGCGGTTGGCACGGCTGTCGACGGCGCCGTTCACCGACCGATTGGTGCGCAAGTTCTCGTTGCCCGTGCACGGCTGGCGCGAAGCGCGGCACTGATCGCCGCCGCGCGATAGCGTGACGTCCGTGCTGGGCGAACTGCATCTCTCGGGCCTCGGGGTGATCGAGGACGCGGTGATCGAGCCTGCGCCGACCTTCACCGTCGTCACCGGCGAGACCGGCGCGGGCAAGACGATGATCGTCACTGCGCTGGGGCTGATCTGCGGAGGCCGCGCAGACTCCGACCGGGTGCGTCTCGGTGCCCGGCGGGCGGTGGTCGAGGCCAGATTCGTACCGGGCTGCTGGTTCCCGGCCGATCAGCGGTCAGAGGATGCGGCCGCGGCGCCGGATCGACCCGCCGGGGCCGACCATCCCGTCACCGAGCATCCGGGGGTGACGCGGCGCGAAACCGGTGCGCTGTTGGCGGCGATGGCCGAGACGGTCGGCGGCGATACCGATGACGACGGATCGTTGCTCGCGGTGCGGTCGGTTTCCGCGGACGGCCGCTCCCGCGCCTACATCGGGGGGCGCGCCGTCCCGGTGGCGGCGCTGGCCGGGCTCGCGGAACCGCTGCTGACCGTCCACGGCCAATCCGAGGCCATGAGCCTGCTGCGGCCCGCAAGCGCCCGAGACGTCCTGGACCGGTACGCCGGTCTGGAACCTGCGCTCGGCGCCTACCGGGCGCTGCGCGAGGAGTGGCTGGCCGTCCGCGCGGAGATCGCCGACCGCTCCGGGCGGGCACGGGAACGTGCACAGCGGGAACACGTGCTGCGGGTCGGGTTGGAGGAGATCGACCGCGCCGGCCCGCAACCAGGTGAGGACACGGCGCTGGCCGCCGAGGTGCGCCGATTGGAGAACGCCGATGCGTTGCGCGCGGTCGCCCACGAGGCGCTTGCGGCCCTGGCCGGAACCGACGATACGGCGGGCGGTGATCAGCCGTCGGCGGTGAGCCTGGTGCACACGGCGATCCGGTTGCTTCAATCGGCCGCCGACCCGGCACTCTCGGCCCGGCAACCGGACCTGCGCGGCGCATCGGCGGTGCTCGGGGATGTCGCCGCCGACCTGGCCGGCTACCTGGACCAACTCGGGGCGGACCCCGGCCGGCTCACGGCCGCCCTGGAACGCCAGGCGGTGTTGCGCGGGCTGGTGCGCCGGTACGGCGACGACGTCGACGGGGTGCTCGACTGGGCGGCGCGGGCGCGGGCGGAGCTCACGGGGCTGGACACCTCGGAGGGCGCCCTGGAGTCGCTGCGCGAGCGGGCCGCGGAACTGCAGGAGGAGATGACGGGAGCCGCCGTCGAACTGACCACCCGACGGAGGGCGGCGGCCGACCGGCTCGGCGGCATGGCCAGCGGCGAGTTGAAGCACCTCGCGATGGGGAGCGCGCGCCTGCGGATCGTGGTGACGCCGCGAGTGGCCGCCGAGGGCGACGAGGATTGCCTGCTGATCGCCGGACAGCGGCTCGCGGCGGGGCCGGACGGCCCCGACCAGGTGGAAATCCTGCTCGCCGCGCATGCCGGCGCTCCGGAACTTCCGGTGGCGCGTGGCGCATCCGGTGGCGAACTCTCCCGGGTGATGCTCGCGTTGGAGGTGGTCCTGGCCGGCGCGGACCCGGTCGCGACCCTGGTATTCGACGAGGTCGACGCGGGTGTCGGCGGGCGGGCAGCCATCGAGATAGGGCGCCGGCTCGCCCAACTGGCCCGCAGCCACCAGGTGATCGTCGTCACGCACCTCGCGCAGGTCGCCGCGTTCGCCGAGCGGCACTTCGTTGTCGACGCAGCGGCCGACGGCACCGTTGGCGCATCGTCCGTGCGCCTGGTGGACGGCGCGGACCGCAGGGCCGAGTTGGCCCGCATGCTCGGCGGAACGGATGGCGACGTGGCGCGCGCGCACGCGGCGGACCTGTTGGCCCGGGCGAAACCTCAGGGCGCGCAGCGGAAAGCGCCGAACAAGGCAACGGACAAGGTGCCGGCCCGGGCGGGGGTGGACCGGGCAGCGGGATCGGCCGACCCTCCGCGGCGCTGAGTGGGGGACAAGGTGCCGCCCCGGGCGGGGGTGGACCCGCCACCGGGATCGGCCGACCCTCCGAGTTGAGCGGACCGGCCGAAACGGATCTGCGGCGCCGAGCGCCCTTGGCGGCCCGTCGACGTGGATCCAAGCCGATGCGTCCCGCGCGCCTGCTGGAGAAGCACGGCCCAGCCTGCGACCATGACGTCATGAAACTCTTGTCACGCCAGTCCCATCTGTTGCCGGGAGTCACAGGTGTGGCGCGGATCTCCCGCAGCACCGACGCCCTTCTGGGACGGGTCGGCCACGGGGACGTCGTCATCCTCGAGCAGGTCGACATCGACCGGGCGACGGCCGACGCATTGGCCGGGGCCGGTGTGACGGCGGTTGTGAATGCGGCCGCTTCGGTCTCCGGTCGCTACCCGAACCTCGGACCCGAGATCCTGTTGGCCAGCGGGGTCACGCTGATCGACGAGGTCGGTGAGGAGGTCTTCGGACGGGTCAAGGACGGCACCCGGGTCCGCCTGCACGAGGGTGGCCTCTACCTGGGCGAGCAACTGGTCGTGCAGGGCCGCGAGCAGACGCCCGAGTCGATCGCCGACCTGCTGATCGAGGCCAAGACCGGCATGGCCGCGCAATTGGAGGCGTTCGCGGCCAACGCCATCGAGTACATGAAACGGGAACGCACCCTGCTGCTCGATGGCGTCGGCATCCCGGACATCAAGACGGCGATCGCCGGCCGGCACGTGCTGGTGGTCGCGGCATCCCCCGACACCGCAATCGAACTCAAGCGGTTGCGCAAGTACATCTCCGACTTCCACCCGGTGTTGGTCGGGGTGGACGCCGGCGCGGACTCGCTGATCACTGCCGGGTACAAGCCGGCGCTCGTGGTGGGCGATCCCGAGAAGATCGGTACCAAGGCGTTGCGCAGCGGCGCGGAGGTGGTGATACCGGCCGACACCGACGGCCACGCCCCGGGTCTGGAACGGTTGCAGGACCTGGGTCTGGGCGCCGTCACGTTTCCGGCCAATGGCACGAGCGAGGACCTGACCCTGCTGCTGGCGGATGATCACGAGGCGGTCCTGATCGTCACCGTCGGGATGCATACCGCGCTCACCGAACTGCTGGACCGCGGACGAGGCGCGGCGGCATCGACATTCCTTATCCGCATGCGGGTCTCGAACAAGGTCGTGGAGGCGCCGGCCGTCTCGCGGCTGTACAAGGCGCGTATCGCCTGGTGGGTGGTGCTGCTCCTGGTGTTCGCCGCCGCGACCGCAATCGTTGCCGCGCTGTTGATATCGGACGTGTCCGGGACCTACGGCGGCCTGATCGCGACCTGGTGGGACGACGCCGTGGCCTGGGTAAGGGGGCTGTTCTAGATGATTTCCATGCGATACCACATCGTCTCGCTCGCCGCGATCTTCCTTGCCCTGGCGCTGGGGATCGTGCTGGGCGCCACCAAGATCAACTCTCCGCTGCTCGCCGGACTGCAGGGGGACAACACCCAACTTGCCGGTCAGCGGGACGATCTGGCCAAGCAGAACACCGAACTCGGCTCGCGGGTCGCTTCCGACGCCAAGTTCGCCGGCGCCATCGGCCCGCTCGCGGTCCGCGGCACCCTGCCCGGCGCCACCGTGGTGCTGATCACGACCGACACCGCCGATCCGGCCGACCGCGATGCCGTGCTCTCGCTCCTCGCGCACGCCGGAGCCGTGGTGTCCGGGCAGATCCAGGTGACGAGCGATTTCAGCGACCCGGTGCGCGCGGAGCAGTTGCGCCAACTGTCGCTGCAGAACCTGCCGGCCGGTAGCACCCTGTCCGGCGCGTCCCAGGTCGGCACGATGGCCGGCGGGCTGCTGGCCAACCTGTTGCTGACCGACGCGAAGGGCGGTGTCATGGCAACGCCCGACGAGGCGACCGCGGCGCTGTCCGCGCTGTCGACGGCCGGCTTCATCACCGCCTCGGGGCCGGTTGCCCCCGGCCGGTCCATCGTCGTCATCACCGGCCCGGCGCGCAGCGGGGACTCCGCCACCAGTCGGGCGCAGACGATCGCCGACATGGCCGCCGCCCTCAAGCAGACCGCCAAGGGCGTGGTGCTGGCCGGCCGCACCGGGTCCGAGGGGAGTACCGGGTCCATCGGTCTGGTGCGCGCGGACACCGCGGCCAGCGCGTTGGTCTCCACCGTGGATGACGTGAATACCGACGCCGGCCGGGTCGCAACGGTTCTGGCGTTGGTCGAACAGGACGGCGGGGGGGTTGGCCGCTACGGCGTCGGGGCCAACGCGCAGGCCCCCGCTCCGACCCTCGCAGTTGGTTGACACAGCGGTTGGTTGACACAGCAGTTGGTTGACACAGCAGTTGTCACCGCACTGGGCTGACCGGGGTCGTCCCCGACGGTATGGCGCCGCGGGGGCGTTGCCATTCTCCCGGTGGCCCGCCCCGCGCGGCGCGTCGATGCCGCCGGAACGGCAGGTGTTGCCCGGAAGATGTTAGGATGAAATCCCGTGGAGCGGTAGCCGATCGGCGACCGCGCAGAACACGGGAGTCGCCTTGCGCCCTTCGGTGGCGGACAGTAGCCAACACACCAAGCACATCTTCGTCACCGGCGGCGTCGCCTCCTCGCTGGGCAAGGGGCTGACGGCCTCCAGCCTGGGGCGACTGCTCGCTTCGCGGGGGCTGCGGGTCACGATGCAGAAGCTCGACCCGTACCTCAACGTCGATCCCGGCACCATGAACCCGTTCCAGCACGGCGAGGTCTTCGTCACCGAGGACGGCGCCGAGACCGACCTGGACATCGGCCATTACGAGCGGTTCCTGGACCGCGACCTGACGAGGGATGCGAACGTCACCACCGGGCAGGTCTACTCCGCGGTCATCGCCCGCGAGCGCCGCGGCGAGTACCTGGGGAACACCGTGCAGGTGATCCCGCACATCACCAACGAGATCAAGGAGCGCATCTACGCGATGGCCGCGCCGGACGCCTCGGGTGCGGTTCCGAACGTCGTCATCACCGAGATCGGCGGCACGGTGGGCGATATCGAGTCCTTACCGTTCTTGGAGGCGGCGCGACAGGTGCGCCACGAGATCGGCCGCGAAGACGTGTTCTTCCTGCACGTATCGCTAGTTCCCTACCTCGCCCCGTCCGGCGAGCTGAAGACCAAACCGACGCAGCATTCGGTTGCCGCGCTTCGCAACATCGGGATCCAGCCCGACGCCCTGGTGTGCCGGTCGGACCGGGAGTTGCCGGAGCCGCTCAAACAGAAGATCTCGTTGATGTGTGACGTGGACACCGAGGCGGTGGTCGCCTGCCCGGACGCCTCGTCGGTCTACGACATCCCGAAGGTGTTGCACGCCGAAGGGCTGGACGCGTACGTCGTGCGCCGGCTGGGCGTGCCGTTCCACGACGTGGACTGGACCGAGTGGGATCAGTTGTTGGAGCGAGTGCACCGGCCCGACGACGTGGTGCGGATCGCGCTGGTGGGTAAGTACGTCGACCTGCCCGACGCGTACCTGTCGGTGACGGAGGCCCTGCGCGCCGGCGGATTCGCCAACCACGCGAAGGTGGATGTCGTGTGGGTGCCGTCGGACGACTGCATCTCCCCGTCGGGGGCCGCCACGGCACTCGGCGACGTCCAGGGCGTGCTGATCCCGGGTGGCTTCGGGGTCCGAGGCATCGAGGGCAAGATCGGCGCGATCGCCTATGCCCGCACCCACCGGATCCCGCTGCTCGGACTGTGTCTGGGGCTGCAGTGCCTGGTGATCGAGGCCGCCCGGAACCTCGCCGGCCTTGCCGGCGCCAACTCCACCGAGTTCGAACCGGACTGCGCGCATCCGGTGATCTCCACGCTAGACGAGCAGCGTGATGTGGTTGCCGGGAAGCGCGACATGGGCGGGACGATGCGGCTGGGCGCCTATCCGGCGGTGCTCGCCTCCGGTTCCCTGACGGAGCGGATCTACGGCGCCACACAGGTTTCCGAGCGGCACCGGCACCGTTACGAGGTCAACAACGCCTACCGTGACGAGCTCGAGCGGTCGGGCTTGCGCATCTCCGGGACGTCCCCGGACGGCTCGTTGGTGGAGTTCGTCGAGCTGGACCCCGCGCTGCATCCGTTTGCCGTCGCCACCCAGGCGCACCCCGAGCTGAAGTCCCGTCCCACCCGGCCGCACCCGCTGTTCGTCGCGTTCGTTCGTGCCGCGCTCTCCTACCTGCGCTCCGAGCGGCTGCCGATCGACGGTGACGACGTCGTTCCCGACGTGCGTGTGCCGGTGCCCGCGGCGCGTCGATGAGCGGCCGTGACCCGGCCCGCGCCGACGTGCCGCAACCGCCCGGCGGGCCGGTGGCCGGGCGCGGGGGCGAGCGGTGCGAAACATCCGGGCAGGCCGGGGAGCGGGAAGGCGCCGGCGAACCCGGGCGTTCCGATGGGCGGGACGGACCGGCCGACGACCCTGGCGGACGCGACGTCGACGGCCGATTCGCGGTCCTCGCGAGCGAGACCGTCTATACCGGGAAAGTCATGACCGTCCGCGTCGACGACGTCGCGATGCCCGGCGGCGGCTTCGCGCGGCGGGAGGTCGCGGAACATCAACGCGCGGTTGCGGTGGTCGCGATCGACGACCGCGGGCAGGTGGTCCTCATCGAGCAGTACCGTCACCCCCTGCGGCGGCGGCTCTGGGAGTTGCCGGCAGGGCTGATGGACGTCCCGGGCGAGAAGCCCCTGGCCTGCGCCGTCCGGGAACTCCTCGAGGAGACCGGGCTGGCCGCCGAGCGTTGGTCGGTGCTGGTGGACCTGGCAAGCTCGCCGGGATTCTGCACCGAGGTGATCCGGGTGTACCTGGCCCGCGGACTGCGGACCGTGCCGGCGCCGCCGGCCCGCGAGGAGGAGGCCGACATGCGGGTGGTTCGGGTACCGCTCGCCGATGCCGTCATCGCCGTGCTGGACGGCCGGATCGTCAACGCCAGCGCGGTGGCCGGGCTGCTGGCCGCCGCCCGGGTCCTCGGCGCGCCGGCGGAAGCTGATCTGCGCGGCGCCGCCGGCACCTGGATCGGGGGTCCGGCCTCGGTCAACGACGGCCCGCTCATCGTCGGCGCGCCGGCCCTCGGCGCCCGGCCATGGCATTGACGGCCCACAGCGCGCCGCGAGCGAGCCGCGCCGAGCCGGCACCCGAGCCGGCCGCAGCGATCGCGCCCGCGCTGGCCGCTGCGCTTCGCGGCTACCTGGACCATCTCGCAGTGGAGCGCGGACTGGCACGCAACACCTTGCTGTCCTACCGCCGCGATCTGACCGGTTACGCCCGGTTCCTCACCGGCGGCGGCATCACCCAACCCGGTGCGGTGACCGAGAAGGACGTCGCCGGCTACTTGGGATCGCTGCGGGCGCCGACCGACGGCTCGACGCCGCTGGCCGCCGCGTCGGCGGCGCGAGCGTTGATCGCCGCGCGCGGCTGGCACCGGTACCTGCACGCGGAAGGGTTGTCGGCCGGCGACCCGTCCCGCGACGTGCACCCGCCGCAAGCGGCCAAGCGATTGCCGAAGGCGCTGCCGATCGAGCAGGTGACGATCCTTCTGGATGCGGCCGGCCGCGGGGACGGGCCCCGTGGCCTGCGGGACGCCGCGCTGCTGGAATTCCTCTACGCGACGGGCGCGCGCATCTCCGAGGCGGTCGGGCTGGACGTGGACGACATCGATCCCGAGGGCGAAGTGGTGCGGTTGCTCGGCAAGGGGTCGAAGGAACGGATCGTCCCGGTCGGCTCGTACGCGCTCCGCGCCATCGAGGCATACCGGGTGCGGGGCAGGCCCGCGCTGGCCGGCGCCGGCCGCGGCACCGCCGCGTTATTCGTGAACGTCAGGGGGGGACGGCTCTCCAGGCAGAGCGCGTGGCAGGTATTGCGGGACGCGGCCGAGCGGGCGGAGATCGGGCAGCCGGTGTCGCCGCACACCCTGCGGCACTCCTTCGCCACCCACCTGCTGGCCGGGGGCGCGGACGTGCGCAGCGTGCAGGAACTGCTCGGCCATGCGTCGGTGACGACCACCCAGATCTACACCCTCGTCACCGTGGACTCGCTCCGCGAGGTGTACGCGGTGGCGCACCCGCGGGCCCGGGCGCCGGGCGGCCCGACCGGGCGCCCGCGGCGGAGGTGACGACCGGCCGCGGGCTGGCCCCGACATCGTGTGACATAGTGCGCGGATCTCGGGCGGGTCGCATTGGCCGCACGCCCTGCGCCGCATAGTCTGGACCCGACCATCGCAGCGGTGGACCGAGTTCAGGCGGGAGAAGCGGTAGGGATGACCCAGCCGGACGACGCAGCGTGGATCGCGGCGGCCGGTGCCCCTCGCCGGGCTCCGGCGCGAGCGGGTCGGCGCGGCCGCGGAAAGGCGCGCCCGACGGGTCGAGGCGCCGGGAGTCCGCTGCGCGACGAGGCGTCGGGGGCCGAGGCTGCGTCATCGACTGCCGGGTCATCGACTGCCCGGTCATCGACTGCCGGGTCATCGACCACCGGGTCATCAACCGGCGGATCGCCGACCGCGATCCCATCGGCCGATGGGCGGGGTACGGACGGTTCCCCGGCACCGGACCGCACCGCCGTGGACGGAAC
>CAZUXD010000055.1:0-14110 GCA_964624455.1 uncultured Actinomycetes bacterium | reverse complement strand
CAGCATGACGGTCGCCGCGTCCAACCCATCCGCCGCGGAGATCACGAACAGGGCGCCGTCGGCGGCGCGCAGCCCGGCCCGCAACTCGCCCACGAAGTCGGGGAATCCGGGGGTGTCGATCAGGTTGACCACCACGGGATCCGCCGCCGGCGCCGCCCCGTAGTCGCCGCTGGGGTCGGAACCTGCCGCGAGGCCGATCGCCGCGATGGCCATCTGGGTCGACCGTTCGATACCTGGCGGGCGGGGCCGGTAGTCGGGGATGGTCGCGGCGATGAGGTGGTCGAACAGGGCGCTCTTGCCGGCCCCGCTGCGGCCCACCAGGGCGACATTGCGCACCCGGTCGGGCGAGACGGCGGCCGGGGCTGCGGTGGCGGACGCTGCTTTCAGGCTCATGCGTCAACCCTTGCCTGTTGCGGCGCCGATCACAAGGGCAGATCGTCCCGGCCGGAACGCCACGGCGTGCACGCGCGCGGCGACCTGCTGCCGGGCCGGATCGTCGATCTGCGCCGGGAAGCCAAGGCGCGCCCGGTACAGCCAGATCGGCAGGCGCAGCAGGAACCGGAGCGTGCCGGTTGGTTTGCAGTCGGTGATGAACCGCCTGCTGGGGCGCGCGTCACCGCGGCGCGGCCGATCAGGTCGTCGCGAGCTCATCGCTGATGCTCGTCTTGGTTCCGGGGCCGGGGCTGGCACAGTGGGCCCATGACAGCAGATAGCCGCCGCTTCGTCACCCTCACACGTACCGCATCCGGGCGTTTCCGGGCCACGAACAACCGCGGGGGAGACCTGGAGTTCGGCCAGGGGGACGATCCGGCCTTCACCCCGGTCGAATTGCTCCTGGTGGCCATCGGCGGCTGCACCGGGATCGACGTCGATCTGATCACCAGCCGCCGGGCGCTGCCGGAATCCTTCGTGGTGACGGTGGCTGCGGACAAGATCCGCGATGACGGCGGCAACCGGCTGGACGACGTCACCGTGACGTTCGCGATCACATTTCCGGATGGCCCGGAGGGCGACGCCGCCCGCGGCGTCCTCCCCGACGCCGTCCGGCGCTCCCACGACCGGCTCTGCACCGTGAGCCGAACCGTGGAGTTGCCCACGCCGGTCTCGGCGAGCATCGCGACCCCCGGAAGATCACCGTTTGGGAAGGATATGCGCCGCTTTCCGGGCTGAATCCTTCCCAATCCGTGATCTTCCATTCGTCACTGTGACGAAGCGGCGTAACTCGCTAGGCCCGGATTGCGCAGCGGGACAACGGAAACGACCTGTCACAGCAATCGTGACGCGGTTCTGCGAGACCCGGCGCGACCGGTCGCCACCCAGTACCCACACCTGGCGGGCGCGTCTCGGATTCGACCCGCGACGGCGCGTGGCACCGACGGCCGAATCGAAGCCATGGCCCGCACCGTCGCGTCGCGACCTTCCGACGACGCTGCCACACCGGCTACGCCTTGATCCCTGGCGGTCGGAAAGTTAGCCGATAATGTACATTATGTCATTACGCACAACGGCCGCCGAGACGGGCGCCGTGCGCACGGGGCCGGCTTCGCTGCCCACCCATGCGACCGCCCTGTCAGCTTCCCTGCGGGCCTTCTGCCGCCGGTGGCAGCGGGACGACCTCCAAGCCGCTGATCCCGGCGAAGTCGTCGGGGTTGAACGTGTAGACCGGTAGCTGTGCCGCTGTGGCGGTGGCCGCGATGAGTGCGTCGAACACCCGAGCCTCCGGCTTGCGGCCCGATGCTCGTAGGTCAGCGGCAACCTGGCCGAATGCCCGGGCTGCGGCGATGTCGAACGGGAGTGGGTCGCCGAAGTTCGACTCGGCATTCTGCAGGTGCGCCTGGCGTGCCGCACGGGTAGCGAGATCGTCCGCGACCAGTGGGCCCACCGTCAACTCCGCCAGCGTGACCGCGGTGATCACCGATTCCTCCGGCAGGTCGCCCTCCCCCAGCTCGCCCAGACGAAGTACCGCCGAAGTGTCGAGGACGCCCTTCGGGCGCATCACAACGACTGGTCCAGCACGGCGTCGATGTCGTCCCGCAATCGGTCCGGGTCGACGTGCGGGAGAATCCTTGCGCGGGCGATCAACTCGGCCGCCGCAAGGCCTGTGCGAGGCACCGGACGCAACTCGGCGATGGGACTACCGTCCTTGGTCACCGTGACGGACTCGCCCCGTGCGACCCGGTCAAGCACCCGGCCACCGTGGTTCCGAAGGTCTCGCACGCTGACTTCGGCGAGCTTGCCCATCCGTCGAGTGTATCACGCGTGATACACCAGCGCGCCTTTGGCCTGCTCGGTGAATACGAGTGTGTTGATACGCAGCGGCCAAAATGACCATCCCTGTTTCAGCCGTCTCCGGGCATGACCAAGAGGTCGCGTCTATCCGCCGCGCCGGAGCGGGACCGCCCAGGGTGTGCCGGTGACGGGGTCCGGGACGACGAGGCATTTCAGGCCGAAGACCTCCTCGACGAGATCGGCGGTGACGATGTCCGCGGGATGCCCCTCGGCCACGATGCGGCCGTCCTTCATGGCGATCAGATGCGTGGCGTACCGGGCGGCCTGGTTCAGGTCGTGCAGCACCGCGACCAGCGTGTGCCCGCGCCGGTTGAGGCTTGCGAACAGTTCCAGAAGCTCTACCTGGTAGGCGATGTCGAGGAACGTAGTCGGCTCGTCGAGCAGCATCAGCGGGGTCTGCTGCGCCAGCACGGTGGCCACCCAGACGCGCTGGCGCTGCCCGCCGGACAACTCGTCGACCTTCCGGCCCGCCAGTTGCGCCACTCCGGTCGCTGCCATCGCCTCGGCGATCACCCGCTCATCGGCCGCGGTCCAGCGGCGCAAGACCGACTGGTGCGGATACCGGCCCCGAGCCACCAGATCGGCCACCGTAATGCCGTCCGGCGCGATGGAACTCTGCGGCAGCAACCCGACGCGGCGGGCGGCCTCCTTGGCGCTGAGCGCATGGATCGACTTGCCGTCCAACAGCACCTGGCCGGCACTGGGCTTGAGCAGCCGCGACAGGGCCCGCAGCAGCGTCGACTTTCCGCAGGCATTCGGGCCGACGATCACGGTGAACGAACCGTCCGGGATGTCGACGCTCAACTCCTCGCTGATCACCCGACGGTCGTAGCCGATGGTTGCCGCGTCGACCCGAAGGCGCGGTCGTCGCGCCGCACCCCCGCGCTGGATCGTCCCGATTCCGGCCGGGGCGGCGACATCTGCCATCGTCATGATCATGCCCTCCTCGGCTCCGGCGATTCCGGAACCTGTTGACCTTCGGTCGGTTTCATGCGCGGCGCCGGGCCTCGGCGACGAGCAACCACGTCAAGTACGCCCCGCCGATCACGACCGTGACGATGCCGACCGGCAAGGGGCCGGGTAGCAACCGCTGCCCGGCCAGATCTGCCGCAGCAAGGATGAGCGCCCCGGTGAACGCGGCCGGCAGGATCGCCACCCCCGGTGTCCTCGTCAGGCGCAGCGCGATCTGCGGCGCGGCCAGGGCAACCATCGCGATCGGCCCGGCGGCGGCCGTGACCGCAGCCGTCAGGCCGACGCCGACCACGATCAGCGCCAGGCGTGCGGATTCGACGCGAACCCCGGTCGCGCGGGCGGCCTCGTCACCGAGGCCGAGTTGGCCCAACGGCCGCGACAGCGGCGCCGCAGCCAGCAGCAGCACCGCGATCACCGCGGTGCCCAGGCCCAACTGGCTCCACGAGATCGCGTTCAGCGAGCCGGCGCCCCACACCGCGCCGGCCAGCGCCACGTCGTGGTCGGCGACCATCAGCAGATATGTGTTGACCGACAGCAACATTGCCGACACGGCAATGCCCACCACGATGAGCCGGAAGCCCTGCACGCCGCGCCGATACGCCAGGACGTAGACGACGACGGCGGTCGCCAGCCCGCCGGCCAACGCGCCGCCGGCGGTCTGCAGGTACCCGCCGCCCGCCGCGACGATCACCACGAGCGCGCCGGTGTGCGAACCTGTGGTGAAGCCGATGATGTCGGGGCTGGCGAGCGGGTTGCGGGTGAGCGACTGGAAGATCGCGCCGCTCACGCCCAGCGCCGCGCCGAACGCTACGGATGCCAGCACCCTTGGCATGCGCCACCCGACGACGACCGTGTGTTCGAAACTGGTGCGGTCGAACACTGCCGCCACCACCTGGCTCGGCGTCAACGCGTAATCCCCGGTGGCCAGCCCCATCACGGCCACGACAACGACCGACGCCGCGATGAGCGAGCACACCAGGATCGTCCGCACGTCCAGCCGCAGGCCGAATCCGCCCCGCCGCCAGGTCACACTTCGCCGGCCAGTATCGATCGGCAACGTGGGCGACACCATGGATGGGCCGCTCACAGTCCGCTCGCCCGCTTGCGACGAACCATGACGATCAGCACGGGTGCGCCGACGAACGCCGTCACCAGCCCGACCGGGATCTCACCAGGGCGCATCACGACCCGCCCGACCACATCGGCGGCGAGCATGAGGATCGGCGCCAGCACCACGGTGTAGGCGAGGATCCACCGCTGGTCGAGGCCGGCGATCCAACGGGCGACGTGCGGGACCATCAGGCCGACGAACACGATGGGGCCGGCGATCGCGGTGGCCCCTCCCCCGAGCAACGTCACCGACACGATCACCGCGGCCCGCACCCAACCGATCCGCACACCCAGCGAAGCAGCCCGGTCCTCCCCGAGGGCGATCGCGTTGAGCGAGCGGGTGACGACGATCGCGATCAGGACCCCGACGGCAAGGAACGGCAACGCCGGCCAGACCAGGCGCAGGTCGCGCCCCACCACCGACCCGGCGTTCCACTGGCGCATCTGGTCGAAGGTCAGCGGCGCCGACAGCATCATCGCGGTGGTGATTCCGGCCAGCACGGCGCCGACCGCGACCCCGGCCAGCACCAGGCGCACCGGATCGGCACCGCCCCGACCCGCGGACCCGATCAGGTACACGGCGATCGTCACCACCAGGGCGCCGGCGAACGCGAACCACAGATAGCCGCTGATCGAGCCGACCCCGAAGACGGAGATGCCCACCGTCACGGCGAATGCCGCGCCGGCATTGACGCCGAGGATCCCCGGGTCGGCCAGCGGATTGCGGGTCAGCGCCTGGATCAGCGCTCCGGCCACGCCGAGGGCGGCGCCGACCGCGATCGCGACCAGCGTGCGTGGTACTCGCATGGACCGCACCACGAACGCGTCGTCGGATCCCGATGCATGCCACAGGGCATCCCAAACCGACTGGAGCGGAATGCTTTTCGCTCCGATCGCCAGGCTGAGCAGGATGGCGATCGCCAGCACCACGAGCGAGACCCACAGGCCGACCAGCCGTCCCCAGTTGCGCCCGGCCGCCGGCCGCGCGCCGCTGCGGTTCGCCGGCGCGACGACGGGCGAAGCGGACCCAGCAGGCACGGCCGGCACCGCTCAGCCGGCCGCGAGTTCGTACAGCCGAAATCCCCAGCCGACCGTTCGGACGGCGACCAGGCGCAGGCCCGCTTGATCGAACAAGGCGCGGTTCTCCGCGTCGGTGCGGTGGCCGGTGCCGTACATCACGAGGTGCTTGATGTCCTCCTCGAAGGCGTGGTCGTCGGCGGAGCCCTCGTCCAGCGGGAACTCGACGACGACGACGGTGCCGCCGGGGTGCAACCCCGCGGCGGCTTGCCGCAGGACGTGCGCGGCGTCCGCGTCGGCGTGCTCGTCCAGGCACCGCACGAGCAGCACGCGATCGGCAGCGGGTGCGACTTCGAATACGGAGGCCTCGACCACGTCGATGCGCTCCCCCACCGCCGCGTCGGGGATCGACCCGGGCAGGTCCCGGCGCAGGTACGCGACGGTCGACGGCAGCCCGGCGATCGTGATGCGGAGCCCCGGCAGGGCCGAGGCGAGGATCCCGGCTATCACCGCGACGCCGTCGCCGCGCAGGGTCAAGGTCCCGGTCCGCGCGATGGCCTCGTCCTCGGCGAGCGCCGGCGCGAGGTACGGGCCGTACTTGGCCATCTGTTCCTGAAGCGACGCCTCGAACTCGTGGCCCGCGTGGTCGGCGGCGAAGGACCGCCCGAAGACCAGCGGATAGGCCGCGCGCCCGGTGCGCACCGAATCCAGCAGGCCGGTAAAGGCAAGTTGCTGCCGGCCGATCACGCCGTCGGTGTCCAACACGTCCACGACGAAATCGTTGGTCAACAGCTCCCCCACATGGGTGAGCCCATAGCGACCGGCGGACGGCTGGTGGACGACGTCGAGCGCCTGGAGGTACCGCATCAGGCGGCGCAGCGCCGTCCGGTCCGCGCCACAGGCGCTGGCGAGCCCCGGTATGTCGGTGACGCCGCGGATGATCTGCTCCGGAATGCCCAAGGTGACGGCGGCGCGCAACGCGAAGGGCGGCAGCAACTCGCCCATCTCGTGCAGGATGTCGAACGGTTCGTCGATCTGGTCGGAATCCGGAACCGCCGGATCCTCCGCCAAGGTCACCACCTCGCCGGGGCGCCAATAGCCGGTGACCTCGATGTGCTCCTTCGGCATGCCGCGCTCTTCGTGCAGGAACCGGCGGATGGGCTTGATGCTCATGGTTTCGCCGGCGACCCACGCGAACCCGACGCCCGGCCACCATTGCGCGGCGCGCACCGCGTCGGCCAGCAGGGTCGTGCTGCCGGGAGCGGCGCCGTTCCGGTGCAGGTAGGTGATCGTCACCTGCGCATCGGTCTTGAGCTCCTGCTCATGCGCACGTTCGGCGACCTCGACGAACACCTGGATCCGCTGCTCCGGAGGGGCGGTTTCCAGCAGGCGGGCGATCGCCGGCAGCGCGGTCTCGTCGCCGGCGACCAGCATCCAGTCCACGCCGCCCGGCAGGAAGCTCGAATGCGCCGGCCCGGCCAGGTGCGGTGGGTCGCCCGCGGAGCAACGCAGCGCCCACGTGGTGGCGACGCCGGTCGCGTGCGTCACGAAGTCGATGTCGAGTTCCCCGGCCGCCTGATCCCAGCGGCGGATCGTGTAGTTCCGCGACAGCGGCCGCCTATCCTTCGGCGATTCGATCGTGCCGTCCTTCTGGATCGGCAACACCGGCGCGGCGTCCCCCGGATAGGCGAAGTACAGCCGAACGTCGTCATCGAATCCGTTGCTCCGAAACGCCGGGTGGGCAAGCCCCCCGGCGGTGAAGGGGCCGAGTTGCGCGCCGCTGAGCGTGATGCGGCGCATGCCGGGCGTGATGTCGACGATCCGCTTGACCTGCAGTTCGCGAACGGTGATCGGGAAGATCTCGCTCTCCCGGATGGTGCGGGGCATGGACTGATCCCTCCAGGGCTGGTTCGGCCGGGCTCAGCCGAGCTTCTCGATGGTCGGGGTGAGGCGATCGTTGAGCCAGGCCAGCGCCATCGGTCCCGGGGTGTTGGCCGCGCTCGCGACGGCGAAGTCGGCGTAGAAGATGGTGCCGCCCTTCACCGCCGGAAGCGACTGGAACATCGGGTCCTTGGCCAGGCCGGCCTCCAGTTCGGGTGTGGGGATCCAGATGCCGAGCAGATCCGCGTCGAGCTGGGCGGTGTTCTCCTTGGACAGCGTGGGGCCGTTCTGGGTGTTGTCCTGGTTCGCGGCGGGCTTGATGCCGTACAACTCGAGAACCGATCCGTTCCCGAACCCGAACCCGTCGGCGTCCGCGCGGACGAACTGATACGTCTTCGTCGCGATGCCCGGCACGGTGGCGCCGACGGCCGCGTAGTCCGCGCGGATCTGGGTGATCAGTTCCTCGGCCTTCGCCGTCCGGTCCACGGCGGCCGCCGTCGCGAGCAGGCGCTGATCCCAGTCGACGTTGATCGCGGTCGAATCCGGCGTGATCGTCGGTGCGATCGAGCTGAGCTGGCGGTAGACGGAATCGTCTGTCACCTGCCAGGTCGCGGCGATGATCAGGTCGGGACGTACCTGGGCGATGGCTTCGAGGTTCAACTCGCCACCGGAGGAGCTGAGCTCCGCGTTCGCCGTATCTTTGAGCGCGCCCTCCATCCAGGGGTACGCGACGGCCAGCATCGATGGGTCGACGGCCACCGCCACCGGTTCGATGCCGAGGGAGATCAGCTCATCCGCCGACGGGACCGACAGCGCCAGGACCCGCGTCGGCGCCGCCTCGATCGTGACGTCCCCGTGCGCGGTCTTGAGGGTCATGGGATAGGCGCTGGCCGGGGCGCTCGATTCTTCGGCGCCCGATGCATCAGCGGTCGACTCCCCCGCTGTGGACTCGCTCGGTGATGCGCCGGCCGAGGGCTGCGAGCCCGCGGTGCTGGGAGAAGGTTTCGACTCGGCGGTGCCCGGCCCGGTCGACGCGCCACAGGCCGCGAGCAGCGCGACCAGCGCGGACACCGCCACAGCGCTTGCTACCCGCCGGCCCGCCAGCCGCGTGCCCGCGAATCGCCGGACCGCGAACCGCCGGCGTGCGCGCAGCGAAATACCCGTTTTCGATACCGTCATGAGAGATTCCCGTCTTGAGGAGGCGATCGCGGGTTAGGGTAGCCTACCTTTACCCCCCGGGAATCAGGGGGTCCCCCGGGCCGGGTGGGCCGCGCGATTGATGCGTTGGGTCAGGGGTTTCCGGCTGCGGAGGCCGGGTGCCGCACGGCATCGGACATGCGCCGCCCAAGGCACCCGTCACCACATCGGCCCTGCTCCGCCTTCGCGCGAACCGCCGAACCGGGCCAGACCCGCGGCGGTTCGGTCCCGCGGTACGTCGGACCGCGCCGGTATCGTCCGGATTGGGTCGGGCCGGGTGGTTGCCGCCTGGATATGCTCGGCTCCACGTTCCGGGGAGGTGACGAGGTGACGAAGGCCGGCCCCGGCGACACCACCTCCGCGCCTGCCGAAGGCGCGCCAGGCGGCGCGGCCCTGGACGACCCGGTCCTCAACGGTCCGTACGACCCGCCGCTCCGGCACTTCGAGATCGGCGATCACGGCCCGACGGGCGCCATCAAACAGGGCCGCCGGCCCAGCGAATCGTTCGTCCCGGTCGCGCCGACGCGGAAGAAGCATCCCGACGGCGCCCAGCAGGGCGGCCAACTCGAACTGACCCTGCACACCCACGAGGCCGTCGAGCACAATGCGCTCATCGGCGACCTGCGCATCGAGGTCTCCCGGTGGCGCACCGCCGGCTACGAGGGCGTCACCGCGATCACCCGGAAGTTGTTGCGGCACTGGGCCGATCCGCACCGCGACAACCGGGTGCTCTTCGCCCAGCGGGAGGCGGCCGAGACGGCGATCTTCCTCGCGGAGGTGGCCGGCCGGCACGCCGGCTACAAGCAATGGCGCGGCCGGATCGCCCATCAGAACGACATCCACAACGACGGCCTGCCCCGGGTCGCGCTGAAGTTGGCGACGGGATCCGGGAAGACGGGCCGCTGGTAACTGCTAGTCTTACACCATGACGATTGCCGCTGTCTACTGCCGGATCTCAGAAGATCGAGCAGGCGCCGGGCTGGGAGTCGCCCGGCAACGGGAGGACTGCGAGGCCCTGGCGTCCCGGATCGGTTGGGCCGTTGGGACTTGCCATGTGGACAACGACATCTCGGCTTACTCCGGGCGCCGAAGGCCGGGCTATGAGGCGATGCTTGCAGAGCTGGAGGCCGGCGCGGCTACCGCGGTGCTGGCGTGGCACCCGGACCGCCTGCATCGTTCTCCGCGCGAGTTGGAACGGTTCATCGACGTATGCGAGCGCCGGCATGTTGCGGTTGCGACGGTGCAGGCCGGCGAACTCGACCTGTCGACGCCAACCGGCCGGATGTCGGCCCGGATCGTCGGCGCTGTCGCTCGGCACGAGTCCGAACACAAGGCGCAGCGCATCGCCCGCGCCTACGCGCAAACCACGCACGCGGGCCGCTGGCCGGGCGGGACAACCCCTTACGGTTGGACCCTCCAGGACGGCAACCTGATCGTCGACCCGGCGGCCGCGGCAGTGCTCCGCGAGGTTGCGCGCGACGTGCTGGCAGGCGTTTCGCTTCGCTCGATCGCGCGCGAGTTGAACGAGCGCGGGGTGGCGACGAGCCGGGGCAAGCAGTGGACCGGGCCGGCGCTGCGCGACATGCTGCGGCGGCCGCGGAACGTCGGGCTCGCTGTCCTTCACGGTGAGACCGTGGGGAATGGTCGGTGGAACGGCATATTGACCGAAGAGACCTGGCGGGGAGTGTGCGCGATCCTGGCCGACCCGACACGTAAGACCTCGACCGGCAACCAGCCGGCGCACCTGCTGTCAGGTATCGCGGTGTGCGGGTTCTGCGGCGTAACAATGGCTGTCGGATACGTCCGGCGCAGCAAGAGCCGGCCCGAGCTTCGCAGGCTGTACCGCTGCCAGGGATGCCGGAAGGCGAACCGGGACGCGCAACCCCTCGACGAGTACATTGCCGGGATTGTGGTCTCCCGGCTGTCACGGCCGGATGCGGCAGACCTCCTACTGGACAAGGACCGTCCGGATCTTGCGGAGCTCGCGGAGCAGGCCGGCGCATTCCGGGCACGACTGGACGAGCTCGCCACCTCCTACGCGGACGGAGTAATCACCGCGAGCCAGTTGCACACCGGCTCGGAACGGTTGCGCGCCAAGCTGTCCGACGTGGAGGCCGTGCAGTCCACACACGCCCGAGCACCTGTGCTCACCGGGCTGATCGGCGCGCCGGACGTCGGCGAGGCGTGGCAGGCGCTGACCCTCGACCGGCGCCGCGCGGTCGTCCGAACCCTGTTGCACATAACCGTTCTGAAGGGTCGGCCCGGTATTCGCCTGTTCGACCCGGCGACGGTGCGTGTCGAGTGGCGGGCGTCGTGAGGCGCTGGACCCCGGGCGGGTCGTCGCCGCGGCTGCTGGTCGTAATCCGTTGCCGCGGCAGGAGAATCGGCCAGGTGGCCGCCGCGGCGCCGGAGCTGTACACCGGCGATCCAGACGTTGCGCTGTGGGCGTCGGGTGCGCTGCCGGACGGTCGACCGTGGGTTGCCGTTGGCCTGCCGCGATGCCCCAACCATGCCGGCCGTCCCCACCTGGTGAATGCGGATGCGTTGCGGCGCCACGTCATCGCAGCGTTCGACGCGCGGCGTGTCGTTGCCGTCGACATCGGCCGGGTAGAGCAACCACTGTGTTAGGCTGCCACCAGACTTGAATATCCGCCCCTGGTTTCGTGCCTCCACTGGGCGCGCGGAACCTCCCCGGCCGGCAGGGATAAGAACCGGCTAAGCGCTTGCGGGCAAGCCGAGACCCTGAAAGGGGAATCCGGCAATGCCCGCAACTGCTGCTATGCAGCGCGCGAAGATCGCCCGAGTGGCGCGGCGCGCGAAGAAAGATCCCACGGCACTACCCGAGCTTGAACGTCTGCGCGCCGAGCACGCGGCCCAACGCATCGCGGAGTTCATCGAAGCCGTGGTGGACGCCGCACCGCCGTTGACCGCGGCGCAACGCGACCGGCTCGCAACCCTGCTCCGCCCCATCCCCGGGGGTGCCGGCGATGTCCGATAGAGACGCCGCCGCCCCCGGCCGGCAGACCGAGGGCGAGACGAGAGACAACACAACAGGGTTCCCCCCCAAGGATACCGCAGCCGGCGCCCTGTCCGCTGCGCTGGACGCGGCGGGCCGCGGCTGGCATGTGTTCCCGGTCGCCGGGAAGGTCCCTGTCGGCAAGTGGACCCGGCAGGCCAGCGACGACCCGGAGCAGATCGTCGCCGCGCTGGCCGGCACGAGCTACGGCTACGGCATCGCTTGCGGCCCTTCGCATCTGCTGGTCGTCGACGAGGACCGGCCCGGCGGGTTCGCAGCGTTCGCAGCCTCGATCGGCCAGGCGATCCCGGCGACGTTCACGGTGGCCACCGGCAAGGGCGCTCACTTCTACTTCCGGGCCGATCCGGGTTCGGATCTGGGCAACGCGCCGGGGCCGCTGGCAGCGTTCGGTTGCGACATCCGCGGCCGCGGCGGGTATGTTGTCGGCGCCGGCTCGCCGCACCCCAACGGCGGCCGCTACCGGGTGGCCGCCGACCTGCCGGCTGCCGGCCTGCCGGACTGGCTGGCCGAGGCCCTGACGCCGCCTGTGCGGCCCGGCGACACCTTCGCCGCCCCTTCACCTTCCGGGCTGGGAATCCTGCCCGAGGTGATCCCCGGGCCGAGGGCGACCGCCGGGGGGCAGCGGCACGAGGTGCTGATGCGATACGCCTCATCCCTTCGAGCACGTAACCTCGACCCCGCCGAAGCCTGGCCGCTGCTGCTGGCCGCGTGGCAGCGCTGCGAGCAGCCCCCGACGTGCGAAACGCCGTTCACCCAGGAGGATCTGCGCGCACTGGCTGGCGACGTGTGGCAGCGGTACCCGGCCGGGGGTACCGCGAAGGCCCCTCAGGTCGCCGCAGGGGCAACGGAACCGGGACGGTGGGCGCCGGTAGACCTCACCGAGATCCTCGACGGCACAGCCGAACCTGAACGGCCGAGGCTGCTGCCACGGACCGATGGGCAGCACCTGCTGTACCCCGGCCGGGTGCACTCGTTCCACGGTGAATCCGAATCCGGGAAGTCGATGATCGCCCAAGCCGAGGTCGCCCGGCTGGTCGGCGCCGGGTTTGACGCCGCGATCATCGACTACGAATCCGACCCGGCATCCGTCGTCGCCCGGCTGGTCGCGCTCGGGGCCGCCCGGGAGGCGATCGCTGCGAGGCTGACCTACCTGCGGCCCGACGGGCCGCCCGAGGTCGACCCCGCCGGGTTCGCGGCGCTCCTGACCCGTCGCTTCGCCCTGGTCGTCATCGACGGGGTAGGCGAGGCCCTGGCCACCGGCGGGCGATCCTCGAAAGACAACGACGAGGTGACCGGGTGGCTTCGCACGGTACCCAAGGCCATAGCGGACGGCACCGGCGCGGCAGTGCTCCTGGTCGACCACGTCACCAAGGCCGAGGACGGGCGCGGCCGGTTTGCGATCGGCGCGCAAGCCAAGCTCGCAGGGCTCACCGGCGCCGCGTACACGGTGGAGGTCGCCGCGCCGCTCGGCAGGGGAATGGTCGGCGTCGTCAACCTGCGCGTCGCCAAGGACCGGCCCGGCGGGGTGCGGCCCCACTGCGGCGCCTACCGCAAGACCGACCGAACCCAGCTCGCCGCCGTCGTCACCGTCAACGGCACCAACCCGGAACGCCTGGCCGTCACCGTCGCCCCGCCCGACGAGGAGACACAGCAGCGGCCGTCCGGGGCATTCCGGCCCACCACGCTGATGCAGCGGGTATCGGAAGCGTTGGACGCGGCCCCGGAGCCTCTGACGTTCAACGGCATCACCGAGCGGGTGCGGGGTAAGCGGGAGTTCCTGCGAACCGCCGTTGACGTCCTGCTCGCCGAGGGGTACGTCACGGCCGAGCCGGGCGGCCGCGGCGGGGGGCACCGTCACCGGTCGGTGCGGACCTACCGGGAAGCCGACGAACCGCGGGAACCAGTTCCGGCCGAGGTGAGGCCCGAGGAACTGGTAACTGGTTCCGGTCCCCTAGACCGGGGAACCGGGAACCAGTTCCTAACCGGTTCCGGGAACCAGTTGGGAACCAGTTGGGAACCAGTTCCAAACGATCTTGAAACCGCCCCGATCGACCCCGCCAACACCTGCCAGCAGTGCGGCCGGCAGTCGTCGCTGTCGCTGATCGGCGGCCGCTGCCGGCGCTGCCGGTTCGCCACCGTCGACCCCGCCGAGGTCGCGTCGTGAGCCGCCCCCGGACCCGGCCCCGCGACACGGCGGGGCACGCCGAGGGCTGTACCCGGCCGTTCGTTCAGTGGTGCGACGTTCTCGGCAACGCCGTGGGTGTCTGCGCGTCGTGCGGGTCGGTCTTCACCCGCCGGGTCGACTGGGCGGAGCCGGAACGGTGAGCGCTTCCCTGGTGATCGCAATCCGGGCGGGCGCGATCGAAGCGTGGGACCGCCTGCAAGCGGTGCTGGCCGGCGCCGATCCGGTTCCGTGCGCCGGCCGGGACGAGTGGACCAGCGACGACCCCGAGCAGCGTGCAGCGGCCGCCGCAGCCTGCCAAGGCTGCCCCGCCGTGGCGGCGTGCAACGACTTCGCCGAGGCCAACGGCGAGACCTTCGGCGTGTGGGGTGGTTTCGACCGTTCCGCGCGCGACCCGGGGCGCCGCGGCGGGGGGAGGGATTTTC
>CAZUXD010000054.1:0-14683 GCA_964624455.1 uncultured Actinomycetes bacterium | reverse complement strand
TCGACGCTCACTGACCGCCTACGACCACTGAACCCTTGGACTCACTCATCTAGGGTCAGTTCTGCGAACCGCACGATGGCGTCGGCGACTGCGTGGAACCGGATGGAGTGGAACACGTCGAAGCTGTGCTGCGCGCCGGGAAGCTCGGCATGCACCACCGGGCTCTTGGAGACGGCACGGAGTCGCTCGGCGAACGCGCGGGCCTCCTGGCGCGGGACGAGGGTATCGACGGTGCCGTGCACCAGGAAGAACGGCGGCGCGTTCGAGTTGATCACGTGCCACGGTGACATCTGTCCAGCCGAACCGCCGAAGTCTCCGAAATAGCTGTACAGGCCGATCACGGCAGCGACACGGGTACCGGTCAGCGCGGCGGTCGCGGCCAGGTTCGCTCCGGCCGAGCCGCCGGCCGCGAGTATCTGATCCGGGTCGCCGCCATAGTTCGCGGCGTTGTCCCGCACCCAAGTCAGTGCGGCCCGGGTGTCGGCCAGCCCTGCGCCGGGTCCGCCCCGGAACTGGCGACGGCCGACGCTGACGCACACCCAGCCCCGGGCGGCCAGTCGGTAGATCAGTGCGCGGGAGCCGATCATCTTGTTGCCGAGCCCGCCGTGGCAATACACCAGCACCGGCCCGCGCGCCGCGTGATTTCGGCGAGACACGTAGACATCCAACCGATTACCGCGCCGGGCGGGTCCGTATCGGAGGTTACGAATGCGGCGCACATCCGGCCGCCACGAGATGACCGGCAGCAGCAGACGCCACCACACCGGCCGGGTGTAGCCGGGTTTACCGCGCGCGCCGTAGACCTCCTGCAGCGCCGCGGTCAGCGCCGGGCGGGCCGACCGGGCCCGGACCGCGAGCTGGCCAAAGAGCAACACGTCCAACGCCGCGAATACAGCGACGAGCCACCACCATGCTCCCGGCTGAGGGTGGATCAGGGTGCCGATCGTGCCGGCGATCAGCCACCACAGACCAATCTGTGGCGCCTCATTGATCCACCATCCCAGCCCGAACTGCAGGTTGAACGGTGCCGAGTGCCGCGGGATCGGCGGACGCAGCGCCACCACGGCGAACAACGCCAAGATCATCGTGGTATTGAAAGCGCTGGACATGGGTTCTCCCTTCGCATCGGGACTCTTCGCGCCATACGGTTGGACAGCTGCAAGGCGGGCGAGCATGGTGCCTGGTCGATGGCGACGGGGCGCGGGGCACAGTGCGCAAACGGGCCGGGATCGGCTACCCCGGCTTCACCAGTGATGTCATCTCACGCGCCGCCAGGGTGACGATCCCCGACGCAGCGATCGTGCACGGGCGCGACACACTGGAATTGCCCGGCGCCGGCCGGTTCACACCGTTCCGGCCGAACCTCGCCCAGGGCGGAACGTTCGATCGCCCGGGCTGCGGCCATGGACCCGGCGACGCCACATCGGACGGTGCACTGCCGCATATCGAACTGAGCGCCAGCATTCAGCGGGTGCTCGGCGCGTCACTACCCTTCACCTCACCGCGGCTACCGCAGTGCGGGCGACCATCGGCAACATCCGCGAAGCCAACGTGCGAGCGTCGTCCTTCCCGTACCGGGGCGAGCAAGGCCCCCTGAACGTTGCCCGGATTCGTCAGCACCAATGTCTTGCTGCCGAAATCAGGTGCGGCCGAGCGCCGGGCCGCCGGCACCAAGAACCCCATCGCCGGCGGCGAACGCGCGCAGGGCCGGCCCGAGGTTCTCGTTGCGAACCCGGATGTCGATGTACAGCAACGCGATGACGGCGCCCACCCAGGATGTCGTCACCGCCGCGACCAGCGCGGTCACCGCATCGGACAGGATCAGCGATCCCAGCGGCGAGAGCGTGCCCGCCGCCGCTTGCGCCGCGGACGAGACCAGCACCTCGATCGCGAACGTGATGATCAGGATGAGCAGCGTCATCCCGAAGATTCGGCCCCGGTGGCCACGGGTCAACCGGGCCGAGCGGGCAAGCGCGCCGGGCGGTCCGGACCGTTCCATCGCCGCGACCGGCGCGGCCGCCGCCCAGGTGACGTAGAGCAGCACGCCCGGCACGACCAGCAGCAGCAGCCCGACCGAGACCGCGATCCCGGCCAGCGCTGCGGTGACGAGCAGCGGCCCGATCCGGCCCTTGAGCCGCTCGGCGAGCGCGCCGCGTACAGCATGCCGGCCCATGGCATCCACCCCGGCGCAGGCCGCCGCGATGCCGGACACGGCGATCGCTCCGATCACCGAGATCAGCGAACTCACCTCGGCGGCCACGTACAGGGCGGCCGGGATGGGCACGGCGCGGCCGGCCTGCAGGCCGGACCACAGCTCGGCGTACCACGTTCCACTGGCGAAATCCGCGAGCGTCCCGCTACCCGCCAGGATGCCCAGCCGGGCCGCGGAGGCGAGCACCGCAACCAGCACGGCGAGCGGCCCGAGGACCGCGAGGTGGCGGCGAACCACGCCGAAGGCGGTGCCGAGCAGGTCTCCCGCGGTGAGCGGCCGGAGCGGGATCGGGCCTGGGTCGACCGGGCTTATGCCCCAACCGGGCGGCGGGTATTGAGGTCCTGGATAGCTCACCCCGCCATGATCCCACCGAACCAGGCTGCGCATGCCGTCCGCCGTGACCCGCGGCTCGACGCCAGCCGCGATCTCGGTCGCCGCGAACCCGATCCGGCCTTCGGGCTCCGAGCGCCGGCGCGTCTCTCAGTGCCGCTCAGTGCCGCTCAGTGCCGCTCGACGCGCCTCGACGCGGCTCGACGCCGCTCGACGCCACTGCGGCGTCCAGGCGAAACGGGCGCGCACGCGAAACGATCGGCCCGACGTTGCGCGCGGATTTCGTCGGTGTCGCCGCTCCTTCGCGGGCCGAACCACGCGCGACCATTTGATGCTCGCCGACCCGGACGCGGCGCCGGCCGACCGCTCCGTCGCGCGCGAAACGATATCGGCCCGTGCACTGCACGTCCGCTTGCGCCCTTCCCACCCGCGGGAATGAGACGATGGACGGCATGAGAGCTCGTATCTTGGTGGTCGACGACGACCCGGCACTGGCCGAGATGCTCACGATCGTGCTGCGCGGCGAAGGGTTCGACGCGGGCGTGGTGCGCGACGGGTCCCGTGCGATGGACGCATTTCACGATGTGCGCCCCGATCTGGTATTGCTGGACCTGATGCTGCCAGGCATGTCCGGGCTGGACGTCTGCAAGCAGATCAGGGCCGAATCCGGGGTGCCCATCATCATGCTGACGGCCAAGACGGACACGGTCGACGTCGTGCTCGGGTTGGAATCCGGCGCGGACGACTACGTCATGAAGCCGTTCAAGCCGAAGGAGTTGACCGCCCGGATCCGCGCACGGTTGCGGCGCGGTGACAGCGGGAGCGTCGAACGGCTGCGGGTCGCCGACATCGAGATCGACGTGCCGGGACACCAGGTCACGCGGGAGGGCGAGGCGATCACGCTGACGCCGCTCGAGTTCGACCTGCTGGTCGCGCTGGCCCGAAAACCCCGCCAGGTGTTCACCCGGGAGGTCCTGTTGGAACAGGTTTGGGGCTATCGCCATGCGGCCGATACCAGGCTGGTGAACGTGCACGTGCAGCGCCTGCGGAGCAAGGTCGAGAAGGATCCGGAGCGCCCGGAGGTTGTGGTGACGGTCCGCGGCGTCGGGTACCGGGCGGGGGCGTCGTGATCGTCGTGGACCCGGCCGCCGACGCCCCCGGCAAACGGACGGGCACGCCGAACCCGCGATGAAGGCGCCGCCGTTGTGACATCGACCGAACGGTTCCGCCGCGCTCGGCGGGGGCTGCGACTACCAAACGCATCGCGTTCGCTGCGGCTGCGCGTGGTGGCGATGACGCTGGTGCTGTCCGCGGTGGTCATGGTGCTGCTCGGGGTGGTTCTGCAGCGGCAGATCCGCGATGGCCTGCTCGCCAACAAGAAATCCGCTGCCGTTGCGGAGATCGAGAACGCCATGGCGACCGCACAGGGTCAACTCGTCGGCGCCGAGACGAATCCGACGAAGCTGCGCGCGCAATTGGCCCGCCTGGTACAGGACATCGGAAACCCGGTGCGGGTGAGCGACTCCGGTGCGCAGGGCAGTACGGCCGGCGTGTTCGATCCAGTGGTGACCCCGTTGCGGCCCGGGGCGTCTGCCGTATCCGCGGTCGGTCCGATCGACGACGTGCCCGCCGAGTTGCGCGCGCACGTGGCCGAGGGCAACCTCACCACGCAGTACACCACCGTGATGCGCAAGAACGCGGCGGGAGCCATGGTGCCGGTGCCGGCCCTGGTGGTCGGCGGACCGGTCGTCATCTCCCGCGGCGGCACCGACGCCTTCGGCGTCTACCTGATCTTCCTGCTCACCACCGAGCAGAAGACGCTTGCCGTCGTCCAGCAGACGCTGCTGCTCGGCGGGGCAGCATTGGCGTTGGCCTTGGCGCTGATCGCGTTCCTGGTGGCGACGGCGGTCTTGCGCCCGATCCGGCGGGCCTCGGCGGTGGCGGTGCGGATCGCCGCCGGTGACCTGTCGGAGCGGATGCCGGTGCGCGGCGCCGCCGAACTGACCGCCCTTGCCAACTCGTTCAACGACATGGCCGAGGCCATTCGCACGCAGATCCGCCAACTGGAGGAGTTCGGCCGGCTGCAACGGCGGTTCACCTCCGATGTGTCGCACGAACTGCGCACTCCGCTGACCACGGTCCGGATGGCCGCGGACACCTTGCACGCCGCCCGGGAGGAGTTCCCTCCGCACCTGGCCCGCGCCACCGAATTGCTGGCGGACGAGCTGGACCGGTTCGAATCGCTGCTGGCCGACCTGTTGGAGATATCCCGCTACGACGCCGGAATGGCCGAACTGCAGGCCGAGCAGGTCGATGTACGCGCCCGGGTGATCGCGTGCGTCGCAGCCGCAGGGCCGGTCGCGGCGGCCAGCGGCGTTCGAATCGTCACCGACGTGCCAGCGGAGCCGGTATCGGCCGAGGTGGATTCCCGCCGGCTGGAGCGGATCCTGCGCAACCTGTTGAACAATGCGGTGGACTACGCCGAGGGCGGCCCGGTGGAGGTCGCGCTCGCGGCCGACGACGACGCGCTCGCCGTGACCGTCACCGACCACGGAGTCGGCCTCCGGCCAGGGGAGGCGTCCCTGGTGTTCAACCGATTCTGGCGGGCCGACCCATCCCGGCAACGGCTCACCGGCGGGACCGGGCTCGGCCTGGCGATCTCCCTGGAGGATGCGCGGCTGCACGGCGGCTGGCTGCAGGCCTGGGGGACACCAGGGCAGGGCGCACGATTCCGCCTGACCCTGCCGCGCCTGCGCAACTTCGTGTTGTCGTCATCCCCGCTTCCGCTGCGCCCGCACGACGGTGACCGTTCCGAGGATGACGATGATCCCGGCGTGAGCCCACCGCGGGAGCGGAGCGAGGGTTCGGTCGGATCCCGGCCGGGGGGCGGCCGCGCGGTATCCGCGGACAGGGGCGACGGCGGGGCGTTGCCGCACGGGCAACACGGCGAACGGTCACCGGCGGGCATGCTGACGGGTGAGCCATGAGGAATTCGCGACCGCAACCACGATGTCTGCCGGGCCGGGCGACCCGGCCGGTGCTGCTGGTGGTCGCCCTGCTCGCCGCCGCGGCCCTGCTGGCCGGGTGCGCCGGCATTCCGGCCTCTGGCACTCCGCAGGACGTTCGCAAGGTCGCGGACCAGTCCGGCGGCCCCGCGCCCAAGGTTCCCGGGCCGGGCCAGCAGCCGGAGCAGATCGTCCGGGAGTTCATCCACGCCAGCTCGATGACGATCTACGACACGGCCGGCGAATCCTTCGCGGTGGCCAGGCAGTACTTGAGCCCGTCGGAGCAGCAGTCGTGGCACGCCGATTCCGGCACCAGCACGGTGATCGTGCTGGCCGACGACTTCTCCACCAACTCGGACCCCGACCAGCCAGGATCAGTCACCGTCAGCGGGACCCAGATCGGCGTGCTGAACGCCGACCGCTCCTATCGCCCGGTGGATTCCAAGGGATATGAGGTGACGATGCACCTGGCCACATCGAACGGCCAATGGCGCATCGACGATCCGCCCGCGGACGTGCTGATCACCCGCAACGATTTCGGAACCGCCTTCCGGCAGCGGACGGTGTACTTCCTGGACGCATCCGGCCGGGTCGTCGTGCCCGACATCCGGTGGATCCCCAACGCCAGCACTCCGGACCTGTCCGCCAACCGGTTGATGGACCTCTTGTTGCGCGGGCCGAGCGACCAGCTTGCCGGTGCCGCCCGGACGCAACTCGGCCCCGGCGCGCAGTTGCAGTCCAACGTGCACATCGACAAGTCGGGTGTGGCGCACGTGGACCTGCAGGGCGTGGACGTCTCCACGCCGGCCGCTCGCCAGGCGTTGGCCGCGCAGATCGTGTGGACCCTCGATCCGGACGTCCAGCAGGTGGCCATCACCGTCAACGGGTTGCCGCTGAACGCGGCGGCCGGGCCGGGCGACGCGGCGAGCACCTCGTTGAACGCGCCAGGCACGGTGTACAGCCTGACCAACGGCGCGGTCGCCAACTTCAGCCCGGACGTGGTGCCTGGGTCCGCGCAGGCCGTGTCGGACGCCTACTACATCGACGACGGGGCCATCCTGCGGTTGTCCGACTCCCAGCCCATGTGGGGCAGCGTGGGCACGGGATCGGCGGACGTGGTGTCCGCGGCCTTGTCCGCGGCGTCCGGCGCGCTGGCCGCGGTCGGGCGGGACGGCGAAGGCGGCCAGCAGTTGCTGGTCGGGCGGCCATTCGATCACCAGCCGGTGGTGACGGTCCTCAAGGCCGACACGTTGACGACGCCGAGCTTCACCCGATGGGGTTATGCCGCCTGGACGGTGCAGAACGGCGCCACGCAGCCGGAGATCTACCAGGTGTCGATCACCTCCGGCACGCCGACCTGGTCCAGGGTGGCGGCGCCCGGCCTGGCCAAGCTGGGGCCGGTCACGGCGCTCTCGCTGTCGCCGGACGGGGTCCGGGTCGCCGTGGTGGCCGGCGGCGCGCTGTACCTGGGCGTGATCTCACCGGTGCCCGACACCTCCGCGGCGCCGACCACCGGAGCAGGCGACGATGCGTCCTCGTCGGACCACCACGGGCTGCAGGTCACCGACCTGCGGATCGTGCGCAGCGACCTGACCGACGTCGGCCCGGTGACGTGGGACTCCTCGGTCGGCGCGGTCAGCCTGTTGGTCGGCGCCAAGACCGCCGGCAGCACCCATCGAACGGTGTTCGAGGTGTCGGTGGACGGGCAGAGCGTGGACCCGGTGACCACCTCACGGGTGTTCGGCGACGTGTTCGGCGACGTGGATGCGATCGCGAGTTCCACCTCGGACCTGCCGATGCTCATCTCGTTCGGCGGTCACGTCTGGAAGCTGCAGGGCAGCCGGGCGTCCGGGCAATGGGTGCCGCCACCGGACGGGGGCAACTGGATGCCCGGGGCCGACCCGTTCTACCCGAACTGAACCAGGCGCCGTGACGGCGCCACGGCCGGGCGGGTGGGGCATCGATTCGGTGCAGGCGGACGACGCGGTATGGCTTCCGGCGCAGCAGCCTAGGATCCACCACCGGCGAGGATTGCGCGAAGTCACGGGAATGTCCTTCCGATCAGGGGTGTCGAGTACCGACGGGGCTCGCCGAAGGTGGGTCAGCGGCGGCCGGCGGGCAGGCCGAGGCGACCTCGTGTGCAGATCGTGACGGCGACTGCCGCGACGGTGGTGATTCCCGCCGCCGTCCACAGCGACGTGTGGCCGGAGCCGATGACGCCGAGATAGCTGTAGGCCGCATCGAAGGCTGCGTGGAAAGTGGCCGCCACCAGGACGCTGCCGCGGGCGGCGTTGGTCAGGGCGGCGATCAGCAAGCCGGTGCCGGCGACCAGGACCAGGAACGGCAGGACCGGCAGGCCCTCGTCACCGGCGCCCGGCACCGCCAGGAGCGGCAGATGCCACACGGCCCAGATGCCGCCCAGCACGAGGTTCGCGGCCAGCGGCGTGAGCCGCGCCTGCAGCCGCGGTAGTAGCGTGCCACGCCACACCGCTTCCTCGGTGAGCAAGAAGAGGCCGACGCCGTAGACGAGGTATCTTGCGGCAGAAGGCAGGTCGAGGATGACGCCGATCTGCGCCGGGGCCCCGAGCAGTGCGGCCCCGCCTGCTGCGGCCGCCGCGAGCAGGAGCGGGGTCGCAAGTGCCACGGCCAGGTACCGCCGCGTGCCGCGGTGCGGCAGCACCCGCCGCGCCAAGTCGGCTATCGCGGCGCGCCCGCCCGTCACGAGCAGCGCGATGATCAGGGCCGGTGTGAGGCTCCACAGCGCGACGCCCTGGGGCAGCCGCCAGGTGATCCACCCCTGGTCCTGGGCGATGGCCGAGGACCACACCGCCCAGGGGCCGACGAACGCCGCGGCGATGATGCCGGCGATCCCCGCGCGCGACCGGTTGCGGTGGCTGATGGCTCGCCCGTCTGCCAGCTCCTCACCGTAGGCGCGAGAAGACTTCTCGCGCATCGGAAGCCGCATCATCGCAGGGCCCGATCCAGCGAGATGGACGGGGTGACGACGGGGCGCTGCCCCGCTGCTCCGTCATATCCGTTGGTCGGCGCCGACGCTGCGGTGGCCGCGGCCTGCTTGCGGTAGGCGACGATGCCGGTGGACGCCATCCGCCCGACGACCATGGCGAGGGCCATCAGCACGAAGGCGGCCGTCCACGCGCCCGCGCCGGTGATCTCATGACGCATCGAGAACTCGCCGATGGCCCGCCCGCCGCCGTGTGTGGCCCATTCCGCGAAGGCCACCCGGCCCCCGATCGCGACGATCCACACCGCGGCGAACGCGGCGCCGGCGCGGACCAGGACCCGCCCGTCGCGCCGGGTGAAGCGGGTGACGGCCGTGGCGAGCACGCCGAAGGCGAGCCCGACGCCGACCCCGACCAGGTCGAGAGCGACATCGTTTCCGGCCGAGGGAACGTCGCGGAGGAACACGGCTCCGGCGATCAGCACGATCAGGGCCGGCAACATGAACATTGTGCGGCCGACGGGCCGCTCACCGAGGTTGCGCAGCAGCACCCAGGCCAGCAGCCCGATGCTGAGAATCCATTGAGATGTTGTCATGTGAAGAGCGTCGCCCCGTCCCGCGGGGAAGTCGTCGGCGCTACGGACGGTTCGGCCCGCGACGTTCGGCCGGCTCGCGCCTCGGCCGGATGACGTAGATCAGGCCCGGTGCACCCGGTGAGGACCGGTGCCGATCTCCGGCGCACCGTGGGGCCCGCTCGGGCGAGAACGCCTGTCCGCGAAGACTTCTCCATCGAGCGGCAGGTCGACCTGCACGCGGGTGCCGCAGCCCGGGCGCGATTCGACCGTGAGGACGGCCCCGGCGGCCGCGGCCCGCTCCGCCATGGTGCGCCGGCCGAGGTGGCCCGGATGCGCGGCCGACACGTCGAAGCCCACGCCGTCGTCGACGACCGCGAGCCGGAGAGTCGTCATGTTCGCTTCGATGCTGACGGAGAGATTGCTCGCCCCAGCATGTTTCACCGCATTGTTGAGGGCCTCGACAGCCAGGCGGTACAGGTTCTCCGCCACGCCGACGGGCAGCACGACATGCTGCGCGGGGACATCCACCTCGATCGGGATCCCGGTCCGAGCCGACATTGCGGCGGCCTGCCTGCCGATCGCCGCGCCCAGCCCCTCCTCGGCCAGCGCGTCCGGGCGCAGTTCGAAGATGAGGGCGCGCATCTCGGCCAGCGCCCCGGACGTCAGCTCACGCACCCGCGCGATCTGCGTGGCCGGAACGCTCGACGGGTCGATGCCCGCGCTCGCGAGGTTGCGTTCGGCGGCCGCGACATGCAGCGTCATCGAGAAGAGCGCCTGGCTGACGGAATCATGCAGGTCGCGGGAGAGCCGCTGACGCTCCGTCAGGGTGGCGATCGACGCGGCCGCTGCGAAGAGCGCGGCGTTCCGCGCCGCCACGGCGGCCTGGTCCGCGATCGCCACCAGGTAGGTCTCGTCGTCCTGGGTGATGGGCGTGCCGGCGAGTACGGCCAGGTGCAGTTCGCCGAAGGTGCGGCCGGACGCGGTGAGCGGCACGACGATCAGGTCGTCCCAGGCCGCGCGCGACCAGAACGGCGTCATCGGCGTGAACCGCTCATCCGCCAACGCGCGCTGCCGGAAGCCGACGATCCGCCGGATCCGCTGGGACGGGCCGAAGATCCCGCTGACGAGATCCGGCCACGCCGCCGTCAACGTCGCATTGAGCGCCTCCGCCATGCCGGGCGGCGCGGCTCGGCCGGTGTGGGCGACCGGTCGTGGCGCGGCCTCGTCGTGCCAGGAGATCAGGGTGCAGCCGGCGGCCGGCGTGGTGGCCAGCACCCGCGCGACGACCTCGTCCAACGTCGCGCCCAGTGGTTGGTCGATCGTCATCCCCGCGGCGATCGCCGTGAAGGCGGCGATCCGAGCCTGAAGGCGCTGCAGGGAGTTCACCCGGTCCGTGGCATCGGTGACGATGTCGACGGCCCCGACCACCTGGCCGTCCTCGAACAGCGGCGCGAAGACCACATCCCAGTACGTCGCCTTGCCCGGGATGTCGATGCGATGCGCCGCCTGGCGGACGACCTTTCCGGCCAACGCGTTGTCCGCCAGCATCGCCACGGATTCCTCGTTGCCCGGGATCAATTCGCGCAGGTGCTTGCCGGGGGACACATAGTCCGGCTCGAAACCGAAGTAGTACTCGAAGAAGCCGACCCAGGTCCTATTGCACCGCACCAGCCGCATCTCGGTGTCGAAGACGGCGATGCCCATCGGGACCCGGTCGAAGAACAGGTCGAGCAGTTGCGCGTCGATTCCGGCGTCGGTGGTCGGCATGGCTTCCGTGACCGGGATGGTCGGCATGGAGGTACTGCGCAGGGAGTCTGGCAGTGAGTTGGTCGGTGATCTCGGGGGTGAGTTCGGCGGTGGGCTCGAGAACGGGTCCTCGCGGGGCGCTCGCCGTGGATCCGGAACGGGCGATGGCGGCGCTCCCGCGAGGCGGGTCCAATCGACCATCGACTCAGCCCGCGGACCGTTCGGTGCGCGCCGGCGCGAGCCCCTCCCGCACCGCCCACAGCGCGGCCTGGGTACGGCTCGCCAAGCCCAATTTCGCGAGGATGTTCGAGACGTGCGTGCGCGCGGTTCGTTCGGCAACGCCCAGGTGCCGGCCGATCTGCCGGTTCGTCCCGCCGCCCGCGATCAGCGCGAGCACCTCGCGTTCCCGCGGGGTCAGGCTGTCCGCCGCGGACTTGGGAGCCCGGAGCGCGGTCGTCAGAGCACGGGCCGCGGCGGGATCGAGGTGCACCTCCCCGGACGCGGCGGCGTGGATCGCCGCGGCCACATCGGCCGCGTCGGCGTCCTTGAGCAGGTAGCCCGTCGCGCCGGCCTCCAGCGCCGCGCGCACCGTTGCCTCCTCCACGAACGATGTGACCGCAACGACCTCGATCTCCGGCCAGCGTCTCTTGATCTCGGCTGTGGCCGTGACCCCGTCGAGCACCGGCATCTGCAGGTCCATCAGGACCACATCCGGCGCGCCGCCCGTTGCGACCAGCACGGCAATCTCGTCCAGGGCGCGTTTGCCGTTGTCCGCCTCACCGACCACGGTCAGCCCCGGCTCGGTCGCCAGGTATGCGGCCAGGCCCGCGCGTACCACGGCATGATCGTCGACCAGGAACACCGTGGTGGGCGCATCGGCGTCCGAGTGCGCCGTCACCGGGGCTATCCGCGGTACCTGCGGCACAGCCGGCGCCGTCATCGTCATCTGCGCCGGGCGGGGCGACAGGCTGTGCTGCGTCATCGGTCTATCGTGCCGCATCCGGGCCACATGGTGACAGCTATTCATCTCCTGGATCCACGCGCCGCATGCTGTCCGCTGGTGCGCCGTGGGATCGATGGCGGGGTTGCGCGATGCCGCAGGCGGCGCGGGCCGGCGACGACTCGGCCGGCGATCCGACCGCCCTCGATCCGACCCGCGTCCCCACGGCGGAGCTAGACGTTGTCCACATTTCGCCGCCGCAGCGTTCCCGGGCACCTTCGTCATCGATGCTGTCACCATGCCCTTCGGTGTCGCCATGCCCTTCGGTGTCGCTCCGACGGTGTCCTCCCCGGTCGTTCCCGCGGTGCCCTTTGAGGCCGTTCTCGCCGTGCACCTCGTTGCCGCCTCGCCGGCCGGGCCTGTCCCCGCGCCGCCGGATCGGCTGCCGCGCGTCGGCCCGCTCCGGCCGGCGATGGCCCAGCAGGCCGGACCAGCAGGCACCGAGGAACCGCCATCCCGTTGCCGATCCCATGGTTAGCCGGCTCGCCGCGGCCGGTGCGGCCCTGCTGCGTGCGGCGGCCGAGACCGCCGTCGACCTGGTGCTGCCGCGGACCTGTCCGGGCTGCCACGCGCCGGCGCCATGGTGCGCCGCCTGCGCGGCGACCATCGAGGGCCGGCCTCGCGCGGTGGCGCTCCCGGAGGCCGCGCTGGACCGCCTGGCCGCTGCCGGGCTCGGTGTGCCCCCGGTGCACGCCCTGGCGCGGTACACCGGACCGGTGCGCGCCGCCATCCTTGCGGGTAAGGAGCGCGGTCGGCGGGACCTGCCGCCGATGCTGGGAATGGCCCTGGGACAGGGGCTACTTCGGCTGCAGGATGCCGGCGTGCTGCCTGCCGGGATCTGGCTCGTCCCGGCGCCGACCAGGGCCGCCGCCGCCCGGGCGCGGGGTGGGGATCCGGTGCTGGCCATGGCGCGAGCCGCGGCCCGGCTGCTCGCGACGCGCGGCCGGAGCACCGGGACGGCGCCCTGCCTCGTGCTCGGCCGGGGAGCCAGGGACTCGGTGGGGCTGACCGCCGACGATCGGGCGGCCAACGTGGCCGGACGGATCCGGTTCCGGCCGGCGGCTGCGCCTGCTCCGGACGGTGCTGCCGTGCTGCTGGACGACGTGCTCACCACGGGCGCGACGTTGACCGCTGCGCTCACCGCCCTTGCGCGGGCGGGCGTTCCGGTGGCCGGCATCCTGGTGCTGGCGTCGGTACCTCCGCTACGGCCGTCTCGGTTGCGCGGCGCGCCGGCCGGCGCCGGAACCGCCGAGCGGTGACCTTCGTCCGTGGTGTGTTGCCACCCCCGCCCGGTAGGTTCGGACATGTACCCGGAGTCCGCGGCCGTGAACGGCCGCAGCCCTCCGGGGGACGGCACCAGCGCAAGCGCCGCGGGTGGGAATGGCTGACCACGCACGACTTCGGGAGGATATGTGGACATCGTCGTCCAGGGCCGAAACGTCGAAGTACCCGACCACTTTCGGGTACGCGTCTCCGAGAAGCTGACACGCGCGGAGCGCTATGACCCCAAGATGAACCGGGTCGAGGTGGAGCTTGCGCACGAGAGCAACCCGCGTCAGTCCAAGAACAGGCAGCGGGTGCAGATCACCGTCACCGGCCGCGGCCCGGCCGTCCGGGCCGAAGCCGCCGCGGAGTCGTTCTACGCGGCGTTGGACCTGGCCGCCGACAAGCTGGAGGGGCGGCTGCGCAAGGCCCGGGGACGCCGGCTGAGCCGCGTCACCTCCAGGGCCCCGCTGGCGGCGGTCGCGGCCGGTGCGGTTCCGGGCGGGCCGGCCGCGCCGCCGACCGCTGCGCAACTCGACCGGGATGCGCGGAGGGCGGACGGTGCCGACGAGGTGGGCTCCGGCGGGATCGGCGGGGACGAGGACGGCGACCTGGGCGAGGGGCCGGGCCGGGTCGTGCGGGTCAAGGACCATCCTGCAGATCCCATCACGGTCGACGAGGCGCTGCTGCGGATGGAATTGGTGGGGCACGACTTCTACCTGTTCAACGACTCCGAATCGGGCAGCGCCAGCGTCGTCTACCGGCGTAAGGGCTTCGACTACGGGCTGCTGCGGCTCACCTGAGCGGCTGCCGTTTGGTCGTCCCGAGGGCGGTTGGCAGCGGCGTCGGGCCGGTTGCGCCTACGATGGTGTGCGCCAGCGGGCGGTTCGGCGCCGGCCACCGTCTCCGGCGGACCGGCGGTGATCGGATGCAGGGGTGCGTCGCGGCGCGCGCCTGGGACACCGGTGGCCATCGAGGACCGTTCCATCGACAAGGGCCCCAGCAAGCGATTGCCAGATGAGACGACTGCTACACGAGACGACTGAGGTGACGACGTGCTGTCCTTGAACCGACTGCTGCGGGCCGGTGAGGCCAAGATCCTCAAGCGGCTTGCCGTCATTGCCGGCCATATCAACAGCCTCGAAGCCGACTACGTCGACCGCACCGACGCGGAGTTGCGTGAGGAGACCGAGAAGTTCCGCGCGCGGCTGACAGCGGGGGAGACGCTGGACGACCTGCTTCCGGAGGCCTTCGCGGTCGTGCGGGAGGCCGCCAAGCGAACGCTCGGCCAGCGGCACTTCGACGTGCAGTTGATGGGCGGGGCGGCGCTGCACCTGGGCGACATAGCCGAGATGAAGACCGGCGAAGGCAAGACCCTGGTCTCCACGTTGCCGGCCTACCTGAACGCGTTGGCGGGCAAGGGCGTTCACATCGTCACCACCAACGACTACCTGGCCCAGCGGGACTCCGAGTGGATGGGCCGGGTGCACCGGTTCCTGGGGCTGGACGTCGGCGTCATCCTCGCCCAGATGCCGTCCGACGCGCGCCGCATCGCCTACAGCGCCGATATCACCTACGGCACGAACAACGAGT
>CAZUXD010000053.1:0-14723 GCA_964624455.1 uncultured Actinomycetes bacterium | reverse complement strand
GGCCGCGTCCGGTGGCACGGCGTGGGACTTCGCGAAGGATACGGTCGCCGGCGATGTGACGTTGTATGCGCACTGGACGATCAACACGTACACGGTGACGTTCCACGACGGGGACTCGTCCACCACCGCCGAGGCCGAGCATGGCAGCCACGTGACGAAGCCGCCGGATCCCTCGCGCGACGGGTTCGGGTTCGCCGGTTGGTATGCCAACCCGGCCGACATCGCGCAGTGGGATTTCGAGACCGGTGTCGTGACAGGGGATCTGGACCTGTATGCGAAGTGGCTTCCGGTGACGAAGCCCACGGGCGGCGCACCGTCCGGCACGTCGACCGCGGGCGGTGGGCAGCCGGCGGGCAGCACGGCGGGGGCGGACGCCACGTCGGATGCCGCGTCGGAGGCCACGGCGGGGACGACGTCGGCGACCACAGGAGCGGGCGCGGCGCCGACGTCCGGGGCGACCTCGGCGGCAGCGACGGGGCCGACTTCGGAGTTGGGGGTCGGGTCCGCCGGGCAGCAGGAGTCCCTGGGGTATACCGGGACGAATGTCGTTCGGGTGGCGCTGCTCGGCTTGATGTTGCTGCTCGCCGGGGCGGGCGGGCTGTTGCTGTTCCGTCGCCGCCGCGCCTGACCGACCGACGGTTCCGGCGGACGGGGTTGCGCCGTCCGCGCAAACCCGAGGAAAGCCAAAGCCCCTTGTGGTGGTGACATTTCCGCAAGACGTGCATTCGGTGCGCTTCTGGCCGATAGGTCTGTCTGTATAGTCCGCTCAGGGTTCTGAGCTAATTGTCCGCGCCGTCCTTGATGACCGGAGTCGAAATGCCGTCTGGTGCCCACTCGTCGCATCCCATCGGAACCTCGCCTAGCCGCGGCATGGCGGCTCGCATCACCAGCGCGGGCTTTGCGGCCGCGATCTTCTTGGCGTTCGGGCTGTTCTACGGCCCTGCCGCGCCCGCGCACGCGGACCCGACGACGGTGACGGACGCCGCCGGCGTCGTCACCGCCTTCTCCGCTGCGACGTCGACGGCGTCGAGCATCAAGCTCGGCAACAACATCACCGTCGATCAAGGTCTGACGCTCGACGCCGGGGAGATCCTCGTCATCGACCTGAACGGCCACACGCTGACCGTGAACGGGTCGAGCGGCACCTCCGCGGGCGCCGGCGATTCCGGCCCGGACGGCGCTGATCCCGGCGGCGACGGTGGTGCCGGTGGCAGCGGCTCAGCGGGCGGCGACGGTGGCGACGGCGGCGCGGGCGCTGCCGGAGCGGCGGGAACCAGCGCCGGCCCGCGCGGTGGCTCCGGTGGCTCCGGTGGTGACGGAGGCAACGGCGGGAACGGTGGCGACGGCGGCAACGGAGGAAATGGCGGCAACGGCGCACCCAACCCAAACGCGGGCCCGTTCGACAACTTCGGTGGCGACGGTGGCCGCGCAGGGGACGGTGGGAACGGCGGGGACGGTTCCGCGGCCCTGACCAACCACGGAACCTTGGTGCTGGTCAACGGGACCGTCGACGCCAGTGGTGGTGACGGCGGCGACGGCGGCAGCGGCGGTGACGGCGGTGACGGCGGCGATGGCCTCGACGCCAACGCCTTCTGCGGCGGTGACGGTGGCGCCGGCGGTGACGGCGGTGACGGCGGCGAGGGAGGGGGCGGCCTCGTCAACGACGGGACCTTGGCGCGGGTCGATAACGTGTCGCTGATTGCCCAGGCCGGGCAGGGCGGGGCTCGCGGCATCCCTGGCCGTGGCGGTCCAGGTGGCACCAGCCCCAGGGACTGCTCTGATGGCAGGACCGGAGCCTCGGGGTCCGACGCCGCCGCCGGCGCCGATGGCGTTGCCTTTCAGTTCGCGGTGCCCGAGTTGACCTTGGCCGCCCCCGACGCGAACGCCTTGCATACCTTCGGCGCATACGCGGCCACGGTCGGGGACGCCACGTCGGCCCTCGCCACGGCGCTTCCGGGTTGGCCGGCCCGCACCGGTTACACGTTCGACGGCTGGTTCGACGCGGAGACCGGCGGGGATCAGGCGGGCGACGGCGACGCCGTCGATGGCCAGACGCTGTACGCGCAATGGACGATCAACAGCTACACGGTGACGTTCGACAGTGCGGGTGGCAGCGCCGTCGGTTCTGCCATTGTCGACTTCGATGCCACGATTCCCGGGCCGCCGACCTCGACGCTTGCCGGTTACACGCTGGACGGTTGGTTCACGGCCGCGTCCGGTGGCACGGCGTGGGACTTCGCGAAGGATACGGTCGCCGGCGATGTGACGTTGTATGCGCACTGGACGATCAACACGTACACGGTGACGTTCCACGACGGGGACTCGTCCACCACCGCCGAGGCCGAGCATGGCAGCCACGTGACGAAGCCGCCGGATCCCTCGCGCGACGGGTTCGGGTTCGCCGGTTGGTATGCCAACCCGGCCGACATCGCGCAGTGGGACTTCGAGAACGGTGTCGTGACAGGGGATCTGGACCTGTATGCGAGATGGCTTCCGGTGACGACGACCACGAGCGGCGCACCCTCCGGCACGTCGCCCGCGGGCGGCGGGCAGCCGACGGGCAGCACGACGGGGGCGGACGCCACGTCGGATGCCGCGTCGGAGACCACGGCCCAGACCACCGCGGCAACCACAGGGACCGGCGCGGCGCCGACCTCCGGGGCGACCTCGGCGGCAGCAACGGGGCCGACTTCGGAGTTGGGGGTCGGGTCCGCCGGGCAGCAGGAGTCCTTGGGGTATACCGGGACGAATGTCGTTCGGGTGGCGCTGCTCGGTCTGGTGCTGCTGCTCGCCGGGGCCGGCGGGCTGTTGCTGTTCCGCCGCGGGCCCACGTTGACCCGCGCTGCTCCTGCCCGGGTCGACGCGCCAGGTCAAGATCGGCCGTGACACCCTCGCCTCCGTCAAAGCGAGCATCGAATTGCTCAGCGTTCACAGATGGCCACCCCCTCTCGCCGCGCGCCGCACCGAAATCAATCTGACTCGATCGCCTCGGCGAGTGATGGTGGCAGGATGGTGCGCGCACCCGACCCATCGTCATCCCCGAACCCGCCACCCACGCCAATGCGTCGTCCGGAACGAGGCCTGGCCACCCGACGCGACGCAGCGGCGTGCCCCATTTCACCCAAATGGGCGTTACACCGCGTGCCCGCTTGCTAACGGTGCGCAAGGCACGGGATGCTACTGGGAACGGTGTGTCGGGCGCCGAACCAAAGCCATCGCGTGCGGTCGATGATCTCCGCGCGCACCGCAGCGGGAGGAGTGCACAGTGACCCGGGGTAGCAGCAGACCGACCGACGGACGACTCGGCCGCGCGAGGGAGCGCAGCCGGCGCAGTTCGCGCACGGACGGACGGCACGGCAAGGGCCAGCGCATCGTCACCATCGTCTCGGCCGCGGCCCTGGCGATTGCCGGCGCTGTGCTCGCTACGCCGGCGGCGAACGCCTGGACCATACCGCTTGAGGTCTCGATTTGGGGCTCCGGCGCGACCGGGCCGGACCTGACCGACATCGTGCGCGCCACGCCCACGGCCGACTCCGACTCCGTGGACGGCGTCACGGGCAGCGGCACGACCTACGGCGACAACGGCGGCTTCGGCACCGGGCTGGCCCCGACGCTGAACGCCGGCAGCATCGGCCAGGCGGCAAGCGGCATCCAGGTCAAGCTGCCCGTCAAGACGGTGGAGGACCCGGAGAACGCCGGCAAGTACATCCAGTACGCCACCTGGCTGCCGGGCGAGAAGCTGGCGATCGACCTGCCCCCCGGCGTCGCCTTCACCTCGGCGCCGACCGTTCACGTCTCGCCGGTGGTGGCGCTCGGCTACCTCGCCGGGCACGCCACCTACGCCCCGGGCGAGGACCTCAACAACGTCGCCGCCGATCCGCAGCTCGCGAAACCGACTGTGTCGATTGGTATTACGGCTGACGGGTCGCAGGCTGTGCTGACGCTTACCACGAATCAGTGGGGCGTGGCCTCCAATAGCCCCGACTACGACGCGGCCAGTGTCGCGCTTGATGCCGAGCCCACGGACCTGACGGGCGCGGCCGAGCCGGGCTTCCTGCTGACCATCGACAACGTCAAGCTCGACGTTGCGTCCGACGCCGCCCCCGGTCCGATCTCCGCGTCGGTGCTCGGCTACGGTGCGGACGACGTGGCCGCCACCGCGTCCGTCAATTGCCCCCCGCCGTCGGGGACCGAGACCGTCCCGTACGTCGGCGGCGCCACAACCATCGCGTGGGTCAGCCCGTTCACCGTCACCGTCGCCGGATCGCTGTGGAAGACCTACGCCGGGGATTCGGGCAATCCCGGCCCGGCGCTGCAGCCGCTGGGTGACGTGACCATCGCCGAGCGCACGCCGGCCGCGTTCGCCAACGGGGCCACCTACACGCTGTCGGTCACGGCGCCCTCCGGCGGCCACGCGGTCGCCCTGGACGCACCGGTATATAAGAACGGTGCCGGTGCGGCTGCGCCGTTCGCGGTTCTGAACGCGACTTTCAGCGGCAACATCACCGTGACGTTCAGCCCGAAGGTCGACGTCACGACCAGCCCGGCCGTCACCTCCGCCAGTTCGCTGACGTTCGACGTGTCCGAATCCGATTCCAGTTCGACGGAAAGCGTGACGCTGTCCAACTTGCGGATCCTCGGCGTGACCGCTGGACCGATCACCGTTGCCGTCACCCCCTCCGGCGCGGCCGGCACCTTCCCGGCCACTGCCCTGGTGAACGACCCGACCACCAGCAACAGTTGCATCGCGCACGGCGACTCGAGATTCTCGTTCTCGCCGGCGGGGTCGACCGGGGCATCCGGCAGCGTTCCGGTGGTTTCGACCCCCGATCGGATCGCCGGCGCGGACCGCTACGACACCGCGGCGCGGATCGCCGGCGCGTGGGTCAACGAGAGCGGGCACAGCCACCAGGCCGTGGTGGTCGCCAACGGCGAAACCTACAAGGACGGCATGGACGCGTTGGCCGCAAACTACCTGGCCGGCCAGGCGCAGGCGCCGATCCTGCTGACCCCCGCGAACTCGCTGCCGAAGGCCACCGCGGCTGCTGTTCTGGACGTGCTGTCCGGGCGGGAGTCCGGCGACCCGAACCCCGTCATCTACATCATGGGCAAGTCCGATTCGGTATCCGATGACGTTGCGGCGCAACTGAATGCGATCGCGCGAGCCGTCACCGGCAACACGTCCGGCAACTTCGTGACGCGGGTCGCGGGCAACGACCGCTACGAGACGTCCGCGAAGGCGATGGCGGCCGTGGCCGGCTCCACCATCGCGACCGCGACGTTCGACCCCGATCATCCGGACCTCAAGACGGCGGTGCTCGCCTCCGGGCTCGTCAACGCCGACGCGCTCGCCGCTGGCCCGGTGAGTTACAGCCAGGACATGCCGGTGCTGTTGACCAAGGTCGACAGCCTGCCCCAGTCGGTGGCCGACGCGATCACCAACAGCGGGATCAAGCAGATCATCGTGCTCGGCGATGTCGATCGGGTGTCGGACGAGCAGATCGCGAAGATCAAGTCGGACCTGGGGGTCGAGCTGGTCAAGCGGATCGCCGGGTCGAACCGGTTCGAGACCTCGGTGGGCGTGGTCACCTTCACCCGGCAGGCCGTCCTGCAGACCAGCGGGCTACCGCAGGACACCACGCTGTTCTGGGACGTGTACCTGGCCAACGGCTTGGCCGGGTTCCCGGATGCCCTCTCGGTTGGGCCATTGGCCGGCGAACAGTTCGCACCGCTGCTGACGGTGGATGCCGGCGCGACGCTGCCGCCGTCGGTGGCCGCGTTCTTGAGCGGGACCGATAGCGGGATATGCGGGTCGACGACGGTGACGGCGCTCGGCCAGTCCGACCGGGTGACGCAGTCCGCGCTGAACCAGGCCAAGGGTGCGGTCTCCGGGACGGGGGTATGCCGCGCGATCCTGTGACGCCGGTGGGGCCGGGCGTTGGGGCGCGGTCCCCGCGCCGGCGCTGGCCGCTCGCGGCCGGGGTCCGGGCCGCCTTGGCCGGGGTGCTGCCCGCCCCGTCCGCGGCGCGGGCCGCCCGGTGCTGCCCGCCCCGTCCGACAGTGTTGCGAAATGTTCGGGCGCGCGCCCGATTTGCCGCACTTTTCGCAACACTGTCGGCGGAGTTGTGAACCGGCGCCTCGCCGGCCGGCGCCGCGGGTCGAGTTCTATCCACATTCGGGCCCGCGCCGCAGCGCCCGGGCTTCCATTTGCGGTATTCATGGGCGATGCGATTCCCGGTCGACCAGGCGCCCCCCGAGCATGTCCGCAACGGGCAGCGGGTGGTGCGAACCGCTCTCGCGCCGATCGCCGCCGCGCAGTTCGGCGTCGTGCTCTTCCAGCAGGCCGCCGATGTGTTGCCCCGTCGCCGGATCACCGCCGCGGTCGGCCATGGAGACCTCGTCAGGTTGTGGCACGGCGCCTATGCGCTGCCGCCGGTATCCCTGGAAACCCGGTTGCGTGCCGCCGAGTTGACCCTCGGCCCCGATCAGATCGCGTGCCTCGACACGGCCGCCGCCCTTCACGGATTCGACCTGTCGGGCGATCCCCGGCTTCACCTGCTCGCAGGGAACGGGGCGATCAGCAGGCGTCCGGAATTGGTGCTGCACCGCATCAAGCCGCTCTCGCCGTTGCTTCGGTACCGCGATCAAGCATTGATGGCCGGCGCCGAGACGGCTGTTCGTGTAGCGGCGCGCCAACGCACGGATTCCGCGGCGCTCGCGGTGATGGACGCCGCGCTGGCCAGCCGCGCCGTCGCCCGAAAGGTGCAACTCGCCGAGATCGCGGAGCGGTTGCTGATCAACGGCATCCAGCGGGTGCGGCGCGTGGTGAACTGGGCCGACTCGCAGGCGGAGTCCCCACGTGAGTCCTGGCTGCGCTGGCTCTTCCTCGACGGCGGACTGCCGCCACCGGTGACGCAGTTCTGGGTCCGGCTTGCCGACGTCCGCTATCGCCTCGATCTGGCATGGCCGCAATACAAGGTCGGCTGCGAGTACGACGGCACGATGTTTCATACCGGCCAAGCCCTGTACAAGGACCGCCGGCGCTTGAACGACCTCACCGCCGATGGCTGGCTCCTCACCTTCGCGACACAATCACTGACCGCCGGCGAGCAGGGCAACCTCGTGGCGCAGGTCGCCGGGATGCTACGCAGCCGGGGCGCCAGTCTGTGAGCGACTCCGACGGGTCGGAGCGCTTCGTCGGGTGCGCCCGCCAGAACTGCCCGGTCCTGGGCGCGCTCGCCCGGGTGGAACCCGGGGCGCCGGGTGCGCTCGCCAGAACTGCCCGGTCCTGGGCGCGCTCGCCCGACAGTGTTGCGAAATGTACGGTCGCGCGCCCGATTTGCCGCACTTTTCGCAACACTGTCGTCGGTGGGGCCGCCCAGGGAACCCCGCGAGCCTTGCCGCGCCTCCGGAACCCGGCGCGCTCGCCCGGGTCCCGGCTCTGTGCGCCCGCCAGAACTGCCCGGTCCTGGGCGCGCTCGCCAGAACTGCCCGGTCCTGGGCGCGCTCGCCCGGGTGGAACCCCGGGGCGCCCGGGGCGCCGGGGGCGCGCTCGCCCGACAGTGTTGCGAAATGTACGGTCGCGCGCCCGATTTGCCGCACTTTTCGCAACACTGTCGTTGGTGGGGCCGCCCTGCCCCTGCCGAGTAGGTCGACCGCGCGTCCGGCGGCGGGTACCGTCTGTCCGACCACGGGCACGGTATCCTCCCATGGGGCTGGAGTTGCTGATGTGATTCACGTGATCCGGCGAGCCGGGACGCCGGCCCACTCCCCGCCGGTGCGCCCAAAGGAGGCAGGCATGCCCGAACGGAGCCAGATCATGACCGTGGGTGCTGCGCGGCGGCGGCGAAGAGGCCTGGCGATCGGAACGCTCGCGCTGGCATTGGCAGCCGCCATGTTGACCGCGCCACTGCTCGCCACCCCGGTCGCGAATGCCGTTCCGGTGCAACCGGTTCCGCCACTGCGACCGATCGACGACGCCGGGAGTCGCATCGCCGGCGTTGACAGGTACGACACCGCAGCTCGGATCGCGTTGGCCATGGGGTCCGCGTCACCGTCGATCATCATCGCCAACGGCGAGGACGCCAAGAAGGGCTTCGACGCGCTCTCGGCGAACTACCCCTCGGGCATCATCCACGCACCGATCCTGCTGACCCGGGCGACGAGCCTGCCGCCGGTCACCGCCGCCGCGGTGCGAACGCTGCTGTCCGGGGCGAAGACCCCGCGGCTGCAGATCGTCGTCATGGGCAAGGCGGACTCCGTATCGGATGCCGTGGCCGACGAATTGACCTCCATCGCCCGAAAGATCGTGGGCGACAACGGCAAGTACGTGGTCAGGGTCGCAGGCAACGACCGGTACGAGACCTCGGCGAACGCGGCGACCAGCAACGGCGACGACCCGAAGGGCTATTTCGTCGGCAAGTACGCGTTCGGCGCGGGCGCGTCACCGAACAAGACCGCAATCCTGGCATCCGGCGAGGTGAACGCGGACGCGTTGGCCGCGGGGCCGCTGTCGAATGCGTTGCGGATTCCGGTGCTCCTGACCGACAAGGATGCGCTGCCGCCCTCGGTGGCGTCGGTGCTGACCAGCCAGGGGATCAAGAACGTGATCGTGCTGGGGCAGCCCGACCGGGTGTCGCAGACCGTGCTGGACCAGGCGAAGGCCGCGGGGGTGACGACGATCAAGCGGATCGCCGGCGGAGACAGGTACGGCACATCTGCCGAGTTGTATGCGTTCGCGCTCGGAACTCTCACCGATTCCGACGGCAAACATTACGGCGACGGTACTGGGAACGGTTCGAAGGCGTACCTGGCCAATGGCCAGACCGGCTTTCCGGACGCGCTTGCGGTCGGCCCGCTCGCGGCCCAGCACCAGGACGTCCTGTTGACCTCGCCCGCGGACCAGTTGCCGCCCGCGCTCACAACCTTCCTGACGGCGAAGCGCTCGTCCCTGGACTCCGCCGTTGCGTTGGGCAAGACCGCGACGATCTCCAGTTCCGTGCTGCAGGCGGCGCTGACCGCGATCGAGTGAGGACCCGCCGGCATCGGATCGGCTGCAGTGCAACGGTATGGCGACCGTCGACTTGGCGCCGGGCCGGAATGCCGAGCACCGCCCCGGTTTCGAACATCGAAAACCGGGGATGACGGGGCCGGGGGCGGAAGCCTCGTCACTCGGCGGGCGAAACCCCCTGAGCCGGAATGCGCGCAACCGTGCGGGGGACCTCGCCGGTTTCGAACATCGAAAACCGGGGATGACGGGGCTCGGGGCGGAAGCCTCGTCACGCCGGGCGCGGAACCTCGCGCTGGGCCGGGCCGACGTACTTGCTGAGCGGCCGGATGATCTTGTTGTGCTCGAGTTGTTCGGCGATGTGCGCGGTCCAGCCCACGACCCGTGCCATCACGAACATCGGGGTGAACGCCGTCGCGTCGAAGCCCATCAGGTGGTAGGCAAGCCCGCTGGGGTAATCCACATTCGGAAAGATGTTCTTGCGCTTCAGCATCGCATCCGCCAGCGCACGGTAGGTGCCCAGCAACTCGGCGGCCTGCGGGTCCGTGGTGCGCTCGGCGAGCGCCTCGAGTTCGGCCTGCATGGTCGGCACCCGGGAATCGCCGTGCCGGTACACCCGGTGCCCGAAGCCCATGATCTTGCGGCCCTCGGTCAGCGCCCGGTCGAGCCAGGCGTCGACGTTCGCCGCCGGCCCGATCTCCTGCAGGGTCGCGAGCGCGGCTTCGTTGGCCCCACCGTGCAGCGGACCGCGAAGCGCGCCGATCGCCCCGGTGACCGCGCTGTGCAGATCCGACAGCGTAGAGGTGATGACCCGCGCGGTGAACGTGGACGCGTTGAACCCGTGCTCCGCGTAGAGGATCATCGAGACCTCGAAGGATCTCGCGAGCTTCTCGTCCGGCACGGTGCCGAAGCACCTGCGGAAGAAGTTCTGCGCATAGGTCAGCGACGAGTCCGGCCCGATCGGCGAAAGGTCGTGGCGGCGTCGATGATCCAGCGCGACGACGGTCGGCAGCGCCGCCAGCAGCCGAAGCGACTTTCGCAGGTTCGACTCGGGCGAGCCGTCGGCCTCCGCCGGGTCGGCCGCGCCGAGCCAGCTCACCGCGGTGCGCAGCGCGTCCATCGGATGGCACGTGACGGGCAGCGCGAGCAGCAGATCCGAGAGCGTGCCGGGGATCTCGCGCGAACCCCGTTCGGTTTCGGCGAACGCGGCCGACTGATCCGCGGTGGGAAGCTCACCGTGCCAGATCAGATATGCGACGTCCAGGAACGAGCGGGACGCGGCCAATTCCGGCGCGGGATATCCGCGGTAGATGAGCGAATTGGTGTCCGGGTTCACCCGGGAGATCGCCGTGGTGTCCTCCACCACGCCGGCCAGGCCGTGGTGCACCTCCGCGTCGATGCCGCTGTCGGGGCGGGTCGTTGTTGCCGCACGTGTCATTGTCGAGGCCTTCTTCCTTGTGGGTTGCGCTCGCGTGCCTTGTGCTCATCAGCACCGATATCAGCCCCGATACCGACGCCGGCGGCGTCGCGGGTGCCGGTGGGAATGTCGAATGCGAAGATGTGCGCGTCGAACGCGTTGTAATCGGCGTACCGGATCAACTCGTACAGCCGTGCGCGAGTCTGCATCTGCGGCACCAGATCGCGTTGCGTCCCCTCGGCGGCGATGGTTGCCAGCGCGTTCTCGATGGCGCCCATGGCGATCCGTAGCAACGTCACCGGGTAGATGACTACATTGAACCCGATGTCGGACAACGTCTTTGCGTCGAGCAACGGGCTCTTGCCGAACTCCGTCATGTTCGCCAGCAGCGGCACCTCGATGGCCCGCCGGACCTGCCGGAACTCGTCCTCGTCGACGAGCGCCTCCGGGAAGATCATGTCCGCGCCGGCCGCGACGTAGGACCGGGCCCGGTCGATCGCGGCCGGAAGGCCCTCGACCGCCCGGGCGTCGGTCCGCGCGCAGATGACGAAGTCCGGATCGGTACGCGCTCGCGCGGCGGCGGCGATGCGTTGCACCATCTCCTCGATGGGGACCAACACCTTGCCGTCCAGGTGCCCGCACCGCTTGGGGCTGCGCTGGTCCTCCAGATGGCAGCCCGAAATTCCCTTGCGCTGCAGGATTTCCACGGTCCGGGCAGCGTTGAGCGGGGCGCCGAAACCGGTGTCGGTGTCGAGCAGGGTCGGAAGCGTGGTGGTGGCCGCGATCTGCTCGGCGCGCCCCGCGACTTCGGACAGCGTCGTGAGCCCGATGTCGGGCAGGCCCAACTCGGCCGACAGCACCGCGCCGGAGATGTACACCCCTTCGAACCCGAGATCCTCGATGAGCCGGGCCGTGAGCGGCGTGAACGCCCCGGGGAAGCGCAGCAGGGCGCCGCTCTCCAAACCGCGCCGGAAGTCCCGGCGGGCGGAGCCCGGTTGGCGCGCGGCGAACGCACCATCCCGGGACGCGCGATCCTGCAAGCCACCATCGCGGGATGCGCGATCCTGCAAGCCGCCGTCGCGAGGTGCGCGCTGCCGGGCGCCGCCGTCGTGGGATTCGCGCTGCCGGGCACCGCCGTCGCGGGATGCGCGATCCTGCAAGCCGCCGTCGCGAGGTGCGCGCTGCCGGGCGCCGCCGTCGTGGGATTCGCGCTGCCGGGCACCGCCGTCGCGGGATGCGCGATCCTGCGAGCCGCCGTCGCGGGAGTTGTTGTCCACCATCAGAAAAGCCCCTGCCGTTGGCCAGTGGGAAGCGGGGTGACGTCGGCGGTGACGGTGAGCCGGCGGACGCCGTCCGCGTCAAGTTCGGGTAGTTCCTGCGCGAGCGATAGGAACCTGTCCTGCTCGGAACCGGAGACGATTCCCTCGGCGAGGGTACGGAACTTGCGAATGTAGTCCGCGCGCCGGAACGGACGTGCTCCGGCCGGGTGCGCGTTGGCGACGGCGAGTTCGCCGGTGACGACCGTGCCGTCCAGCAGCGCAATCTCGACGAAGCCGCCGAAGGCGCGCTTCTCCGGGTCGGGGTCGTGGTAGCGGCGGTTCCACTCCGGGTCCTCCACGGTGGTGATCTTTCGCCAGAGCGATACGGTGTCCGGTCGAGCGGCCCGCTGCGGCGCGTAGGAATCGATGTGATGCCAGCGTCCGTCCTGCAGCGCCACCGCGAAGATGTACATCACCGAGTGGTCCAGGGTCTCGCGGCTGGCGTGCGGGTCGTATTTCTGCGGATCGCCGGCGCCGCTTCCGATGACGGTGTGGGTGTGCTGGCTGGTGTGGATGACGACGGAACGCACCTTGCCGGTGTCCGGAACCCGTTGGCGCAACAGGAATGCCAGGTCGATCAGGGCTTGCGCCTGGTATTCGGCGGAGTGCTCCTTGGTGTACGTGCGAAGGATCGCGGTCTTTTCTTCGCCCGGTGCGGGCAGCCGGACGGTGTACTGCGCATCGGGCCCGTCCAGCAGCCGGGCGATGACGCCGTCCTCGCCCTCGTAGATCGGCGCCGGCGAACCCTCGCCGCGAAGCGCCCGATCGAATGCCTCGATCGCGGCCTTGCCGGCGAACGCCGGGGCGAACGCCTTCCAACTGGAGATGGAACCCTTGCGGGACTGCCGGGTCGCCGTCGTGGTGTGCAGCGCCTGCCCGATCGCCTGGTACGTCACCTCGATCGGCGCGCCCAGCAGCGTGCCGAGACCCGCCGCGACCGACGGGCCGAGGTGCGCGACGTGGTCGATCTTGTGCTCGTGCAGGCAGATCCCGGTCGCCAGGTCCACCTGGACCTGGTAGCCGGTGGCGATCGCCCGCACGAGTTCGGCGCCGGTTCGGCCGGCATGCTGCGCGGCCGCGATGAGCGGCGGGATGTTGTCCCCGGGGTGTGCGTACTCGGCCGCGAGGTACGTGTCGTGGAAGTCGAGTTCGCGCACCGCGGTACCGTTCGCCCAGGCCGCCCATTCGGGAGAGACGGTGACGTCGGCCGGGAGGCCCAGCACGTTCGCCCCCGGCCTTCCCGGCGCGGGCCGGTGAGCCAGCGCCTGGTCGCGAGCCACCGTCACCGGTGCTCGGCGCAGCGAGGCAACCGCGACCGCCGCGTTGTCGACGACCCGGTTCACCACCATTTCCGCGACCGCATCGGGCACCGCGACCGGATCGGCGGCGAGGTCGGCCAGCCGGTAGGCTAGCTCGTTCTCGCGCGGGAACTGCTCCTCGCTCCGATGGACCGTGACCTGGTATTCGCGCACCCCAGCACCATCTCCACCGTGACCGCCGCCCTGCCCAACCGGCGGGCGGCTCTACTGGTTTCAGGGTAGTCCTCGGATCGCATTGCCGGCCGGGACCGCGAACCCGGCCGGCACAGCGACCGTCACCGCTGGAACGGTGCGCGGCACCAGCGCCGTCACCGCGGCGGCGCAGCCGAGCACAGGCAGCGCCGTTCCCGACAGCGCGTGGCACCTGCGGCGCCGTCACCGCGGCGGCGCAGCCGAGCACCGGCAGCGCCGTTCCCGACAGCGCGCGGCACCTGCGGCGCCGTCACCGCTCGGGGCGGTCCACCTCGGTGGCGGCCGGCGCGTCGGTCGCGCGGATCACCACGATCTTGTCCCCGGGCTGGAAGACCTTGACCCCGCCCGAGTCGAAGCGGTGCGAGATGCCGCCGCGGATCACCGTGAGCACGATCTCGCCCTGCGCGGAGAGCCGCGCAGGCGACAGGCCGATATCCTCCGGCCGCACCTCGCGCTCCGAGATCTGAAGGCCCGCAATGGGTTCGAGGAGATCCTCGATGAGCTCGCCGGCTTCCGGAGCGATGATGGACAGGCCCAGCAGCCGCCCAGCGGATTCCGCGGTGGGGATGACGACGTCTGCGCCGCCCTGCCGCAGCACCCCGATGTTCTGCTGCTCCTTGACGGCGGCGGCGATGGTCGCGGCCGGGTTCAGGCGCCGGATCGTCAGCGTGACCAGCACGTTCGTGTCGTCCCGGTCGGCGGCCACGATGACCTGCTTGGCTCCGCGGATCGCGGCGCGCAAGAGCACCTCCTCGCGCCGAGCGTCCCCGATCACGGCCACGCAACCGTCGCCCGTCGCGACCTTGGTGGCGACGCCGTCCGAGTCGACCACCACGATCGAGTCCGCCGGCACACCTTGGTCTTTGAGCGCCGCGACCGCGGAGCGCCCCTTCATTCCGTAACCGATCACCACGGTGTGCTTCTTCACGTGTCTCCTCCAGCGGGCGTACCGGAACTGCTGCCGGCTGCGTTCGGTCAGTACCTCGATCGTGGTGCCGACCAGCACGATCAGGAACAGGAACCGCAAGGGGGTGATGATGACGGTGTTGACGAGCCGCGCCCGTTCGGAAACCGGGGTGATGTCACCGTATCCGGTGGTGGACAACGTGACGGTGGCGTAGTAGAAGGAGTCGAGCATCCCGGCGAGCCCGGTCTTGTTGTTGTCCCGGTATCCGTTCCGGTCGAAGTAGACCAACAGGCCGGTGACGACGATGCAGCCGAACGCGATCAGGATGCGGAAGATGATCGACCGGAAAGCGCCGTGCTCGCGCACAGGCAGCGCGACATGCGGTGCGGGAGCTGAGGCCACAACGCGAAACCCTACGTTGGGATCGAACGTTTCGCTGCGGCAACACGGCGGCGCGCCCGCACCGGGCGATCAGGGCTGGTCCGCCCGAACCGGATGTTCCCGGCCCGCCCGGCCGGCTGGCAGCGCCCCGGCCCGAAAACGCCCGGCCGGCTGGCAACGC
>CAZUXD010000052.1:0-15462 GCA_964624455.1 uncultured Actinomycetes bacterium | reverse complement strand
CAATGCCGGCGGTGGGCGACCGGGCTGGCCGCGTTGCCCCCCGACTCTCCCGCCCCGCGTCGGCTGCTCGCGCTGGCGGCCGCGCTCGCCGACGCGCTGGCGCAGGACCCGGCGACCGACGGGACGTTGATACACGGCGATCTGCATTTCACCAACGTGCTGCGGGCCGAGCGCAGGCCGTGGCTGGCGATCGACCCGAAGCCGCTGTCGGGTTGCGCCGAGTTCGAGGTCGCGCCGCTCCTGTGGAACCGGTGGGATGACGCCGTGGCCAGCGGGGACGTCCGGCGAGCCATCCGGGCGCGGGTGGCCACCGTCGCCGACGTGGCCGGACTCGACGCGGACCGGGTGCGCAACTGCGTGATCGTCCGGGCCATGGTCAACGTGCTGTGGGTCCTCACCGAGGCTCCGATGCCCGGTGCGGACGACCGCGACTGGATCACCCGGTCGGTCACCATCGCCAAGGCCGTCCAGGGCTGAGTGAGGGGCCAGGGCCGGGATCGGTCCCGCGCGGAGGGCGCGCCCGGACCGTCGAGATCAGCCCAGCGTCTGCGATCGAAGCTCCGAGCGGAGGGTGCCGCAACCCCTGCCGTCGATTTCCACCACGCACCGGGGAGGCTGTAGAGTGGACCAGGCTCCGGGGGACGAACCGGGGTTCACGCGCCATTAGCTCAATTGGCAGAGCAGCTGACTCTTAATCAGCGGGTTCGGGGTTCGAGTCCCTGATGGCGCACCCCGTATGACCAGCGGAAACACTCTCTCAGCGCTCCCCCGCTAGACCCGAAACACCCCGAGGTGTGCACAAGGTGTGCACAGTAGTGATCGGCACGAGCGCGGCGGCCCCTTCGGCAGCGTTGCGGCCCGCGTCGCCGATCAAGTGGCTGTAGGTGTCCGAGGTGATCGATACGGACGAATGGCCGAGCATCTTTGAGACAACGGCGATATCCGTCCCGGCCGCCAACATGAGCGACGCCGCCCCGTGCCGCAGGTCGTGCAGCCGCACCGGGCGCACCCCCGCCGTTCGCATCAGGCGCCGGAACAGCCGGCCGATGAAGTCCGGTGCGAGATCCTCCCCGTTCTCCTTGCAGAACACCCGGCCGCCGTCGACGTAGGCCGCTCCCCACGCCTCCCGCTCGGCCTGCTGGGCGATCTGGTGGGCCAGCAGCGCACCGACGACCCGGTCGGCGACCGCGATTCGGCGGGCCTCGCCGCTCGCCGTCTTGGGGCGCTCCTCGATCTTTTCGGAACCGACCTCGACTATCTGCGAGCGGATCGTGAGGACGCCGCGCTCCATATCGACGTCGCCCCAACGCAATCCGGCCATCTCGCCGCGCCGCAGGCCGGCGAACGCCGCCACCTCGAACATGGCGCCGAGCCGATCACGGGAGGCCACCTCGAGGAACGCCCCGAGCTCAGCGGGCTCCCACGGGCGCACCTTCGGCCGGTCCACGCGGGGCAGGCTCACCGCCGCCGCCGGGTTGATCACGATGAGTTGCAACCGCCGCGCATCGGATAAGGCCGAGCGCAGCGTCGCGTGAATCCGCCGCACCGTCACCGAACCTCGGCCCGCCGCAAGGAGTTTCGTGACCATGTCGTCTATGTCGTGCGGGCGCAGCTCGGTGAGCTGAATACGGCCGATGGCGGGAATGAGATCCTCGGCGACGTACCGCGAGTACATCCGCACCGAGGAGGCCCGCAGGTCGCCGAGGGTGATCTTCTTGTCGAGCCACGCGGTGAGATAGTCGCCCGTCGTCTGCTTCACACGCGGCCGGTATTCGCCCGTGTCGAGTTGGCGCAGCCGCTCGTTGCGGGCCTGCTGGGCCGCCTTCTTGGTCGGGAAGCCCGCCTTGAGCTCCTGGACGCGCTTACCGGTGCGCGGGTCGACCCCGGCGCTGATCCGGTAGCGCCACGTCCCATGCTTGCCGTCGGCGAGCCTGGGGCAGTCCTTCCCTAGCTGCTTGCCATCGTCTCCGCGACACCCGCAGGCGCGCCACACGTCAGCCATTGACCTCTTCCTCCTCGTCTAGTTGCTCGCTGTACTCGCCGGCGCGCACGCACGCCGCGTCAAGTTCGGTGAACGTCTTGTGCGCGACCGAGTCGCCTTCCTGCCCCTCGGGGATGGCTAGGCTCTCGAGCCGCCGAGACTTGTTGTCACGGTAGAAGTCTCGGAATACGCGATCGGTTGCGAATGCGCCCGCTATCCGCCATTTCGCCGCCTCCCACCGCACCCGGGCACCCTCGGCCGCAGACCACAGTTGCTCGGCCTCAGCGAGTGCCGAGGCGGCCTCCACCGACGCCCTGATGCCCACCGGCAGCATGAGCTCGGCGATGGAGACGCCGAACACCTTGGACAGGCCGATCACCTGATCGACCGATACGTAACGCCGTTGCCCGGGCGCGTCACCGAGGAGCCGCGAGAGGACGGATCGGTGCATCGGGTGCCCGGCGGCCTCCATCTTTTTCGACAGCTCGTACGGAGACCAGTCGCGCGTCTCGAGCTGGGCGCGGATATGGCCGATGACGTTCTTCTCGTCACCGATCTCGCGCGCGAGGGTTTCCATCTGGTCGGACCATGCCATAGAACGCCTCCTAGTTGCTAGATGAGACGAGTATAAGCGGTCATGGTCCTTGCGTGCAACGCCATTCTTGGGAACCATGAGTGTTTATAGGTGAGACGCTTTCAACCGACTTACGTCTCAGCGACAACCGCAGGAGTCAGATCATGGAGATCCCCGAGTCCCTGGCGGGCAAGCTCGCCGTGGACGTTCCGACCGCCGGGGCGCTGCTCGGAATCGCCCGGAACGCCGCCTACCGCGCGGCCGCTCGGGGCGAGATCCCGACGCTGAAGCTCGGCGTGAGGCTCGTGGTCCCGGTGCCCAAGCTCCTGGCCCTGCTGGGCTACCCCGAGGAGCCCGCCGGCTGATGACGACCATCGAGTCCCAGACGGACACCCGCAGCACGGGACGCCCGGCCGTTAACCGGGCGAGGCGGCCGAGATGACTGACCTCGCCTTCGATCGCATCCGCACCGAACTCGAGAAGCTCGGTCCGGTAAAGACTTTCGGCACCGATCGGCTCATGGCCCGCTGCCCGGCGCACGAGGACAACAACCCGTCACTGTCGGTGCGCGGAATCGAGGGTCAAGCCCTCGTCTACTGCCACGCAGGCTGCGACACGCGCGACGTGGCCGAGGCCCTCGGCCTGAAGATGTCCGACCTCTACGACAACCCGCGCGGCGCGGAATACCACTACGACAGCGGGCTCGTGGTGCATCGCAGCCCCGAGAAGCGCTTCTGGCAGACGAACACCGGCAAGCCGCGCGAGCTCTACCGGCTCGCCAAGGTCGCCGCCGCCAAAGCCAAGGGCGAGGCCATCCTCGTGGTCGAGGGTGAGAAGGACGTGCACGCGGCCGAGAAGATCGGGCTCACCGCGACGTGCAACCCCATGGGCGCTGGCAAGTGGGGCAAGGTCGACCCCGCCCCGCTCTACGGCGCCAGCGTCATCGTCATCGCCGACAACGACGAACCCGGCAAGAAGCACGCCGCCGAGGTCGCGGCATCCCTGGCCGGACACGGAGGCTCCGTCACCGTGTGGCGCTCCGCCGAGGGCAAAGACTTCGCCGACCATGTCGCATCCGGCCACACCATCGCCGACCTCGTGCCCGTCCAGATCGAGGCGGCAACCGCCGACGCGGGCGCCGAACCGGACCATACCGTGCGGCGCGTCGTCCTCAGATCCGCCGCCGGTATCAAGCCCCGCCGGGTGCGGTGGCTGTGGGAAAGTCGCGTAGCGCTCGGCACACTCGCCCTCATCGCCGGCCGCGAAGGTGAAGGCAAATCCACCGTCTCCTACTGGGCAGTAGCCGAGATCACGCGCGGCCGGCTGCCCGGCGAGTTCTACGGCACACCGCGCGACGTGCTGATCTGCGCCACCGAAGACTCATGGGCGCACACCATCGTCCCTCGCCTCATCGCCGCCGGGGCAGACCTCGCGCGCGTGCACCAAGTAGAGGTACTCACCGCCGACAACATCACCGTGGGACTGTCGCTGCCACGCGACCTCGCCGGAGTCGAGCACGCGGCCCGCCAGGTCGACGCCGGCATGCTGCTCCTTGATCCGCTCATGTCCCGCCTTGACGAGTCACTCGATAGCCACCGGGACGCCGAGGTGCGGCGCGCCCTCGAGCCACTGGCCGCCCTCGCAGACCGGTGCAACATGGCCGTCGTCGGGATCATCCATCACAACAAGTCGGGCGCCACCGATCCGCTGCAGCTCGTTATGGGCTCGCGCGCATTCACCGCCGTCGCACGATCCGTGCACACCGTCGTTCGCGATCCCGACGACGACGCGGGTGAGCGCCGTCTGTTCGGCACCCCGAAGAACAACCTCGGACGCACCGACCTACCGACGCTCACGTTCACCATCGCCGGCTACCGCGTCGAGACCGAGGAGGGCGACGCCTGGACCGGCCGCGTCGTATGGGGCGACGACCGCGCCGAATCCATCGCACATGCGATGGAGCGCAGCAACGACAACGACCGCACCGCTACGGCCGAAGCCGCCGCATGGCTCGAGGACTACCTCAAAGCCAACGGCCGGGCCGCCAGCGCCGACGTCAAGAAGGACGGTGCCAGGGAAGGCCACTCCTACGACAGTCTCAAGCGCGCCCGCCAACGAATCCACGCCGCGGTCGAATCCACCGGCTTCCCGAGACGGACATATTGGATATCCGCAGGTCACGCCCAGTCGGAGCAACAGTCGGAGCATCTAGTCAGGGGAGAGTCTCTAACTGCACTGACTGCACCCACTGAGCCCCAGTCAGTGCAGTCGGAGCAGTCGGAGCAGTCGGAGGGCACGGGCGGACAGCTTGCTCCCACTGGCGAAACCTGCCGAGCCGCAGGCTGCCCAAGCCGGCCCCGTCACGGACTGAGAACCTGCTTCACCCACGCCGCGCTCGAGCTGGAGGCGTCATGACAACCCACGTCTACGCGACCGAAGACCACACCGGCCGCGACGGCATCCGCACCGTCACCATCGTCTGCCCGCATTGCGGCAAAGAGCATCGGCACGGATGGCCGCCCGGCCAGCAGACCATCGGCGCGCGCCTGAGCCACTGCGTCAAGACCGCCGTGATGCCGTACTTCATCCACCCGCCCCGCAAGCCCGAGGAGCGCACACCATGAACGACCGCACGGCACGCGCCATCAAGGCCCTGAACCTGGCCGCCAACAGCCGCCACCCCGGCGACGCCGACGGCATCCGAGACGACCTCCTCGGCGCGACCTACCAGCTCGACCGAGACGAGGTGCTCGAGGCGCTCGAATACTTCGTCGGCCGGGCCTGCATCTCCATGCTCGCCTGGCGTGAGCGCAACAAGAAGGAGCGCCGATGAGCGCGTCAGGTGCGCGTCCTATCCGCGCCCGGGCTCGGGAACTCGCCGGCCGCGCGGTGGCAGTGCTCGGCGCCACTGTGCACACCGCGTGCACACCGACTCGTCTACCTGCGATGACGTCTAGCCCGGATGACAGTCAATCAGCGGGGCGCACACAGAACCGAGCCGCGCCCATGTGCGCCGGAGGTGCGCCGTGAGCGCGCGGGTGATGCCGCTCTCGGTGATCGTGTCGACGCTCGAGGCCGCGGGCGCCGACGAGATGGCCGCGTCGATCCGCGCCGAGGTCTACAGGCTGCGGCAGGAGTCCAAGCGTTACCGGCTCGAGTTGCGGGCCGCCGAGGAGCAGCTGGCACGGCTGCAGCGCAGGCGCCGCACTCGTGCGGGCGAGGAGGTCACCTGATGGCGCCGAGGAAGTGCTCTGTGTGTTTGTCGGCCGACCGGCCGGCCGTTGAGGCCGAGATGGTGCAGCAGCCGGGCGTGAACGCCGCTATCGCCGCGCGGCACGGCCTGAGCAAGGACGCGGTGCGTCGGCATCGCGCGCATCTGTCCCCGGCGATCAAGGCCGTGATCACCAAGCGCGAGACCGCCGGCGCCAAGTCGGGCGTGGCGCGGCTCGAGGAGTTGGCCGACCTGGCGACCGCCGTGCTCGAGGAGGCGCGGGCCGCGGGCAGCGGCCGGATGCAGCTGGAGGCGATCAAGCGGCTGGAGTCGATCGTCACCACGTTGATGAAGGTCTCCGGCGAGTTGGACGAGCGGCCCACGGTCAACGTCCTGAACGTTGCCGCGTCCCCGGAGTGGTCGGCGCTGCGTTCGGGGCTCCTGGACGCGCTGAGGGGCTTTCCCGACGCTGGCCGCGCGGTTGCGGCCCGGCTGCTGGAGCTGGAGCGGTGACGGCCCTCGCCGATGACCTGGCCGCCGGGCTGGACCCGGTGGTGTTCGCGCGCCGGCTGGGCTTCGTCGCCGAGCCGTGGCAGGAGCGCCTTCTACGGTCGACGGCCCGGCGGCTGTTGGTGACGTGCGCTAGGCAGGTGGGCAAGTCGACGTGTGCGGCGCTCAAGGTGCTGCACCTGGCCACCTACGAGCCGGGCTCGTTGTGCCTGATCTTCTCGGCCTTCCAGCGGCAGAGCGATGAGCTGTTGAAGAAGGTCCGCTCGTTCGCCAAGGCGCTGGAGGGCGGCCCGCCTGAGCGTGATTCCGGCTCCGAGGTCGTGCTGGCCAATGGCAGCAGGATTGTCGCCCTGCCGGGCCTGGAGTCCAGCACGCGGGGATTCTCGGCCGCCCGGCTGTTGATCCTGGACGAGGCCGCCTATGCCTCCGATGGCCTGCTGGCCGCGGCGCTGCCGATGGTGGCGAGCACGGGGCAGTTCATGGTGATGAGCACGCCGAACGGCCGGCAAGGATTCTTCTATGCGTTGCACGAGGACGGCGCGAACGGCTACGAGCGGCACAAGATCACGGCCTACGAGTCGGCGCAGTACAACGCCGCGCGCATCGCCGAGGTCAAGGCGAGCCTGGGCTCGTTCACGTTCAGCAGCGATTACGAGTGCAGCTTCACCGACACCGATACGCAACTGTTCGGTTCAGCGCTGGTGCGGGCCGCGTTCGCACCGATCGAGACATTGGAGATATGACATGCCTTGCTACACAGTCGGTTTGGACTTGGGGCAGGCCAACGATTACAGCGCGCTGGCCGTTGTCGAGCGAGTGCTGGTGCTTCCCCTGGGCCTGCCGCTGGTCCAGTATCACCGCACGGGCGCCGCATCGATCGTCGGCGCCGAGGTGACCGAGGAATACCACGTGCGCGCGCTCAAGCGCTGGGAGCTGGGCACCAGTTACCCGGCCGTTGTGGCCGATGTCGCTGGGACCATGCGCACCGAGGCGTTGGGCCGTGACGGCCTCCTCGTGTTCGACTCCACGGGCGTGGGCCGCGCCGTTTCCGATCTGTTCTGGTCCGAGTGGCAGCGCGAGCGGTGCGGCATTTACCCGCCGCAGCCGATCACGATCACCGCCGAGGTGAAGCGAAATATGGTCGACGGGCTCCTGGTGCCGCTCCAGCAAGGCCGCGTGCGCATCGCCGAGACGCTGGCCCTGGCCGAGGCGCTCGAGAAGGAGCTGGTGGAGTTCCGGCGAAAGATCACCGCGGCCGGCAACCAACAGTTCGCAGCCGGTAGCGACGGCGGCCACGGCGACATCGCCACGGCGCTGATGCTGGCGCTTCTCCAGCGGAACACGGCCCGCAGACCTGCACTCATCGAGAATCCGTCCACCGCACCGCTAGGAGCATCCCAATGACCGATCCCGCCGCTACCGACACCACGCCCGCCGAGGACACCGAGGAGGTGTCAGACACCGCGCTGGCCACCCTGCCGGCCGACAGGCTGGCCGCGATGGTGCGCGACAAGCGCAAGGCCGAGGCGTCGCTACGCGCCCGGCTCCGTGATACCGAGGCCGAGCGCAACCGGCTCGCCGAGCAGGTGACCGGGCAGCAGTGGCGCGACCTGGACACGGCCGCCACCAAGGCAGGCATCCGCCCGGAGGCGCTGGCCGACTTGCACCAGCACGTCAAGCTCGAGGAGCTCACCGCCGATGATGGCGCCATCGACCCCGGCAAGCTGGACGCTGCCCTGACGGGACTGAAGTCGGACCGGCCGCACTACTTCGTATCGCCGGGCGCCTCGACAGTCGATCACGCTGGGGGCGCCGGCGAGCCCGCACCGCCTTATCAGGCGTCATGGTCGGACGTGCTTAACGCACGGTGACCCGACGAGCTACGTCAGGGTGACGTCATGCCGTAGGATGGTGGCCAGGGTCCCGGCCTTGCGCCGGAACCGTTCGCAGCCTCCCATGCGGGGGCAGCACGCACACCGGGCGGGTGATTCCTCTCCGCCATACTGCTGCTGCCTTCAGGAGGCACATCATGAGTACCCCCGTCTTCTACACGTCGAACAACTACAACAAGCCCGCGATCCTGCCCGAGGCCGTCGAGCAGCTCGTCACCCTGCCCGTGCAGGCCGCATCCATCGCGTTTCAGGTCGGCACCCTGGTGGCCACCTCCAACATCGAGGTGCGCATCCCCCTCGTGACCGCCGATCCATCGGCCGCATGGACCCCCGAGGGGGGCGAGATCACCCCGACCAATCCCACCGTCGACTCGATGGTCATCACCCCTAAGAAGATCGCCGGATTGACGATCGTCTCCAACGAGATGGCCGCCGACTCCAACCCGGCCGCCCAGGGCATCATCGGCAAGGGACTGGCAAACGACATCGCCAAGAAGGTGGACGCCGCGTTCTTCGGCAACACGGTGGCCGACGGCCCTTCCGGCCTGCAGTCGATCACCCCGACGGTGATTGACGGTCTCACCGCATGGTCGAACATGGACCCGTTCGCCGAGGCCATCAGCGACCAGGAGGCCCTCGGCGTCACGCCCACCGCCTTCGTGGCCAACCCGGCCGACGCGCTGATCCTGGCCAAGCTCAAGGAGTCCACCTCCTCGAACAAGCCGCTACTGCAGCCGGACCCGACGAACGCGACCCGCCGCCAGCTTCAGGGCGTGCCGCTGAAGGTGTCACCTGCCATCGAGGTCGGCGTCATCTGGCTGATCCCCGCCGAGCGGGTCGTCATCGTGCGCCGCACCGACGTCGAGCTGGAGGTGGACCGCTCCGTCTACTTCACGTCGGACCGCCTGGCCGTTCGCGCCACCATGCGCATCGGCTGGGGCGTCACCCAGGAGGCCGCCGTGGTGCGCCTGGCCCTGGCCGACGAATCCGCCAGCAGCTCGTAGACCCCCGGCGGGTACTGGCCCCCGCCGGCTGTCCTGCTTGGGTCCGCCTACAGGACAGACAACAGCCCCCGGTCTGCCATAGCCGGGGGCTGTTGTGTCTGGCGGGGGTCGCTATTCGGGGGTTCGGTGTGCACGCTGGTGTGCACACCCTGCGGGGTACTGGCGAAAACAGGGCGGTATGACTACCCTCGCCGCATGCCCGGTGACCTGCGAAAACGAGACTGCCGGCCACGCGAAGACACCAGCGAAAACGCCTATTCTGTAACTCTTAATCAGCGGGTTCGGGGTTCGAGTCCCTGATGGCGCACATAACAGCAGGTCAGCGGCTATTTCCTTGATCATGGGTACCTGCAGGAATCCCCCACTGCACACTTACTGCACGGATTCAAATGGTTGGGCGACGGGTCCGGGCCGTGACTGGTACCCCGAAGCGGTGCACGCCTTGCTGCCGTGACGGGCATGCCACGGGAGCGCATCACAGCGGGAACGGTTCGCCCGGTGGCCGTCGTCCCACTGGGACTCGTGCCTCCTCGCGAACGAACTTCTCGGGGTGGGCGGACGGGCCGTCGACGAGTTGGGCGAACGGCACGGCCGCCGCACCAGTCGCATCCGTCGCATCCGTCACCGTCACCTCCATGCCTGTCCGGCGGAAGATCACCGTTTCGGAAGGATCCGACTCGAAATCCGGGCCGAATCCTTCCCAAACCGCGATCTTCCCGGCGCACACGAAATGGGCCAGGCCACACCGGGTTCGAATCCGCGACAGCGCGTTGTCGCTGGTCAAGTCGTGAGCGCTCGGTCAATGATGCGAGTCAATCCGAACAGGCCCGCGGCGGCGTCGCCTGGCAATTGATGACGCTCGGCCAAGGCAGCCGGATCGGTGTACAGAAGCTCAACAGCGTCGTCGCCCTGTCGGACCAATACCCGTGACGGCAGATCCAGCGCCAGGTCCGGCGAAGTGAGCATCGCCCCCGTTCCGACCGCCGGGTTGCCGAAAATCACGACCGTGGTCGGTGGCATCGAAAGGCCCGCGGACCGCGCGTTGGCCGCATGGTCGATGATCGCGAAGATGGTCCCGCCATGCCCAAGGATCGCCGTGGCAAGGCGGCCGAGTGTGCCCGCGAAATCGTGCGGGCTGCGCCGCACGGTTATTCCGCGGGACGGTGCATTCGAATCGGCGCTGCTCAGCGCAGGAGCTTTCGTATAAGCAGGCCGACCACGAGAACGCCCGCGCCGATCACGGGGTACTTGACCTTCGGATTGGCCCAGATCGCCCGCGCCTTGCGCTTGCCCTGCTCGACCGCGCGCTTGGGATCGGCCCGGATGGCAAGTTCGTCGACCGCCGCCGCGAGGCCGTCGCGAGCGCGTTCGATCTCGGCCTGGATGGTCTCCGCATCGCGGACCACATGAGCTCCCTCAGCCGTAGCGAGCGGCCGCCACGACCCGGCCGCAGAACCCACCTACCCTATCGCCCGGGCAGGTATTCTCCGCCGAGGGTGCAGCCGGGCGGGCTCTGCACGTGCCGAGCCTTCGGCGCCGTCCCAGGGGGGCCCACTGGCCACGGCGGGCCGCGCACGCGCGGGCAACGTTGCCCGCACCGGACCCTGCGGGGTAGCGGACGCACCCGAAGGGTATCTGCAACTAGGATGGTTGACGAATTCGCTTCGTAGTTTCGTCTCTTGCCAGCCAACGAGATCGGATCCCGTGTCTGGCCGCGACACCAGGGGCCGTAGCCCAATTGGCAGAGGCACACGGTTTAGGTCCGTGCCAGTGTGGGTTCGAGTCCCACCGGCCCTACTTTCGGAACTGCATTGCTGACCGTTCGAATGGCCCCCAAGATCCGCTACTGCAGGCCTTGAAATCGTCGACTCGGATCTTGGCGCCCGCTGACGGAACATTCGCAAGCGTCACGTGCGGTTCAAGGCTCGCCCGCCGTGTCTTCGGGTTCGTTGCGCCGCGGCGGTCGCGTTCATGAACACGATCGCCAGACCGACGAGGAGGGCGGCACTGCCCCAGACTCCGACCATAACGGCTTGGGCGGGCCAGTTGTCGAAGATGCCATTGGGCTGGTGCGTGACGATGAGGTATTGCCATCGGAAGAATCCGATACCCATGGCGAGGTCGGCGACGTAGTAGGCAATGATCCAGCCCGCGCGAATGCGCAGCAACACGAAAAAGGGCAGCAGCCACAAGGTGTACTGCGGTGAGTGGACCTTGTTCAACAGGAGGTAGGCGCACAGCATAGCGGCGCACACCTGCAGGCACGGATAGGTGCGGTGCCGGCCGTGCCCGGCCCGGATGAGCCCGGCGGCCAGGGCGGCGAGCATGCCGGCGGCGGTGACGGTGGTGCTGACAATCCCCAGCGCGTGTTGGACGGCCACGTCATCCGCGTCGGTGGCGGGCCGGCCGGCCCAGAACCAGATCGAGTTGGTGGTCAGGTCGATCGGCCGGGACCATTGGAACTGAAACGCGGCCCACCAGCCGGGGAACCCGGCGGCGGCGAACGGCGCGTTGATCACCGCCCAGGTCCCGGCGGCGACTCCCGCAACCAGCAGGGCGCCGCGGATATCGCCCTTCGGTGGGGCGTCGCCGCATCCACCCCGGCGCGATGCCCGCTGCCGCCGGTCGGGCGCCGCGGCGCCGACGGTATCGCCATGCTCGGGGTAGCACATCCAGATGATCAGCGGTGCGACGAACATCAGCGGATAGAACTTGGCCGCGCCACCGATGCCGAATGCGATCGCGGCGAGCACGCCGCGGCGGCGCCTGCTCCAGCGCCGCGGGCCGGCCACGGCGGCGATCCCGGCCGTGGTGGCGGCCACCGGCAGCAGGTCCCAGGACAAGAACGCATACATCACCAGCGCGGGGGCGAGCGCGAACCACCAGCCGCGTCGTCCGGCCAGGGCGAACAACAGCACGGCGGTGACAATCCCGAACGGGGCGAGCAGCAGCGCGCTGCGGGCCAGGAACTGCCCGTCGTTGTGCGCACCGAGCCCGCCGAGCCACATCAGCAGTCCGGTCAGCACGGGGTATTCGACGGCGCCCCCGGTGAGGCGCCCGCCCGCGGTGATGCCCCCGTGGATATAGGGGAACACGTGCAGGTTGATGTCCCGACCGATCCAGAGTTGTTGGATGTCCGAGTAGCACAGATCGGCGTTCATCCGGACCCGCCAGTCCGGCCCGCTGCGTCCCGCCGCGTCGAAACTCGGGCCGACACAACGATGTTTGCCGAGGAACCCGACGAGCAGGGTCAGCGCGCACACCACCGTCCCGGCCGACACCAGGGCGGCTCGACCGGTGATTGATCGGTGACGGTGTGGTGTGGCGGCCCTGTCAGTTGGTGGGGCAGTCGTCATCGGCCGCGGCGGGCTCGGTGGACGGGATCGGCGGCGCGGTTCCCGCGGCGCCAGGCGAATCGGCGACGGGCGGGGGTCGGCGCGTCGGCATCGGGCAGCTCGACGTCGAAGGCACCGGCTGGTCCGACGACCAGGGTGCCGCAGATGCCGCCGTTGACGCGGCAGGCGCCGCTCCGGGCAGGTGTATGTCGGCGAGGATCTGGGAGGCCGTGGTGTAGGCGGCGCCGCCCTTCTCGGCGACCACCGCCAACGCGCCGTCCCCGGTGCGCCATATCGCCCAGACCGGATCGGTCGTGGTGCACTGCATGCTGATCATCGAGGCTGCTCGGCGATCGATCGTCACCGGCGTAATCCGCTGTTGTGCCGGCCTAGCGGCGTCGCACGCCGGAACCAGCGCGTCGTCGAGCGGCAGCGCGTGCCCTGCCGAGGCCAGGTACACCGTCACCCCCGGGCACCGATCGGAGCCGGTACCGCGGTCCGTGACGCACCACGATCGGTAGCCGTCGGTGACGAACCTCCGTGCCGCGGACCAGCCGATCGGCACCTGGAACGGCGGTGAACCGATCGGCGCCGAGGTCGCTGCTCCCGCGCCGGTTCCGGCATCCGTCCCCCGGCTGGTTCCCGCGCCGCTCGACGCCGCCTGCTGCCCGGTGCCGCGGGTGGGCGCGGCGATCGCCCAGATCGCGATCAACACCGTCGAAACAGCCACCGCTGCAACGAGTGTGAGAGCGGTGTGGGGTCTGCGGCGGCTGGGCGCCACCGCTGGCAACGGCATGTCCACCTGCTCGGGACGCACCTGCGCCGCCTTCGCGTGCAGTGCCACACGCACTCGCTCTTCGGTCGTCGTCACCTGTCCACCCCGATTCCTTGATCGGACAGCACACGCTCCAATGCGCGGGTTGCTTTGAACGTGGCCGCAGCCACCGCGCCCGGTCGCACGCCCAACACCTCGGCGGCCTGGCTCGCGGCCAGATCCAACCAGAACCGCAAGATCACCACCTGTTGCTGGCGAGCGGGGAGCCCGCGCACCGCCTCCACCACGGCACGCTGCTCGAACGCCGACATCACCGCCGCGTCCGCCCCGGGCTCGACGGGTGCACCCTCCCAGGCGATGCCGCGGGTTGTGCGGCGCTTGCGCAGCACCGACCGGGCGCCGTTGAGCACGCACCGCCGCAGATATGCCAACGCCTTGTCCGGTGACGTGAGCGATCGGCGCCGGGCGTGCAGTTGCAAGAACGCCTCCTGGACCACGTCCTGCGCCGTCTCGCGATCATCGACCAGCAACACGGCCATACGGACCAGTTCGATCCGCCGCTCGGCGAACAGCGAACGCACCACATCGTCGAATCGGCGCACCTCGGCGTTCCGCCCCAGTGGCGTACTGGTCGACACCGACGTCATCGCCGACCGCCGGCCCTGGCCTGCCACGGACTCATCGGCCCTCACGTCCCCTCGGGCGCCCCTCGACAGTCCGAGCCGCCAGCCATCTTCCGGAGTCAACACAGAACAAGACGCACGAATGTTGGCGGCCATGGAAAACTGACCACTGGCGGCCACGAAACTGACCGGTGATGGCCACGGTTTCTGACCGGTGGCGGCCACGAAGTTGACCACCCGGGTTGCCGGGTGTGATGGACACGATCTTGTTCCTGCCCTGCCGCGTCCCGCGGTTAGGGCCCCTCCCGGGCTGCGCTTGGCGTGCTGAAACGTCCGCGCGATCGCCCGGGAGGGACCGACATGAAGTCTGCCGAGGAAGCCATGAAAATTCTGGAAGCGTACGATTTGACCGGTTCGTTGCGAGCCGCCGCCGAGTTGGCGGGGTGTTCACACAACACGGTCGCGAGGGTCGTCGCCGAGCGTGACGCCGGCGGGGACGGGCCGCCGCGGGCGGAGCGGCGGCTTTTGATCGAGCCGTTCCTGTCCAACATCGAGAAGTGGGTCGAGGACTCCAAAGGGCGCATCCGCGCCGACAAGGCGCACGCCAAACTGGCGTTGATGGGCTTTGTCGGGTCGGATCGCACGACCCGCCGGGCGGTCGCGGATGCCAAGCGGAACTACCGGGCAGGTCGGGTACGGGTGCACCGGCCGTGGGTGACCGAGCCGGGACTGTGGTTGCAGTACGACTTCGGTGACGGCCCGGTCATCGACGGTCGTAAGACGGTGTTGTTCTGCGCGTGGCTGGCCTGGTCCCGCTTCCGGGTGGTGATCGCCCTGCGGGACCGCACCATCCCCAGTGTGTTCGCCGCCCTGGATGTCACGTTCCGGCTGCTGGGCGGGGCGCCGACGTATGTGTTGACCGACAACGAGAAGTCCGTGACCGTCGAGCATGTCGCCCGGATCCCGGTGCGCAACCAGCAGGTCGTGTCCTTCGCCCGGCACTACTCGGTGACGGTGCACACCTGCCAGCCGGCGGACCCGGCTTCCAAGGGCGGCGTGGAGAACACGGTGAAGCTCGCCAAGGCCGACATCGTGCCCACCGAGGTGAATCTCGCCGGCACCTACGGCAGTTTCGCCGAGTTGGAGGCGGCGTGCACCGCGTTCATGGCCCTGGTCAACAACCGGGTGCACTCCACGACCCGGCGGGTCCCGGCCGAGATGCTGGCCACCGAGAGGCTGCGGCTGCACCCGCTGCCCGCGGCCCCGCACACGGTGGCGTTCGGCCAGACCCGCCAGGTCCCGGACCGCACCCCGATGGTGGCCTTCGAGGGCGGCTCCTACTCGGTGCCGCACCGGCTGCTCGGCCAGACGGTGTGGGCGCGTGTGCATGGCGCCGGCGTCGACGAACGGATCGTGTTCGTGCACGTCGGCGAGCACGGCCCGGTCGAGGTGGCCCGACACGGCCGGGCCGAGCCGGGCAGTCCGGCCATCGACGACGCGCATGAGTGTGACAGCTTGAAGTGGCCCCGGTTGGGGTCGTAGTGATGGGCTGATTTG
>CAZUXD010000051.1:0-16193 GCA_964624455.1 uncultured Actinomycetes bacterium | reverse complement strand
ATGGGCGGGGTACGGACGGTTCCCCGGCACCGGACCGCACCGCCGTGGACGGAACCGGCCCGCGCGCTGTCGCACCCGGCATGCCGGTGACCTCCCCGGTATCGCCGCAGCCTGCGGACGCCGCCGCCGAGAGGCTCGGGCCGACGGGCCGACCCGTGCGGCGCATACCGGACCCGCCGCCGCTCACCGGCCACGGACCGGCCACCGTGATCGCCATGTGCAACCAGAAGGGCGGCGTGGGCAAGACCACCTCGACCATCAACCTCGGCGCGGCGCTCGCCGAATTCGGCCGGCGGGTCCTGTTGGTCGACCTCGATCCGCAGGGAGCGTTGTCGGCCGGCCTGGGAGTTGCGTCCCACGAACTCGATCGCACCATCTACAACTTGATGCTCGAACCGGGCACGGCCGTCACCGACGTGCTGGTACCCACCCGGATCGAGGGCCTCGACCTGATCCCCGCCAACATCGACCTGTCCGCCGCCGAGGTGCAACTCGTCAACGAGGTCGGTCGCGAGCAGACCCTCGCCCGGACGTTGCGGCCGCTGCTGCACGCCTACGACTACGTGCTCATCGACTGCCAGCCGTCACTGGGCCTGCTGACCGTCAACGCCCTGGCCTGCTCGCACCAGGTGGTGATGCCGCTCGCGGCGGAGTTCTTCTCGCTGCGCGGCGTGGCCCTGCTGATGGACACGGTGGAAAAGGTCAAGGCCCGCATCAACCCGGACCTTCAGATCGGCGGGGTGCTGGTGACGATGTTCGACGGCCGCACCGTGCACGCGAAGGAGGTCGTCGCGATGCTGGTCGAACGGTTCGGTGACCTGGTCTTCGACAGCGTCATCGCGCGCACGGTCAAGTTCCCGGAGACGACGGTGGCCGCCGAACCGATCACCACCTACGCGCCCGCGTCCGCCGCCGCCGACGCGTACCGGTCGCTGGCTCGCGAGGTGATCGCCCGGTGATGCCCGTGCGCCCGGGCCTTGCGGCTTCCGGGCCCGCGAGATGGACCGGGCGGTGACGGCCTCCCGCACTCGGTTGGTCGGGCCGGGCATCATGGCGCCGGAGGGACGGACCTGCGCGCCCCGGCCCGGCACCTTTACGAGCGCACCGTGACGGATGCAGTGCCGGAGCGGTCGGCGTCGTTTCACGTGCGGCTCGACAACTTCGACGGCCCGTTCGACCTGTTGCTGCAGCTCATCAGCGCCCAACGGATGGACATCACGGACATCGCGTTGCACCGGGTGACGGACGATTTCATCGCGCACATCAGATCCATGGGGCCGGCATGGGACCTGGATCAGGCGACCGAGTTCCTGGTGGTGGCCGCGACCCTGCTGGACCTCAAGGCCGCCCGCCTGCTCCCCGGCGCGGACGAGGCCGATGTGCGGGACCTGATGCTGCTCGAATCGCGGGACCTGCTGTTCGCCCGGCTGCTGGCGCTGCGTGCCTACCAGCAGGTCGCCGCGATGTTCGCCGAGATGCAGGCATCGACGCTGCGTCGATACCCGCGCGCCGTCACGCTGGAGGAGCGCTACCTCTCGCTGCTTCCCAAGGTCCGGATCGGGCTGGATGCAGCGGGTTTCGCGGAACTGGCCGCCGCCGCCTTCGCGCCGAAGCCGCCGCCGCTTCAGGTCGGGGTTGGCCATCTGCACGCCAATCCGGAATCGGTGGGCGAGCATACCGCGACGATCGCGGGCAGGCTCGCGGCCGCGGGCAGCGCGACCTTCGTCGAACTGGTCGCCGACTGCACCACGCTGATGCAGGTCGTCGCCAGGTTCCTGGCCCTGCTGAACCTGTATCGGAGCGACGCGGTGGCCTTCGACCAGCAGGAGCCGCTGGGCGCCCTGACCGTACGCTGGACCGGGGATGCGGACGGCCGCGGCGTGCGGGACACCGACGAGGAGTACGAGTGAGCGAGCAGCGTACGGAAGCTCCCGCGCACGCTCAACTGACCGCGGAGGCCGAATCGGCCGCGGATGCCGAAGGGCGCTGGGACGCAGGAGATGTCGTCGGTGACGAGGTTCATTCGGCGGCCCGGCCGGCCAACGGCGAGGGGGATCGCCCGGACGATGCAGCACCGGCCGACGGCGCGGTGTGGGCCGGCGGCGCAGCACCGGCTGACGGCGAGGAGCCGGGCGAGGCGGAGCATGCCGAGCCGGTGCTCCTCCCCGACGAGGAGGTGCCCGCCGCGTTGGAGGCGGTGCTGCTGATCGTTGACGCGCCGGTGACGGAGACGGCGTTGGCGCCCGCGGTCGGCCGCTCGGCCACCCAGATCCGGCAGCACCTGGTGGCGATGGCCGAGCGACTGGCGGCCGCCGGGTCGGGCATCGAGCTACGGGAGGCGGGCGGCGGTTGGCGCTTCTACAGCCGCGACAAGTACGCCCCCATCGTGGAGAACTTCGTGTTGGACGGCGCCCACACCCGGCTGTCCAAGGCGGCGCTGGAATCGCTGGCCGTGATCGCGTACCGGCAGCCCGTCACCCGCTCCCGGGTCGCCGCGGTACGGGGCGTCAACGTGGACGGTGTCATCCGCACGCTCACGTCCCGGGGGCTGATCGAGGAGATGGGCACCGATCCGGACACCGGCGGCATCCTGTACTGCACCACCGAGATGTTCCTGGAGCGGATGGGCCTTTCCAGCATCGAAGACCTCCCGCCCCTCGGTCCGCTGCTTCCCGATGTGGACGCGATCCATGAGCTCTGACGATCGGCGGCAACCGCGGCGCGGTCGTGGTGCGAGCCGCGATGAACGCCGCGGCGAGGGCCGCGGCCACCGCGCAGACCATGGCCCTGACCGGGGCAGCGACAGCGACATGGGCAGCGACGGCGACCGCGACGGCGACGGCGGCCCAGACGCGGCGGAGACGGCCGTCCGACTGCAAAAGGCGCTCTCGGGGGCCGGTGTCGCGTCCAGGCGCCGGGCCGAGGAGTTGATCCGCGCGGGCCGGGTGCGGGTCGACGGCATCGTGGTCCGCGAGATGGGGGTGCGGATCGACCCGCAGCGTGCCGTCGTCCACGTGGACGGCGACCGCGTCGTGCTTCGCCAGGACCTGGTGTACCTGGCGCTCAACAAGGCGCCGGGCATGCTCTCGACCCTGTCCGATGAGCAGGGCCGGCCGCATGTCGGGCGGCTTCTGCAGGACTGGGGTTTTACCACGCGCCTGTTTCACGTCGGCCGGTTGGACGTCGATTCCGAGGGCCTGCTGCTGCTGACCAACGACGGCGAACTCGCGCACCGCCTGACCCACCCGTCGTTCGGGGTGCCGAAGGCGTATATGGCCGAGGTGCCCGGCCCCATTCCCCGGGACCTGGGCAGGCGCCTGCGGAGCGGCGTGCAACTCGATGACGGGATTGCGAAGGTGGACTCCTTCGATGTAACGGACGTGCTCGGCGGCCGGGCCGTGGTCGAGGTCGTGCTGCACGAGGGCCGCAAGCGGCTGGTTCGCCGGATGCTCGCGGACGTCGGACATCCGGTGTCCCGCCTGGTTCGCACCCGCATCGGAGACGTTCAGTTGGGGCATCAACGACCGGGGACGCTGCGTAGACTACGGTCCGTGGAGGTATCGCGCCTGTACCGCTCGGTGGGGATGTGATGCAGGATCGGCAGGTGCGGCCGGCTGACCCTGCCCGGTTCGTGGTTGCGATCGATGGGCCTTCCGGGACCGGGAAGTCCACCGTCGCCCGCCGGGTGGCCGAGCAGTTGGGCGCCGGTTACCTGGACACGGGGGCGATGTATCGGATCGTCGCGTTGCACGTCCTGCGGTCCGGCATCGATCCCGAGGACGTCCCCGCGGTCGCCCGATCCCTGTCAGGCCTGGATTTCGCATCCGTGCCCACCGAACCCGGTCGGCAGCGACAGGAGTTGCACGGCCGCGATGTGACCGACCGGATCCGGGATCGGGACGTGACGACGGCGGTGACGCCGGTGTCGGCCAATCCGGCCGTTCGCGCGTTCCTGCTCGGCCCGCAGCGCACCCTGGCACGGTCGGGGCGGATGGTGGTCGAGGGCCGCGACATCGGCACGGTGATCGCCCCGGAAGCGGCGCTGAAGATCTACCTGACCGCAGACGCCGGCGAACGCGCCCGGCGCCGGTTCCGGCAGACGGTCGGCGCTTCTGGATCGGCGTCGTCGGCCGCCCGTCCGACGGCGGCGGATGATCACGACGCGGCGGTCGCGGCGGTCGCCGCCGATCTGCACCGTCGCGACAGCCATGACGCGAGCCGGCGGCATGCGCCGTTGCAGGCCGCCGCCGACGCGGTGGTCATCGACACCTCGGCGCTCGGCGTCGAGGAAACCGTCGAAGCCGTGCTGGAACTCGCCGCGGCCAGGGGGATCGCGTGAGCGGGGCCGTGCTGTCCGAACCGGTGCGGTGGCGGCGGCTCGGCGGTGGGGATGACCCGGTGCCGGAGGCGATCACGCCGCGAAATGTGGACCGCGGCCGGCGGATCGGGATCGCGTTGTCGCATTCGTTGTACCGGATGAGGATTCGCGGCGAGGAGAACATGCCGCCGTCCGGCCCGCTGGTGGTGGTCGCCAACCACACGACCTTCCTCGACGGGCCGATCCTGTTCGGCCGGTTGCCGCGGCGGATCTCGTTCCTGGTCAAGGCGGAGGTGCTCCGCGGACCGTTGGGCTGGCTGCTCACAACGGTGGGTCAGTACGCCATCAATCGCGCTGCGCCGCAACGAGAGGTGTTGATGGCGGCGCTGTCCCAACTGCGCGCCGGCGGAGCCATCGGCATCTTCCCGGAAGGTGCCCGGGGACCGGGCAATGTCGCCTCGGTGTTCAACGGGGCGGGCTGGCTGGCCGCCCGGGCGGGCGCCTCGGTGGTGCCCGTCGCGCTGCGGGGCACGGCCCGTCCGGTCGGCCGGCGCGCCCCCCGGTTCCTGCCGATCGTCCAGGTGCGCGTCGGCGGCGCCTTCGACATTCCGCAGGGCGCCGGCCGGACGGCGATCGCGGCGGCGACCGAGACCATCAGGCAGCGCCTCGCCGGGCTGGTCGTCGATCTGGACGCCGAGATCGGCGCGGGCGCACCGCATTCGAACGGGGGCATCGGATGGATTCCGGGGGGCGCGAGATGACCGGTGATCCCGACGCCAAGGAGTACCTGGCGGACGGCACGTGGAGCGACGAGCAGGAATTCGTCGGCTGGGAGTCCTCGTCCGGCGCCGACGGCGATGGGCCGGCGTCTCCTCCGCCGGCTCCGGTCGTGGCGGTGGTGGGCCGGCCGAACGTGGGGAAGTCGACGCTGGTGAACCGGATCATCGGGCGGCGCGAAGCTGTCGTGCAGGACGTCCCCGGCGTCACCCGGGACCGGGTCGCGTACGACGGGTTGTGGCGCGGTCGGACGTTCACGGTGGTCGATACCGGTGGGTGGGAGCCGGATGCCCGCGGGATGGCGTCAGCGGTTGCGGCGCAAGCGGATCGCGCGATGCAGGTGGCCGACGTGGTGGTGCTGGTGGTGGACGCGACCGTGGGTGCCACGACGACGGACGAGGCTCTGGCGAAGGCGCTGCGGCGCTCCGCCGTCCCGGTTCTGTTGGTGGCCAACAAGGTCGACGACGAGCGCGTCGTGGCGGACTCCGCGGCGCTGTGGTCGCTGGGTCTGGGCGAGCCGTATGCGGTGTCGTCGCTGCACGGGCGCGGTTCCGGCGACCTGCTGGACGCGATCTTGGACGCCGTGCCGACGGCCCCGCGCGAGGTCGTGGACGCGGCAGCGGGACCGAGAAGGGTTGCGCTGCTTGGAAGACCAAATGTGGGGAAGTCCTCGCTGCTCAACAGGTTGACCGGCGAATCGCGCTCGGTGGTGCATCACGAACCGGGCACGACCGTCGATCCGGTCGATTCGCTGGTCGAATTGGACGGCGAGGTGTGGCGATTCGTGGACACCGCAGGCCTGCGCCGCAAGGTCAGCACCGCTTCGGGGACGGAGTTCTACGCGTCGTTGCGCACCCAGGCCGCGCTGCAGGCCGCGGAGGTCGCGGTGGTGTTGATCGATACCGCCGAGCCGATGACCGAGCAGGACCAGCGGGTGATCTCGATGGTCATCGAATCCGGCCGCGCACTGGTGATCGCGATGAACAAGGCCGACCTGGTCGATGCCGACCGGCGGGCGGCGAGCGACAAGGAACTGGACCGGGATCTGTCGCGGGTGACGTGGGCGCAACGGATCAACGTCTCCGCCGCGACCGGTCGGGGTGTTCATCGGCTCGCGCCGGCGCTCCGCAGCGCACTGGCCTCGTGGGACCGGCGGATCACCACCGGCCGGCTCAACGGGTGGCTCTCCGATCTCGTTGCGGCGACCCCGCCGCCCGCGCGAGGTGGGCGGCAACCGCGGGTGCTCTTCGCGACCCAGGCGGCGATCCAGCCGCCCACCTTCGTGCTGTTCACCACCGGCTTCCTCGAGGCGGGCTACCGGCGCTTCATCGAACGCCGGCTGCGCGAGGACTTCGACTTCGCCGGTTCCCCGATGCGCATCAACGTCCGGGTCCGCGAGAAGCGCGCCGCGCGGAATTCACGCTCGCGGTAACGCGGCTCGGGCCGCTGCCGGAACCGGATCCGTTAGGTTGTTCTAACCCCATCGGGTCGCCGGGCGTGCGGTCCCGAGAGTCGGAAGGTGACCAACGCCGTGCGGATACGCGTCCTGACCGGTGCGCTCGCGATCGGCGTCCTGCTCGCCTCCTGCGCCGCTGCCCACCAGCCGATCACCGCCGGCCAGTCGTCGAACCTGGCCACCGGCATGTCCGTCACCGCCGTGGAGGTGGACTCCGCCGGTGCTCGGACACCGGCCGAACCCGCGGGCACACCCGGGACGGCGAAGCCGATCACGCCCACGCCACGTTCGGACGGCCGAACGACCGCAACGCCCACGGGCGGGTCGACGCCGACAGCCGCCCGTGCGACCGCCGACTTCGGCACGGGTAGCGCCGCGAGCCCGACAACGCCGTCCGCGACCGCAACAACAGCGACGGTGGCGACAACGCCGCGCGGCACGTCCGACGCGGCCGGCGCGTCGGCCGGTCCGCTGTACGCGGTGGCCGGGGTCGTCGACGGCGACACGATCAACGTGCGGATCGGCGGGGCGAAGCACACCATCCGGATCATCGGGGTCGACACCCCGGAACTGCACAAGCCCGGCTACGCCGAACAGTGCTACGCCCAACGCGCCGCCAGCCGCATGCAATCCCTCGTGCAGAGCAAGCAGGTCCGGCTGCAGGCCGACGGCAGTCAGGCAGATGTCGACCAGTACGGCCGGCTGCTGCGCCACGTGCTCCTGCCCGACGGTACTTCCGTTGCGCTGATGCTGATCCGCGAGGGATTGGGCCGCGAATACACCTTCGACCGGCCCTACAACGGTCAGCGGGCCTACCGTGCCGCCGAAGCCACCGCGAAGGCCGCCGGCACCGGCTTGTGGCGTGCGTGCGGCGGCTACCCCTCCCTGGTGCGAACGGCCACGGCGGCACCGAAACCGGCCACTACCCCGAGGACGAGCGCGCCGCCGTCACCGCCGAAGAAGACCACGCCGTCACCGCCGAAGAAGACCACGCCGCCACCGACCGCGGCCACCGGCGGCGCCTGCGTGATCAAGGGCAACATCAACAGCAAGGGCGAGAAGATATACCACCTTCCCAAATCGCACAGCTACGACGCCACAAAGATCAACACCGCGAAGGGCGAACGCTGGTTCTGCACCGAACCCCAGGCCAAGGCCGCCGGCTGGCGGGCCGCCCGCGACTGACCCGATGCTGCCAGTGAGCCGGCGCGGCCATGCACGACTTCGCCTGGCAGCGGTCGCCCGGTGCCGCGATCATGCACGGCAGCACCTACCTGCCCCCTCAAACCGAAAGGGCACACCAGCGCGTTGCTGCTCATTCGATCAGGTGCAGGTCGAGCTCACGGAATTGCCGGAAGGCCTTGTCGATCGTCACCAACGTCATTCCCGCGGCGATCGCGAACGCGGCCAGGTAGGAGTCCATCCACAGCTTGGGCGACGCCGCACCGCGGGTAGAGAGCCGCTGCCAGATCGGCTCGATCCCGTGCGGTTCGGATACGAGTGATCCGATGCGATCATCGGACAATGCCTGTTGGTAGACGAGCCAGGCGTCCTTGTTCGAGAGCGGGGCGTCGCCGTGAGGCGCGTGGATCGCCGTAGTGGTCAGCAGCCGGAGCGTCGAGCGCTGCGTCACCCGACAGAATCTGACGGTGTCCGGTTCGTCGATGGAATCGAACCACGATGCGACCGACCGGTGGTGAGGGTGCGCCGAAACGATAAGTGCGATCCACACGTTCGTATCAGGAATGATCACGTTCCCCCTGAAGCGCCCACTCGACCTCGTGGTCGATGAGGATCTGTGCGACCCGGTCCGGGGTCAACTCCTGGCCCGGCCGTGCCGGGTGAGTGCTGCGAATGAGCGGGAACTGCACCCTGTGCCGGACGGTCCGCCCGGACGGTTCATCGGCCGCGAGCCCGCGCCGAAGCGCGTCGGCAGCCACATCCTTGATCCGGCGATGCTGCTGCACGGCGCGCATCTTGATCTCTTGGAGCAGGTCCTCCGGCAGTTCGATGGTGGTCTTGACGGTCCCGGGCATTGTCCCAGTTTACCAGCGACCCAGGAATCTGGCTCGCTTCCAGAGAACCATTGGATCCCTCCCGATGCACTACCGGCGGGCCAGTTTCTTGGCTGCCTCGACGATCTCGTCCTCGCTCACCAGCACCAGGTTCGCCGCCGGGCCGAGCGGGATGAACGAGTCCGCGCTCGCCACCAGGGCGACGGGGCCGGTGAATCCGTTCTCCACCAACGCCGCGATGATGCCTTCGCCGACGCCGCCGGTACGCCGGGTCTCGTCGATCACCAGCACCTGCCCGGTCGCGCCGGCCTCGCGCAGCATGTCGTCTACCGGCAGCGGCGCCAGCCAGCGCAGATCGACCACGCGGCAACGGATATCGTCACCGGCAAGGCGCTTCGCAGCCCGCAGCGAGAGCGGGACCCCGTTCGCGAACGTCACGATCGTCAGGTCCGCACCGTCGCCGTAGGTCCGCGCGCTGCCTATCGGTACGTGCCAGGCCGGCGGGGGATAAGGCCCCAGCCAGCCGTTGTCGTCGGGCTCGTACAGGTCCTTGGTGTGGTACAGGGCGATCGGTTCGATGAAGGCGCACACCGATCCGTCGGCGGCGGCCGCGGCGAGGCAGGTGCGCAGCATGGCGGCCGCGTCGTCCCCGCGGGACGGGGATGCGATGACGACGCCCGGGATGTCGCGCAGCACCGCGACGGAGTTGTCGTTGTGGAAGTGGCCCCCGAAGCCCTTCTGATAGCCGTACCCCGCGATCCGGACCACCATCGGGTTGCGGTACGCCCCGCGCGAGAAGAACTGCAGCGTCGCGGCTTCCCCACGGAGTTGATCTTCGGCGTTGTGCAGATAGGCGAGGTATTGGATCTCCGGCACCGGCAGCAGCCCCGTCACCGCCGAACCCAGCGCCAGGCCGAGGATCGTCTGCTCGTCCAGCAGCGTGTCGAACACCCGCGCCCGTCCGAACACCGACTGCAGGCCGCGGGTCGCGCCGTACACGCCGCCTTTGCGGGCGACGTCCTCGCCGAACAAGAGCATCTCGGGCCGCCGGGCGAGTTCGTCGCGAAGGGCGCGGTTGACCGACTGGGCCAGCGTGAGCGGGGTACCGATGTCCTCGGGTTCGGGCGCGGAGACCACCTCTGCCGCAAGCGCTTCGTCCCGTCGCGGGGCCAGCGGCGCGACGACCTCGGCGCGGGACTTGAGCGGTGCCCTCGTCATCGCGACGTCGGCGGCAGCGGCGACGTCTTCGCCGATCGCGGTGAACTCCTTGGCGAGGTCGTCGGCGCTTATCGCCCCGGCGTCGAGAAGCCGCCGGGCCGTGCCGAGCAGCGGATCGCGTGCGGTGTCGGCCGCGATCTCGGCGGGGGTGCGGTACGCCGACTCCACATCCGACCCGGCATGCCCGTAGAGCCGAACCGTCGATAGGTGCAGCAGCGCCGGGGAGCGCTTGCGCCGCACGTGATCTGCGGCCGCGGCGGTCGCATCGAACACCGCCGCGGGATCTGACCCGTCGGCGGCGAAGTACCGGATCTCGGGCCTGTCGCGGTAGGCGGCGGCGATCCAGCCGGCCGGGGTCCTCACGCTGATCCCGAGCCCGTTGTCCTCGCAGACCAAGAGCAGCGGCATGGGCAGGCCGGAGTAGCGGCACCAGCTCGCGGCGTTGATCGCACCGGTTGCGGTGGAGTGGTTCATCGACGCGTCGCCGACGCTGGCCAGCACGATCGCGTCGTCCGGCCAGGCGGAGCGCACGCCCAGCTTGCGTGCGCGGTCGATCGCGAACGCGACGCCGACGGCCCGGGGCAGGTGCGAGGCGATGGTGGATGTCTGTGGGATGACGGCGATCTCGTGGCGTCCGAACACCTTGTGCCGCCCGCCGGCGATCGGCTCGTCGGCAGCCGCGGCGACCCCGGCCAGCACGTCGGCGATCGGATCGAGCCCTGGGTGCTGCCAGGACCGCCGGACGTAGAAGCCGCCGGAACGGTAGTGCAGCAGCGCCGGATCGGTCGGCCGCAGCGCGGCGGCGACGGTCGCGTTCGATTCGTGCCCGGAGGAGCCGATCGTGTAGTAGCCGCGCCCGGCGGCCTGCATCCGTCGAGCGGTCAGGTCCAGGTGCCGGCTGGTCGCCTGCGCCGCGAAGATCGTGCGGCATTCGGCGACCGTCAGCGCGCTGCCCGCGGCGATCGGGGCGTGCTCCCCTGGCGGCTGGGCGCCCGCGCTGGCGCCTGGCGCCTCGTCCGCCGGAGCCAGGCCCGCCAGGGATTCGATGAGCGATTGGGCGATCTCGTCGGGCGGCGTCACTTGTCTCAACCCCATTCCTACAGGCGGAAGTCCATCTGCGGCGTCAACTCTGCCACGTCCATCTGTGCCTTCTGCAGCTTGCCGGAGTAGTCCCAGTTCATCGCCTGCCAGCGCGTCATTTGATCGAGCACCCAGATACCCGATTGCCGGGAGCCGTTGCCGGACTTGCCATTCCCGCCGAACGGCAGGTGTGCCTCGGCGCCGGAGGTCGAATTGTTGACGCTGACCATGCCGGCCGAAATGCCGCGGCGGAAGCGGAACACCGACTTCGGGTCGTTCGTGTAGATCGAGCTGGAGAGCCCGTACCCGGGCTTGTTCGCCAACTCGATCGCCTCGGCAAGGTCTGTGTACGTCGTCATCCCCACAATGGGACCGAAGGTCTCCTGCAGGAACAGCTCGTCGCCGGGGCGCACCCCGTCCACGATCACCGGGTGGTAATACAGACCGGCCGCCGGGTCGCCGACGAACCCCTCCCGCGGATTCGCGACGGTGATCCGGCCGGTGCCGCTCGACCCGTGGACGCGGTGGTGGGGCGCGACCCACCCGAGGTACTTCTCGTAGCTGTCGGCGAACTTCTGATCCAGCATCGGGCCGTACAGCACGTCGTTGCCGTCCGGGTCGCCGATCACGGCGGAGCGGACCGCGGCGTCGAACCTCGCCAGGAACTCCTCGTGCACGGATTCGTGGACGATCACCGTGCCGAGGGAGGTGCAGCGCTGCCCGGCGGTGCCGAACCCGGCGAACAGCGCGCCCTCGGCCGCCACGTCCAGGTCGGCGTCCGGGCAGACGACCATCGGGTTCTTGCCGCCCAGTTCCAGGCATGGCGTCTGGAGGTGACGGCCGGCGAGTTCGCCGATCTTGCTCCCGACCGCCGACGAACCGGTGAAGCCGATCTTGTCGACGGTGCCTTCGTGCAGGGCCGCGGTCAGGCCCGCGAACGTCGAGGCGCCGTCCGCGTGCACGATGTTGAGCACTCCGTCGGGCAGGCCCCCGCCGCGCACCAGCAGCTCGTAGAGAGCCTGCGCCGCGGCGGCGGCGTACTCGGCCGGCTTCCACACCACGGTGTTCCCGGTGAGCAGAGCCGGGATGAGATACCAGCTTGGTACCGCCACCGGGAAGTTGCCGGCGGTGATGACGGCGACCGTTCCGACCGGGTTGCGGAACGTGAAGAGGTTCTTGTCGGGCATCTCGCTGGGGACCGTCTGGCCGTAGAGGCGGCGCCCCTCGCCGAGGAAGAAGTCGCAGGTGTCGACGATCTCGCGGACCTCGCCGAGCGCTTCGGCGCGCGGTTTGCCGATCTCCGCGGTGATGATGCTCGCCAGGGCCTCCGCGTTGGCCTCCACGAGCCGGCCGATGGTGGCGATGGCCCGGCCGCGAACCGGCGGCGGCACGTCCGACCACGCCTGCTGCGCGCGATGTGCGACGGCGCAGGCGCGGGCGAAGGTGTCCGCGCCTGCCAGCGTCACCTCGGCGACCGTCTGGTCCAGGTGCGCCGGGTTCACCGAGCGGTACACGTGTGCCGCAGGCCCGGCCGCCGGGGATCCGCCGATGATCGAGGTGATGGATTGGGCCGGCATGTCAGTGCTCCTTCCCGACCGTGGTGAGGACGTTGTCCAGCGCGTCGACCGCCTGGCCCAACTCCTCACGCGTGATGGCCAGCGACGGCCGGAAGCGGATGCTGCGCTCCCCGCAGCCGAGCGCGATCACATGTGCATCGTCATACATCTTCCGCAGCACCGCCGACCGCACGGCGGCGGACGTGACGTCCAGCGCGCACATCAGGCCGCGGCCCCGGACGTTCGACACGAGGTTCTCGTGCGCCTCGCCGACCCGGCGAAGGTCCTTCAGCAGTGTTTCGCCGAGGTCCGCGGCGCGGGCGATCAATCCGTCCCGCTCGATGATCTGCAGCAGCCGCCGGGAGCGGACCATATCGGTGAGGTTTCCCCCCCAGGTGGAGTTGATCCGGCTCGGCACGCGAAAGACGTTCTGTGGCACCAGATCCACCCGCCGGCCCGCCATGATCCCGCCCAACTGGACCTTCTTGGCGAATGCGACGACATCGGGCTGCAGGCCCAGTTGCTGGTAGGCCCAGGCGCTGCCGGTCAGCCCGACTCCGGTCTGCACCTCGTCCAGGATGAACAGCGCGTCGTATTCGAGGCACATCTTCTGCATGGCCAGCAGGAACTCGGCGCGCATGTGGTTGTCCCCGCCCTCGCCCTGGATCGGCTCGGCGATGAAGCACGCAATGTCGTGCGGGTTCGCCTCGAACGCGGCGCGTGCCTGGGCCAGCGCGCGGGATTCGGCGTCGATCACCTCGTCCAGGTGGTCCTCGATCGGGAAGATCATGGCGGGCACGTCGATGCGCGGCCAGTCGAACGTCGGGTAGCGGGCCGTCTTGACCGGGTCCGTGTTGGTTAGCGACATCGTGTAGCCGGACCGGCCGTGGAACGCCCGGGTCAGGTGCAGCACCTTGCTTCCCAGGTCGGGTGGGCGGCCCGCCGCCTCGTTGCGCCGCGACTTCCAGTCGAACGCGACCTTGAGCGCGTTCTCCACCGCCAGCGCGCCGCCCTCGATGAAGAACAGATGTGGCAGCGCCGGGTCGCCGAGGACGCGGGCGAAGGTCTGCACGAACTCGGCGTAGTGCGTCGTGTACGCGTCGGAGTTGGCCGGTTTGTTGGCCGCCACCTCGGCCAGCAGGGCCATGAATTCGGAATCGTCCGCGATCCCGGGTGGGTTCATGCCCAGCGGTGACGAGGCGAAGAACGTGTACAGGTCCAGGTAATGGCCACCGGTGACGGCGTCGACGATGGTGGCGCCGCGGCTGGCCTTGGTGTCGACCACCAGCGGAAAGCCGTCGGCTTGCACGTAGCGGCCGAGGACTTCGTGCACCATCTTCGGCGGTACGCTCGATGCAACAAAATCTGTGGTGGAAGGCATGAAAGTCCGCATGATTTTCATCATATCCGGCATCGGCAGGAAAATCAGCAGGCGGGGCCCGGCTGCTCTGCGTCTCCCCGGGCCGCGCGGCGGACCGCCGGGCGGGGTCGCCTCAGCCAGGGCCACGACCGTATGCTTTTCTCGGTACGACGTGACGCACTGTCGCAATCGCCAACGCAGCGTACGGCGCGGCATACCTCAATTCAGCGGCCGAGGCGCCGATCATGATGAGACACGGGGTCACCACGTCGCCCGCGCGGCATGCTGCGGGAATGTAGTGCCGCACCATCCGGCTTCGACGAGAGCGAGCGATCCATGCGGTCCACCACCAGCGGCAGGTTGCCGCGCGTTTGTGCAGCGGCGATCCTTGTCGCCGGACTGCTGGTCGGCGGCCCCGCCGCATGGGCGGATCCCGCCGGGACGGGTGGAGGCGGGGTAGGTAGCGCCGCGGGCGGGGCGGTCGCCGTCGGCCTGCCGAGCGGGGCCCTCTCGACGCCGTTCGCCCAGCCGACGGCGCTCGGGGATGACGGGGTTCTCGCGGGCGCACTGCGCGCGGTGGCGCCGGCGGATCGGATCGCGGGCGGCAGTCGTTACGAGACGGCGGCGAAGATCGCGGCGGAGTTCGGCCATGCCAGCGCCGTGGTGATCGCCAACGGGGAGAACGCCAAGGGCGGTTTCGACGCGCTCGCCGCCGGCTATCTCGCCGGGCTCGTCGGCGCGCCGATCCTGCTCACCCAGGCCACGACGCTGGCGCCGGTCACTGCCGATGCCGTGCGCACCGTGCTGGCAGGCGCGAGCAAGCCCGTCATCTACATCATGGGCGCGACCGACTCGGTGTCGGATGAGGTTGCCGCCCGGCTCAACGAGATCGCGGCCGGCGTGGCGGGCGCTGCGGGCGACTACCTCGTGCGCGTCCAGGGCGCGAACCGGTACGAGACGTCCGTTCGGGCGTCGAGCAGCGTCGACGGCGCCGCTCCGGCAGCGGTGGCATTGTCCGGCGGTGGCGCGAAGCTGCCCACCGCCATCCTGACCTCCGGGGTGGCCAACACCGACGCGTTGGCGGCCGGTCCGCTCAGCAACGCCCTCGGCATTCCGATCCTGCTGACCGGCCCGGACCAGCTGCCGCCGGCCGTGGTGGCTGCGATCGGCACCCTGGGTATCCAGCAACTGATCGTTCTGGGCGGCACGGATCGGGTGCCCGACTCGGCGGTCGACCAGGCGAAGGCGGCCGGCGTCACCGTCGTCAAGCGGATCGCCGGGGAGAACCGGTTCGCCACCGCGGCGGATCTGTACACCTTCGCGCGCGGCACCCTGACCGACGCGACCGGCAAGCACTACGCGGGTGGCACGCGGGTGTTCCTCGCGAACGGCGTGAGCGGGTTCCCGGACGCCCTCGCGGTCGGTCCGCTGGCCGCCAAGAACGCGGACGCGCTGCTCACGGTCGAGCAGGATTCCCTCCCGCCGCAGGCGCAGGCGTTCCTCACGGCGGGGGCCGGTGCCTTCAAGGCGATCACCGCGCTGGGGGCGTCGGCGAGCGTCGGTGATTCCGTGCTGGCGGCAGCCGAACGCATCATCGGCTCCGCAAGCCCCGCCGCGCCGCCGCCAGGCACGCAGCCGGGACCTTCCGGCGGGGATCCCGGCGGCGGGTCGACGCCACCCGACGGTTCGGGCGGCACGGGCGGTTCGGGTGGCTCGGGCGGCTCCACGTCCGACAACCAGCGCTTCGTTCAGGAGGCGGCCGCACTGCCCTGGATCGGCGACAAGGTCAACCTGGCCCTCACGTTCCTGCCGGACGGCGGCGCGCAGCTTCAGAGCGTGACGATCGCCGAATTCGTCGATCATCCGGAAATCGCCGGGGCGACCGTGTTCGTGGCGGGCTGCCCCGTATACATCAGCTACCTGTTGCCGGACACCCTGATCCTGGACATCGTGCGGCATGAGTATGTCCATGTGCTGCAATGCATCACGCTGAACCACCAGTTGCCGGCGCAGACGCTGCCACTGGAACGCCAAGCCGATGCCGGGGCGAAACAGATGGGGGCGACGTACCTGTACTACGTCATCACCTATGGTCCGTTGACCAGCGAGGAGATCAGCGGGGCGCGGCAACTGCTGGCATCGTTCGGGATCAACTGATCGGTTGCCGGTCGGGCCCGCGGGCCGCGTCCGGCGCCACCGGCAGCCGGCGGCAGCAGCAATCCTTCCGCCCGCAGACGCGCAGCCGCACGCCGGCATCGACCAGGCAACCGCACTGCGCGCACGCGACCTTCACGTCTCCACGGTAGGCGCGTGCGCGCCGGGTGTGGGGCTCCCCGAAGGCCAGCGTCGGGATCGTGGCCGAGGTGCCTCATGTCAAGTTGCCCGCGAAAATTGAGTCGTGCCTCAGGTAGGA
>CAZUXD010000050.1:0-17238 GCA_964624455.1 uncultured Actinomycetes bacterium | reverse complement strand
CGCTGCACCGCAACATCGCCTACGCGGTGGCCACCGAGAGCGTGCGGATGCTGGCGCCCATCCCGGGCAAGTCCGCCGTCGGCATCGAGGTGCCCAACTCCGACCGTGAACTGGTGCGGCTGGCCGATGTGCTCTCCGCGCCGTCCACCCGCGCCGACCACCATCCGTTGGTGATCGGCCTGGGCAAGGACATCGAGGGCGACTTCATCTGCGCCAACCTGGCCAAGATGCCGCACCTGCTGGTGGCCGGCTCCACCGGCTCGGGCAAGTCCAGCTTCGTCAACTCGATGCTGGTGTCGTTGCTGGCGCGGGCCACCCCGGAAGAGGTCAGGATGATCCTGATCGACCCGAAGATGGTGGAACTCACTCCGTACGAAGGCATTCCGCACCTGATCACGCCCATCATCACCGAGCCCAAGAAGGCCGCCGCCGCGCTGGCCTGGCTGGTCGAGGAGATGGAGCAGCGCTACCAGGACATGAAGTCGTCCCGGGTGCGCCACATCAACGACTTCAACGACAAAGTGCGCTCCGGGGAGATCACCGCGCCGCTGGGCAGCGAACGGGTGTACCGGCCCTACCCCTACATCCTCGCGGTCGTCGACGAGCTCGCCGACCTGATGATGACCGCCCCGCGTGATGTCGAGGACGCCATCGTGCGGATCACCCAGAAGGCCCGCGCCGCCGGCATCCACCTGGTGCTGGCCACGCAACGGCCCAGCGTCGACGTGGTGACGGGCCTGATCAAGACGAATGTTCCGTCGCGACTGGCGTTCTCGACCTCTTCGCTGACCGATTCCAGGGTCATCCTGGATCAGCCCGGCGCCGAGAAGCTGATCGGGATGGGGGACGCCTTGTACCTGCCGATGGGCGCGTCGAAGCCCAGCCGCATCCAGGGCGCCTATGTATCGGACGACGAGATCCACGCCGTGGTCAGCTTTGTCAAGAAGCAGGCCGAGCCGGAGTACACCGAAGGCGTCACCGTCCCGAAGGCCGAACCCGGAAAGGACGTCGACCCCGACATCGGCGCCGATCTGGATCTCTTGCTGCAGGCGGTGGAATTGGTGGTGACGTCGCAACTGGGGTCGACATCGATGCTGCAGCGCAAGCTTCGGGTGGGGTTCGCGAAGGCGGGCCGGCTGATGGACCTGATGGAGACCCGCGGGATCGTCGGGCCGAGCGAGGGATCCAAGGCTCGAGCCGTGCTGGTGAGGCCGGACGAGCTCGACGACCTCATCGCCGGGCTCACCGGTGCGTCCAACGGCACGGAAGTCCCGGACGAGCTCTGAGCGCCGCTTCTCCCGCGCCGCGATCCGCGCCACCTCTTCCGCGGCGCGATCCGTGCTGCTTCTCCCGTGGCGCGAGCCGCGCCACTTCTATGGTTTGGCGCCGTATGCTTCTGGCGCGGATCCACAGAACCGGCGGCCCCCGGTTCAGATCAAGCCGAGTTCGCGCACCGCGTCCCGCTCGGATGCCAGTTCCGCGACCGACGCATCGATCTTGTCTCGGGAGAACTTGTCGATCGATAGGCCTTGCACGATCTGCCAATCGCCGCCCGTGGAGGTGACGGGGAACGAGGACACCAGCCCCTCCTCCACGCCGTAGGACCCGTCGGACACCACGCCCGCGCTCACCCAGTCGCCTTCGGCGGTTCCGTGCACCCACGAGCGCACGTGGTCGATCGCCGCGTTGGCGGCCGACGCCGCCGACGATGCGCCGCGAGCCTGGATGATCGCCGCGCCGCGCCCCGCCACGGTCGGGATGAAGATCGACTCGAACCACTCGAGGTCGACCTGATCGATGACCAACCTGCCGCCCGCCTCGGCATGGAACAGGTCGGGGTACTGGGTGGCGGAGTGGTTGCCCCAGATCGTCATGCGGCGCACCTCGGAGACGGGGACGCCGAGCTTGGCCGCGACCTGGGACGTGGCCCGGTTCTGATCAAGCCGCGTCATCGCCGTGAATCGGGATTTCGGGACGTCCGGCGCGTAGTGCGCCGCGATCAGCGCGTTGGTGTTCGCGGGATTGCCGACGACCAACACCTTGATGTCCTCGGCCGCACCGGCATTGATCGCCTCACCCTGGGGTTTGAAGATGCCGCCGTTGGCCTGGAGCAGATCCCCGCGTTCCATGCCCGCGGTTCGCGGACGGGCGCCGACGAGCAGTGCGATGTTGGCGCCGTCGAACGCCCTGGTCGCGCTGTCCGTGATGTCGATGCCGGCGAGCAGCGGGAAGGCGCAGTCGTCCAGTTCCATCGCGGTGCCCTCGGCGGCCTTGAGCGCCGGCGTGATCTCCAGCAGTTTCAGGCGCACCGGCCGATCGGGGCCGAGCATCGCGCCGGAGGCGATGCGGAACAGGATGGCGTAGCCGATCTGTCCGGCCGCGCCGGTGACGGTGACGGTGACGGGTGCCTGTGACGCGGACATGATGCGTGCTCCTCTTCCGGCCCGGGCGTTCGGGCGCTTGTGTACCGAAACATATCGCGGCCTCTTCCGGTCCGCGGCGATCCCCACCCCGCCCGCCGGGCGGCTGTGATGATCACTACATCGTTGCCGTACCGGGCTGAAGCCCGGACGCGGCGGCCACGTCGAGCAGCCACAACGTGCGGGCGGCACCGACGGCGCCGGCTGCCGGTACGGCGACCGGATCGGCCCCGCCGAGCGCGGCCGCCACGGCCGGCGCCTTTGCCTCGCCGGCGACCATCAGCCACACCTCGGTGGCGCTTCGGATGGTCGGCAAGGTGAGCGATATCCGGGTCGGCGGCGGCTTGGGGCAGTTGCGGACCGCAACGACCGAACGTTCGTCCTTCACCGCGGGGGAGTCCGGGAACATGGAGGCGATATGGCCCTCCGGTCCGATGCCCAGCAGCACCAGGTCGAGCGGGCCGCGGTGCGCCAGCAGGCCCGCGTACGAGGCGGCGGCCGCGTCGACGTCGCCGCCGAATTCGCCGTCGCTCGGTGCCATCGGATGCACCCGCGCCGGATCGAGGTCCACCTTGTCCAGCAGCGCATCGCGCGCCTGCTTCTCGTTCCGCTCGTCATCGTCAGCGGGGACGAAACGTTCGTCACCCCAGTAGATCTCAATTCGTCGCCAATCGACGGCGTCTCGTGCCGGTGACGCGGCAAGCTGGGCGAGGGTGGCGATGCCGACCCCGCCGCCGGTGAGCGCGACGGCGGGGACCCGCCCGGACGACTGCCAGTCCACCAGCCGGGCGAGCAATCGAGCGGCCGTGGTCGCGGCGAGCATGTCCGCTGTTGGGTGCATCACGATCTTCCTGGTCATTGCTGTCCTCCCGGTTCCGCCGCCGTGCGCCGGCTGGTGGGTGTCCCCGCCCCTTCGCCCGTGGAAACAGGTTTCCCACGGGTGCGGGCGGGCGTGGTGGATGCGCCGGAGCCGGCCCGGTCGAGAAGCGGCAGGCCCAGCGTGAGGACCTCGGCGTAGACCTCGTCGGCGTCCAGGCGGCGGAGTTCCTCCGCGACGCAGTCCGCCAGCGACCGGCGCGGGAGCGAGATCCGCCGTTCGGGCTGGCCCGGCGCGGTGAGGGTCGCGGTCGCGCTTCCGGGGCGGGCCAGCACGATCGGACCCGACGGGCGGCGCAGTTCGACCTTGTGCATCCCGCTGCCGGCGGCGCCCGCCTTGCGGCGGCTGACGGGGCAGCCCAGCCGGAGCGCCAGCCACCCGGCGAGCAGGTCCGCGGAGGCCGAGTCCGCGGCGCCGGCCACGGTCGCGGACAGTACCTCCTCGTGCGCCGGCTGGTCGAGCGCGGCGGCCAGCAGCCCGCGCCAGTTGGTCAGCCTGGTCCAGGTCAGGTCGGTGTCACCCGGCCGGTAGCCCGCCTGCCGTTGCTGTAGCGCCTGGAACGGCCGCCGCAGGTGCGCCACATCCGTGATCCGGCGTTGCGCGAGCGCGCCGATGGGATCTTCCGCGGGGATCGGGGGCGCCTCGCGCGGCCACCACGCGACAACCGGCGCGTCCGGCAGCAATAACGGCACGACCGCCGCCGCTCCGTGATCGGCGAGTTCGCCGTACAGCCGCAGCACGATCACCTCGCTGGCCCCGGCGTCGCCGCCGACCCGGATCTGCGCGTCCATCCGCGGTGCGCCGCGGCGAAGCCCCTTGGCGACCGTGATCACCCGGCACGGATGCTCGAACGATGCGCTGTTGGCCGCCTCGATCGGCTCCTCGGCGCTGCCGTCGTCGGTGACGATGACCAGGGTCAACACCCGGCCGAGGGCGACGGTTCCGCCCCGCTCGCGCAGGTCCACCAGTGAGCGGTTGACGCTCGACGTGGTCGTCGAAGGCAGGTCGATGATCACGCGGGCCCCCCCCGGCGCGAGCCCCACGGACGTCGCGCGAGGGCTGGGGCTCCGAAACGCGCGCCCAGCCAGCTCACGGTCGGCGCCAGGTGCGACCGTCCCGGGCCATCATCGCGTCGGCCGACGCCGGGCCCCAGGTACCCGCCGAATACGGCTCCGGGGCCGCCCGCGATCGTGCCCAGTGCTCGATCACCGGATCCAGGATCTTCCACGACAACTCGACCTCCTCGTCCTGCGGGAAGAGCGACGGCACGCCCAGCAGCACGTCCAGGATCAGCCGCTCGTACGCCTCGGGCGAGGCCTCGGTGAACGATTGCCCGTACAGGAAGTCCATCGACACATCCCGGACCTCCATCGTCGGGCCGGGCACCTTGGAACCGAATCGGATGGTCGTGCCCTCGTCCGGTTGCACCCGGATCACCAGCGCGTTGGCCCCCAGTTCATCGGTGTCGGTGCGCGCGAACGGGAGTCGCGGCGCCCGCTTGAAGATCACCGCGATCTCCGTCACCCGCCGACCCAGCCGCTTGCCCGTCCGCAGGTAGAACGGCACCCCTGCCCAGCGGCGGGTGTCGACGAGAAGCTTGACCGCGGCGAACGTCTCGGTCCTCGACCCGTGGGGGATCCCTTGTTCGTCGGTATAACCGGGCACCTTGACGCCGCCTTGCCAGCCGGCCGCGTACTGCCCCCGCGCGGTGCTCAGGTCGATCTCCGCGGGCAGTTGGACCGCGGAGAGGACCTTGGCCTTCTCGATGCGGAGATCCCTGGGCTCGAACGAGACCGGTTCCTCCATCGCGGTCAACGCAAGCAACTGCAGCAGGTGATTCTGGATCACGTCGCGAGCGGCGCCGATCCCGTCGAAATAGCCCGCCCGGCCGCCGATCCCGATGTCCTCGGCCATGGTGATCTGCACATGGTCGACGTAGTGCGCGTTCCAGATCGGCTCGAAGAGCTGGTTGGCGAAGCGCAGGGCCAGCAGGTTCTGCACCGTCTCCTTGCCCAGGTAGTGGTCGATGCGAAAGACGCTCTCGCTCGGGAAGACCTCGCCCACCAACTCGTTCAATGCCCGGGCGCTGGCCAGATCGTGACCGAACGGCTTTTCGATCACCACCCGCCGCCACTGGTCCTCCGGAGCGGCGGCGATTCCCGACCGGGACAGTTGGCCGAGCGCCACCGGGAACGCGCCGGGCGGCACCGACAGGTAGAACGCGTGGTTGCCGCCGGTCCCGCGCGCCGCATCCAGTTCGTCCAGCGTCCGGGCGAGCTCGTCGAACGCGGTATCGTCGTCGACGCTGCCGGAAACGAACCTGAACCCCTCGGCGAGGTGCCGCCAGACGTCCTCGTGGAACGGGGTGCGGGCGTGCTGGCGGACCGCATCCCGGGCGAGTTGGCCGAAGTCCTCCGGGGTCCAGTCCCGGCGGGCGAATCCCACCAGGCCGAAGCCCGGCGGAAGCAGGCCCCGATTGGCCAGATCGTAGATCGCCGGCAGCAGCTTCTTCCGGGACAGATCACCGGTGACCCCGAAGATCACGATGCCGGACGGGCCAGCGATCCGCGGCAACCGCTTGTCCCGCACGTCGCGCAGCGGGTTGTCCCAGGCCCCATCCCCGGCGGGGGTCATCCGCCGGGGGATTCGGCCGATGGTGGGAGCTGCCATGTGCATCGTCATCCTTCCTTCGGCTCGGCCCGACAAGATCGGCGCCGCCCGCAACCGGCCTCGGATCGTGCCGGCTGCGGGGCCGGGGCAATCCGGTGCCCGGCTAGCCTCGTTAGCCCGGCTAGCCCGGCTAACCCAGGGCCGCGGCGATCGCGTCCAAACCGGCCGCGCGGTCCCAGAGGTACAGCGTCAGCACCGGACGGCCGTTGCCGGCCAGTACGGACCCGTCACCGCGGGCCTGCGCCTGCTGCAGTTGCGCCAGGGTGTAGGGCCGGTCGGGCACCGGCAGGTCCTTCGGCACCGCGCCCAGGATCTGCAGGAAGATGCCGTTCTGATGGCCACCCTTGTGGTACTGGCCGGTCGAGTGCAGAAACCGCGGCCCCCAGCCGAAGGTGGTCTGCCGACCCGTCCGGGCGGCGATGACGGGGCGCAGGCGCGCGGCGTCGTCGGCGAGCCGGTCGAGGTACGCCTGGATGGCGATGTACCCCGACTGCGGCGCCGCGCCGAGGAATCGGTTCAGCACTTCTGCCAGACCGGCCGCGCCGGAAGTGAACTCGGCCGGGCCGTACACGCTCACCCCGTCGAACGTGGGAATGCCCCGAGTGGCCGCGGCCTGCGCGGAGGGGTCGTTCTGGGCGCTTGCCGCGGTGTCGAGCAGGTTGCGCGCCGCGGCCTTGGCCGACTCGACGTCGGGCTGGTCGAACGGGTTGATCCCGATCTGCCGCCCCGCGATCACGATGGCGTATTCCCACAGCAGCATCTGCGCGCCGATCGGGCCGCCGACCGCCGCCCCGAAGCCGGATGCCGGCGGGTGCGTCCCGTCCGCCTCGCCGATCGTCACCAGCGTCGCGTCCCGGCCGGCACCGGCGAACCCCGGCGCCGACGGGCCCTCCACCACCACCGGCAGCAGGCCCCTGCCGAGCTTGCCGGTGGATTCCGCGATCAACTGCTCCGCCCAATCCCCGAAACCTGCGATGCCACCGCCGTTGTCGGCGATCACCACTTTATCGCTGCCAGCCTGGTGGGCAAGTCCGAGCAGCGCCCCGAGCCGGAGCGCCGGGTTCGTCGGCTCGTCCGCCGCGAGCGCGGGCGCGGCGGCCGCCGCCTGGTCGAGCAGCGCGGCAATGTCGGCGCCGGCCAGGCCGGCGGGCACCAAGCCGAACGCGGTCAGCGCCGAGTAGCGCCCGCCGACGTGCGGGTCGGCCAGGAAGAGCCTGCGGTAGCCGCGCTCGCGGGCCAACTCCGCCAGCGGCGAGCCCGGGTCGGTGACCACGACGATTCTCGAAGCCGGGTCGATACCCGCGTCGGCGAAGGCCTTTTCGTAGATCCGCCGGTGCGAGTCGGTCTCCACGGTGGTGCCCGACTTGGACGAGACCACCAGCACGGTGCGCTGCAGGTGCTCGCTGAGCGCCGCCCGCACCTGGCCGGCGTCGGTCGTGTCCAGCGTGACAAGCTCCGTGCCGGCGGTGGCTGCGATCACCTCGGGGGCCAGCGACGAGCCTCCCATCCCGGCCAGCACCACGTGGTCGACGCCGTCGGCGGCCAGATCCGCGCGCAGCCGGGAGATCTCGTCCAGCAGGGGGCGGGACGAGTCGGCGAGCCCCACCCACGACAACCGGATGGATGCCTCGGAGCGCGCGTCGGGGCCCCACAGGGTCGGATCCTGCGCGGTGATGCCGGAGGCAACCCGTGCCGCGACCAGGTCGGTCACCGCATCCGTCAGTGCCGCCTCGTCCGGGCAGGTCACGCCGAGCGACATCCCGCCCGATGCGTCATTGGATCCCATCTCAAACCCCCGCCCGATCGGCGGCCTTCACAAGCGCCGTCTGCACCGTGTGCTGCAACTCCGCCCAGGACTTGTCGAACTTCTCCACGCCCTCCCGCTCCAGGACGTCGAACACGTCCGCAAGGTCGACGCCGAGGGCGGTCAGGTCGTCGAAGACCCGTTGCGACGCCTCGTAGGTCCCGTGCACGGTGTCCCTGCGGATCACGCCGTGCTCGACCACCGCGTCGATGGTCTTCTCGGGCGCGGTGTTCACCGTGTCGGCCACGACCAGTTCCACGACGTAGCGGGTGTCGTCGTAGTCCGGGTCCTTGACCCCGGTCGAGGCCCACAGCGGGCGCTGCACCCGGGCGCCCGCGGCCCGCAGCGCCTCCCAGCGTGGGCCGGAGAACTGCTGCTCGAAGAGCTGATAGGCAAGTCGGGCATTGGCAATGGCGGCCTTGCCACGCAGCGCCGCCGCGGCCGGGGTGCCGATCGCGTCCAGTCGCTTGTCGACCTCGGTGTCGACCCGCGAGACGAAGAACGACGCGACGGAGGTGATCGTCTTCAGGTCGTGCCCGTTCTGCCGGGCCCGTTCCATGCCGGAGAGGAAGGCCTCGATCACCTGCGCGTAGCGCTGCAGGGAGAAGATCAGCGTCACGTTGATGCTGATGCCCTCGGCGAGCGCGTCCGCGATCGCCGGAATCCCGGCCTCGGTGGCCGGAATCTTCACGTACAGGTTCGACCGGTCGACGATCTTGACCAATTCCCGCGCCTGCGCCACGGTCCCGGGCGTGTCGTGCGCCAGGCCCGGCTCGACCTCGATCGACACCCGGCCGTCGACCCCCGCCGAGGCCCGGTGCGCCTCCGCGAACAGATCGCAGGCGTTGCGCACGTCATCGGTCATCATGGTGCGGGCCGCGGTGTCGACATCCGCCCCGCGGGCCGCCAGTCCGGCGACCTGCTCGGCGTACTCCTCGCCGTCGGCCAGCGACTTGGCGAAGATCGTCGGGTTGCTCGTGACCCCGGTGACGTGCTTCTCGGCGATCAAGAAGGCCAGGTTCCCGGTGCGCAGCCGCTGGCGGGACAAGTCGTCCAGCCACAGTGAGACGCCCGCTGACGTGAGTTCGGCCAATGTGTCGCTCATGTCGATCAACTCCTTCAGGTTTTGTCGTAAGGGGCCGGTCGCGGCGCGCCGACGCTCAAAGGCGCCGCTGCCGGCGGCCGTCAACGGTGGGCGCCGCGCGCCGCCGCAATCGACTCTCGCGCCGCCGCCACTGCAGCCTCGTGCGTGAGGCCGAACTCGCGGAACAGCGTGGCGAAATCGGCCGAGGCGCCGAAGTGCTCCAGCGAGACCGGGCGCCCCGCCGTGCCGATCCAGCGCCACCATGGTTGGGCGATGCCTGCCTCGATCGACACCCTCGCCGAGACCGCCTGTGGCAGCACCGATTCGATGTAGTCCTGTTCCTGTTCGGCGAACCACTCGACGCACGGCATGGATACCACCCGGGCGCCGATGCCCTCGGCTGCGAGCACCTCGCGCGCCTTGAGGGCGATCTGCACCTCGGATCCGGTTGCGATAAGGATCACATCGACCTCGCCGTCGGCATCGGCCAGCACGTAGCCGCCGCGGGCGACGCCGGCCGCCGAGGTGCCAGCTAGGACCGGGACGTTCTGCCTGGTCAAGGCGATCCCCACCGGGCCGGACTTCCATACCCCCTGCCGCTCAAGGATCGCCTTCCAGGCGTACACGGTTTCGTTGGCATCTGCCGGCCGGATCATCGACAGCCCCGGAATGGCGCGCAGCGCAGCCAGGTGCTCGACCGGCTGGTGGGTGGGGCCGTCCTCGCCGAGCCCGATCGAGTCGTGCGTCCACACGTAGGTGACCGGCGCGCCCATCACGGCCGCCAGTCGCACGGCGCCGCGCATGTAGTCGGAGAACACCAGGAAGGTGCCGCCGTACGGCCGGGTCGGGCCGTGCATCGCGATCCCGGTGAGGATCGCGCCCATCGCATGCTCCCGGATGCCGAAGTGCAACGTGCGCCCGTACGGGTGCGCCGTCCACTCCTTGGTGGTGGCGTCGATCGGGGCGAACGAGTCGGCGCCGGCCATCGTGGTGTTGTTGGACTCGGCCAGGTCGGCCGAGCCGCCCCACAATTCCGGCAGCACGTCGGCAAGCGCCGACAGCACCGCGCCGGAGGCCTTGCGGGTGGACGTGCCCTTCGGATCGACGTCGAACGACGGCAGCCGATCGGCCCAACCATCCGGCAGCTTCCGGGCCGCCAACCGGTCGAAGAGCTTCCGGCGCTCGGGTTCGCGCTTGGCCCAGGCGTCGAAGTCCTGCTGCCAGGCGGCGTGTGCGCGCGCGCCGCGCTGCACGACCTGGCGAGCGTGTGCCAGGACCTCGTCCTCGATCTGGAAGTGCTTGTCCGGGTCGAACCCCAGGATCTTCTTGATCGCGGCGACCTCGTCCTCGCCGAGCGCGGCGCCGTGCGACTTGCCGGTGTTCATCAGGTTCGGCGCGGGGTAGCCGATGATCGTGCGGATGGCGATGAACGACGGCCGGTCGGTGACGGCCTTGGCGTTGGCGATCGCCTCCAGGATGCCGCTGATGTTCTCCCCGCCGGCGACCCGCTGAACGTGCCAGCCGTAGGCCTCGTACCGGGCCGGGGTGTCCTCGGACAGCGCGATCGCGGTGTCGTCCTCGATGGAGATCTCGTTGTCGTCGTAGAAGACGATCAGGTTGCCCAGGTGTTGACGCCCGGCGAGCGAGGAGGCCTCGGACGTCACCCCCTCCTCGATGTCGCCGTCGGAGGCGATCACGTAGATGTAGTGGTCGAACGGTGAATCTCCCCACCGCGGGTCCGGGTCGAACAGGCCCCGTTCGCGGCGGGACGCCATGGCCATCCCGACGGCGGACGAGAGGCCCTGGCCGAGCGGGCCGGTGGTCATCTCCACGCCGTCGGTGTGCCCGAACTCCGGGTGCCCCGGGGTCCTCGACCCGAACGTCCGAAGGGCGGCCAGGTCGGCCATCTCGAGGCCGTAGCCCGACAGGAACAACTCGATGTACAACGTCAGGCTGGAATGCCCGCAGGACAGCACGAAACGGTCCCGACCGGGCCAGTGCGGATCGGCCGGGTCGTGCCGCATCACCCGTTGGAAGAGCGTGTATGCGAGCGGAGCCAGGCTCATCGCCGTGCCCGGATGGCCGTTTCCGGCCTTCTGCACCGCATCGGCGGCCAACACCCGGGCGGTGTCCACCGCCCTGGTGTCCGACTCCGTCCAACCGTCGGGCGTCTGCGCCCTGACCAATTCGGCGAACTCGTCGCTTCGAGCGGAACGCGGTACCGGAAGGTCCGGGGCGGACGGTGGTTGTACCGAGGTTCCCCGGCCCGATGCGCTCGGGCCCGGCCCTGTTGCCCCCGACCTTGTTGAATCGGCCACGTCCGCGGCCCTCCTTCGTCACTCGTCGCCGTCTATCGAGGCGGCCGCCGCAGCATCACCTGCCTTGACGGGCGTGTTCATGAAACGGTGCGGGTAGCCGCACCCTGAGCCTAATCTCGTGCTGGCCATAGGATGAGGGCGCCCGGGTGGGGACCGACCCGAGGCGCACCCGGCGGCGGAGGGAATCGCGGCAGTGAGCGTGGCATCGCCGAACAGCCCGGCAAGGGGCCGCGGCGCGGCCTCCGCCCCGCTCCCACGCCCGGCGGGCGCCCAGCGGCCCGGCGGGCCGGATCCGGTGGGCGGCGCAGGCCGATCGCCCGCCCCGTCACGCGGCCCGCTCACGCTCGGGGCACGGATCGGCGCGTATGTCGCGCTCACCAAGCCGCGAATCATCGAACTGCTCCTCATCACGACCATTCCCGCCATGTTCGCGGCGCAGCGGCAGGTCCCGCATCTCGGGGTCATGCTCGCGACCCTGCTCGGCGGCGCGCTCGCGGCCGGTAGCGCCAACTCGCTCAATTGCGTCGCCGACGCCGACATCGACGCGGTCATGCGACGTACCCGGACCCGCCCGCTGGCCCGGCACGTCGTTCCGGTGCGGCACGCGTTGATCTTCGGCGTCCTGCTGGGGATCGTGTCGGTGGCCATGCTCGCCGTCACCACCACCTGGCAGGCCGGCGCCCTGACCGCCGTCGCGATCCTGTTCTACGTCCTGGTCTATACCCTGATCCTCAAGCGCCGTACCCGGCAGAACATCGTGTGGGGCGGGCTGGCCGGCTGCATGCCGGTGATCATCGGCTGGTCGGCCGTCACCGGCCAGATCGCCTGGCCGGCCTGGGTCTTCTTCGGTGTGATCTTCTTCTGGACGCCGCCGCACACCTGGGCGCTGGCCATGCGCTACCGCGAGGACTACGCGGCGGCCGGCGTGCCGATGCTGCCGGTGGTCGCCACCGAACGCACCGTCGTGCGCCAGATCGTGCTGTACAGCTGGGCGATGGTGGTGTGCTCGTTGCTCCTCATCCCGGCTTCCTCATGGTTGTACACCGCCATCGCGGCGCCGGCCGGGCTGATCTTCCTTGCCGCCGCGCACATCCTGCACGTGCGCGTGGTGCGGGGCGAGGCGGCGCGACCGATGACGCTCTTTCACCTGTCGAACCTCTACCTGACGGTGATCTCGGTTGCCTGGGCCGTCGATTCCGCGCTCGGGTTCGCGGTGCTGGGCTGGCCGCGATGAGCGACGACATCGGTGGTGGCGGGGCGATCGCCGCGGCCCCCGACGCCGACGAACAGGCTCGGCGCCGCCTTGCCGGCCGGGATGCGGAGGCCGTCTCCCGGCTGCGCAGGTTCATCGCTCAGAACGGCGATGGATCCGTCGGGGTGATCGAGCATCTTGGCCGGGTCGGCGCGCGGATCGTGATGATCGCTCCGGACGGGCAGTTCGGCGACGCGCTGGCACGTTCGGTGTCCGCTGCTCGCCAGGCCTGCGCCCTTGCCGGCCTGCCGGTGCGGGAATGGGACCGCGAGCTCACCTCGCTGCTGAAGCCGATGCCGGCCGACCGCGTCCGGATGGGCGGCGGCACGCACTAGCCGGGCAGGCCGATAGAGCCGCCCGGGGCACTACGAGCCGGCGGGGGCCGTACGGTCCCGCGTGCGGGTGGCCATGGCGACCGATGCCGCCGCCCCGACCAGGCACACCGCGCCCAGCACGTGCAGCAGCACCAGGACTTCGGGAACGCCGAGGGCGTATTGGATCAGGCCGATCGCGCCCTGGGCGGCCGTCACCGCCACCAGCGCGCCGGTTCGCACCAGCAGGTGCCGCGGCGCCCGCACCGCCAGGAACCCGACGGCCAGCGCCACCATCAGCCCCAGGTACAGGAACATCAGGTCCGCGTGGAGTTGCGCGAGGTTGCGGACCGGCAGGCCCAATCGTGGGGTGGTCGCGTCGCCCGCATGGGGGCCGGCGGCGGTGACGAGCGTTCCGGCAACGCACAGCCCGGTCAGTTCGACAACCGTCACCCAGGTCAGCACGAAAAGCGGGCGGGGCACCGTCAAACGCGCCGGGGTATCCGGTTCGGTGAGCCGGACCAGCGTGACAACGGCCGCGAAGACCAGCACCAGCGAGACCAGCAGGTGCGGCGCGACGGTCCACCACCGCAAGCCCGTGTAGACCACGATGCCGCCCCAGATCGCCTGGACGAGCACACCGAGCGGGCCGATCCCGGCCAGCAGCAACAACTGTCGGCGAATCGGCCGCAGCAGTGCGACCAGGATGAAGGTCCCGAGCGACGCCACGAGCACGACCCCGGTGATCGTCCGGTTGCCGAACTCGATCGCCTGATGCAATGCCGCCATCCCGGTGCGGTACTCCGGGATCAGCGAACCCGGCTGGCATTCCGGCCAGGTCGCGCAGCCCAGCCCGGACCCCGTCACCCGGACGGTCGCGCCCGTCACCGCGATCAGCCCGTTGGTGATCGCCGCCGCCCAGGCGAAGGCCCGCACCAGCCGCATCGGAGGCCGCCAGGACGCGAGGATGCGCCGCAGCGACCCCATCCAGGCGGCGATCGCGGCGGCGGATCGTGCCAGCCGTCCCGATCGGCCCCGTGCGGTCGGGGTGTGGGTGGGCGGAGCCGGCCGAGTCGGCGCGGCGGGCGGGGGAGTTCCTACTGCCATCGGAACCAGCGTACGGTTCCGGCCCAGCCCGCGAGCAGCCACGCCGCCAGCACCAGAAGGCTTGCGGCCGCGGGCGCCTGCCCGGCGGTGAGCACGTCGCGCAGCCCGTTCGACAGCGCGCCGGCCGGTGTCAACCCTCCGATGATCCGCAGCCAGCCGGGCGCGTTTGCCAGCGGAATCAGCACCCCGCCGATCGCCAGCAGCACCAACCACACCAGGTTCGCCAAACCCAATACCGCCTCCGCGCGGAGCGTGCCGCCCAGGAGCAGGGCGAGCCCGACGAATGCGGCAACCCCGAGCACCACCAGCGCGGCGACCCACAACGGGTTCCCCCGCCCCTGCCAGCCGAGCCCCAGCGCGGCCACCAGGCACAGCACCAGGAACTGGCCGGCCACGATCGCGGCGGTGGCCGCACCCTTGGAGGCCAGCAGCAGCCAGCGCGGAAAGCCGGTGGCGGCCAGCCGTTTGACGACGCCATAGCGACGGTCGAAGCCGGTGACGATGGCCTGCGAGGTGAACCCGGCGGACATGATCGCGAGCGCCAGCACCCCGGGGGTGACGGTGTTCACCCGGGGCGAGGGGATGGCGCCCACGTCGATCAGCGTCATGCCGACGAGCGCCGCGAGGGGGATGACGAGGGCGAGGAGCAGTTGCTCGCCATTGCGAAGCGTGATGCGGAGTTCCTGGCCGGTCGCCGCCAGCGCCATCCGAAGCGGGCTCGCCCGGCCCGGCCTGGGCGTGAAGAAGCCCGCGGGGAAGTGCTGGCGCGCCCCGGCTGCGCGTTCGCTCGGCGCTGGCGCCTCGCTCGGTGCCGGTGGTTCGCTCGGCGCTGGCGCTTCGCTCGGTGCCGGTGGTTCGCTCGGCGCGGGCGCCTCGCTCACTGCCGGACCTCCTGGCCGGTGAGTTCGAGGTAGACCTCGTCCAACGTGCGCCGGCCGACTTGTAGCGATTCGATGGTGGCGCCGGCATCGGCGCAGAACGTCGTCACCGTCGCCGCCGCGGTGACCGGCAACGAGCCCGCCGCCAGGTAGTGGCCCGGGTCCCGCTCGATCACGGTTGCGCCGGCCGGCAGCGCGGCGCGCAACGGGTCCAGGTCCAGCCCCGCCACCGTGACGAACGTCACCCGGGAGGTTGGCCCGACGAGATCCGCGGGCGCGCCCTGCGCAACCTCCCGGCCGTGGTCGATGATCAGGACCTGGTCGGCCAGCAACTCCACCTCGTCCATCAGGTGCGTCGTCATGACGATCGTGGCCCCATCCGCCCGGGCCGCGCGCAGCAACTCCCACACCAGATGCCGTGCCTGCGGGTCCATTCCGGCGGTCGGCTCGTCGAGGAACAGCACCTCTGGCCGTCCCACCAAGGCCATCGCCAGGCTCAGGCGCTGGACCTGGCCACCCGAAAGGCGGCGGACCGGGGTGCGCGCCGCGGCCGCGAGGCCGACGATTTCCAGCAATTCGGCGGGACGGTGCGGGTGCGCGGCGCACCGCGCCAGCAGGTTGAGCATCTCGCCCACCCGGGCGCTTCCGTGCGCCCCCCCGGCTTGCAGCATGACCCCGATCCGGGGGCGCAGCGCCGCCTGGTCCCGCCGAGGGTCCAGGCCGAGCACCCGGACCGAGCCGGAGGTTGCCCGGCCGAAGCCCTCGCAGATCTCCACGGTGGTGGTCTTGCCGGCTCCGTTCGGGCCCAGGATCGCGAACAGTTCCGCGCGCCGCACCGCGAACGACAGGCCGTCCACGGCGGCGAGCCGGCCGAACCGTCGCACCAGCGAGTCCACGACCAGCGCAGCGCCCATGGACGTCCCGTCCACGGGGGAACCGCCGTCCATGGGGGAACGGCCGTCCGTGTGGGACGTGGTCACGCCAGCCACCATATGGGCCCGGGGCGGCGGCCGCCGGGGCGCCCGGATCGATCCGCCCCGGCGTCTGGACCCGGAAGAGGAAATAGGTAACATCGAAGTTGTGAAAACGGCGGCGCATACGGCGGTGTTCGCCGGGGGCGTCCCGGCGGAGCGGCAGGAGGCGGTGGGGGTGCAGCGCCGCCCGCGCAACGGCGTGATCCAGCGACTTCTCGCCGACGGGCCATCGACGGCCGCGCGGCTGGCATCGGCGCTGGGCGTGTCGGGAACGGCCGTGCGGAGGCACCTCGACGCGCTGGTCGCGAGCGGAGCCGTCACCAGCCGGGAGCAGGCCGCCCTAGTTCGCCGCGGCCGCGGCCGCCCGGCGCGGGTGTACCTGCTCACCGAGTCCGGCCGGTCCCGGTTTCCGCACGCCTACGACGATCTGGCCGAGGACGCGCTGGCGTTCCTGGCCGAACAGGTTGGCCCCGACGCGGTCGCGGACTTCGCGCGCCGCCGAGCCGAGCGGATCGTCGAGGAGGCCCGTCCGGACCTCGAGGCCGCCCCCACGGTGGCCGGTCGCGTTCGGGTGCTGGCAAATGCGCTGACCCGTTCCGGGTACGCCGCAAGCGTGAAGCAGGTGGGCAGCGGTGAGCAACTGTGCCAGCACCATTGCCCGGTGGCGCATGTCGCGACGAAGTATCCGCAGTTGTGCGAACAGGAACTGGCCGTCTTCACCGACGCGCTCGGCACCTACACTCAGCGGCTGGCGACGATCGCCCGCGGCGACTCGTTCTGCACCACGTTCGTTCCGGCGATCTCCGAGCCCGCCCCCGGCGGAACCATCCCTGGGGACGCGGCTGGTAAGGCCCCACCCGCTCGCCGCCCGGCGGCGCGCGACGGGGTGACGTGACAACAGGGAAGGACCTTCTCATGACCAGTGCCGCCGAACTGAGCGAAGCGCGCTTGGCGCAGGCCGAAACGATCGACTCGCTGGGCCACTATGCATTCGGCTGGGCGGACTCCGACGCGGCGGGCGCCATTGCGCGCCGCGGGCTGAGCGAGGACGTGGTTCGCGGGATCTCGCAGCTCAAGGGCGAACCGGAGTGGATGCTGCAGCGGCGGCTCAAGGGTCTGTCGCTGTTTCAGCGGCAACCGATGCCCACCTGGGGTGCGGACCTGTCGGACATCGACTTCGACAACATCAAGTACTTCGTCCGCTCCACCGAGAAGACGGTCACCAGTTGGGAGGACCTGCCCGACGACATCAAGAACACCTACGACCGCATCGGGATCCCGGAGGCCGAGAAGCAGCAGATGATCGCCGGGGTGTCCGCGCAGTACGAGTCGGAGGTCGTCTACAACTCGATCCGAGAGGACCTGGCCGGCCAGGGCGTCGTCTTCCTGGACACGGACTCCGGGCTGCGCGAGCATCCGGAGCTGTTCGAGGAGTACTTCGGCGCCGTCATCCCGGCCGGCGACAACAAGTTCGCGTCCCGGAACACCGCGGTGTGGTCGGGCGGTTCGTTCGTGTACGTGCCCCCGGGGGTGCACGTGGACA
>CAZUXD010000049.1:0-19163 GCA_964624455.1 uncultured Actinomycetes bacterium | reverse complement strand
AATCGCTGGCCGCCGCGCCGGGACGGCTGGAGACGGTGTTGATCGGCCGGGTCAGTGTCGTCACCGTCATCTCGCTGATCGGACTGGTGCTCTCCGCGCTGACCGGCTGGATCTTCTTCGGCATCACCCCCATCGTGCGGTCACCGCTGCCACTGGTGATCGCGGTCCTGTGCACCGCTGCCGCGACGCTGGGTACGGCGCTGCTGTTCTCGGTATTCTTCGTCAACTCCCGCTCGCCGCGGATCTTCCAGAACGCCATGACCTACCCGTTCTACGTCCTGGGCGGCGTCCTGGTACCCATCGCCGTCTACCCGGCGTGGATGCACCCGCTGTCGCGGATCGTGTTCCTGTCCTGGAGCGCCGACCTGGTCCGCGATGCCATCAACCAGGCCAGCGTCGCCGGCTGGGTATGGCGCTGCGCCGTCGTGCTCGGCGAGGGCCTGATCGCGTTCCTGATCGCCCGCCGGCTGCTCACACTCACCCTGCGCAACGCCAGGCAGGAGGGGAAACTTGGCCTCGCCGCCTTCTGACATCGCGGTCGCCGCAACCGCAGCCCCCGCGTCCCGCCGGCCGTCGCCGTGGCCTACCTTTCGGGCCGCCATGCGCACCGGCTGGGTCGATTTCACCTGGCGCTACACCTGGTGGACCTGGACCGTCGGATGGCTGCTGCGCTGCCTGTGCGAGGTCATCTTCTACGGCCTGATCGGGCGGGTCCTGGACAGCCCCGACACCGCGATGTTCCTCGTCGTGGGCCGCGGGCTGTATCTGGGCGTGCAGGAAGTCATGTGGGTCATCCAGTCCTCGGCCTGGGAGCGCGGCACCGGCACCCTGCCCTTGCTGGTCAGCTCGCCTGGGCGGGTCTGGCCGGCATTCACCGGGCGCAGCACCCAATGGGTTCCCAGCGCCTGCGCCACCTCCACCATTGCCCTGCTGGCGGTCGGCCCGCTGTTCGGCGTGCGCTACGGCCTCGGCGGCGTCATCACGGTGCTGCTGGCCGTGCCGTGCGCGGTGCTGTCCGGCTTCGGCCTCGCGATGCCGATCGCCGCGCTCGTGCTGCGCCGGCCCGCCTGGCGCAACCTCGCCTCCAACCTCACCCACAGCCTGATGGCCGTCATCTCAGGAGTGTTCGTACCGGTCAGCTTCTGGCCCACCCCCATCCAAGCCATCGCCCAGGCACTACCGGTCACCCACGTCCTGTACGGGCTGCGCGCCGAACTCGACCAAGGCCTGGTCCACGCGTTGCCTCACCTCGTGCTCGCCCTCGCCATCGGAGCGTGCTGGGCAGCGCTCGGAGCCTGGCTCATCGAACGATTCGCCGAACACGCCCGCAAAGACGGATCCATAACCCTCGACGAATAGCAAAACCCGACTACGAGCGGGCGCTGTGGCGATCCCACATCAGGAACCCCCAGCGCGACGGGCCCGGCCACAGGTAGCGTCTGGCGTGCTCAACTGGATCTTCGTCACCGTATGACCCGTCCGGTGGTCGTCACCGGGACCCGGACGTCATACGGTCCATGACATTCGCGCGTTGGTGTCGAACAGGTTCGCCTCGTGAGGGGTGCGGGCGTGGCGGACGAGGAAGGCGCGGTCGCGGACCTTCCAGAGTCCTTCGCCTTGGTCGAGGGTGGGGAGCTGGGCAATCTCCGCGGCAGTGAGGCCGATCGCGGCGCCGGTCTTCTCGGCCTCGCCGGACTCCTGGGCGTAGATGATCTTCGTGGAACAGTCAGCCAGAAGGCCGAGCGCGGTGTTGCGGGCTTGGCTGTTGGATTCGCCGACGGCGTCGAGGTCGGAGAGGCGGTGGATGATCATCATGTTGGCGATGCCCAGCGCCCGGGAGAGCTTCCACTGTGCCTGCATGCGGGCGAGCAGCACCGGAGAACGCAGGAGCCGCCAGGCCTCGTCGTAGATGACCCAGCGCTGCCCGCCGTTCGGGTCTGCGAGGGCGGCTTCCATCCAGGTCGATGCGCAGGTCATGACCAGGGCGATGAGCTGATCGGACCCGGAGATCCGTGACAGGTCCAGCGAGAGCATCGGCAGGTCGGGGTCGAAGCGGGTCGTCGACGGCCCATCGAACAGACCGGACAGGTCACCGGCAACGAGGCGATTGAGAGCGTGGGCGGCAAGCCGGCCATCCGCGGCGAGCTGTCGAGGGCTGGAGCCAGCGACGCCGACGGTGGGTTCGAACATGGCGGCGACGACCTGCGGCAGGGTGGCCACCGCGTTATCCGTCACCGCGCGGTCCAGCGCCGCGAACACGGCCGTGGCCTCGACGGAGGCGAGCGGCCGGCCGAGGCTGAGCTCGACGAGTGCCCGCAGTAGGTCGCGGCGCCGGCCGGTCACCTGCGTGGCCCACTCGGGCTGCCCGGCGGGGTGTGGGCCTTCGTCGAGGGGGTTGAGCCGGGTGGGCAGGCCGCCGCCGAGTTCGATGGCTTGCCCGCCGACTGCGCGGGCGACGGCGGTCCATTCGCCCTTCGGGTCGCCGGGGATGTAGGCCTTGCGGCCGAACGCGAGGGAACGGGTGGCCAGCGACTTTGCGCAGGACGATTTTCCGGAGCCGATGACGCCGGCGAGCATGATGTTCGGGTTTGTCAGCGCGGCGTCGCCGTAGAGCACCCAGGGATCGAAGCAGAAGCCGGCGGTGCTGTAGCTGTCGGTGCCGACGTAGATGCCCTTCTCCCCGAGGCCGGCCTCGGCGAGGAACAGGTAGGCGCCGCCGAGGACCTCGGAGGTGGCTCGGTGCTCCTGAATGCGAAGTCGTCGGTAGGCCCGCAGTGTTTCCGGGCCGTCCTCGCCGGCGGCGGGCAGGTAGTGAGCGGCACGGCGCTCGGCAAGTTCCGCCGCAGCCTGATCCTTCACTGTCCGATGCCGGGCGGAAATCGCGACGGCTTCGACTTGGCGTGATTTCCTGCGTGCGGCCCAGCGGGCGCGGCGGCCGATGTCCGTTGGCATGAATCCGGGGGCGGCGAGGGTACGGGTGGCAGGCTCGACACCGATCGGATCGTCGCCAAATTGGGGCGTGGGCATGTCAGTGCGCCGTCCGTCCGAGCGGCAACGCGGCGACGATGAAGGCGTGCGCCTGCCGGCCGTAGAGCATGCGGGTTTCCAGCATGCACTGGGTCGCCACCCGCTGCGCGTGCGCACTGGCAGCGCGCAGCTCGTCGAGGGTGGGGGCCGTGAGGGTGAGGAAGCCGCTGTAGCGCATGTCGGCGTGCCCGGACACGAGCGCGCTTTCCCGGGCGAGGACGTCGGCGTATTCCTGGTCGTCGGACAGGTCGATGATCCGGCCGGTCTTGGCCTTCTGTTCCCGGTCGGTGATGTAGTCGACCTTCTCCTTGCGAATCTCCCGCAACGCCTGTGCCGCTCCGAGCGGCCGGGCAACCAGGCACAGCGACCGCCGGATGCCGGGGGCAAAGATCAGCGCGTGCAGGAACGACGGCGCAGCGTCGATTGACGGCCACTCGCTGATCCACAACACCGAGGAGAAGCCGGTGTCGTGGCGCAGATGATCCCAGTGCTCGTCGACGGCGGCCGGTCCGGCGGCCATGTCGGCGCCGGGATCGCCGGGCGTCAGAGTGGTGGCAGGGTCGTAGGCCTGCCGGATGACCACGGCGAGATCCGGTGCGGACAGCCAACTGTGCACCGACAGGGATGCGGCACGCAGGGCAACCTCGAGGTTGGCTATGTCACCGGCGAGGACCGCGGCGGCGCCGGCCATGCCTCGCCCGGCCTCCCGGATCGATCGGGCTGCGGCGTGCAGATCCAACACGAGGGTGATCAGGGTGCGGTGGCTGGCCGCGGACGGCGCAGCGGTGGCCATCAGCGTGTCGTACTCGGCCGAGGCCCACGAGTCGTCGTGGATGCCGTGTTCGTGCCACCAGCCGACGACGCCGCGGCCGGGGTCTGGGATCACGGATTCCAGGACCTGCACGGCGGCGCAAGTGCCGGTGGCTGCGAGGCCGCCGAGCACGCGCGACCAGGCGGTGACCCGCCGGGCCTGCTCGGCCGGGTCGAGGAGCACGAACGCCGGGTGGGTCACGTGCACGATCGCGGACAGGGTTTGGCGGTGCGGGTCGTGCACCATGACGGCGCCGGTGACCGGGTCGTCGTAGAAGCGCAGCGCGGCCGCGTCACCGGGTAGCCCCATCGTCCCGGCCGGGCGGGGGTGCATCGGCCGGACGCGGTAGCGGGTTTGGCCGGTGGCCTTGCGGACCTGCCAGTGCAGCAGCAGCGGCGCGGATTCAATGATGGGTGCTTCGTTCCATCGGACGAAGCCGGAGGCGATCATGCCCGCCCACAGCGGGCTGGTGATCGCCACGCCGAGCGTGGGCGACAGCACCAGTGCGACGGCGAGGATCACCAGCCCGGCGGAGACGACGATGACGACCTGCCCGGAATAGCCCAGCAGCAGCCCCTTGGACTGGCGCCGCCCGAACCGGACCGTCGGCGGACCGGTCTGCGCCGATGTGGATGCCTCGTTCATGTCCCGGGCCGTTGATCACTCGAGTGGTCCGGCGGAGTCTGCTGCGGCGGCGTTTGCCGTGCCGAGCGGGCCGGTGGCGACGGTTGCGGTGACGCGCCGGAGCCGGTGACCGGCCGAGCGGGCCGTTCCTCGTGTGTCGAGGTCAACCGTTCGGACCGCGTCGATTCCGGTCGCGAGTGATTGGCCGAGCCGGGACGGCTCCACGAGTGGTCAGAGGCTCCGTCACCGCTACTTGCCTGCCTGGGGACGGTCGCAACAGCGCCGCCCCTGCCGCCCGCCGCAGACGACGACGTGGCCGTGACACTTTCGCGGTCTCTGCCGGGGGTCGGCCCGACCCCAGCGGCCACCAGGCCGGCAGGCGCAGACGGAACGGGGCCGGCGGCGGGTCGCGCGGCAGACCCGCTGGCTGCTGGTGCGGACGCTGGTGCCCTCCCGCCAGACGGAGCGGGTTTCGGCGTGCTGGCGCCGGCGAACCCCGCAGATCGGTCCCCGCCGTTGGAGTGGGATCGAGACCCAGTGGGACCGCCCATCACTCGCCGCGCCCCGGCATACAGCGAGGACGCCTTCTGCGGAGTGCGGGCCACGGTGGCCGCGCCGACACCGGCGGCGACGGCCTGGGCGTGCACATGGTGGAACGCGTCACCAGCGAAGTGCACCATCTTGATCGCCATCCACGGCGCGAACCCGGCCAGCAGCAGCGTCAACGTGCCGATGGCCAGGTTGGTGACCTGGTTGGTGGTGGAGCCGGTCGACCCGGCGCCCTGCACCATGGACAGGCCGATCAGGAAGATCACCACCAGGATCAGTTTGGAGAAGATCAGCGCCACGGTGAACTCGATCCACCGGCGCACCCAGCCCTTGGTGATGTCCGCGGTCGCGCCGGAGAACGCGATCGGGGCGAACACCGCGGCGACGACGATGAGCATCTTGCGGATCATCAGCGCGCACCAGATGAACGCCACCGCCGCCAGCAGCACCAGCGACATCAGCAGCAACCCGGCCCAGCCGAGCACACCGAGGGAGGCGACGGCGACGAGTTCCGCGCCTACCTGCTGGATGTTCCGCCCGACCGCGGCCTGCACGACCCCGTTGGCCAAAGCGTCGACGGCAGTGAGCAGCAGCTGTGTGGCGCCGATGGCGAAGGCTGCGCCGAGGAACGCGACCGCCAGGCCGCGGATGGAGCGGCCCAGGCCGGCGAAGCTGCCCCGCAGCGCGCAGCCGATCACCTGGATTCCAAACAGCGCGACCGTGATCACGGCGGCGATGGCTCCGGTGATCGCGAGGTCGTCGCGGATGCCGGGCCCGGTGAGGTCGATGGTGGTGGCGTTCGATACTTGGGTCCATAGCCAGGTGACGGCCGAGGTGGCGGCGTCGCCGAAGCTGTGCGCGATGCCGTCCGGGATGCTGCCGACGGCGATCGCGGCGTTGGCGGCGGCGATGCCGGCGCAGGTCGGCCACATCATGGGGTCCAGCCAGCAACTCATGACGCCCTCCGCTGAACGAACTGCTGGGTGCAGGCGGCGCCCAACACTCGGCCGTGGTGGATCGAGGTTCCCAGCACGACCTGGAATGCCACCGAGCTGGTGGAGGTGACGGTCTTGCCGCCCACGTGTGTGTGCAGGGTGACGGTGGCCGTGAACAGGCGAGCCATCGTGAGCGGATCTGTCAGAGTGACGCGCTCCGGTGGGAAGCCTGGTACTGCTTCGACTTTCACGCCGGTGACGGTGGTAGTGGCGTGCAGGGACGTGAGCGCGTGCCAGTCGGCCGCGGACGGGACGAGGGTGGACGGCGCGCCGTCCCAGGTGGGGCTGGTCAGCGACACGATCAGCGCCTTGTTCCGATCGGCGGCGGTGAGGGGCACCTGGGTGATGGTCAGGGCTGCTGCCTCGGATTGCGCCCACGACAGCAGCTCCGCGCGACTGGCGGTGGCGTAGCGGCGGGTCAGCAGTTCGGTGCCGAAGGCGGTGACGAAGGTGTCGGGCTGGGTTCGCAGGTTCGCCGCAATCGGCGGGTAGGCGGTCGTCGTCGAGGCGGTGACGTCGGGAATCGCATCCCACGCGGCGTGGTCATAGCCGGTCGCCGCCGTCGGCACGGCGCTGCCTTGGGGCGCCGCACCTGTCCGGCGCGCGTCGTCACCGGCCGCGAGGGACTGCCCGGTGGCGCCTCCGGGCGACGCAGCTATGGAGGTGACGGGCGGCCGGGTCGCGACCGTCCGGTCCTCCGGTCGGTGCCCGAACGCGACCCAGACGACGCCAGCGACCAGTAGCGTGGTCACCGCCAAGGCGATGACCACGTCGCGACGGTGGGTAGCCCACAGATCACGCCACATGAGGCTCACCCCGCCGTCACAGGGTCGATCCGGCGTTCCAGAAGAACGCCACCAGGATGTTGGCGCCACCGATCAGCAGCGCCGCGACGAGCGCGATCAGCACGCCGCTCTTGCCGCGGTGGGCCATGTGCGGGTTGCTGGAGTTGCCACCGACGGCCCACACGATCGCGGAGACGACCAGGCCCGCGACGGCCGCGATCACCCCGAACGTGAGCAATGCGCCCACGATGTGCTCAGCCTCGCCCACGCCCGGCAGGCCGTCGGAGTTCGGAGAGATCGGCGGGGGCGCCGCCATACGAATCGGCATGCTGTCCTCCTGGAGGGTTGGATGCTGTGGACGTGCCGTTGACCGTGTGCGGCACGGTGGGGTGGCGTGCGGCTACAGCTCGATGCCGTAGCCGGGTTCAGGCGCCGGAGGTTCGGGTTCGGGGCGTGCCCAGCCGGGGTCGGCGTGGCGGATGCGTTGCACGTCGGTGGGTGTCATGCCGCCGTTCGCGCAGGTCGCGGCCTCGGTCGGTGTCATGTCGGGCACGTCGACCCACCGGGCGGCGGACTCGGCGGTGAAACCGGCCTCGCTCCACTGGCGGGCGATCTCCGGTGTGTCGATGCCGATCGAGGTCCAGTCCGCGACAGCGGTGGCGGAGGTGTATCCGGCGTCGGCCCACCGCTCGACCACTGAGCGGGCCGGGTCGTCGACGGGTGCGTCGAGGTTCCGGCTCGTGAAAGGCTCCCCGATTCCGTTGTCGCGCAGGGTTCGCAGGAGTTCGTCCAGATCCTCCGCCGCGGCTGCGTTGGTGGCCGCGATGGCGTCGGCCATGGTCTTGCCGTCACCACCGTTACCGGTGACGTCGAGGCGGTGACGGACGTCGGAGAGGTAGCGCTCCCGCTCGCCCTGCGCCTCGGACACGTTGTCGACGGCACCTCGGATCTCGTCAAGGTCGGGCGGTCGCCGCGACATGCCGATGCCGCCAGCTTGGCCGCCGTTGCCGTCACGGCTCGGTGCGCTTCTGGTCATGGCTGGTGTCCTCCTCATGCGATGTGGCGGATGGTTGACAGGCCGTGTCCGACGCGGACGAAGTCGGCGAAGGTCTGCACGCGGATGCCGTCGGTGGGATCGGCGGCGTTGACGACGAGCCCGTCACCGATGTACATGCCGACATGCCGTGGGGCGGCGAGGGTTCCGTCGTCGCCGGGCACCAGGATCAGATCGCCCGGGGACATCGCTGCCGGGTCGGCGACGGGGGTGCCGGCGTGGGCCTGGCTTCCGGTGAAGTGATCCAGTTGGATGCCGGCGCGTGCCCAGGCGGCCATGGTCAGCCCGGAGCAGTCGTAGGCGTTCGGGCCGGCGGCGGCCCACACGTAGGGCTTGTTGAGCTGGGCGAGCGCGAACGAGACCGCGACCTGCTCGGTCAGTGTCGCGGCGGCCGGGATCCGGTAGTTGGCGGGCAGGCCGTGCGAGCCCGGGGCGGTGTTCGCCGGCGTCCCGCCGGTCAGGGTGCCGCAGGTGGTGGCGGTGGCCTGGATCTGGGCGACGATCACCCGGGCGCGGGCCAGGCTGGCTTGGTAGTTGCCGCCGTACACCGTCGAGTAGTTGTTGACCGCGCGTGGGTGGCCGTCGAACGAGGACTGCTGGACGTCCTGCGCCGCCACCCAGGGCGGCTTCGCGCGCCACCCGTGATCGGCCAGCAGAGCGTTCATGAACAGTCGGGTCGAGGATGTCGGGTCCAGCCGCTGGGCGACGGTGCCCCAGCCGGCGCGCTGCTGGAAGATGCCGATGGAATCCATGTTCGAGCCAGTGCCCTGGCCCGTGTCGGAGCCGGGCACGGCGGGGTTGCCGAGCGCCCGAAGCCCGGATTCGGCCAGTCCGACGGAGATCGCGATGACGGCCGCCGGGTGGCCGCCCATCTGCTGTGCTACCGCCACGACGGTGCGGGCGATGCTGGCTTGGGTGGCGTCGAGGCCGGTGACCGGCCCGGTGGAGACGCATGCCGTGGGTGTGCTCGCCTGGCTGGCCGGCGCGGGGGTCGAGCCGAGCCCGCCCAACAGCGAGATGAACAGCACCAGCGCGCCGAACGGCAGCAGCGCCACGGTGACCACGATCGCGGTCTTCACACCGAATCCGGCCACAGCGGGGTGCGGTACGGCGACCGCTCGACCGAAGCCGCACCGGTGCGGCACCCGAACACGACCCTGTCACGACGCGATGCTGCGAGTTTGAGCCATCTCGACTGGTGGTTCGGTGACGATCACCGGCTCCGGTGCGCACCTGGCCGTGCGGCGGATGGGGTCGGAGATCAGCCGTCGCATGTCGGTGCGCGTGATCGTCGGGTCTATGGCCCGCTTGGCGGCGTGCGCCCAGGCCAGGGCGGTTCGCTGCGAGACGGCCGGCACCTGCAGCACCCCGCAGACCAGCGCGGCGGACGCGCCGAGCCGGGTGGAATGGCCGGCGTAGTGCAGGGGCAGCGCGGTGCGGTCCAGGGTGGCCGTGCCCAGCAGCAGCCGAGCGATCAACCGCGCCTCGTGCGGCCGAACGCCGGGTGTGGAGGCCAGCACCCCACGCAGCCCGCCGCCGCGGTTGCTGTCGGTGTCCCGGGCGTGATCCAGGCGGTGCAGCAGCTTGATCGCCGGGCCGCGGCCGGTGTCCGCCGACAGCAGCAGGTCCGCGTCGATCACGCCAAGACCGAGGATTCGACGGGCGCGCTCGGTCAAGTGCACGCCGGTGGCCCGTTCCACCATGGCGGTGACGCGGGGGATGCTGCAGTCCCGCACGTCCGGCTCCTGCGGCGCCACCGCCTCGACGGCGGGCAGGCCCTCGTTGAGGGCTTCTCGCGTCTCCGGTGTCAGCCGGGTCCGCCGGCACCCGTGCGAGTGCAGCCAATCGACCACGTCGGCGATGCGATCGTGCGTCACCCACCCCAGGTCGGTGGGGTCGGTGATCCGGGACGCGGCGGTCCAGCAGTGCACGCACCCGGGCGTGTCGATCGCGGCCGGGGCGATGGCGCCTGCCGGGGCCGTCATCGCCCGCCTCCGGATCGAAGGGGCGAGTCGGAGCCGGCGACGGCGTGCAGCGCGGTCCCTGCGGCGCGACTGCGACGGTCGGGAGTGCAGCCGGTTCGAACGCGCCGGTGACAGTTGCCGCCGCCGCAGTGCTGGGCCGCCAAACCGTCGAGGTAGATCACGGATAGAGCTACGGCAAACACAAAGCACCTCCAGGAGGTTTGGACATGGCGCAAATATAGATCTATAGAGTTACGTGAGCGCTATGTTCAGTGAAAATTCATCAATCTGGATCAGTTGTGGATGCGTATAGCATCCGGAGGATGGAGCGTGGGCAGCAGCGAGTCGGGCAGTCCCGGCTGGCCGAGGCGATCCGGGCCCGGCGTTCGGCGCTCGGGCTCACCCAACGCGACGTCGTCGCCGCCGGCGGCCCGGCGTTGAGCACGCTGCGGCAGATCGAGGCGGCCAAGTCCCCGGGCGGGCTGAGCCGGGAGACCACCCTGGGGCTTGATCGGTCGCTGCGATGGACTCCCGGTACGGCCGCGAAGGTGCTGGCCGGCGCGGGCGAGGTCTCGCCGCTGGACACGGCCGGCTGGCCGACGGCGGTGGGGGACTGGGCTGCCTACGTGCAGCAACGGCAGCGGGACGACGAAGTTTCCGCGTCGCCAACCTCGCCGGACGAACGGCCAGGAGCCCCCGGTGTCACGGTCACGGCGGGCCAGACTCTGGAGAGCTTCAGCGACGCGCAGCTGATCGCCGAACTGGCGCGCCGCCTCGCCGACCGTCACCCCGCCGACGGCGGCTGAGCTCCGATCTGCCCTGTCCGGCGAGGGCGTCTGCGTGGTCATGCCTCAACCGTGGACTCCGTCACCGCCCGCCAACAGTGACAACCTCGGGACAGTGCGTGACCGCCGATGTCCGGGCGGTGTCCGAGGCCGGTGCTACCTTGGCCGACGTGGCCAGGAAGGGCACGGAGAAGGGCACCGAGTCGACTCCCGCGTGGGCGAGGCGGCTTCAACGCGAGCGCGAAGCGCAGGGCTGGACAGTCCCGGGGGCCATCGATCATCTTCGGCACGCCGCCTATCCCGTGGAGCTTCCAGACGACGACGCGATGAAGCGGGAATGGACCCGGTGGGAGTCCGGTCAAGTCGTCCTGCCCAGCGAGATGTACCGCACCGCGATCGCGAAGACGTTCCAGTCGATCGCCGCGGCGTTCTTCGACCTTCCCGGCCGGCCGGAGACGTTCGTCCGGCTCACCGAGGAGCAGACGGCCGAGCTCATCCAACGGCTGCGTCATTCCAGTTTGAGTCAGGGCGACATGGATGCGCTGCGGGCCACGGTCGAGCAGCTGTGCACCGACTACGCCTCGGAGCCGGCGCCGGTCGTGTTGGGGAAGGCGCAGACGTGGCTGGAGAAGGTCAACGGCCTGTTCGACAAGCGCATCACGTTGTCCCAGCACCGCGACATCCTGACGATGGCCGGCTGGCTGACGCTCCTGGTCGCCTGCCTGCACTACGACACTGGTAATGATCATTCGGCCGAGGTTCTCAAGCGCGACGCGGTGAACCTCGCCGACGAGGTCGGCGACGCCGATATCGCAGGGTGGGCGGCCGAGATCAGAGCGTGGATGGCGCTGACCACCAGCAGCAACCACGCCGCGATCGCCGCCACGCAGGACGGGCTGGCCCGCACCTCATCCAGGCCGGTGGCCGTGCAACTGCACGCACAGGCGGCCCGGGCCTGGGCGCGCGTCAACAACCGCGAGGAAGCGTTCACCCACATGAACGCCGGCCGGAGCCTCCTGGAACACCTGCCGTATCCGGAGAATCCTCGCAACCACTTCCAGGTCGACCCTGCCAAGTGGGACTTCTACGCCATGGACATCTGGCGGCTCGTCGGCGAGTACACCAAGGCCGGTGAGGCGGCAACCACGGTCATCCTGACCAGCACGGCGCCCGACGGCCGGTCGATCTCGCCGATGCGCCTGGCCGAGGCGAAGCTGACCCGTGCCGCCGTGATCGGACATGGGGGCGATGTCGACGGCGCCCTCGAGTTGGCTGGCAGCGCGCTGGACATCGACCGGCGCAGCCTGCCGGCGCTGCTGCTGACCGCACGGGAAGTCGCCGCCCAGCTGGCGACGGTGCGTCCGAAGGACGAGGCCGTGCGGGATCTCGTCGCACACATCGACAAGCTGGCCACCGACGAGAAGGCGGCCCGCGGCAACGGGTAGCGGTGACGTCAACGCCGGCGCTTGGCCGAGTAGTCGGTTGGGTCGATGCACCGGCGCAACGACGCTTCGCCCAGACGGGTGTTCCAGACTGGGCGTGATCGGTCCGTAGGGTGGATCTGGTATCCGATCCGGAGTCGCTCGTCGAACCAGCAGAACGTCTCGATCTTCGCGCGGCCGTCGCGCCGAACGTCGTCGAGAACCGGTGCGAGATCCGTGTCCGATGAGGCGAGGACCACCAGGTCGATCGCGGGGTCGCGGGCTTCGCGGACGGCGGCCAGCGCGCAGAGCACGTCGACGCCCTTCTCCTGCGGCTTGCCGATCGGTATCTTCCTGCCACGATCATCGGTGGCGACCCGCCCGGCGGCGTCGCGCTGGTACTCGTACTTCAGCGGTCGAAGAGTCACCGTCACGCGGGAGTCGCGTTCCCAGTGGGACTTCTGGGCGAGGTTCCGTCCGTATCCGCCGGGGTCGTGCACCGGTGACGGTTGACCACGGAACACCAACACCCGCTCGAGGATGGCGGCGGCCATGCCGGGCTTCTGGCGGCGATTGCGCACCCGCAGCAACTCGATGGCGAACATCAACGGGTCGATCAGCGTGAGATGCGGGGCTTGGTGGCGGAACGAGTCGAACACTCCGTGGCCGGTCAGGTGCACGTTCTGGTAGTCGACGATGATCGATGTCCGAAGGTCAGCAGCCATGGCCAACGTCCGCGGCATGAAAAATCCCCACCAGTCCCGGAGGACGGTGGGGAGCTACAAGCCCAGTGTGCCAGCGGCGGCTCACCACGGTCAAGAGAATTCCGACACCGGCTGCCTCGTGAGACGTTCCGGTCACGACCGGGCCACCTCTACGGACGCCACCTGCTCGGGGTGTACCCGCTCGGTAGTTACGCCACCGGTGGGCCGGCTGGTCGGGGTCGATTCTCCAGATGCTGCGCGTAACAGCTTCCGCAGCGCGGCTGGCGTGACGGCGAGGATCGTCGCCGCGCGCTGCAGTCCAGCCACGTCGACCAGCGTGCGACGCTCATCGGCGAGTGCGTCCTGTGCCTTGCGAACCTCGGCGTCGAGCGCGACCAGCGCTTCCGCCCGTCGCCCCTTGGTCGCCTCGACGACGGCGACCTGCCGGAACAGCGATGCGATAGCAGCATCCTCGGCGGCGCGCGACTCACGGATGCGCTCCAGCGTTTCAGGATCAACGGCGGTACGGCTTCGGCGGCTCACGACGCTCTGCCCTTCGACTCGGCGGCCCGCTTCGGGCCTCTTGCCCATCACGGTCACTGCTGGGTCCGGTACCGGCCCGCGGCCGTTGGCACCAGCCCGTCACGGTGTACCGGTGACGTCGTGGTGCCTAACGATGACGACCGCCATCGCCGCCTGCCACCGCGCCACATGTGATGCGGACTCCGAGGCGGGCGGCTCGACGACAACCCACCGTCAGGCCGGCGCCCTGCCGACGCACTTCACCGACCTGTCGGCGCGCCCATCGGACCTCGTCGAGAACCAGCGGTCAGCGCAATAACTCCAGGCCGACTTGACGCGCCCCATCAGCCGAGCACGACTCCATCACCACGCCACAGCCGATGCCCCAGTTCCATCCACCGTCCCCGCCGCCATGCATCCCACATCGACGGCGAACACCGCGAGCCCGAGCACACCACCAGCAGGGCCCCACCCGCCCGATGGCCGGCTCGCCCGACGAGGGCCGACCTGCGGCCCCCCTCCAAGATCAACAACTCGCACACCGTTGGCATTCGAGGCGGCAAGATCACGAGCCGGTCGGCACGCGACCCCGTCATAGCACCCCAAGGTGACAGATTCTCTTCACTTGAAGGGCAAACCACAGTGACGGTTTCGATCCGGCTGATGCGACTGGGAACCGGCTTCAAGTACCTGATGGAGTCGGTCGCCAGGGGTGACGGCGCGTCGGATCTGTCGTCACCACTGACCCGCTACTACGCCGAATCCGGCACCCCGCCGGGCCGTTTCCTGGGCGCCGGGCTGGCCGGTCTCAACGGCGGAAACGGCATCGCGGAGGGCACGAAATGCACCGAGCAGATGCTGTTTCACATGCTCGGAGAGTGCGCCGATCCCGTCACCGGCGAGCAACTTGGCAGGGCCGCGAAGGCCGGCGCGGTGGCCGGTTTCGACCTGACCTTCTCTGTGCCCAAGTCCATATCCGTCGCTTGGGCGGTCGCCGACGCCGGCACTCAGGCCGTCATCTACCAAGCACACCAGGACGCCCTCAAGCTCGCAATCGGCTACGCCGAGCGGAACGTGTTCTTCTCTCGGTCAGGCGTCAACGGTGTCGTCCAGGAACCGATTCGCGGCGTCCTCGCGGCGGCGTTCGACCACTGGGACTCCCGCACGGGTGACCCTCAGTTACACACGCATGCTGTCGTCCAAAACCGTGCTCAATCGTTGGAAGGAACGTGGCGAACCCTGGACTCGAGGACCCTGTTCAAGCACGTGGTGACGCTCTCCGCGCTGCACCAGGGCATCCTGCAAGACCTGCTCTCCGCCCGGCTCGGATGGGGTTGGGATGCGCACCAGCGGCGTCACAGCCCCGCCCCGAAATGGGAAGTCCGCGGAGTCGTCGACGAGCTGATGGCCGAGTTCTCCCGCCGCACCACGGAGATTGAACACGGTACAGACGAGGCCGTGCAGCGGTTCCTCGACGCACACGGCCGCCGACCTACCAACGTCGAAATGATGCGCATTCGACAGACCGTCACCCTGCGGACCCGGCCAGACAAGCAGCACCGATCCCTGGCCGAACAGACTGAATCCTGGCGGCAACGGGCCCGCCCGTACGTCGGTGACGACACGGTCGCCTGGGTGACGAGGCTGCGGAATCGCAACGACCTGCCGCCGCTGCGATCCGACGACCTACACGACGGCATCCTGACCGACCTCGCCGGCGTCGCCGTGTGGGCGGTGGCCGACCGGCGGGCGACGTTCCACCGGGCGAATCTGCTCGCCGAGATCCACCGGCAACTGCACGGCATTCGCTTCGCCGACCCGGCCGAACGGATCACCGTCGGGGAGCGCACCGCCGACCTCGCCGAGGCGGCCTGCACTCAACTCACGGTCCCCGAACGGCACCACGTTCCGATCAGTTTCCGTCGGCCGGACGGCACCTCAAAGTTCACCGGCCACGCCGCCACCGTGTACACCACGGCAACGCTGCTGGACGCCGAATCCCGCCTCCTCGCTGCCGGCCGGGCCACCACCGGACCGGTCGTTTCGATCGCGACCGTTGCCGCGGTCGCTGACGTTCCGCTGGCGTCTAACGGCCGGCTCATGTCGGTCGATCAGGCCGTCGCGGTGGAGAATATCGCCACCTCCGGGAGGGTCCTGGACGTGCTGGTCGGCGCGGCCGGCACCGGCAAGACCGTCGCGATGGCCGCGCTGCGCACGACCTGGGAAACCGAGCACGGACCGGGCTCCGTCATCGGACTTGCTCCGTCCGCGGCCGCCGCGCAGGTCCTCGCCGACGACCTCGATATCTGCACGGAGAACACCGCCCGCTGGCTAACCGAAGCCCGCCGTCTTCCCGAGCGGGCCGCCACCATCACCGACCTGCAGCGCAACCTCGCCGCCGCCGGACACCCCAGAACCCGGAGAAGCTTGCGCGAGCGGATCACGAAACTACGCGCCGAATCGGCCAAGTGGCAGGTGCACCCAAACCAGCTCGTCATCGTCGACGAGGCCTCCCTCGCGGGCACCTTCGCCCTCGACGAGTTGGTCTCCCAGGCAGGTCATGCGGGCGGCAAGGTCGTGCTGGTAGGGGACTGGGCACAACTGTCCGCGGTGCAGGCCGGCGGCGCCTTCGGCATGCTCGTCGCCGACCGCGACCTCGCCCCCGAACTGACCGACGTCCGCCGCTTCCACAACGCCTGGGAGAAGGCCGCCTCCATCCGCCTCCGCGTCGGCGACACGGCCGCCATCGACGCCTACATGAGCCACGACCGAATCCAGTCAGGCGATCGCGACGAGATCCTCGACGCCCTCTACGCCGGGTGGAAACACGACACCGGCGCCGGTCTGGCGTCGCTGATGATCGCCGGCGACACGGACACCGTCACCGAGCTCAACCGGCGTGCCCGTGCAGACCGCATCGCCTCAGGGCAGGTCACCGAGACCGGCCTGGACGTCATCGCCGGTGTCGCCGGCGTCGGGGACCTGGTCGTCACCCGCCGCAACGACCGCAACCTCGTTACCGGCCGCTCCTGGGTGAAGAACGGTGACCGATGGACCGTCACCGCCACCCACACCGACGGCTCCATGACTGTGCAGCGCGCCACCGGCCGCGGAAGGGTGGTGCTGCCCGCCGACTACGTGCGCGAGCACGTCGAACTCGGCTACGCCTCCACCGCACACCGGGCCCAGGGCCGCACCGTCGACACTGCGCACGCCGCCGTCTCCGTCACCACCACCCGCGAAGTCCTCTACGTCGCCGCCACCCGCGGCCGCACCTCCAACCGGCTCTACGTGGATACCTACTACGACCCGGACGCCGACACCTCACACCTGCCGATTGAGTCGCAACCGGTCGAGGAGGTCCTGGCCCACGTGCTGGGCAACGTCGGCGCCGACCTCGCGGCGCACACCATCGCGCACCGCGAACGAGAGCACGCCGAATCCATCGCCACCCTCGCCCGCGAGTACCTCACCATCGCCCGAGAAGCCCAAGCCACCCGGTGGGACACGCTCATCGCCCGGACCGGGCTCGCACCGGACCAGGTCGAGGCGGTGACGGAATCGCCCGCATACGGGCCGCTGCTCGCCGCGCTGCGCACTGCCGAGTCCCGTGGCCTCGACGTCGACACTGCCTTGCCCGCCCTGGTGGCGCAGCGGTCCCTGGTCGATGCCGAGGACGTGGCGGCGGTGCTGCACGAGCGTGTCGACCGGTGGACATCATCGACCGGTGCCTCCCGGCCCGTGCGTGACCGCACCGTCGTCGGGCTCATCGCCCGCGCCGACGGCGTCACCGACCCTGACATGCGCCGCGCCCTCGACGAACGGGCCCAGGCGATGGAACAGCGCGCCCAGGTCCTCGTCGACCGGGCACTGGCTGCCCGTGAACCCTGGATCGCCGCCCTTGGCACGCCTCCCCACGATTCCGGGTCCGGTGCTACCTGGGCTCGCGAGGCGCGCACCGTCGCTGCCTTTCGGGAACTTCATCACGTCACAGGCGCCGTGCACGCGTCGCTCAGTGATGGGGACGGCTCCACGAAAGGACTCGGCGAAGCCCGTGCCGCGATGGCGGCCTGGCAGCGCGCCGAAGCCGTCGCTGAACGGGATCGCTGTCAGACCTACGGAGCACCATCGGCGCCAGCACCAGAAGCCGGCGTCACCCCGGCCATGGAGGTATAGCCGTGCTCACCAAACGGAAGATCCGGCGCTGGGAATCGGTGGTCCGCCAGCAGGCGTACAACAACGCCCGGGCCCTCGCCGTCGCGATCGTCGCAGGCACCGCTTGGATGCCGCCGCCCTACGACCTCGGCATCGTCCTCGAACCCGGCGAAGTCGCCTGGCACCGGTGCCCAGCCACCTACCGATGGCGAGGAATCGACTCTTGGATCGAACAGCGCAGTTCCCACGGAGGTCGACGAGCCATCTCGCGCGAGGTCACCACACCGTGCATGTACTGCCTCGGAACGAGGGAGTGGCTGGTTACCAACTTCCGGCTCGCGGCCCGGGCGGCTGATGGCGGCGTCATCTCGATCTACTGGGCAGCGGTCCTCGGTGTGACCGTCGACCTGGCGGGCGAGGTGGTGGTCCTGGACGGTCCGGACGGTTACCACGGTGAGCTATCCGGGCCAGCCTTGGCGCCCATCGCGACTGCCGCGATCGCCGTTCTTCACGGCGCCCAGGCCCTGCTCGATCATCCGGCCCTTGTCGTGCTACGGACGAAGCAGGCCCCCGACCCGAGCGTCCCGGTACGCGCAGGAAGGACGTGTTGGCCGTTGAGGCCAAATGACTGGCAGGTCGGAGCAGCGGAGACCCGCATGACCGTGGAGGGGAAGTCGGCGTGCCCGATTGGTCCCTGTTGGGGCCAGGACCTAGAGTGAGCCGTCGGGGCGCCTATCCTCGCATGCGCACGGAAGGTGACAAAGCGGAGCGGATCGGACAGGTCGCATGAAGTGGCGCCAGGCAGCGTGCGGGACCGGGGTGTTGGCCGCCGGTTGTCGGGGGTGCTCGTGAGGTCATTGACGCCCCATCAGGCGAAGTACTACGCGCACAAACTCCAGCGCAGCTACGGCAGTGACCATGTGGGCAAGCTCGCTGGCCGGCAATCGGCGTCGGCGACTACGCGGTCTCTGTGCCGGGGAACTGGAGAGTGTGATGGCCGGTGATTGGGTGGCGAACCAGGTTAGCGTTGGTGTCATATGAGGCTCATCTCCGCACGTGTGCGCGGTGCCGGCCGGCTAGTCGACACCACAATCAAACTTGACCAGAAGGTCGTGGCAATCGTTGGGCCAAACGAGGCCGGCAAGACCACGCTTCTGAACGCCCTTGCCTTCGTCGAGGGATCGTCTGCACTTCCGCCTGCCCAACGTTCTCGGGCATCAGCGGGTGTCCCGGATGCCACTCTCACCGTCAGCCTTAGGTACCGCGTCACCGACGAGGACCGAACGGAGGTGGAGAAGTTCGAGTTGGAAGAGCCTCCGGCTGATTTCTATGTCAGCCGCCGGGCGGACGGCCAAGGGCCGAACTTCACGACTGAGCCCAATCCCCGCAAGTCTGAAGAACCGTTGCGGCAGTTGGTAATCGAGCTCGCCAAGGCCCTAGCCACAACCACCGCACTAATTGCACCCCACCTCGACGTTGGCGAGGATGAGGAGGCATCGGAACCACCGGACGGCGCACCCCTGATCGATCAGCTTCACCGGTTGCGAGAAGACCTCGATACACATCTCGCCACCTCAGTGGGCGAGCGGGACTCGCTCGATGCGTTGCGCCAACGCGCGGATGAGGCCGCTGATGCTCTGAACGCCTTCGTTGATACCGACCGCTTTCGCGAATTACTCTCTCGGGTGGGCAAGTGGCTTGACCGAGAGGACCCTAGATGAGTAAGTCCAAGGGTTGTTGCTGGTGTGTCTTGTGGGGTTTGTGAGG
>CAZUXD010000048.1:0-19464 GCA_964624455.1 uncultured Actinomycetes bacterium | reverse complement strand
ACCCAAACACCCACGTCAACTACTTATCGATCTTCAAACCAACCGAAAGTTCGGGCTAGCGCGGGCTAGCGCGGGCTAGCGCTCGGGCGGCATCCGGTGCCGGGGCGCGCGGCGCGGCGGCGGTGGGGGCACGGGCTTGGCGAGAACGACCGCCGCCAGGGGCACCGTCACCGCCCCCCGCCTGGTGTCCACGGTGCACGTCTGCCCGTCGATGGCAACCAGGTTGCCGAGCGCGTCGTGAAAGCCGTCCGCCTCCCGGCGCCGGACCACCACCCGGGTGCCCGGCGGCAACGAGTAGAGCAACTCGATCGCCGCTTGGCCCGCCGCCACGCCGACGACGTTACCCCGCACCGCTCCGGAAGATGCCCGGCCGACCGCCTGTGGAGCTGCTATCACCCGTCTTGGCGGAGTCGACTCGATCAGCCCGCCAGCGCCTTTCGCAACGACACCCGCGCCCCGACGTGAATGATCGCGCCCCGGTAGATCCGGCCCGCCAGCGCGGCGAGCACGGGGATCAGCGCAAGCGCCAGCACCACGGCCAGCGCGGCCTCCCAGCCCGGTACCCCGCCCATGGCCAGGCGCATCGGCATCAGCGTGGGAGCGAAGAGCGGTATTACGCTCAGCACGCCCACCAGGTGATTGCCCGGGTCCGACGGCAGGATCGAAATGCCCAACACGTAACCGATGATCACAAAGATCAGCACCGGCATGATCACGCCGGCGATGTCCTCCTGCCTGGACACCAGCGCGCCGGCGGCCGCGAAGGCGAACGCGTACATCACGAAGCCGATCACGAACCACACCACCAGCCAGACGACGGTGCCGACCGCGGCGGTGACCGACAGCTTCAACACCCCCAGGCCGACGCCCAACCCGACGCCGACGATGCCGTACGCCGCCACCTGGATCAGGCCGAGCAGGCCGATGCCGATCACCTTGCCGCTCATCAACTCCCACGGCCGGATGGTGGCCAACAGCAGTTCGACCACCCGGCTGGACTTCTCCTCCACCACTCCCTGCGCGACCAACTGGCCGGTGGTCATCAGCACCAGGTAGATCAGCACGCCGGCCACGCTGCCCAGCACCAGTTGCGCGACGTCGTAATGGTGCGGCGGCGAGAGCACCTGCACGTTGACCTCGGCCTGCGCGACCGTCGCGTTCACCGCGGCCGGATCCCCACCGAGCGCGCGAATTTGGTTGTCCAGCGCCAGGTTCCGGGCCAGCACCGTGAGCGTGTTTCGCAGCCCGGAGTCCAGGCGGGTCTCCACCACCACCTGCAGGTCGCCGGAAGGTTGCGGGATCACCAGGGCCGCAAGGTCGCCGGCGGCGACCTGTGCCCGGCCCGCCGCCTCGTCGGCGACGGCCGCGGCCTGGACATGCTGCCCGACCGCTGCACCGGCGCTTTCCAGTTGCTGCAGCTGCTGTTGGCCGGCCTGGACCATTCCGACGTGCACGACGCTGGGCCCGGAGCCGGACAGCAATTTGAACACCACCACCATGGCCGCGATGGCCAGCACCACGATCAGCGTCATCACGCGAAACGCCTTGCCGCGCAAGCGGGTGAACAGCTCCCGGCCCGCGACGAGGCGAATTGCCTCCATCGCGCCCACCGCCTGCGGTCCGTCCGGCGCGGCAAAGGAATTCTGCGCGGATGCGACGTGCCCCGGGGCACCCGCCGCGTCGGACTTGGCCCTCCGTGAGCTCATGCGGCCACCTCCGCCGTGACGACGTGCCGGAACAGTTCGGTCAGATCTGGCCGGCGCCAAGCAAACTGCGTCACCGGCCCGGTGGCGAGCGCCGCCGCGAGCACGGCCTGATCGTCTGCTCCGGGCGCCAGCGACAGCGTCGCTGTTCGATTTTCCTCCCCGACGACCCGCACCCCCGGCAATCCCGCCGCCCAGCCGGACGGCGCCTTCGGCGCGGTCACCATCAGACGCCCTTCCGCCTGTTCACGGAGTTCGTCGACGCCGCCCAATGCGACTATTCGGCCGGACGCCACGATGCCCACCCGGTGGCACAGTCGCTGCACCAGATCCAGCTGGTGGCTGGAGAAGATCACCGGCACGCCCTGCGCGGCCCGCTCCGCCAAGACCGCGCTCATCACGTCCACCGCCACCGGGTCGAGCCCGGAGAACGGCTCGTCCAGGACCAGGACCGCCGGATTGTGGACCAGGGCTGCGGCGAGTTGGACCCGCTGCTGGTTTCCCAGGCTCAGCTTCTGCAGCTCGTCACCCCACCGGCCGATGACCCCCAACCGCTCGGCCCAGCGCTCGGCGGCCGACCTGGCGTGCGCGCCCGGCATGCCGTGCAGCCGGGCGAAGTAGACGAGTTGCTCGCCGACCTTCATCTTCGGGTACAGGCCACGCTCCTCCGGCATGTACCCGAAGCGCCGCCGGCTGGCCAGGTCCACGCGCCGGCCGGCCCAGCGCACCTCCCCGGCATCGGCCGACAGCACGCCCAGGATGATGCGCATGGCGGTGGTCTTCCCGGCGCCATTGCTGCCCACGAAGCCGAAGATCTCACCTGCGTGCACGTCGAAGGCTAGGTCGTCCAGCGCGACGATGTCGCCGTAGCGCTTGCTCAAATGGTCGATCTGAAGGCGTGCGGCGGTCATGGGGGTTCCTATTCGTGAGTGGGAACTCGTTGCCGGCAACGGGCCGCTGAGCGCCGCGGATGGCGCCGCGGCCGGACCGCGGTCGGCGCGGTTTCGACCTTACCGGCGCGGCACCGTCACACCCGGCCGATCGCCACCACGCAGTTCTGCCCGCCGAATCCGAACGCGTTGACCAGGACGGTACCGACGGGTATCGACCGGCTGACCTTGGGCACGTAATCCAGGTCGCACTCCGGATCCGGCGTGTCCAGATTGATCGTCGGCGGCACGATGCCGTCGCGGATCGCCAGGCACGCCACCAGCACCGACAACGCACCCGCGCCACCGATCAGGTGCCCGACCATCGACTTGGGCGAACTCACCGCGACCGAATCGGCAGCGCGGCCCAGCGCGGCCCGGATCGCCTTCGTCTCGGACCGGTCGTTGGCCCTGGTGGACGTGCCGTGCGCGCAGATGTAGTCGACGTCGTGCGGGCCGATCCGCGCCTTCTGCAGCGCGTTCCGGATGGCCGACGCCGCATAGGCGGCACCGGGGTCGGGCGCGACGATATGGAACGCGTCGCTGGTCAGCGCACCCCCCAGGTAGCGGGCGTACGGCCGGGCCGCGCGCTGCGCCGCGTGCCGCTCGGACTCCACGACGAAGACCACCGCGCCCTCGCCGTAGACGAACCCGTCCCGCTGCGCGTCGAACGGGCGACTCGCCGCGGCGGGCTCGTCGTTGCGGGTGGACAGCGCCCCCATCATCGACAGGCCGCCGAACATCAGCGGGACGATCGAGGCGTCGCTGCCGCCGGCGATGACGGCGTCCGCATCGCCCGAACGGATCATCCGGGCGGCCTCGAGCAGGGCAGCGTTGCCGCTGGCGCACGCCAACGCGCCGGCCGTCACCGGGCCGTGTACGCCCAGGCGGATCGCCACCTGACAGGCCGGCATGTTGGGGATCACCGACGGGATGAAGTCACCGCGCAGCGCCCGCCAGCCACGCTCCGCGAAACGGCTTGCGGCGCTGGCGATCTCCCCCAACGCTCCCACCGCCGTGTTGATAACGACGCCGGTGCGCAGTGCGGCATCGCCTCCGATGTGCAGGCCGGAGTCCGCTACCGCCTCCACGGCGGCCGCGACTGCGAACTGGGAGAAGCGGGCGCTTCGCCGGGCTTGCTTCGCGTCCATCACGGCAAGCGGGTCGAATCCCGTCACCTGGCCGGCGATGCGCGTGGGCAGGTCCGCCGCGTCGAACGCCTCGATCGTCCTGACCCCCGAGCGGCCGGCGCACAAGGCACGCCACGTCGTCGGCGCGTCGCCACCGACCGGCGTGATCGCACCAAGACCGGTGATGACCACTCCGTCGCTCGCTGCGCTCATCGGTGCACCCGCCACCTCCTGGTGCGTTCACGGTACGCCGCACCGGCACGCCACCGCCCGGTGCTGGCGCGGCGCTGCATTTGACAACCACCCGCGGATCGGGTAGCGCATCAGGTGAGCACCGTCACGGAAGGGGACCGCCAAACCATGAGCACCGCCGTGTACGACCCCGCGGAGTTCCGCCGGGTCTTCGAACACCACTTCACCTACCGGGCCGGGTTTCATCGCAACACGCACCGCTTCGCCGACCGACCGGCCCTGACCGAGGCCTCCACCGGCCGCACGTGGACCTACGCGGAACTCGGCGCCGACACCAACCGGGTGGCGCGCGCCCTGATCGATCAGGGGATCGGCCCCGGCGAAGTCGTCGTCTACCAGCTCTTCAACTGCCCCGAGTTCGCGATCGTCTACCTGGCGACCCAGACCGCCGGGATCGTCGGGGCTCCCATCAACTTCCGGCTCGCTCCGGGCGAAACCGCCTTCATCCTGGACGATGCGGCGCCCGCGGCGCTCATCTACGACACGTCGCTGACCGACTCCGTCCAGCAGGCCCTCGCCTTGGCGACGCATCGCCCCCGCCTGCTGGTCGCGGTGGGGGACGCGGAACCGCTCGACGGCGCCGTCAGCTTTACAAACCTGTTGGGCGGTGACGGAACTCCGCTTGCCGCGCCCGATCGGGATGTGTACTGCGAATCCACCCGGCTGTACACCTCGGGCACCACCGGCATGCCCAAGGCCGTCCCGCTGAACTCGCTGGTCGAGGTGCTCACCGCGCACGACGTCATCATGCATTTCCCGCTGTCGCCGCAGGACCGCACGCTGAACATGTCGCCGTGGTTTCATCGCGGCGGGCTGTACTCCGGCGGCCCCAACCCCGTGTTCTATGTCGGCGCGGAAGCGGTGAGCCTGCGCAGCTTCGACGCGGACGCCGTGCTCGACGCAACCGAGAACTACCGCCTGACCTACCTCGTCGGCGCGCCGACCAACCTCGCCCTGCTGGCGGACGCGCAACAGGCACGGCCTCGGGACCTTCGGAGCCTGCGCGGCATCGTCACCATGGGGGCGCCGCTGGATCGCGCCGCCGCGCTGCGCTACCAGGACGTGCTGACCCCACGGATCTTCAACGGATACGGGACCACGGAGGCGTTCTGGAACACCTTCCTGCGCCCGGACGACCTGCCGGACGGCGCAGGCACCGCAGGGCGGGCCTGTACCGATGACGATGTCGCCGTAGTCAAGGTGTTGCCCGAACGGCCGGCCACGCCGGACGAGTTGGCCGCCAAGGACGGTTCGGAGATCGGCGAGGTGATCGTCCGGTCGGTCAAGTCCGGCTACTCCTATCTGGGGAACCCCGACGAGCAGGAGCGAAAGTTCCGCGACGGCTGGCTGTACGCCGGAGACCTCGCGACCTGGGACGCGAACGAGCTGGTGACGATCGTGGGCCGCAAGGACGACATGATCATCTCTGGCGGGGAGAACGTGCATCCCGTGCAGGTCGAGTCGGCGCTTGGCGAACATCCGGGGGTGGCCGACTCCGCCGTTGTCGGGGTGCCCGACCAGCAGTGGGGTCAGCGGGTGGTCGCCTACGTCGTGCGCCGCGATCCGCAGCTTGGCGCCGCCGACCTGGACAAGCACTGCCGCGCACACCAGATGCTGTCGAACTTCAAGCGGCCCAGGGCATACCGGTTCGTCGATGCGCTGCCGATGACGGCCACCGGGAAGAAGATGCATTACCGGGTGGCCGAGATGGCCGCCGCGGACAGCGCCGCCGGGCTTCTTCAGTCGCCCTGACCGTTCGACGGGCGCCGGCCCAAGGGGCGCTACGCGCTTCCCACCCACTCGTCGGTGCCGTCGGTGAACACCTGCCGCTTCCACACCGGCAGTCGGCGCTTGACCTCGTCCACCAAGTCTGCGCAAGCCGCGAACGCTTCGGCGCGATGCGCGGCGGAAACGGCTGCGGCGAGCGCGATGTCGCCGATGTGCAGCATCCCGATCCGGTGGCTGACGGCGACCGCGATCACCATCTCCCGCGCGGCGATCTCGGCCGCGACCTCGGCAACAACGCCGGCCGCAGAGGGATGGGCGTGGTATTCGAGTTCGGTGACCTGCCGCCCGTCGTCGTGGTCGCGCACCACACCGGCGAACGATACGACCGCGCCCGCGGCCCGGTCCGCCACCGCCGCCGCGTGCTCGGCCACGTCCAGCACCTCGTCACCGACGCCGCTGAGGGAGACCCGACCCGTCATGCCCACGTCATCCTCTCGGCATCCTCTGGGCGAGTCGCCCGGCGATGGCCGGCATCGTCACGCCCACCGCTCGCCTTCTCACGAGTGCCCGTCCCGCACCCGGTGATCGCCGCCCGCGAGTTGATCCAACGCGTGCCCCAGCACCCCGTCCAGCACCGCAAGCCCATCGCGGACTCCCCCGGTGGATCCCGGAAGGTTCACCACCAGGCTCCGCCCGGCAACCCCTGCCAGTCCCCGCGAGAGCACCGCGGTCGGCACGCCGGCGTCGGAGCCGCGGCGGCGCAGGGCCTCGGCCAGGCCCGGGATCTGGTAGTCCAGCACCGCCTCGGTCGCCTCCGGGGTGCCGTCGGTCGGCGAGATTCCGGTGCCGCCGGAGGTGATGACGACGTCCGCGCCCAACGCCGCGCGCAACGCGGCGGCGAACTCCTCCCCGTCGGGCGCCACGGTCGGGCCGGTGACGGCAAACCCGCGGCGTACCAACCATTGTGCGATCAACGGCCCCGCCCGGTCCTCGTACACCCCGGCCGCCGCGCGGGTGGATGCGATCAGCACCACGGCGGTGCGGGGCCGCTCCCCGGAGGACTCCCGATCGTCGGGCGTGGTCTGCTGCATGTGCCCCGTCACCGCCCCTCCGGCCGAACCCAGCGTCCGGTCTTGCCGCCGTCCTTGCGCTCCACCCGCACGGCATCGAGCACCGCGGCGGGGTCGACCGCCTTGATCATGTCGTGGACGGTGAGGCCGGCCACCGTCACCGCGGTGAGCGCCTCCATCTCCACCCCGGTCCGATCGGTGGTGGACACCGTTGCCGTGATCGCAACTTCGGTATCCGTCACCGAGAACTCCACCGCAGCACGGGAGATCGCGATCGGATGGCACAGCGGGATCAGGTCCGGGGTGCGCTTGGCAGCCATGATCCCGGCGATCCGGGCGGTCGCCAGCGCATCGCCCTTGGCCAGCGCGTTGTCCCGCAGCAGGCCTATCACCTCGGCGGTCGTGCGCACCAACCCGGACGCCACCGCGGTGCGCGCCGTCGGCTCCTTGCCGGACACGTCGACCATGTGGGCGGCGCCCCGCGGATCCACGTGGGTCAGCCGGCCCCGTTCCCCGCGCGACGCCTGATCCGGTTGCGGCGTAGCGTCTCTCAAGGCTTCGCGCCCGCCCGCCTCGTGATCGCCGCCCCCGCCCGCGCTCATAACGTGGTCTTCGCGCCGGTGGGCAGCGGCTCCGGATGCACCGCCGTCATGATCGCCCGGGCCACGGCCGGCGCCACCTTCTCGTCGAACACGCTCGGCACGATGAACGAGGCGTTGAGCTGCTCCGGCGAGACCACGTCGGCCAGCGCCTGCGCGGCCGCGAGCAGCATCTCGTCGCTGATCTGCGTCGCGCCCGAGTCCAGCAGCCCGCGGAACACCCCGGGGAAGGCCAGCACGTTGTTGATCTGGTTGGGGAAGTCGGACCGCCCGGTCGCCACCACCGCCGCGTGCGCCTGCGCCTCCACCGGGTCGATCTCCGGGTTCGGGTTCGCCAGCGCGAAAACCACTGCGCCCGGGTTCATCCGGGCCACGTCGGCGCCGCTGATCAGGTTCGGCGCGCTGACCCCGATGAACACGTCCGCGCCGACGATCGCGTCGTGCACGGTCCCCGTCATCCGCCCGGCATTGGTGCGGGCCGCCACCTCCGCGAGGCCGGGATACATGCCGGCCCGCCCGTCGTAGACGATGCCGTCGATGTCCACCGCGATGATGTCGGCCGGCGCCTGCAATTGCAGCAGCCGGATGATCGCGTTGCCGGCCGCGCCCACCCCGCAGACCACGATCCGGCAGGTGGTGATCTTCTTGCCGACCGCCCGCAACGCGTTGCGCAGCGCGGCGATCACCACGATCGCGGTGCCGTGCTGATCGTCGTGGAACACCGGAATGTCGAGCTTCTCCCGCAACCGGGCTTCGATCTCGAAACAGCGCGGCGCGGAGATGTCCTCCAGGTTGATGCCGCCGTAGACCGGCGCGATGATCTCCACGGTGCGGATGATCTCCTCCGTGTCGGTGGTGTCCAGGCACACCGGCCAGGCGTCCACCCCGGCGAACCGTTTGAACAGGGCCGCCTTTCCCTCCATCACCGGCAGCGCGGCCTTCGGGCCGATGTTGCCCAGGCCCAGCACGGCGGTGCCGTCGGTGACGACGGCGACGGTGTTGCGCTTGATCGTGAGCCGCCGGGCATCCTCCGGTTTCGCGGCGATCGCCTCCGACACCCGGGCCACTCCGGGGGTGTAGGCGCGGGAGAGGTCGTCGCGGTTGCGCAACGCGACCTTGCTGGTGACCTCGATCTTGCCGCCGAGGTGCATGAGGAAGGTCCGGTCCGACACCTTGTGCACGCGCACGCCGTCCAGCGCACCCACCGCGGCGGTGATCTGCTCGGCGTGGATGGAGGAGAGCGCGTTGGCCGACAGGTCGACAACCATCCCGGTCGCGGAGGACTCCACGACGTCGAACGCGGTGATGACGCCGCCCGCCCGGCCGACCGCTCCGGTCAGGTCGCCGGCCGTGGACGCGAGCGCGGGCGCGGCGATCCGCATGGTGATCGCGTAACCGGGACCGGGTACCGGCATGGTTGCGCCACTCCTCATGCCGCGGGTTGTGGGGTCGCGGCCGTCGTTCGGATCGTAGTTCAGGTGCTCGGCGGCTCGTCGACGTCCGCCCCGCCGGCCAGGTCGCCGCACTCCACATCGGTCACCGCGTGGTTGGCGAGGTAGTCCCGGGCGCCGCGGTCGGCGATCGCCGACCGGAGGACCCCGCGGAAGTGATCGGCGCCGATCAGCACCGGGTGTCCGGGGCGGCCGTGGTACGTGGCGCGGATCAACGCCCCCCGGACCGATCGCGCTACGTCGGGGCGCGGGGAGCGTTGCGTCGCGGCCCTTTCGGCGGTGACGGACCGTTCCGTGGCCGGCACTTCCGCGGTGCCGGACGGTCCAGGCGCTTCCGTTTCGGCGGTGACGGACCGTTCCGTGGCAGGCATTTCCGCGGTGCCGGACCGCTTCGTTTCGGCTGCTCCGGCCGCGGCCGCCGCCACCCGGCGCACCGCCGCGGCCGGCACGTCCGGCAGATCCACCAGCATCACGACGGCCGCGTCGACGTCGGTCCCCAGTGCCCGCAGTCCGGCCGTCAGACTCGACCCCATTCCTGCTGCGTGGTCGGGGTTCTCGACCGTAGTGACGCCCGCCGGCAAGAGCGCCGTCACCTGCTTCGAGGCGGCGCCGACCACGACCACCCGCACCGCAAGCCCGTCCAGGGTCGCGAGCGCGCGCAGCACCCACGGCCCGTCACCGGTGTCGGCCAACGCCTTGGGGCCGCCGAACCGGCGGCCGGAGCCGGCCGCCAGGAGCAGCCCGGCGATCCGGGGCTGACCGGCGCCCGGAGTTGCGGTCAGGAGTTGCTCACCGGTTGATCACCGTCACCGGATGGACGTAGGGGATCTCCTCGAGCGGGAACTCCAGATCCCCGAACGGGGAGAGCGGACCCTGCCGGTCCGCGGCCAGTTCGGTGACGGGCCGGTCGTCCGGGTGATGGTCCGGCCAGGTCGGATCGACGCCACTCGTGGGTCGGGTACGGGCCACAGTGCCTCCTGCCAGCAGCCGTGACGCCGAGCGCCCGGCACGTTCGCGGCGCAGCGCGCGCCCCGGCGAAGCGCACGACCCCGCCGGTTCCTATCTTGACCGATCCGAGCGCGCTGCTCAACACGGCACGGCGGAGCGCTCTGCACGCCGCGGCGGATCCGAGCCGCCCGGCCGCGACACTACGGTGGAAACGATGGCCTCCACCCTGAAGTGGCTGCGCGGCCGCACCGACGCGCAGCTTGCGGATCTGCTGGCCGCCCGCCCGGATCTCCTGCTGCCGGCGCCCGGCGACCTGGCGGTGCTGGCCCGCCGGCTGGACTCGCCGGCGACCTCCCGGCGTGCGGTCGAAAGCCTCGACGCCTTCCAACTGCAGCTGGTGCATGCCCTGCTGATCCTGCAAACGGCCGATCGCGCGGAGCCGGCGGCGGCGATCGCCGAGTTCCTCGGCGGTCCGGCCGGCCCGGTGGACGTCACAACAGCGGCGGATCGCCTGGTGACCGCGGGGTTGCTCCGCGCGGGCGATGGCGGATACCGGCTCCCCGGTGCGATCCGCGATGCGTTGGGCGAGTTCCCCGCCGGGCTGGGGCCGCCGTCGGGACTTCGGGCCGATCAACTGGCCGCGGCGCTCGGCGCGCTGGGCGTCGGCGACAAGGACCTCTTGGAACGGCTGGCGCCCGGCCCGCCGATCGGGATCCTCGCGCCCGGTTCGGCCCGTTCGGCCAGCATCGCGGGCCTGGTCGACACCGGCCTGCTGCGCCGCATGGACGACCGGACGGTGCTGCTGCCACGGGAGGTGGGTCTGGCACTGCGCGGAGCGCATCCCCTGGGGGCCGCGCTGTCGCAGCCGCCACATCTTGCCACGCGGGATCGGCCGGCAGACACCGTCAACGGCGCGGCCGCCGGCCAGGCGCTCGCCGCGCACACCCGCGCGATGCGGCTCTTGGAGTCGGCCGGGACCGAGCCGTTCGTGGCGCTCAAGGCCGGCGGCATCGGCATCCTCGCGCTCCGCCGGCTGGCCAAGTCGCTCGGCGTCGAGGTGCACATCGTGGCGCTGCACCTCGAACTGCTCGCCGCGGCCGGTCTGCTCGCGCCGGTGCTGCCCCGATCCGGCGGCAACGGCAGTTGGGTTCCCACCGAGGCCGCGGACGGCTTCCTGCGCGGCGATGAGCCCGCCGGCTGGACGCTGCTGGTGATGCAGTGGCTCTCCCTCCGCCGCGATCCGGCGAGGGTCGGCGCGCGGGACCTCGACGGAAAGATCTGCAATGCGCTGGCGCCCGAGGCCGGGTGGCGGTCCGGGCCGGTCGAACGGAGGCAGGTTCTCGGCGAACTGGCGGCGCTGCCGGCCGGGTCGGGGGCGGAGCCGTCCAGCCTGGCTGCCCGATCTTCCTACCGCGCCCCGCTTCGAGATCCGGCGGCGATCTCCGCCGTGGTGACGGGCATCCTTGCGGAGGCAACCGAATTGGGGCTGGTTGCCTTCGATGCGCTGTCCACCCCGGGGCGGGCCGCGCTCGCGGGTGATGCCGACGGCGCAACCGTCGCCTTGGAGCGGACGCTGCCGCCACCGGTCGACACCCTCCTGGTTCAAGCCGACCTGACCGTCGTCGCACCGGGTCGGTTGACCGGCGGGTTGGCTCGCGCGCTGGCCGGCGCCGCCGATGTGGAATCCGCCGGCGGCGCGACCGTGTACCGGGTGAGCGAGTCCAGCCTGCGCCGTGCGCTGGACGGCGGGGCGACTGCGGCCGAGTTGCACGATCTGTTCGAGAAGCATGCCGCCGCACCGGTGCCGCAGGCGATCCAGTACTTGATCGACGATGTGGCGCGTCGGCACGGCGTGCTCCGGGCCGGCTCGGCGGCTTGCTACCTTCGGAGCGAGGATCCGGCGTTGATCTCACAGGCCGTCGCCGCCGCCGGTGCCGCCGGCATCTGTTTGCGAGCGCTGGCACCGACCGTCGCGGTGACGGCCGCCGAACCGACTGCCCTGATCGAGGCGCTCCGCGCCGCCGGGCTGATCCCGGTCGCGGAGAACGCGGCCGGATCGGTGGTCGATCTGCGTCCGCGACCGCTGCGGACCCGCGCCAGGCCCCCGATCGGGTCGCCGCATGCCGAACCGCCGGCACCGTCGCCACAGCAGATCGCCGACGTCGTTCAGCGCATGCGGGCCGGCGATAACGCATCGGCGGATCAGCAACATCCGGGTGAGATCTCGGCCGTGCTGCGAACGGCAGCCCGCCATCGCACCGCGGTGTGGATCGCCTACGCCGACGCCGAGGGCGGAACGCACCGCCGCCTGGTCGAGCCCATCGTGGTGTCCGGAGGCGCGATGGTCGCCTACGACCGCCTGCGGCGGGCCCCGCGAACGTTCACCATCCACCGGATCAGTTCCGCGCAGCCGGGAGACAGCCCGGAAGGCGGCACCGCCGTCCTCGACGCATAGGGATCTGCGGCCACCAGATTCCGCCGCCGTCGCGGACCTCCCGGACCCGGCCGCAGCCTCAACCGACCCTGGCGCATTCCGTGGGTCAGAGCGGGCCGACGGCGCGGACCTCCAGCACCGGTTCACCGGCCTCGTCGGAGCCGGCCAGGTCGACCTCGACGGTGATCCCCCAGTCCCGGTCCCCGCGCGGGTCGTCGAACGACTGCCGCACCTGCCAGGTGTCGCGGCCACGAGCGATCGTCACCAGCGCAGCGGATCTCGCGGTGGACCCGATGCCGACGTCCTCGTATTCGGCGAAGTAGCGCTCCATGGACTCCTGCCAGCGAGCGGCGTCGAAGCCGTGCTCCGCATCAAGTTCACCGAGGGCGGCGTATCGACCGTGCGCGGCCAGTTCGACCCGCCGGAAGAGCGCATTCTTGACCATGACGGTGAAGGCGCGCTGGTTCGCGGTAATGCCTCGACCGCCGGTACCCGACCGGATCTCCTGCGGCACACCGGTTTCCGTCTCGTCCGGGTGCGCCAGCGCCTCCCATTCCGCAAGCAGGCTGGAGTCCACCCCGCGAACCAGCTCGCCGAGCCAGGAGATGATGTCGGTGAGCTCCTCGGTGCGGGCGGAGCGTGGAACCGTCCGTTTCAGCGCGCGATAGCCCTGCGCGAGGTAGCGCAGCACCACCCCCTCCGAGCGGCCGAGCTGGTACTCGGCGACGTACTCCGAGAACGTCATGCCGCGCGCGAACATCTCTCGCACCACCGATTTCGGTTCCACCTCGTACTCGGCGACCCAGGGGTGCCCGCGCCGGTAGGTCTGGTAGGCGAGGTCGACCAGATCCGCCAGCGGTTTGGGGTAGTCGACCTCGTCCAGGCGCCGGATGCGCTCGTCGTAGTCGACCCCCTCCGCCTTCATGGCCGCGATCGCCTGGTCGCGGGCCCGCTGGCGCTGCGCGATCAGCACCGGGGTCGGACCCGGCAGGGTCGCCTCGATCACGCTGACGACGTCCAGCGGGTAGTCCTCGCCGCCGGCGTCCAGCAGCTCGATCGCCGCCAGCGCCAGCGGCGAGAGCGGTTGGTCCAGCGCGAAATCCAGTTGTAGATCTTCGGTCAGTACGAAGCGCCGGCCGGCTTCGTCGGGGTCGTCGAGCCGGCGCACCACTCCGGCGGCCAGCAGCGACCGACCGATCCCGACGGCCCGCCGGATGAGCTGCAGCTGCCGCCGGCGCGGCTCGTGGGAGGACTCGATCAGCCTGCGCAACCCGGCCACCGCGTCGGTCGGCCGAGCCAGCATCGCCAGCACCACGGTGTGCGTCATGCGCAGGTGCGGCATGAGGGGTTCCGGCTCGGCGTCCACCAGTTTCTGGTAGGTCTGCTCGGTCCAGGTGATCTGCCCCTCCGGCGCCTTGTGCTTGACCGCCTTGCGCTTGCCGCCCTTGCCGGATCCGGTGGCGGCCGCCGCCTTCGCCTCTGCCTTGGCGCTGCGTACCGCATGGTCCGGCGCGAGCACCGCGACATAACCCTCCGTATCGAAGCCGGCCCGGCCGGCCCGCCCCGCGATCTGGTGGAACTCCCGGGCGGTGAGCACCCGGGAGCGGTGCCCGTCATACTTCGCCAGCCCGGTCAGCAGGACCGTGCGGATCGGCACGTTGATGCCGACGCCGAGGGTGTCGGTTCCGCAGATCACCGCGAGCAGGCCGGCCTGCGCCAGGCGCTCGACCAGCCTTCGGTAGCGGGGCAGCATCCCGGCGTGGTGCACACCGATTCCGGCCCGCACCAACCGCGACAACGTACGACCGAATCCCTTCGAGAACCTGAAATCGCCGATGAGCCCGGCGATCTCGTCTCGCTGCGGACGGCTCACCAGGCCGAGCCCCACCAATCCCTGAGCCTGCTCCACGGCGGCCGCCTGCGTGAAGTGCACCACGTACACCGGTGCTCGTTTCGACTCGACGAGCCTGCTGACGGCTTCCGGGACGTCGAGCAACTGGTAGCCGAAGTGCAGCGGAACCGGTCGCTGCACCCCGGTGATGACCTCGGTCGCGCGCCCGGTGCGGCCCGCAAGGTCCGCCGCGATGGCGGTGACGTCGCCCAGGGTGCCGGACATCAGCAGGAATTGCGCCTGCGGCAGTTCCAGCAGCGGGACCTGCCAGGCCCATCCGCGCTGCCGGTCCCCGTAGTAGTGAAACTCGTCCAGCACCGCGACCCCGACGTCCGCGTCGCCCCCGGCGCGCAGCGCGGTCACCGCCAACACCTCGGCCGTGCAGCAGACGATGGGCGCGTCGGCGTTGACCGCGGAGTCCCCGGTGAGCATCCCGACGTTCTCCGCGCCGAAAACCTCGACCATCTCGAAGAACTTCTCCGAGACGAGGGCCTTGACCGGCGCGGCGTACCAGGCGCGTCGCCCGGTCGCCAGAGCGGTGACCAGCGCTGCGATCGCGACCAGCGTCTTGCCCGAGCCCGTCGGGGTGGCGAGCACCACGTTGTCGCCGGTCACCAGGTGCAGCAGCGCATCGTCCTGGTGCGGGTAGAGCGGCCGGCCGGTCCCCGCCGCCCAGTCGGCAACCGCGGCGTAGATGGCGTCGGCGTCGCCGGGCAGGTCCGTGCCGAGCAACTCCGTCATCCGTTCCTTCCCGCCGCGGCCGGCCCGGCCCACCGTGTCACCGGCGATCCGACGCGCCGGTTCCCGCCGCGGCCGGCCCGGCCCGGATCCACCGCGCCGTGCGCGCCTCAGCGGTGTTCCGTCCCGCCGCGGCCGAACCCGGCCGGACCTGAAAGACCCTACCCGTCCCCCACCCGGGCCGGATCGGCTCGGGATCGGCCCTCCGACGCTGTGCGGCCCGCTGTCGGACGCCGGCTGGACAATGGATGACGGTGCCGTGGTCGCGCGGCCCCGTCCGGCCGTTCGGCCCGGGCGGAGCGCAAGCCTCCGGGCCCCGTCATCGCCGTTTCAACACCTCGCACCCGAAAGAGCCTTGATGACAGACGGACCGCTGATCGTCCAGTCCGACAAGACGCTGCTGCTCGAAGTGGCGCATCCCAGCGCCGCCGCCGCCCGCGCCGGCATCGCGCCCTTCGCCGAGTTGGAACGCTCGCCGGAGCATGTGCACACCTATCGGATCACGCCGCTGGCGCTGTGGAACGCGCGCGCCGCCGGGTACGACGCCGAGCAGGTGGTCGACGCCCTGGTCCGCTTCTCGCGCTTCCCGGTGCCGCAGGCCCTGCTGGTCGACGTGGTGGACACCATCGCCCGGTACGGACGGCTGGTCTTGCAGACGCACCCGGCGCACGGGCTGATCCTGATCAGCCGCGATCGGGCCGTGCTGACCGAGGTGCTGCGCAACAAGAAGGTCGCTCCGATGCTCGGCCAACGCATCGACGACGACACCGTCACGGTGCATCCGTCCGAGCGGGGTCGGCTCAAGCAGGCGCTGCTCAAGGCGGGCTGGCCGGCCGAGGACGAGGCCGGCTACGTCGACGGACGGGCGCACCCGATCGCGCTGGTGCAGGACGGCTGGCGGCTGCGCGACTACCAGATCGCGGCGGCCGAGGGCTTCTGGGCGGGTGGCTCCGGGGTGGTCGTGCTGCCCTGCGGGGCCGGGAAGACCCTGGTGGGGATCGCGGCGATGGCCAAGGCGCAGGCAACCACGCTGATCCTGGTCACCAACACCGTCGCGGGGCACCAATGGCGCCGCGAACTGCTCGCCCGCACCACCCTTGCCGAGGACGAGATCGGCGAGTATTCGGGCGACCGCAAGGAGATCCGTCCGGTGACGATCGCGACCTACCAGGTGCTCGCCCGACGCACCGGGGGCGAATACCGGCACCTGACGCTGCTGGACTCGCACGACTGGGGGCTGATCGTCTACGACGAGGTGCACCTGCTGCCGGCGCCGGTGTTCCGGATGACGGCGGACCTGCAGTCCCGCCGCCGGCTGGGGCTCACGGCCACGCTGATCCGCGAGGACGGCCGGGAGACGGACGTGTTCTCGCTGATAGGGCCGAAGCGGTTCGACGCGCCGTGGAAGGACATCGAATCGCAGGGGTGGATAGCGCCCGCCGATTGCACCGAGGTGCGGGTGACGATGACGCAGGCCGAACGCATGGCCTACGCGCTCGCCGAACCGGAGGAGAGGTACCGGATCGCATCCACGGCGCGCACCAAAATGCCTGTGGTGCAGGCGATCCTGAACCGGCACGCCGGCGAGCCGGCACTGGTGATCGGCGCCTACCTGGACCAACTCGACGAGATCGGCGCCGCGCTGGGCGCGCCGGTGGTGCAAGGCTCGACCCGCGTCGCCGAACGCGAGCGGCTCTTCGACTCCTTCCGCGCCGGCGAGATCCCGGTGCTGGTGGTGTCCAAGATCGCCAACTTCGCGATCGACCTGCCGGAGGCCGCGGTCGCCGTGCAGGTCTCGGGCACCTTCGGCTCCCGACAAGAGGAGGCGCAGCGGCTCGGACGGATCACCCGGCCCAAACACGACCGCCGCCAGGCGCACTTCTACGCGGTCGTCTGCCGGGACACCGTCGACACCGACTACGCCGCGCACCGCCAGCGCTTCCTGGCCGAGCAGGGATACGCGTACCGCATCATCGACGCGGACGACCTGCTGGGCCCGGCGCTGCCGGAGGTGCCGGACATCCCCGACTGAGCCGACGAGGTCGCAATTCCCACCAGCCCCTCCGCGGCTGGCCCCATCCCCACTTCGCAACCAATCCGGGCTCGCCGACCCGGCCTGCGAGGCGTCGGCCGGCCAGGCCAGGGCAAATGGGAGGAACCACACGAGGGTCCAGCGCCCCGGCCGCGCGCCAGCGCAGGACAATCCCCGGGCCGCTCCGCACCGGGCGGGCCGCTTGACATAGCGGCGCCGCCCCGGCGGGCCGACTGGACAAGTGTCGGCAGCCCGGGGATCGGGTGACTGTCCGGTTTTACCAGGCCGCCGCGTCACCGCGGGTGGTCCGGCTGGATCCGTGGCGTCCTAGCGGACAGCCACCTCACGAGTCCTATGGCTATGCAACTTCGGACCACCTCCTCTCTCGTGTACCGCCGAGGTTAGCGGGCTGGCGTGCGTGGTGCAACGAAGTTCCGGGCGCGCCGGCCGTTTTCGCGGCGTCGGACTCCAGCGCGGACGAGAGAGCCGATCTGGTCATGAGTTCCACCCGGGAGCCGCACGGAGCGCGGCCCGCACGCGCGCGCCGCCCGGGAAGGATCCACCCCGCACCGGTGACGTGGCCGCTCGGGCGGACGAGAATCAAGGGATGACGACGACCGAGCCAGCCGCCCCGCACAACCCGCCGACGCCCATCGCGGTGACCGCGCTGGCCTCCGCGACCGACCGGCTGCTGCGCACGGTGCGCGCCCTGCCGCCCGATGCCTGGGCGGCGCCGTCGGTCCTGCCCGGTTGGACAAGGGCACATGTGCTGGCGCACCTGGCGTTGAACGCGAAGGGGCTGGCCGGCGTGCTGAACACCGTCGGCGACCCGGACCCGCTGCCGATGTACGCCTCGAACATCCGGCGGGACGCGGACATCGACGACCTGGCCGCGCAACCACCGGAGCGCATCGCGGGCCGGGTCGCGGTGGGCGCTGCGGTGCTGGCCGCCCGACTCGGCGGCGGCCCGACCCCGGAGGGGGCGCTCGACGGCGGCGCCGACGATGCGTTCCAGCAAGCGCTCGCCGAGTCGGCGGCGGCCGACCCGTGCCCATGGACGACCGGTCGGGAACCGGTCCCGGGCACGTTCGACAGGGTGACCGGCGGTCCGGCGCTGCCGATCGCGGAGGTCCCGTTCATGCGCTGGCGCGAGGTCGAGATCCACCACGCGGACCTTGATGCGGGGTACGGCCCGGCAGACTGGCCGGAGGTGTTCATCGATTACCTGCTGCCGCTTGCTGCCTACGACCGGAGCCCGGAGATCGACGTCACCCTCCGCCCGGCCGGCCGGCCCGAGATCGCCGTGGGAGCGGGCGGTCCGCCGATCGCGGGGAGAGCCTTCGACTTGGTCTGGTGGCTCATCGGTCGGGGCCGCGGTGCCAGGCTGACGGGGTCGCTCCCGACGCTCGGCCCCTGGATCGGAAGATCGCGATTTGGGAAGGATTCGGCCCGGATTCCGACGCAAATCCATCCCAACTCGTGATCATCCAGTCATCCGGGAGATGCGGAACGGCCCGCCACCCCGGGACTCCCAGGGGTGACGGGCCGTTCGGATGCAGCCTGTCCGGCGGTCGGACTCAGAAGTCCATGCCGCCCATGTCGCCGCCGCCACCCGGCATCGGGGCAGCCTTCTCCGGCTTGTCCGCGACCACGACCTCCGTGGTCAGGAACAGCGCGGCGATCGACGCGGCGTTCTGCAACGCCGAGCGGGTGACCTTGGCCGGGTCGATGATGCCGACCTTGATCAGGTTCTTGTACTCGCCGGTCGACGCGTCCAAGCCCTCGCCCGCGGGCAGGCCCCTGACCTTCTCCGCGACGACGCCGCCCTCCAGGCCGGCGTTGACCGCGATCTGCTTCAACGGCGCCTCCACGGCGGTCGCGACGATCGCCGCGCCCGTCGCCTCGTCACCGGTCAGCTTCAGACCCGCCAGCGCCTTCTTGGCGGCCTGCAGCAAGGCAACCCCGCCACCGGCGACGATGCCCTCCTCGACGGCTGCCTTGGCGTTGCGCACGGCGTCCTCGATGCGGTGCTTGCGCTCCTTGAGCTCGACCTCGGTGGCCGCGCCGACCTTGATCACGGCGACACCGCCGGCCAGCTTGGCCAGGCGCTCCTGCAGCTTCTCGCGGTCGTAGTCGGAGTCGCTCTTCTCGATCTCGGCGCGGATCTGGTTCACCCGGCCGGCGATCTGGTCGGCGTCACCGGCGCCCTCGACGACGGTGGTCTCGTCCTTGGTGATGACCACCTTGCGGGCCTGGCCGAGCAGCGCGATGTCGGTGTTCTCCAGCTTGAGGCCCACGTCCTCGGAGATCACCTGGCCGCCGGTCAGGATCGCGATGTCCTGCATCATCGCCTTGCGGCGGTCACCGAAGCCCGGGGCCTTGACGGCGACGGACTTGAAGGTGCCGCGGATCTTGTTGACGACCAGCGTGGACAGGGCCTCGCCGTCGACGTCCTCGGCGATGATCAGCAGCGGCTTGCCGCTCTGCATGACCTTCTCCAGCACCGGGAGCAGGTCCTTGACCGTGGAGATCTTCTGGTTGGCGATCAGGATGTAGGGG
>CAZUXD010000047.1:0-19789 GCA_964624455.1 uncultured Actinomycetes bacterium | reverse complement strand
GCGGCACCGGCCTGGTGGCGCCTTCCTGACGTCGCGTCAAAGCCGGCCCCCGCCGTGTTCGTCATTTCCGCGGCGGGGGCAGCCAAGGCGGCCCGCAAGGGCGGTTCCCTCTTTCCCCGCCCGGCCGACCTGCGCGGCAGACCCCCCGAGCCCTCAGCGTGAGGCTCGGGGGGTCGACGCTTTGTAGGGGTGACCCTGCCAGCGCGGCCGCCGAGCCCGCCCCGGTCCGGGAGGCGCTGCGGCGGGAGAAGATCGGCCACGGGACGACGCGGGGCGGTTGGCGCCTCAGCCAGACGGTCACAATTTGCGTCCGTCTGGCAAGCGCGGCGCCCGGCTGCCGGAGGTTGCCGCCGCGGCTACCGGCAAGTCCGCCTCCACCATCCGCAAGGTCCGCGAAGGCTTCGCACCGCGTCCTGTGGATGGTGGCAAATTGCCACCATCCACACCACCGGGGCCGACTCGTCAGGTGTAGTACTTTCCGACACCCCGATCTCCCGTCCCTCGCGCGCGCGGGGCCGACTGACTTTCGTCCAATTTGGACGAAGGTTGCAGATTGCCGTCCCTCGCGCGTGGGGGGCCGACTGGCCGGACGGACGTAAATTGTGACCATCCGGCTGCCGTCCCTCGCGCGCGCGGGGCCGACGGGTCAGGGTCAGGTGTCCCAATTTGGGACACGTGCCGTCCCTCGCGCGCGCGGGGCCGACCCTTCCCCACCAGCAACGACGAGACCCCCGGCCCATCACCAGGCCGGGGGTCCGTTCGTGCCTCACAGAGCCTCTCAGGGCGCCGCGTGTACCTCCACACGGGCGACGTGCGCGTCATGCTCGGCGCGGACTACCGCGACGACAGCGCGGGAAGGCCATCCGGGGCAGGGTATCGGCGATCCACGCCATCCGCAGGAGCACACGGCCGTTAGCTGGTCGCCGGGATCATCGGTGAAACTGAAACGGTGCACGGTCACGTCGTCACCCCCGGCAGGCCCAACGCCAACAGCAAGTCCCCGGCCAGCGTCCGCGCCTGGCGGAGGGTTGCGTCCCGGATGCTCGGCAGGATGATGTACGGCGCGGCGCCGAGCTCCTGCACCACGTCGACCATGCCGACCGTCACCGAGTGTGTGGTGATGCCTTCGGGGTCCGGGTGGTTGTCAGGGTTCCGGGAGCACCAGGCGGGGCAGGCGGTCATCGGGTCGCCGCCCGGATCGCGTCGACGGCAGCGGCCGGGACGTTGGTGATCAAGGCGACGGTTGCGGCTGGGATGCCGTGGCGCGCGAAGGTGGCGAGCAGGTCCGCCGCGAGGTCTTGGGCCTTGCGGATCTGGCCGTACGGCAGCGGGTCGCGGCCGGCAGCGGCGTGGGCGACCCTGGCGCGGACGGTGGTCTCCGCAGCGTCCGGCTGGTGGGTGGTGGGCATGGTGGGAAACCTCCAAGAGTGGTACTAGACGGAGGCCCGTTAAGACCGTCGTGATGGCGATGATCATCGCCTGGCAGACGCTGAACAAGGTCGCGAGCCCCAACGACCGCAGGTTCACCAAGCGCTTCCTGGTGGTCACGCCGGGGATCACGATCCGCGACAGGCTGCGGGTGCTGCAGCCCAACGACGAGCACAACTACTACCGCGCGCGTGGCCTGGTGCCGGCAGACCTCGATGGCCTGCTCGGCAAGGCGCAGATACTGATCACCAACTGGCACGCCTTCCAACTCCGAGATGCCAAGGAGATCAAGGGCGTTTCGGCGACCACCCGGAGGATCCTGCTGGCCGGCCGCACCCGCGACCCGTTCCGCGAGACCGAGGACGCGATGGTCAGCAGGGTGCTGCGCGGCTGGGGCGTCGGTACCGGTGGCGGACGCAGTGGCGGCGAGATCCTCGTGCTCAACGACGAGGCCCACCACTGCTACCAGGACAAGCCGCTCACGGCGGACGGCGAGATGGGCGGACCAGCGGGCGACGGCGGCGCGGTGCAACCGGACCGGGAGGCCGCCGAGCGCAACAAGGACGCCCGGATCTGGTTCACCGGCCTGCAGGCGATCGCGAGACGGGTTGGCATCAAGCAGATCTACGACCTGTCGGCGACGCCGTTCTACCTGTCCGGCTCCGGCTACAAGGAGGGCTTCATCTTCCCGTGGACGGTGTCGGACTTCTCGCTGATGGACGCGATCGAGTCGGGCATCGTGAAGGTTCCGCGGATCCCGGTGGACGACGACGCCCGCGCCGCCGGGGTGACGTACCTGGATCTGTGGGAGCGGATCGGCAAGGACCTGCCCAAGCGCAGCCGCAAGGACACCGACGTCACCACCTGGACGCCGCCGGCGGTGTTGGAGGGCGCGCTGTTCTCGCTCTACGACTCCTATCGGCGGTCTTTCGATCATTGGGCGAAAGAGCTTGCGCCGCTGGGCGAGCCGCCGCCGGTGTTCATCGTGGTCTGCCCGAACACGGCCGTTTCCAAGCTGGTGTACGACTGGATCGCCGGCACGCAGATCAACACCGCGGCCGGCCTGGTGCAGGTGCCCGGCAAGCTGGAGTTGTTCCGCAACAGCGAGAGCGGCGCCGCGCTCCCCCGGCCGCGCACGATCCTGGTCGACTCGGCGCAGTTGGAGTCCGGCGAAGGGCTCAAGGCGGATTTCAAGAAGGACGCGGCGGCGGAGATCGAGGCGTTCAAGGCGGCGTGGCGGCTGCGAAACCCCGGCGGTGACGCGGATTCCCTCACCGACGAGGACCTCTTGCGCGAGGTGATGAATACCGTCGGCAAGCCGGATTCGCTCGGGTCCGACGTGCGGTGCGTCGTGTCGGTGGCGATGCTCACCGAGGGCTGGGATGCCAATACGGTGACGCACATCCTGGGGATCCGCGCGTTCGGCAGCCAACTGCTGTGCGAGCAGGTGGTGGGGCGGGGGCTGCGGCGGCGCATCTACGTCACCGACGACACCGGCCGGTTTCCCGCCGAGTACGCGAACGTCTACGGGGTGCCGTTCCGGTTCATCCCGACGGACCGGCCGGTTCTCGACCCGAAGCCGCAGCCGCCCGCGACCGAGGTGCGGTCCATCCCGGGCCGGGAGACCCTGCGCATCAGGTTCCCGCTGCTGTCCGGCTACCGGTTGGAGATCCCCGACGCCGAGCTATTCCTGCCGGACGATCTGCCGGAGTTCCGGATCGGTCCGGACACCGTGCCCACCTGGACGCAGGCGGCGCCGATCGCCGGCACGGCGGAGCTCATCAAGGACGACCCGGTGGCGCTGCGCCCGCGCAGCGTCGCGTACCGATTGGCGCGGCGGCTGGTGCGGCGCGAGTTCGCCTACGGGGCGGACGTTCCCGCGGGAATGCCCGGCGGTGACGGGGATCCGGGCGGCCCGACGGGTGACGGAAGCGTTCCCGCGGGAATGGCCGGCGGTGACGGGGATCCGGGCAGCCCGAGTGCGGAGGAGCCGGCCAGGGAAGAGCAGCGGCCGTGGCTGTTCCCGACGCTGGTGCGGCTGTGCGCGCAGTGGATCGAGGGCGCGGTGCGGGTCGCCCCGGGGTTTCACCTCGGCTACCTGTCGAAGTACGCGCTGTGGGAGGCCCAAGCCGCCGACGCCATCTACCGTGCCATCACGTCGCAGCACGGCAATCGGCAGGCGCGGATACTGCCGATCCTGCGGCAGCACGAGCCGGTCGGTTCCACGGGAAACATCTCGTTCGCCACCCGAAAGGTCGCGCTGCGCACAGCCCAGGATCGCTGCGAGATCAGCCATGTGGTGCTGGACGGGCCGGGCGGCAACACCTGGGAGCAGTTGGCGATGGAGTTCTGCGAGCACGATACGCGGGTGGCCGCCTACGCCAAGAACGACCACGTGGGCTTCTCGATCCCGTACGTGTTCGAGGGCCGCTCCCACGAGTACGTGCCCGACTTCCTGTTGCGCCTTCGCAAGCGGGATCCGGGCGACCCGGCCGAGCCGGTGCGCACGCTGATCGTGGAGGTCTCCGGCGGCCAGAAGCGCAAGCACTCCCCCGGCTCGACGGCGATGAAGGCCGCCGTGGCGCGGGACTCGTGGTGCCCGGCGGTGAACAACCACGGCGCGTTCGGCCGATGGGGGTACGTGGAGATCACCGACCCGCCGAAGATCAAGGACGACCTCTCCGAGGCGATCGAGAACCTGTACGCCGACCGCGCGATCATCGGTCCACCCGACCTGCTGGATCTGGCCGACCGCACCGAGCCGTTCGACACCACCTGGGGGATATCCGATGCCACCGCGCGCTAGGAAGACCACGAAGCCGGCCGGGCCGGTGTCGATCGAGTCGATCACCCACGGCGACAAGCGGATCAACCTGCCCACCGCCGACGCGCAGGAGTTCGTGACCCCGGAGATCGAACGTGCCCGCCGCATCATCGTCGCTCGCGACGTCACGCAGGATCCGCAGTTGGTGTGGCGGGGAAAGTACGGTGACGGGGCCTCCCGCGACCCCGAAACCGCTGAGGATATTGCAGAAGCGGCGGAGTTGGTGGCGGATGCCCCGCCCATCTACATCCAGGAGAAGATCGACCCTCGCGTGTTGATCGAGAACCTGCGCCGCACGGCGCGTGCCGGCGAACCCGAACCCGAGTTCACGCTGTTCGAGACGTTCGACGGGCTCGGGCCGCTGGACAACCTGGAGTTCTACGCGCACGCCGCGAACTGGTCCAACCGGATGATCCTCGGTGACTCGCTGCAGGTCATGGGCTCCCTCGCGGAGCGGGAGGACCTGCGCGGCGCCGTGCAGATGATCTACATCGACCCGCCGTACGGCATCAAGTTCGGCTCCAACTGGCAGGCGTCGACACGGTCGCGCGATGTGAAGGACGGCAAGGCCGAGGACGCCGCCCGGGAGGCCGAACAGATCAAGGCGTTCCGCGACACGTGGGAGTTGGGCATCCACTCGTACCTGTCGTACCTGCGGGATCGGCTGCTGGTCGCTCGCGAACTGCTCACCGAGTCCGGATCCTGTTTCGTGCAGATCGGGGACGAGAACGTACACCTGGTACGGAGCCTGATGGACGAGGTGTTCGGGAGCGAGAACTACCTAGGGCAGGTCAGCTTCGCGACAACTGCTGGTGCGACAAGCGAATTCTTGGCAAACGTTTCCGGATTCATCCTCTGGTTTGGCAAGGATCGGAATCTGACCAAGTATCACCCTCTCTTCATTGCGAAGGCAGACGGCATTGGCACCGGGGAGTACAGGCAAGTCGAACTGGCGGATGGAACGCGAACAAGCGCTTCTGCTGTGCCCGATGTGGAGCTTGTGGCAGGTCGGTTGTTCCGTTTCGACAATCTTACAAGCCAAAGCATCGGACGCGAGAAGGGCGAAGGCGCAGCATCATGGTTTCCGGTTGAGGTAAAAGGGCGCTCCTTCCGTCCACCGTTGCAAGCTCGGTGGAAAACCAACCAAGTTGGGATGCAGCGACTTCTTGCTGCCAGCCGGGTTCATCCTCGAAGTGATTCTCTCGCGTACGTGCGGTTCCTTGACGACTTCCCCGCAATGGCCATTACCGCGACGTGGTCCGATACAGCGATTGCCGGGCGCCCAGGCGACAAGATTTATGTCGTCCAGACATCGCCGAAGGTCATCGAGCGCTGCCTGTTGATGTGCACCGACCCCGGGGATCTCGTGATCGATCCGACGTGTGGATCGGGGACGACGGCGTACGTCGCGGAGCAGTGGGGGCGGCGGTGGATCACCATCGACACCTCGCGCGTTGCGCTGGCCTTGGCCCGGCAGCGGATCATGGGGGCGCGGTTCCCGTACTACCTCAAGGCCGATTCGGCCGCCGGGCGGCGGAAGATCACCGAGACCACCGGGCAGCCCCCGGCCGCGGCGCCTCCGTCATCTCAGTCGCTTCCGTCATCTGCGTCACCGTCCGGGCAGCCGAACTCCGGCGATATCCGGCAGGGCTTCGTGTACGAGCGGGTGCAGCACATCACGTTGAAGTCGATCGCCAACAACCCGGACATCCACGAGGGCATGTCCCGCAAGGAGATCGACGCGGCGATCAAGCGGCATGCCGACTACGAGCAGCTCTACGACAAGCCCTACGAGGACCGCTCCATCGTGCGGGTCGCCGGGCCGTTCACCGTCGAATCCCTCTCCCCGCACCGCTCCCTGGCGTTCGCCGGTAGCGAGGATGCGGAAGGCCGGGAGTCCATCTCCGAGCAACTCGGCGCGGAGCAACCGGACGCCCCGAACTTCGAGCAGTCGGTGCTGGCGAACCTGGTCAAGGCCGGCATCCAGAACGGCCGCCGCAAGGAGCGCATCCGCTTCGAGACCGTGGAACCCTATGCGGGCACGTACATCCAGGCCGTCGGTGTGCGGGTGCCTGACCCGGCCGGGCGGGCGCCGGGCGGGGGCCCCGTCACCGACAGCCCCGTCACCGACAGCCCCGTCACCGATGGCCCCGTCACCGATAGCTCCGTCACCGATAGCTCCGTCACCGACAGCCCCGTCACCGATGGTTCCGTCACCGCTGCCCCCACCGCACCTTCCAGGGTGGGCATTGCGATCGGCCCGCAGTACGGCACCGTCGGGCAGGGCTTCGCCCGCGACGCCGTCCGCGAGGCCATCGCCGCCCGCGACGTCGACCTGCTCGCCATCCTGGCGTTCGCGTTCGACCCGACCGTCGTGGAGCTGACCGACCAGGACGGCATCGCCGTCGACGCCTCCCGCGACGGCTTCGCCGAGGTCGCCGCCGAGCGCTCCTTCGGCCGCATCCGGCTGCTGCTGGTGCGGATGAACGTCGACCTGCTGATGGGCGACGCGCTGCGAAAGACCGGCGCCGGCAACCTGTTCACCGTGTTCGGCGAGCCCGATATCGACATCACCCGCGTGGGCGACGGCGCTGCCGGCGGCGCCGGGGAATCCGGGGACCCTGGGGAGCCCGGCGACGTCGTCGTCACCCTCAACGGGGTGGACGTGTACGACCCGACCACCGACGAGATCCGTTCCGGCGACACCGACCGCATCGCCCTGTGGATGATCGACACCGACTACAACGGCGACTCCTTCTTCGTCCGCCACTGCTATTTCACCGGCGGCAACGACCCCTACCGCAAGCTCAAAACGGCCCTGAAGGCCGAGATCGACCCGGACGCCTGGGCCTCCCTGAACTCCACCGTCTCCCGCCCGTTCCCCGCTCCGTCCACCGGCCGGATCGCGGTCAAGGTCATCAACGACTACGGCGACGAAGTCATGAAAGTCTTCGAGGTGTGAGAACGGTTGCGGTCCCCAGTCGCGTTGAGCCTGGCGCCGACCCGTGGACTTGCATATAGCACACGATACATATAGCATGCGATGCATGTCCAGCCTCTTCGGTATCGAGGTTGAACCAGAGGTTCGGCTCTGGCTCGAGTCTCTCGACGATCGGGACTTTGGCCGGGTCGACTTTCTCGTGGGCCTGCTGGCCGAACACGCGGACACACTCGGTGAACCGTATTCCCGTCACCTCGGCGGCGGGGTACGGGAGTTGCGATTCCACCTGCTTCGACAGCAGACCCGCGTGACGTACGGGCTGGCTCCCGGCCGCCGAGTCGTGCTGCTGACCGTGTTCCACAAGACCCGCGACGTGGAGGCCGCCGAGGTGCGGCGAGCACACCAAGCCCAGCAGCGTGCGAGTTGAAACACGAACCTGCACACGAAACCTATCGTCGGAAGGGACGACTTCAATGAGTCAGGGACACACCACGTACGAGGAGATCGCGCGGGGCCGACGGTCCACCGCCGGCTATCGCGCCGGACACGACGAGGCACGCCGGGCGTTCCTGATCGGCCAGACCGTGCGTGAGAGGCGTCTTGCCCTGAACTTGACGCAGACGGAACTGGCGGCGCGCGCCGGACTCACCCAGCCCGCTCTATCTCGTTTGGAGGGGGGCGGTTCCGTCCCCACGATCCCTGTTCTGGACCGCATCGCGGCCGCGCTTGGGGCCGAGCTCGTCGTCACGCTGTCGCCGCACGCTGCCTGAGGTTTGCTGTGCGGTGCCCGGCCGGCGCCGCGGACGCGCGGAGGCACCGAGTGGGAATCCCGGCACGGATCGCGGTGTCGGATCTTCGCGAACGTTCCTGCCCGATGCGCTGGCCGGCAGGCCGTCTGCGAGCGCAGGCCACGACCGGGCGATGGGGAGGGTCGGACATCGGTCGACCGTGACCGAATGTTCCGCTGGCGGCGCCTGGGAGCCGGAGCCGTGTCCGTTTTGTCGTAGCACGTGCTACGACAAAACGGACATGCTGCAGTATCCTGCCGTCCGATCGGCGCGCCACCCGGTACCATTGCCAAGCTACGCTGAAATCGCTTCCACGCCCCATGGTTCTGTGACTACCTGCGCGTTTCGGGTGCGAACGGCTCGCCCGCGTAGATGACCTTGCACGGGGGGTTCGATCGCGACAACCGACGGTCCGTCGTCACCAAGGCGCAGCCGTACATTTCGGCGAGAGCCACGTAGAGGCCGTCGAGGATGCGGATCGTGTCCCGCAGCGCAAACGCTCGCATCAGCTGGGCTTGGGTCGGAGGAATTACCTCTTGGATCAATGACGCGGCATCGTCGAGCGCGCGCTCGGCGGAAGCTGGGTCCAACTCGCCTGCCCGCAGGAGATGGATCACGGCAGAGCTCACTTCGGCGAGTTGATGACCAGGCACAACAATGTGCTGCTGATCGATCTGGGCGAGCACGGCATCCTTCGGCGCGCGGCCCGCGACAACGTCGACAAGGGCCGATGCGTCCAGGACAATCACGCGCCGAATTCCTCATCGACTGCGGACATGACCGATTCCGTGCTCAGCGCCGAGTCGCGCGTCGGTCGCCGACGCGCCCTTGCGACCCATATCGAGTTCGCATCCTCTGCCAGCGCGGAGACGAAGGCGCGCTGCGCTACGCGCGAGATGGGCAGGTCACGGCGCTTGATCTCGGCATATAGGTCATCCGGCAGGTAGATGGTTACCTTGGGCATACCCCGAGTGTACCCCCAGGTACCGTGTCGCTGCCGCAGAAGTGCGCCGCATCGTCGGGCCGTTCCATGGATTGCCACAGTAGCCACACCGCTAGCACATGTCCGTTTTGTCGTAGCACGTGCGACGACAAAACGGACAGCTCACGGTATCCGGCCCCGCCGCAAGGCGCTCGGATCTGCGTGCTTGCGATGCCGCCAGGATGATGAGCACCGGCCCGTCGGCGCGCTACTGGATGCCGTTGGCGATCAACGCCGAGATCGCCTGCACGCCCCGGGGTTCGCCGGAGATCTGCACGGCGTCCCCACGGGTCCAGGCCCATCGGGCCAACTCCTGCACCGGCCCCGCAACGGTGACGATCGGCGCTCCCCCGGCGGAGCGCACCGCGCGGGGCTCGTCGAACTCCTTGCCCGACTTCCGGCTCGTCCCGGTCCAATGCCCGACGTCCACCAGCCAGCGCTGCCCGGTGTCGCTCGCCACGAACTCGGCAACCGCCAACACCTCAGCGGTCGCCCAGCGCGGCATCCAGCCCCACATCACGTCGACACAGTGGTCGACGGCGCCGGCGGCGACGGCTGCCGCGATCGGCGAAACCGGCAGGCCGGCGGTCAGTTCCGCGTCCACCCGATGCATCGTCGCCTCGTAGGTCTGCATCCGGCGGGTGAAGCCGACCGTCTGGTCGGCCTCCCACCACGTCCAACGCGGCTCCGCGTCCTCCAACGCGGCCAACTGCTCCGCCAGCGCCCGGGTCGCGTCGTCACGCAGCGGCAGCATCTCCGCCACCGTTGCGGGGCGGGCCGGCTTCGCGCCGTCCACGGCCTCCATCTCGGCGTCGGTCTGCGCGTCCCCCGCGAGGATGCCCGCCCAAAATGCGTGGACCTCCGTCAGATGCCACAGCAGGTCCGCTGACGCCCAGTCGGGGCAGGTGGGGACCCTGGCATCCGGAGGGGTCTCGGCCAGGACGTCCGCCAGGCGCTTCGCCTCCGAACGGATCACCGCGATGCGGTCGATCGCCGATTCCTGCGTCATCGTCATCCTCCTCGGGGCGTCGTGGCCGCGCGCGTCCGGACCTCTCCGACCGGGCGGAACCAACTGAAGGTGCCGACGGTACCGGAGGCGGCCGACAAGCGGCCCGACGAGCAGACCGGAGAGCGCGCGGGTCGCGCGTGTTCCCACCGGAAAGCGCACCGGGCTCGCGCGTCCCCGCCTCATCCGCCGGAGATCGAGCCCACCACCAGGAACGGTTCGGCCCCGGCTGCCACCGCCGCCGGCACCGGGGTTTCGACGGGCTCGTGCGAGAGGTCCTCCTGGCACGCGAAGAACCGCACGAACGGGCGGCGTGGGCCGGCGTCGTGGTCGCGAATGGCGCCCCGCAGCACCGGGAATCGCTGCTCGATCGCGTCCAACACCGCACCGATCGTCACCGGTTCGGCGGCGTGCACCGAAACCTCGCCGGAAATCTTCACCAGGCTTCGAAGATGCCCGGGCAGCACCACCCGGATCCGGGGCAGCGCCGAATCCTCGTCATCCTCGTGGGTTACCACGTCGCTCATGGCAGAGTCTGCACCTCGACGGAGAGCACCGGCGGCAGGTCGCGCACCACCGAGTGCCAGTTCTCGCCGGAATCGGCCGATGCGTACACCTGCCCGCCCGTGGTGCCGAAGTAGACTCCGCACTCGTCGAGCGTGTCCACCGCCATCGCGTCACGCAGCACGTCGACGTAGCAATCCTGTTGCGGCAGGCCGGATGTCAACGGCTCCCACGCTCCCCCACCGGTGCGGCTGCGGTACACCCGAAGGGCGCCGTCCGGCGGAACGTGGAACTCGTCGCTGGTGATCGGCAGCACGTACACCGTCTCCGGCTCGTGCGCGTGCACCTGGACGACGAACCCGAAGTCGGTGGGCAGGTCGCCGCTGATCTCGTACCAGTTCTCGCCGGCGTCGTCGCTGCGCATCACGTCCCAGTGCTTCTGCATGTAGAGCGTCTCCGGTCGCGCCGGATGCAAAGAGATCCGGTGCACGCAGTGGCCGATCTCGACCTCCTGGTCGGGCAGGTGAGCCGATGCCAGGCCGCGGTTCACCGGCTTGAACGTCGCGGCGCCGTCGTCGGTGCGGAACACGCCCGCCGCCGAGATCGCGACGAACATGCGGTCGGCGTTGGACGGGTCGAGCAGGATGGTGTGCGCGCCCATCCCGCCGCCGCCAGGCATCCACTGCGACCCCTTGCACGCGCGCAGGCCCGGTAGCTCGCCCCACGTCGCTCCGCCGTCGGTGGACCGGAAGAGCGCGGCGTCCTCGACCCCGGCCCACACCGCGTCCGGGTCGGTGAGCGACGGCTCGAGGTGCCACACGCGGGCGAACTTCCAGGGCTTGGGTGTGCCGTCGTACCAGAGGTGATCGCCCGGGTCGCCGTGGTAGGCGAACTCGTTGCCTACCGGCTGCCAGCTCGCGCCGCCGTCGTCGGAGCGCTGCACCTGCTGTCCGAACCAACTGTTGGACTGCGAGGCCCACAGCCGGTTCGGATCGGCCGGCGAGCCGGCGACGTGGTAGATCTCCCAGCCCGGGAAGAACGGTCCGGCGATGTCCCATCGCTGGTCCCGCCGGGCGCCATCCGCGCTCAGGACGAACGCTCCCTTGCGAGTTCCGACGAGCATGCGTACCCGGCTCATGAGGGCCTCCTCGACATCGCGGCGACGGTCGCCGACGAAAGGTGGACGATCCGCGGTGGGCGGATTCATCGCTCGGCGGGATATTCGGGTGGGGGGAAACTGCCCCGCTCAGATCAGAGCGGGGCCCCGCGGACGGCCGTGGCCGCCTCCTCGGCGAGCGCCGGGCCGTCGTAGCGCACGGCCGTGCGGCGGGATTGCCGGATCTGGTGGAGCTGTTCGCTCGACAGCGCGAAGACCACCCGGCCGAGCCCCGCGCGTTCGATGGCGGCCGCACACATGCCGCACGGCTCGCAACTGGTGTACATCGTGGTCGCCGCCGCGGCGGCCGGCTGCAGTTCCCGCGCCGCCCATCGCGCCAGCTTCAGTTCCGGATGCGCGGTGATGTCCCGGTCGCTCTGCACGGTGTTGTGGTCCTCGGCCAGCACCGCGCCGTCCGGGCCGACCAGCAGCGACCCGAACGGATCGTCGCCCAACTCGCGGCCCCGCACCGCCAGGGCGATCGCCCTGCGGAGGAACTCTTCGTCCTCTGGGCTCATCGCAGGACCCTCTCGCCGTCGGCCCCGCTTCGGCGGCCCGCTGCCGCGCCGCCGAAGCGCGGAATGCTCCGACAGTACAGCGACTTCGTGGGGAGAATCCGAAGCCGGACCGTCACCGAGCCCGGGGCTGCCGATCGGCGCGCCCCACCGGCCACCGAGTTCGGGGCCGCGCCGGCAAGCGGCCACCGCGCGGGTCACGCGAACCAGCCGCTCGGGGCCAGCGGCATGCCCATCCGCGGCACGTACTGGTCGAAGTACACCCGGGTGATCAACTCCCGGCGGCTGCGCACCCCCGCCTTGTCGAAGATGGCCTTGAGGTGGTCCTGCACCGTGTAGCTCGACAGGTGCAGCCGGGTGGCTATCTCCCGGGTGTCCATCCCTTGCAGCACCAGCAACGTCACGTCCCGCTCCCGGCCGGTGAGGTCGAACGCCGCGACCACCAGCGGCACGATCTCCGGTGGCCGGGCCTCTTCGACCGTCACCACCACGTCGCCCGCGGTGCCGTCACGATGGGCCAGCGTGGTGGCGCTCAACACCAGCCACTGACCCTGCGCCGTCCGGATCCGGCTGCGCGCCGCCCGGTCGGTCTCGCCGGCCGCGAACCGACGGGCCGTGGCCACCACCGCGGCGACCGGCCCGCGCACCCGGTATTCGTCGACGCCGTCCTGCACCCGGTATTCGTCATCCAGTCCACCGACCTGGTTCTCGCCAGCCGGCCCGGTCGCCCGGCCGTCGAACCCGCCCCCTCGCGCCGGTCCGCTGCCCGCGGCGTACAGCGCGTCCAGGCGCCGTGCCGCGCCGGCGCTGATCTGCCGGATCCGGCCGTCCGCGTCCACCACGATCACCATCGGTCCCGGGCCGTCCGGCAGTGCTCCGTCCGCGGGCTGCGCGCGGGCGGCATCGGTGAGCAGCCCGGCCCGCATGCCGATCGCGAGCAGCGGTGACAGCGCCGCCATCAGGTCCAGATCGGTGGTGTCGAAGGGACTCTCGGCAGATCCGCGGAACAGCGAGAGCCCACCCAAGGTGCGCCCGCCATCCCGCAGCACCACCCGCAGCTCGTCGGTGTAGCCGAAGTGCGGCATCAGGAAGTCCGACACGCGCGGGGTGCCGACCGTCTCGGTGGCGTTCCACCGACGCATGCCGACCGCCGCCGGGGATCCCAGGGCCAGCGCCCGCATGGAGGTGGGATCACCGGACGTGAACTCCAGCGCCGCCCAGTCACCGTCGTGGGAGTCGCGGCCATCCAGATCGCCCAGCTTGTACGAGCGGGTATGCAGCAGCGAACTCGGATCCAGGTGAGCCACGCAGGCGCCCACATGGGGAACCGCCCTGGCCACCGACGCCAGCGCCTCGGCGACGAACTCCCGGTCGCCCAGCCCGGCGCGCGCCAGCACCCCGACATCGCCCAGCACGCGCTGGGCCGTCACCGATCGGTGCACCACATCAGTGTGCGGCCGGCCGGGGTGGTTGCACCATCCCAGATTTCTGGGGGCGAAATGACCCGGGGCGTTGGGATGGCGCCCCCGGGGGCGCTGCCTGGACCATCGATCGACACCGCACCACCACATCGATGGAGGACCCGATGACCACGACTGACGCCCCCGCGACCGCCCGGCCGGCGACATCCCGGGCCAGGCACCTGAAAGCCCGGTTCCCGGACCTGGTGGCCGTGCCCGGCGAGGCCCCGTACGACCGGTTGCGCACGCCGTGGAACCTGGCCGTCGACCAGCGCCCAGCCGCCGTGGCGCAGCCGGCGACCGCCGAGCAGGTGCGGCACCTGGTGCGCGCTGCGACCGACCTGGGGCTGCGGATCGCCCCGCAGGGCACCGGGCACGGCTCCCAGGCATTGCTGGGACACGGCGGCGGGGACCTGGACGACGTGCTGTTGCTCCGGACCACCGCGATGACGGCGGTGGCGATCAACGCTCGCGGCCGGCTGGCCCGGGTGCAGGCCGGCGCCATCTGGGACGACGTGGTCTGCGCCGCCGCCGGATACGGCCTGGCCGGGCTGCACGGCTCGTCGCCGGACGTCGGGGTCGCGGGGCTCGCGCTCGGCGGCGGGATCGGCTGGTATGCCCGCGCGCACGGGCTGACCAGCAACTCCGTCAGCGACATCGATGTCGTCACCGCAGACGGCGAGCTGCTGCGGGCCAGCCCGGACCGCCACCCGGACCTGTTCTGGGCGCTGCGCGGGGGTGGCGGCAACTTCGGCGTCGTCACCGCCATCACGCTGCGGCTGCTGCCCATCCGCGACGTCTATGCCGGGCGCATGGTCTGGCCGCTGACGCATTACGAACGCGTGCTGCGCTACTGGAACGACTGGGCGAGGACGGCACCGGAGGAGATCAGCACCTCGTTGCGCGCCATGCGGTTCCCGCCGTTCCCGCAGGTGCCGGAACCGCTCCGGGGCAGGCAGGTGGTCATCCTGGACGGCGCCGCGCTGGGCACCGACAGGGCCGCGCGGGAGATCCTGGCCGGATTCCGCGCCCTGAAGCCGGAGATCGACACCTGGAGCCGGGTGCCGGCCGCCAGCATCGCCCGGATGCACCTGGACCCGGAGGGGCCGACCCCGGCCGTCGGGTGCGGCGGCCTCGTCCGCACGCTCGACGACGCAGCGATCGCCGCGCTGCTGCAGGCGGTTGGCCCGGGCGCCGACACCGTCGTGCTGATGGCCGAGATCCGGCAACTGGGTGGGGCGCTGGCCCGGGTACCGGACGGCGCGGGCGCGCTGGGCCGGCTGCCCGGCGACCACGCCGCGTACCTGCTGGCCGCGGCCCCGACCGCCGACATGGCGGCCCGCGGGGTGGCCGACACCGGCCGCGGCCTGGCCGCCCTTCACGGCGTGCGCGCCGGGCACTACCTGAACATGGCGGAGCGGCCGGTGGATCCGCGCTCGGCGTTCGACGACGCCGGTTGGCAGCGCCTGCTGGCGGTGCGCGCGCACGCCGACCCCGGCCGTGCCTTCCTGGCGCACCACGAGTTCGCCTGACCGGGCGGCAGTACAGTCGGCGAAATGAGCGATCTGCAGCACCGGATCATCGGCGAGCTCGGGGTGCGGCCGCAGATCGACCCGGCGGCGGAGGTCGAGCGCCGGGTTTCGTTCCTGGCCGACTACCTCGCGAGCACGCCGGCGCGCGGGTTCGTGCTGGGAATCAGCGGCGGGCAGGACAGCGCCCTGTGCGGCCGGCTGGTCCAGCTCGCCGCTGAGCGCTGCCGCGCGAGGGGGCGCCCCGACGCGGTTTTCGTGGCGGCGCGGCTGCCGTACGGTGTCCAGGCCGACGAGGATGACGCGCAGACGGCGTTGGAGTTCGTCCGGCCGGACCGCACCGCGACGGTGGACGTTCGCCCCGGCTCGGACGCGATTTCGGCCGCGTGCGGCGCGGCGCTCGCCGACCTGCCCGGTGGTGGGTCCGAATTGCGAGACTTCGTGCGCGGCAACGTCAAGGCCCGCCAGCGGATGGTGGTGCAGTACGCGATCGCCGGGCAACTGGGGCTGCTCGTGGTGGGAACCGACCATGCGGCAGAGGCCCTCACCGGGTTCTACACCAAGTTCGGTGACGGGGCCGCCGACGTGACCCCGCTCTCCGGGCTGAACAAGCGGCAGGGGGCCGCCCTGCTGCGGCACCTCGGCGCACCAGAGCTGTTGTGGCGCAAGGTTCCCACGGCCGACCTCGAGGACGACCACCCCGCCCGCCCGGACGAGGAGGCGCTCGGTGTCGGCTACCGCGACATCGACGACTACCTTGAGGGCCGTTCGGTGCCGGCCGAGGTCGCGGCGCGGATCGAGCGCTGGTACACCGCCTCCCGCCACAAACGGACGCTGCCGGTGAGCCCGTCCGACGATTGGTGGCGCCGCGAACCGTAGGGGCACGCGGCGCGCGGAAACGCCCGGTGTCCCACGGAACGTCCCGGCCGCCATGACCGTTCGACCCGGACCCGACCAGGAGGCCCCGATGTTGCTCCTAGATCCACCCGAACCGCTTGCGGCACAGGCGAAGCGGCTCGTCGACCTCGGGGTGCACGATGCCGCCGGGATATCGGCCGACGAGTTGCGCTCCGCCGCCGGGGCGCTGCGACCGAACGATGACGAACCCGCCGTGCTGGCGCTCTCCCCCCGGCTGGCACCCGCTTCCCGGCTCACGCCGCTGCTGCACCGGGCGGGCAAGCCCGGCTTCGTGGTCGTCGACATGGCCGACGTCGACTCGTTCGGCCCCATCGACTGTGTCGCCGTTCCCGAGAGCCCGGTCTACCTCCTCCGGCGCCCGGAGCGCGGTGACGAGATGGCCAACCGGAGCCCCGACGAGGCGCTGCCGCAGATCCAGGCGGCGGGACGCTCGCCGCTGCTGCTGACCGAGGGCATCGCTTGGCTGCTGCAGCAGCCGGAGGTGTTGCAGGCCGGCAGGTGCTTCATGACGATCGGCTCTCGCCGGCGCCGGCCGGACGGCAAGCTGGACGCGCGAACGCCGGCGATTTGGATCTCCGGCGGCACCGGCCGCGACGGGGCGGCGAACCGGAACGCCCCCAAGGTGGGCTGGTGTTGGGCCGGGAACAGACATACCTGGCTCGGGTTCGCGTCGTGCGCCGGCCGGGCCGGCGCGGTTCGCTGACCGGGGCACGCTCCCGATGACCGAAACCGGCGGCATGGCACGGACGACCGATGCCGGCGACACCGTCCCCGGCGCGCCGGTGCGCGCCACCGCGGCGGAGGTTCCGGGGTGGATCACCGAGCGGCTACGGGCGGCCGGCTGCGTTTTCGCCGAGGACGAGGCCGCGCTGCTGTTCGGCGCCGGCGCCACCGGAGCCGGCCTTCAGCGGCTCGTCGCCGAGCGCGCGTCCGGCCGCCCGCTGGAATACGTGCTCGGCTGGGCCGAGTTCCGAGGGCTGCGGATCCCCGTCACCGATGGCGTCTTCGTGCCGCGCCGCCGCAGCGAACTGCTGGGCCGGCTGGCGGTCGATGCCGCGCGTGCCGGCACCCGACAACACCCCCGCAAGAGCGTCCTCGTGGTCGATCTGTGTTGCGGCGCCGGGGCTCTCGGGGCGGCGGTGGCGAGCGCGGTGCCCGGAGTTCGCCTGCACAGCGCGGACATCGACCCGGCGGCCGTCGCCTGCGCCGCCCGCAGCACCGCGCCGTTTCGCGGTCAGGTGCACACCGGCGACCTGTTCGACCCGCTCCCCCGCGCGCTGCTCGGACACCTCGACGTGCTCATCGCGAACGCGCCCTACGTTCCCACCGGCGAGATCGACCTCATGCCGGCCGATGCGCGACTGTACGAACGCCCGGTGGCGCTGGACGGCGGCGATGACGGGCTGTCGGTGCTGCGCCGGATCGTCGGCGAAGGCCGGGACTGGTTGGCGCCGGCCGGCTCCTTGCTGATGGAGTGCGCCGGGCACCAGGCGACCGTCTTGGCGGACCTCGTCACCGCCGCGGGCCGGTCCGCGCGGATCGAGCAGGACGACGAGCTGGGCGCGACCGTCGTCATCGCCCGGCGCGGCCGCTAGCCTCGATCCTCGGGGAGCACGCCTGCCGGGGCGGAGTGGCCGGCCGGGCCGAAAGCCCTTGCCGGGTGAGCCAATCCCGCGCCGGGCTCAGGCCTCCCCCATGCCCTCCGGCGGCTTTGGCGCCGCACCGGCGCGCACCGCCTTCTCGATCCGGTCGCCGACGGTGGCGTCGATGCTCTTCCAATATTGGAATGCCCGCTGCAGCACGTCACCGTGCACCCCGCCGAGGAGGCTGCCCGCGACCTGTTCGACCAGCCCGTCGCGCCCCGCGTCATCCATGATGTCGCGCACCAGCGTGCCCGCCTGCCCGAAGTCGTCGTCCTCGGCATGCAACCGGTAGGCGGCGCGCACCATCTCCGGGTCGGCTGCCCAGGTCTCCTCCGGGGTCGCCGGGCCGTCGGCGAAGGCGCGCCCCATGCTGTTGGGCGCATACACCGCTTGCGAACCGGAGTGCTCGTACGCCATCTGGCCGTCGAACAGGTACGTGTTGACGGGCACGATCGGCTTGTTGACCGGCAACTGGTGGAAGTTGGTGCCGATCCGGTTGCGTTGCGCGTCGTTGTAGGCGAACGAGCGGCCGATCAGCATCTTGTCCGGGCTGAGCCCCGTCCCCGGCACGGTGTTGCCCGGCGAGAACGCCGCCTGCTCGATCTGCGCGAAGAAGTTCTCCGGGTTGCGGTTCAACGTGAAGCGGCCGACCTCGATCAGCGGATAGTCGCGGTGCGGCCAGACCTTCGTCAGGTCGAACGGGTTGAAGCGGTAGTCCTTCGCGTCGTCGTACGGCATCACCTGAACCGAGACCTTCCAACTCGGGTGATCCCCGCGGGCGATCGCCTCGAAAAGGTCCCGCCGGTGGTAGTCGGCATCCTCGCCGGCGATCTGCCGCGCCTCGGCGTTGGTCAGATACGCCATGCCCTGCTCGGTGTGGAAGTGGTACTTGACCCAGAACTTCTCTCCCGCGGCGTTGACCCACAGGTAGGTGTGCGAGCCGTAGCCGTTCATGTGCCGCCAGGATTTCGGCAGGCCGCGCACGCCCATCAGGTAGGCGACCTGATGGGCCGATTCCGGGTTCAGCGTCCAGAAGTCCCACTGCATCTGGCCGGACCGCAGCCCCGAGTCCGGCAGCCGCTTCTGGCTGCGGATGAAGTGCGGGAACTTGATCGGATCGCGCAGGAAGAAGATCGGCGTGTTGTTGCCGACCAGGTCGAAGTTCCCCTCGCTGGTGTAGAACTTCAGCGCGAAACCCCGGACGTCGCGCCAGGTGTCGGGGCTGCCTTGCTCGCCGGCCACCGTGGAGAAGCGGGCCAGCATCTCGGTGCGCGCCCCCGGCCGGAACAGTGCCGCCTTGGTGTACTGCGAGACGTCCGCCGTCACCTCAAGCACGCCGAAGGCCCCCGACCCCTTGGCGTGCGGGCTCCGTTCGGGCACCCGTTCCCGGTTGAAATGCGCCATCTGCTCGAGGAAGTGCACGTCGTGCAGCAGCAACGGCCCGTTCGCGCCGACCGTCAAGGAGTTCCGGTCGCTGGGCGCGGGGGCGCCGGCGCCGGTGGTCGATCCGGTGCTTGCATGGTTCGTCATCGCTTGCGATCTCCTCTGGACGCGGTGGGCGGACCGGCCGCGGGCGTGCGGCCGGCCGGTTGGCAGTCGGGGCAGAGCCCCCAAAAGGTCACCTCGGCCTCGTCTATCACGAAGCCGGCGGCGCAGCCGGCCTGCAGGCACGGCGCGGATCCCACGGCGCAGTCGATGTCGGTGACGGCGCCGCACGAGCGGCACACGGCGTGGTGGTGGTTGTCCCCCACCCGGGCCTCGAATCGGGCCGGTGAACCCGCCGGCTCGATCCGGCGCAGCAGCGACGCGTCGGTCAGCACCCGCAGGACGTCGTAGACCGCCTGGGTGGAGACGCTGCCCAGCCGGGCGCGCACCAGACCGGTGATCTTCTCGACGTCGGCGTGCGGGTGCTCGCGGACGACCTCGAGCACGGCGATCCGCGGCTTGGTGACCCGCAGCGACGCGGCGTGGATGTCGTGCTGCACCGTCATCCCCGCCATGACACCACCAGACCATCAAATCTGGAATTAGTCAAGTTTACGACGAGACTCATGAAAAATGCCCGCGAAGCGCGGGTCGTGCCTCAGCTGTTTTT
>CAZUXD010000046.1:0-23432 GCA_964624455.1 uncultured Actinomycetes bacterium | reverse complement strand
ATCGGCATCGTCTGCTTCCCGACCGTCCACTCGTCCTGCCCGTCGTGCAGCCGTAGCAGGTATTCCACGGTTGCGAGCAGGTCGTCCTCGGTCAGCGTGCCCACCGTGGTGGGGATCGACAGGCCAAGCTTCTTGTTCAGCTTGTGCCGACCCACCTTGGCCAAGTCGTAGCGCTTGTCCTTGAAGAACAGGTTCTCCAGCAGCGCCTGCGCGCTCTCCTTGGTCGGCGGCTCACCGGGGCGGAGCTTGCGGTAGATGTCCAGCAGCGCCTCGTCCTGCCCGGGGATGTGGTCCTTCTCCAGGGTTGCCAGCAACACCGGCGACCAGGCGAACCGCTCCTTGATGCGGTCCGCGTCCAGGCCCAGCGCCTTGAGGAGGACCGTCACCGGTTGGCGCCGCTTGCGGTCGATGCGGACACCGACCGTGTCGCGCTTGTCGATGTCGAATTCCAGCCAGGCCCCCCTGGACGGGATGACCTTGACCGAGTAGATGTCCTGGCCGGCGGACTTGTCGATGCTCCTGTCGAAGTACACCCCGGGAGAGCGCACCAGTTGGGAGACCACCACCCGCTCGGTGCCGTTGATGATGAACGTGCCCTTGGACGTCATCATCGGGAAATCGCCCATGAACACGGTCTGCGACTTGATCTCGCCGGTTTCCCGGTTCTCGAACTCGGCCGTGACGAAAAGCGGTGCCGAGTAGTTCATGTCCTTGTCGTGGCACTCCTCTTCGGATGCCTTGACCTCGTCGAACCGCGGTTCGGTGAACGACAGCGAGAGGTTGCCCGCGAAGTCCTCGATCGGAGATATCTCGTCGAGGATCTCCTCCAGGCCGCTGCGGACCGTCGGATCGGCCTGCCGGGCGCGCCAGGCCGGATCGCCGACGAGCCGGGCGAACGATTCGGTCTGGAGGTCCAGGAGGTCGGGAACTTCGAATGGCTCTTTGAATTTCGCGAACGATACGCGGTTTGCGGAGCCGGGATGGGTGGTGGGCGAGACGGTGACTGCCAAGATGCGTCCTTCCAAGGACAAGCGCCGGATCTTCCGTGGCACCGCCCGCTCCGGCCGACATGCGGAACCGGCACAGCATCCGAAGTGGGCAGATGCCGATCACCGAACGCGGGCAGCAGAAAGAGGGCAGCGCAACCTGGAAGCCTACCAGCTTTGAGACACGCCCGTCTAGACGTGCCCTTCGCGCGAAACGCGGCGCCGAGGCGCCGGACCGAGACGGCGGAGGGACGCGGCCCGCCATATGGCCGACGTCGTAGCCCCCAGCGTGGACCCTCGGGGGCCGATCCGTCAAGCATTGCGGTCGAGGGTGGACCGGTCGGCGTGGCCTCCCGGGCAAGATCGGCAAGACCGGGCCGGCCGTGGACGGAAGCAGTGGCGTCAGAATCGCGCGGTGCATCGGTTGACCGCCGGCCACCCGCCCCGCGCTTCCATCGCGTCGCGGTGAGCGGTCGGCGGTGCTCCCCGGATGCCCACAACATCGTTCGCGTAGCCGGCCACCTGCCCGGTCCTTCGCGAGATCAAGATCACCGACCCGGGACAGGGAGCCATCTCCGTCCGCCCGCCGACCCACGTCCGCACGAACGGCGACTCGGCCCGGTACCGAAGATCAGTGCCGGTGCTCGCGGACCCGCGTCCGCACGAACGCCCGGCGACCGACCTACTTGACGGTGGCCGTCGCGCCGGCTTCGGTCAACTTGGCGCGGGCAGCCTCGGCCGCCTCCTTGGTGGCCTTCTCCAGGATCGGCTTCGGAGCCGCGTCGACCAGGTCCTTGGCCTCCTTCAAGCCGAGTCCGGAGACGATCTCGCGCACCGCCTTGATGACCTGAACCTTCTTCTCGCCGGCTGCTTCGAGGATGACGTCGAACTCGTCCTGCTCCTCGGCCGCCTCCGCCGGCGCCGCCGCGGCGGCGCCCGGGGCGGCCGCAACCGCAACCGGAGCGGTCGCGGTGACCCCGAAGGTCTCCTCGAACTGCTTGACGAACTCGGAGAGTTCGATCAGCGTCAATTCCTTGAACGCATCCAAAAGTTCGTCCGTGCTGAGCTTCGCCATGATGGTGTTCCCTTCTCAAACGTCTGAAACGGCTCAGGCCTCTTCGGCCTGATCGGTGGCAGCGGCCTGGTCAATGCCTTCTGCCTGGTCAATGCCTTCTGCCTGATCGGTAGCTTCGGTTGGCGACGAGGTCTCGGTGCCGGTAGCGCCGGCTGCGCGCTTCTCCTGCAGGGCTGCCGCCAGCCGGGCGACCTGGCTGGGCAACTGGTTGAAGAGCACGGCGGCCTTGGTCAGGGTGCCGATCATGGCGCCAGCGAGTTTCCCGAGCAGCACCTCGCGGGACTCCAGGTCGGCAAGTCGGTCCACCTCGGACGGACCGACCGGGTTGCCGTCCAGCAGACCGCCCTTGATCACCAGCAGCGGGTGCTGCCGTGCGAACGTCCGCAGGGCCTTGGCGGCGTCCACCGGCTCCCCCGCGACGAACGCGATCGCCGTGGGGCCGGTGAACAACTCGTCCAGGCCCTGCACGCCGGCATCGGCGGCAGCACGCCTCACCAGCGTGTTCTTGGCGATCGTGTAGTGGGTCTCGCCGCCTAGCGAGCGACGCAGTTCGCTCAACTGCGCCATGGACAAACCGCGGTATTCGGTGATCAGCGCCGCCTGCGCGGTGCGGAACCTGTCGGTGATTGCCGCGACGGCGGCCACCTTGGCGGGGTTTGCCATCCTCGCCTCCTCTCACAGTGTCGTTTCCCGCGGTGGTCGTTTCTCGCGGTGGTCGTATCTCGCGGTGGTCGTTTCTCGCGGTGGTCGTTTCGAACCGGTGCCGATCGCCCGGCCGCGGGTATTGGGCGTGCGGTTGCCGGCCGGCGCACATGGCGCCGTGCGGCAGCCGCACCACAGCGTGGTTGAGATCGCGGGCCGGTGCGGAAACCCGTCCGGCAATGACGAACGCCCCGGCGCAGGCGCACGGGGCGTGACGCGGCGACCCTGGTCGGGGCGGCCAGCGCTGACCTCGTTCTCCTGCGTGGGCCGTCCGCCACAGCGGCGGACCTTCGTCGCCGACGCGGTCTGCAGGGTTCTGCGGGCGTGCACGGCGAAGCCAACGGTCTTCGGTGGAACGGTCCTCGACACTACCTCAACAAGAGCCGCCGGGCAAACCGGTGCGGGCCCAGTGACAATCCGCCCGCATGTGCGGCGGGCGCCGAGCATTGCCCCGAAGCGTCAGGACGGGACCGATTCCTCGGCCAGCAGGTTGCGGGTCGCGGTGGGATCGACCGGTATGCCCGGCCCCATGCTGGTGGCGAAGAACACCTTCTTGAGGTAGCGCCCACGCGATGCGGCGGGCTTGGCGCGCAGCACCTCGTCCAGCACGGCCGCGTAGTTCTCGACCAGGTGCTCGACGGTGAACGACGCCTTGCCGATCACCAGGTGCAGGTTCGCCGCCTTGTCCACCCGGAAGTTGATCTTTCCGCCCTTGATGTCGGCCACTGCCTTGGCCACGTCGACGGTCACGGTGCCGGTCTTCGGGTTCGGCATCAGGCCGCGCGGGCCCAGGATGCGCGCGATGCGGCCCACCTTGGCCATCTGGTCGGGCGTGGCGATGGCCGCGTCGAAGTCCAAGAAGCCGCCCTGGATCCGCTCGATGAGGTCCTCGGCGCCGACCGCGTCCGCGCCTGCCGCCTCGGCCTCGGCGGCCTTTTCGCCCACCGCGAACACGATCACCTTGGCGGTCTTCCCGGTGCCGTGCGGCAGGTTGACGGTGCCCCGCACCATCTGATCCGCCTTTCGCGGGTCGACGCCCAGTACCATCGCGACCTCGACCGTGCCGTCCGCCTTGCCCACCGAGGTGGTGCGCGCCAACCCGGCGGCCTCGGCCGGGCTGTACAGGTTGGTCCGGTCGATCTGCTCGGCGGCCTTGCGGTATGCCTTGCTGCGCTTCATTCCTGCTCCTTCTTCGATCAGGTGTGGTTGGCGGGCCAGCGCTTGGCCCTCCCACGATTGCCGCCGCAGCGGCGAGGTTCTCAGTCGGTGACGGTGATCCCCATGGATCGCGCGGTCCCGGCGATGATCCTGGCGGCCGCTTCGATGTCGTTGGCGTTCAGGTCGGTCTGCTTGACCGTTGCAATCTCGCGGATCTGCGCCGCGGTGACCGAGCCGGCCTTCTGGCTGTGCGGCGTCCCCGAGCCCTTCTCGAGGCTGGCCGCCTTGAGCAGCAACCGGGCGGCCGGCGGGGTCTTGAGCTTGAAATCGAACGACCGGTCCTCGTAGACCGAGATCTCGACCGGCACCACGTCACCACGCTGCGACTCGGTCGCGGCGTTGTACGCCTTGCAGAACTCCATGATGTTGACACCGTGCTGGCCGAGCGCGGGCCCGACGGGCGGCGCCGGGTTGGCCAGGCCCGCCTGGATCTGCAGCTTGATGACGGCTGCGAGCTTCTTCTTCTTCGGGGGCATGGTCTTCTCTTCCTCGGTGCTCTCGTGCTGGTTGCGTGATGGTCGTGAGGTTGTCGGGGCGGGTCAGAGCTTGGCGACCTGGGTGAACCCCAACTCGACCTCGGTCTCACGACCGAAGATCGACACCAATACCTTGAGCTTCTGCGGGCCCGGATTGACCTCGGCGACCGTGGCCGGCAATGACGCGAACGGTCCGTCCATGACGGTGACTGCCTCGCCCACGGTGAAGTCGACCTCGGTGCGCACCGGTTCGCCGGTGGCGGCACTGACGTGCGCGTGCTTCTTCGGCGTGGTCGGGGTGAGGATCTTGACCACGTCGTCGATGGACAGCGCGGACGGCTGCTGCGCAGTCGCGCCGACGAAGCCCGTCACCCCCGGGGTGTTGCGGACCGCGCTCCATGATGCATCGGTCAGGTCCATCCGGACGAGGATGTAGCCGGGATAGACCATCCGCTTCTTCAGCTTCCGCTGACCGCTCTTGATCTCCACGACCTCTTCGGTCGGAACCTCGATCTGATAGATGTACTCCTCCATCTCCAGCGAGGTCCGCCGGGACTCGAGGTTCGCCTTGACCTTGTTCTCGTAACCGGCGTAGGAGTGCACCACGTACCAACTGCCGGGCGCCTTTCGCAGGGCCGCCCGCAGTTCTGCGGCGGGGTCCGCGTCGAGATCCGCGTCGAGATCTGCGGCGGGATCCGCAGTGGGATCGGCGGCGACCGGCGCCCGGTCCTGGCCCACGGCCGGATCCGCAGCCGGTTCCTCCGCCTCGTCGGCGGCGACCGGCGCCCGGTCCTGGCCAACGTCGGGTCCGCCATCGCTGGCGGCCTCGGATACGGGGTCCGCGCCCGAGCCGTCCACGACCGCTTCGGCGGCATGCGGTTCGTCGTGGGTAGGCCCATCGCCGATGGGATGGGCGGATGTCGACACGGTCTCACTCCCTGTCATCGTGATGGTGGTAGTCCTCTCCGCTTGCGCGACCGTCAGCCGAAGATAGCCAGCACCGCCCGGGCGAACCCGAGATCGAGCGACCAGGTCAGCGCGATCATGAACACCAGGAACAGGACGACCACGATGGAATACGTGACCATCTCGTTGCGGGTGGGCCAAATGACCTTGCGCATCTCGCCGACGACCTCGCGCAGGTAGCGCGCGATCCGCAGCAGGATGTTGCCGCGCCGAGGACCGCGGTCCCGCGACGGCGTGGGGCGGCCCTTGGTGGGGCTGGTGGCCGTGCGAGCCGCTGATGCGCGCGCCGCTGCCCGCGCCGATCCGGCGGGAACCCCCGCGCCGACGGTGGCCGGTTCCAACTCCTCGCGAACGAGCCTCGGCAGGCTGGCCCCGTCTTCCGAGTCGTCGGTGCCGCCCGCATCATCGAAGCGCTCGTCACCGGCTCCGCGCGCGCGGCCTCGGCCCGGCCGAGCACGGCGCTCATCACCGTCCGGCATATCGCCCCCGACCACGTCGTCGGAATCGCTGTTCACCAAAGCATCCTGTTCTTCAGCATCCTCTTCTGCAGCATTCTCTTCTTCTCTGGGCGGCGACGTCGCCCAAGCGGCCGACGCGTGTGCCACGACACCGCCACACCGGCGCAGGGGCGACAGGACTTGAACCTGCAACCTGCGGTTTTGGAGACCGCTGCTCTGCCAGTTGAGCTACGCCCCTTCGGCACCTCGCCGACGACGGCGAAGCGGGGCGACCCGATGCCACCGGGTAGGCAGCATCCAGTACACCCCCGGCCGTCCAGTGTAGGGCACAAAGCGTCCCGATCCGAACGGGTACGGGAACCCGGCCCGGCCTCGCGGCGTACCGATCCGGGTGCGAACCGCCCGCTGGATCCGAACCTTCGTCGTCGAAGGTTCGGCGGACGAGGCCCGCGCCCCTGCGATCTCGGCGCCCCGCAGTCCGACTCAGCGCAGCCGGACCACGGCTCGCGCCCGTCCCAACACCGTCTGGCCGCCCACCTCCGCGGTGATGTCCACCCTGGCGGTCCCGACCTGTTCGTCGACCTCGGCGACCCGGCCGCTCAGCACCAGGTCGACCCCGTCCGGGTCCGGCACGACCACCGGGCGGGTGAAGCGCACCGCCAGGTCCAGGACCCGGGCCGGATCACCAGCCCAGGCGGTGACCAACCGTCCCGCCAATGCCATGGTCAGCATGCCGTGTGCGATCACGTCGGGCAGGCCGACCGATGTTGCCACCCGCGCGTTCCAGTGAATGGGGTTGAAGTCTCCGGAGGCGCCGGCGTAGCGCACCAATTGCGCCCGGTCGACGTGCACGGTGAGCGGATCGAGCGCATCGCCGGGTTGTACCGTCATCCTCGCCCCCTCGAGACCAGCGTGGACACCGCGGTCAGCACGGCCTCGCCCGCGGCATCACGGACCTCCGTGCGCAACGTGACGATGTCGTTGCCCGCCATGTGCCGGATCGCGTCGATGTGCACGACGGCGGACAGTTCGTCACCTGCGCAAATGGGGCGGTGGTGGGTGAAGCGCTGTTCGCCGTGCACCACCCGGGAGTAGTCCAGGCCGAGGTCGGGGTCGAAGAGAACTGCGTACTGCGCTCGGGCGATGGCGGCCACCGCGAAGGTCGGGGGAGCCACTAGATCGCGATGGCCAGCAGCGCGAGCGGCCAGCTTGTCGTGACACAACGGATCACGCTCGCCGACGGCCTCGGCGAACTCGCGGATCTTCTCGGCGCCGACCAGGTACGGCTCGTCCAACGGGAAGGAACGACCGACGAATGTCGCATCCATCACCAGGTCGCGGTCAGCGGGTCTCGCGGTGGGGCTGGTGCTTACCGCACGTCGGGCAGAACTTGCGCAACTGCATCCGGTCGGGGTCGTTGCGGCGGTTCTTGCGGGTGATGTAGTTGCGGTTCTTGCACGCCTCGCAGGCGAGGGTGACCTTCGGGCGGATGTCGGTGGCGGCCACGGCCGGCCCCTTTCGATCTCGTTGTCAAGCACTGCCAATCTCGCGCAGCGCCATGGTGCGGCGCCGACGGGTGCCGCGCCGCACGCGGCGCCCACCCCGTGGGGCGACCTTCCCGCCATCCGACGCGGCACCGCGCCTGGTAGCGGTGGCCGGACTTGAACCGGCGACACAGCGATTATGAGCCGCTTGCTCTACCGACTGAGCTACACCGCCTTGACGCATGACGATCCGATGCGCCTCGTGTGCTCGCGTCGCCCCGTGACACCATGGTCGGCGCGCTCCGAGCCCCTTTACGGAATCGAACCGTAGACCTTCTCCTTACCATGGAGACGCTCTGCCGACTGAGCTAAAGGGGCCTGGGACCTGCTGGCGCGGCGGTGGCTCAAGGGCCGGCCAGGGCCTGCGCCACTCTACATCACACGCCGGGCGGTCGGGACGGCCGGACGGCGCGAGAGGGCCGGGCCGAGATGGGCGGGTCGCCCCAGGCGGCCGGCGGCTCCGCCGGACCTGGCCCGCCGTGGATGGCGGCGTCGCCGGGCCGGGCTCGCAGCGGATGACGCAGCTCCTTGACGCCGTGCAGGCACGAAAACGCCCGACGCTCCCAGCGACCGTCAAGCGCGGATCTGCAGCAGCGACGCATCCGGGTTCGGCGACGACTCTACCGGTCCCGTTCGACTGGTGAGCCATGCCTCGAAGCGGTCCAGCGGCAGGGGGCGGGACAGCAGGAAACCCTGCATGGCGTCGCATCGCATGGACCGCAGCGCGTCTCGCGCCGCCTCTTCCTCCACGCCCTCGGCGACCACCTTCAGGCCCAGCGAGTGCCCCAGTTCGATGATCGCCCGCACGATTGCCATGTCGCCGAGGTCGGTCACCATGCCCTGGACGAAGGACTTGTCGATCTTGATCTCGTCGATCGGCAACCGGCGCAAGTAGGCCAGCGAGGAATACCCGGTGCCGAAATCGTCCACCGCCAGTTGGATTCCGATCGAGTGCAGGTCGCGCAGCACCGGGAGCGAGCGCTCTGGCTGCGCCATCACCGACGATTCGGTGATCTCCAGGGTGAGCAGATCTGCCGGAACGCGATGGCGCTCCAGCGCATCCGTCACGGTCTGGGCGAAATCGGGCGCGAGCAGGTTCCGCACCGAGAGGTTGACCGCCACGCCGATGCGCAGCCCGCGCGAAGACCACTCGGTGATCTGCCCGAGCGACTGGTCGAGGACATGTGCGAACAGGATGTCGATGGAGCCGGTCGGCTCGATCGCCTCCACCAGCTCGGCGGGCGAGACGAACCCGTACTCCGGATGCATCCAGCGGATCAGCGCCTCCACGCCGATCAGTTCGCGCTCGGCGAGGCTGAGGAGCGGCTGGTAGTGCACCGTGACGCGGCCGCTGTCGACCGCCCGGCGGAATTGGGCGACGAGTTGGAAGCGGCGTTGATGGACCTCGGCCATCGCCGCCTGGTACATCGTCAGGGGCTCGTCCTTGGCCTGGCCGGCCAGCAGGGCCACCTCCGCCCGCTGCAGGAGCGTGTCGTGGGTGACGACACCGGCCGCGTCCGAACCGAGGAACGCCACGCCAGCGCTCCCATGCGGCTCGATGTCGATGCCATCGATATCGAGCGGGCGGCTGAGCGCGTCCAGGATCGAGTGCGCGAACATCCGCGCGGACCCGCCCGACTGCGGTTCCAGCAAGACGGCGAACCGGGCGGTCTCGATGCGCCCCACCGGCCGGCCGGGGCCGGCAGCGGAGACCAGGCGCTCCCCCACGGCGACCAGCAACTGTTCGCCGCGATCGTATCCGAGCGCGCTGTTGACGTCTCCCAGCATGGTCAACTCGAGGAGCAGGACCCCGCCGTAACGGCCAGCTTCGATAGCTTCCTCCGCGCTCACCTGCAATCCCAGCCGGTTGCGCAAGCCGGTGACCGAGTCGTGATAGGCCTCGTGCTTGAGCCGCGCGACCAGACGATTGTTGTCCAGCGCCGTGGCCAGGTGGCCGCCGAGGGTCTGCAACAGGCGTTGGTCCTCGGCGGAGAACCGCCCCCAACGCGACCTGCGGTCGCGAACCTCGAGGTATCCGCGGTCGCGGTCCCCGGACCGCAGGGCGACGACGATGACGTCGGCGGCGCCACGCCGCGCCAATGCCGCGATGACGGCCGGGTCGGTCGCCCGATCGCTGGCGGCCATGACCGCTCCGGTCAGATCGACGGCGGCGAACAAGGCGTCGCCCGGATCCGGCGCGGGCACGGTCAATGGTCCGTCGGCACTGACGGCCAGCGTCCACGGCCCGGACGGGCTGCCGGTGAGGTGTAGCGCGGCCACCTGGGCGTTGAGCTGGTCGCGAACCTGCTCGACCAGTTGCGACCACTCCTCCGCCTGTTCGCCCGCCGCCGTGACGCTGCTGCCGAACGCATACATCCCGGCAAGGTCCGCATGCTGCCGCAGGAACGTCGAGTAGTTCCGGTATAGCAAGATCAGAACCAGAAGCAGCACGGCGCACAGCACCGGCCCGCCCATGGGAGCGTTCCAGACCGTGAAGCCGACGAGCGCGAACCCGATGATCACCGCGGCGCTCATGATCGGGCGCAAGATCACGCGGATCAGCGGTTCCGTGTGGCCTACCAGCAGGTACGCGAAGGCGACCGCGAGGGCGGACGCGGACGCGCCCAGCAGGACGCCGATCGCCACCGGCAGGTAGCGTTCCCCGGCGGCCACCATGTCGCCGACCGGGGTGACGGTGCCGATGGCGGCCACCACGACCACCGCGACGCCACTCTCCACCGCTATGAGGGCGAGGTTCATCAGGTGCTTGCGCCAACTGTCGCGGCGGATCAGGTAGACGAGGAACCCCGACCCGAGGTAGACGGCCGCGACCATGGCGGGTGGGAGCAGCAGGACGCCGATGACGAGGGGCAACTCGGACAGGCTGACCAAGAGGGTCTCCCGCCGAACCTCCACCCGGAGCGGGAACAGTTCGGCGACGATGAAGGCCGCCACCAGCAGGACGGGCGCGTAGGCGCCGGGGTGCTGCACCGGTACCGGGTCGGGGTTCAGCAGAACCGGAACCCACAGGGCGGCCGCCACCAGCATGAGCAGGGCGCCCACGACCGGAAAGACGGCCGCTCCGCTGAATCGGCCGAACAGGCGGGAGCGCCGTTCGTCAGTCATGGTGCCGGCCTCCCGCTTTCGGGGGAACGCGCAAATCGCAGCGCATAGCGGAGCGGGCATTTGCCCACCCCATACGCTTGATGCACCGCCGACTGCGTCCGGGCACACACGGAGCGTAACGTACCGTGACCGATTGATCCAGTAATTCCGCCCACCGGCCTCGGCCCGGGCGGGGACGCCGTGTCGCGTCCATGGCGGCAGGGGTCGCCGATGGCTGGCGGGCTCGCCAACTTTGGGCGAAACATCACCCGCCTCATCCGTAACATGGTCGGCCCTGGATGCCAACGAGCACCCGCGTGATTCGACGGCCCGTTGGCCATGGGCAATCATCCGCCGATGGGTGTCTAGTTCTTCGCGCACGGCACGGCCGCGTCGGGTGGTGGCTGGAACTAAGGGGAGCCTTCCCCTTCGCTACGCCCATGGCGTACTTTTATCACGCTGTTCCTTGTTTATTCGTCGATCGGTTCAATCCACGATCGGTCTATTCCACGATCTGTTCGTGCCACGCTCTGCAGATCGCGAATCCGGAGGCGCGATGTCCACCCCGATAGCACCAGATGCGACCGCGGTCACTCCTGCGGCGCCCGCCCACAAACTCGGCGATCTGCACCGCGCAGCGACCTTGCAGATCATCGTGAAAACGGAAACGCCGATGCTGCCCCGGGCCGCCTTCACGCTGATCACGCTGGCCTCGTTCGGCGGCGCGTTCTTCACCGGCACCAGCCTCGGCCTGACCGGGTTTGCCCTGGCAGTGCGGTGGCTGGGCCTATGGGCGATGGGGTTGGCCGGCGGATTCCTCGTCTGGCGGATCGCCTACCTGCGCCGGACCGAGGCAGATGTGGAGCAGCCGTACGTGGACCAGTTGAACGCGGACCTCCTCCACCGCGCAGCCCAGGTCGGCCGGGTGGTGGCAGCGATCGTGCTGCTCGGCGCGGCAGCGCCGCTGGCCGCGTCATACCTGGACGGCCGCATCGCGGTACGGGCGATGCTGATCGCCGCGGCGCTGGTGCTGGCCGCCGTGCTGGCCGCCGGCATGGACCGGCGCCCGCTGGCGCTTGTCGGCGCGGCCGCCACCGCGGTTCTCATCGTCGGCTGGGCGCTGGCAGATGTTGGCGCCGACTGGCACGGCCTGCTCCGAATGCTGCACCTGGCGGCGTTCTCGCTGTGGCTGGGCGGCGCGTTGTGGAACATCTTCGTCGCGATGTTCGTCGGCCGGCACCACCCCGATGTGGATTCGGTGATCGTGGGGGCGCGGCAGCTCGACCGGTTCCGCTGGGTCGTGCGGTTCGCGTTGCCCACGATCATCGCGACCGGCGTGGCCATGGCCTGGGAGTACATCGGCCTGCCGACGAGCTGGTGGCTCGAATACCCGGGCGTCCTGATCCCGCTGAAGGTCCTCACCATCGTCGCGCTCGTCGTCATCTTCATCACCTGCCCGCTGTTTCGCCAGTGCTCCCCGGTGCAGGGCGTGTGCAATGTGGCCGACCTGGGTGCCAACGCGCATCCCACGCAGGCCGAGGAACGGGTATGACGACGCCAGCCGAATCCACGGTCGCCGGGCGACAGTTGCTCGACAATCGGGCAACGCAGTGCGCGGTCGGGTTGATCAAGGCGGCCCGCACGATGCAGGAGCTGCCGGACGGCGCGGAGCTCGAGATCTGGAGCCGGGACCGCTTCTCGCCGATGGAGATTCCGATCTTCGCCGAGCGCGAGGGCTACGCCGTGCAGCAACTCCCGAGCCGGGGCCGCTGGCCCGGGAGGTACTTCGTGTTCGTCGTGGCCAAGCCGCCGGGTGATCATTTCGGCGCGTGAGGGGCGCTCCGTTGATCGCGCACCGTCGCCGAACGATCGGCGGCCCGTGCTGCGGCTCCATCGAAGATCATGACGATCTTCAGCGCGGAAGGTGCCGGCGCCGGCGCCCGCAGGCTCGGCGCGACGGTGGCGCTACAGCCGCGAGGCGCGCCGGCCGATGCGGACGTCAGGCTCGACCTCGTGTCGAGCGCCGCCCTGTGACGACGGGTCGCGCCGCAGGGCGGCGGTCTCTCGGGATTTCGTGCCCTCCACGTGCCCTACGGCGCGCTCAGGCTGGGGCCACGCGAAGCATGTTGAGGCGGAAGTCGTCCACTTCGAACATCAACTGCGCGAGGGTGTTTCCGCAGGTCGGATCGGTATTTCTGGTGGTGTGGCAGGTGAGAGATTCGAACTCCCGAAGCTTTCGCAACTGATTTACAGTCAGCTCCCTTTGGCCGCTTGGGTAACCTGCCAGTGCCGGCGCGAGCCAGCGAGGAACCAGGATACAAGGTGTCACGGACGCCGCCCATCGGGCGGTGGCGCCGCTGGCCGAAAGCGAAGGGCAAGACGATGGCGGATTCGTCGTTCGACGTGGTGAGCAAGGTGGATCGGCAGGAGGCCGACAATGCGCTGAACCAGGCGGCCAAGGAACTCTCGCAGCGGTTCGACTTCCGCGGAACGGACACCTCGATCGCCTGGGCCGGGGAACACGCGGTCACGATCACCGCGTCCACCGAGGAGCGCTGCCGGGCTGCCATCGATGTCTTCCAGGAGAAGTTGATCCGGCGCGGCATCTCCCTCAAGGCATTCGACGTCGCAGACCCGGCACCGTCCGGCAAGGCGTTCAAGGCGACCGGCACCCTGGTCCAGGGGATCGCATCGGACAAGGCACGCCAGATCGCCAAGCTCATCCGCGACGGGGCGCCGAAGGGCGTGCAGGCGCAGGTCCAAGGCGACCAGTTGCGCGTCTCGGGAAAGAAGCGCGACGATCTGCAGGCGGTGATCGCGCTGCTCAAGGACGCCGACCTGGATGTGGCCCTGCAGTTCACCAACTACCGGTAGCCGACGCCCTCGCCCACCGTTACGGGGCAGCGACCCGGTCGCGCGCTTCCGGGATCGGCGGGCCGCGCCGGCCGGATCGCGACGCGACGCTCGGTGGCATCCGTCATCTCCGCGGCTCCGGCAGCCTCACCGTATGCCCGCCGACCCGGCATTCTCGGCGTTCGGCACGCCGAGAAAGCACAAGAACCTCGCCGGGTGTTCGTTACGCCCGGATCTCCAGCGTGCAGCACTTCGCTCCGCCGCCAGCCTTGCGGAACTCCGAGACGTCGACCGGGACCGGTTCGAATCCCACGGCCGCGAGTTGCCCGGCGAAGCGCGGCGCCTGTGCCGGAACGACCACGCGACGCCCGTCGCTCACCGCGTTCAGCGCGAACCACCGGGCATCGGCCAGTGAGGCGACGATCGCCTCCGGGAACAGCCGGCGAAGCGCGGCCTGCGATCCTTCGGAGAACGCGCCCGGGTAGTAGGCGACGGTGTCCGCATCGAGCACTGCGAGTGCGGTGTCCAGGTGATAGAAGGACGGGTCCACCAGGGTCAGCGAGACCACCGGCACCCCGAGGAGTTCCCCGACCTCCCGGTGTGATCGCGGGTCGGTACGAAATCCCGTACCCGCCAACAGCAAACGGCCCGTCCAGAGGAAATCGCCCTCGCCCTCGTTGATGTGCTCCGGCACGATCACATGAGGCAGACGCGCACGCAACCACGCGCGGTAGGGCTCCTCCTCGCCGATGCGCTTGGCGGTGGAGAACCGGGCCGCCACCGCGGTGCCGTCGATCACCGTCGCGGCGTTGGCCGCAAAGACCATGTCCGGCTGACCAGGCACGCCGTCCATGATCTCCACCTGGTGCCCGAGGCGACGGTAGGCATCGACGAGGCCCTGCCATTGCCGCATCGCGAGCGCGCCGTCGACCGGCACCTCGGTGCGCATCCAGGGGTTGATCGAATAGATCACGTCGTAATGCGTCGGCCGGCACATCAGGTAGCGCCGACGTCCCGAGATCCGCACTGCCGCCGCGTGTTGCCGCGCTTCCATCACCATCGTCATAACTCGACGATAGGGTCTCGTCATCACATTCGACAATGCCGTTGTATTGCACAGGTAGGAGCGATTCGTTGCGTATTGACGCTATCGACCGGCAGATCATTTCTTTGCTGGTGAAGGATGCCCGCGCCTCCTATCGCGAGATCGGCGAGCGGGTGGGCCTGTCCGCACCGGCGGTCAAGCGGCGAGTCGATCGACTGGTCGACGGCGGGGTGATCACCGGTTTCACCGCCCGCCTGAACCCCAGCGCGTTGGGTTGGCGAGCCCAGGCGCTGGTCTCCGTCACCTACGCGGGAAACGTCGGCCTGGACCGCATCCGGCGCATCCTAGAGCCGATCCCGCAGGTCGTGGCCGCGTACACGGTGGCGGGCGACGCGGACGTGCTGGTGCACCTGCGGGCCGTGGACATGGCGGATTTCGAGCAGGCCCTGGAGCGTCTGCGGGCGACGGACGTGGTCGCGCGTACGCAGTCGACCATCGTGCTCTCCACCCTGCTGGATCGGACGACCGGTGGGCCGGCGATGGGCTAGCGCCGCCGCTGCTGTCAGGATGGACCGCGAAGCGGAGGTGGCGCATGCGCAACGGCGTGCTGCTCGCCGTCGGCGCGAATCTGCTGTGGGGCCTTTCACCGCTGTACTGGCCGCTGGCCGAACCGGCCGGCGCGGTCGAGATCGTGGCACATCGGGTGTTCTGGTCCGCGGTGGTGCTGGCCGCCGCGATACTCGCCCTTCGGCGCTGGCGCCAGGTGCGGACGCTGGACGGGCGAACCTGGATCTTGATCACCCTCGGCGCCATCATGATCAGCGTCAACTGGATCGTGTACATCTACGCAGTCACCAACAACCATGTCGTCGAGGCATCTCTCGGGTACTTCATGAGCCCGCTGGTGGCGGTGCTGCTGGGCGTGGCTGCGCTCGGTGAGCGGCTGACCCTGTTGCAGTGGGCCGCTTTCGCGACAGCCGTTCCGGGCGTCGTGCTGACGGCGCTCGGAGCGGGCGGAGTGCCGTACCTGGCGCTCACCCTCGCGGTGACGTTCGGTCTGTACGGGCTGATCAAGCGGGTGATCCGGATACCGGCGGAGATATCGCTGCTCGGCGAGTCGCTGGTGCTGACGGTGCCCGCGATCGGCTTCCTGGTGTGGCTCCAGGTCGCTGGCCAGGCGCACTTCGTGGGTTACGGCGCCGGGCACATGGCGATCCTGGTGGGCGCGGGCCTGGCGACGGCGGTGCCGCTGCTGCTCTTCGGCGCGGCGGCTCGCCTCCTGCCGCTCTCCGTGCTGGGGTTCTTGCAGTACCTAAACCCGCTCACGCAGTTCCTGCTCGGGGTCTGGTGGGCCGGTGAGGCGATGCCGCCGGCACGCTGGGCAGGTTTCGCGACGATTTGGCTTTCGCTGGTGCTGCTCTCGGGCGACGTGCTGCACCGGACCCGCCGCGCGCGCCGTGCGCCGCAGCGCCGCGCGGCTTCCGCGGCCGCTGGCGGCGAGCCCACCCCGGCCGGCGCCGAAGCACCCGGGACACTCCCGGAGGGGGAACGGAAGCGGCCGACGTGAGCCGGCCGGACGGGCGTGGCCCGGCCGGCGACCTCCTCAGCGGGTGCGATCCACCACGAAGCCGGTCAGCGCCTCGAGCGCGTCGACCGCGGAGGACGGCGGCAAGCCGCGCAGCTCGTCGCGGGCGCGGCCGGCGAAGTCGCACAGCGTCCCGCGGGCCCGCTGCAGCCCCGGCGAGCGGCGCAGCAACATCACCGCCTCGTGCACCGCGGAATCATCGCCGAGCGGGCCGGACAGCAACATGACGAGGTCCGGGTCGGCGTGCGGATCCGCCAGCGTGTAGAGAACCGGCAGGGTGCGCACCCCCTCGCGCAGGTCGGTCCCGGGCGCCTTGCCGGAATCGTTGGATGCGATATCGATGATGTCGTCCGAGACCTGGAAGGCCATCCCCAGGGCGCGGCCGTAACGGCGCAGCCGGTTCACCTGCTGCTCGCCGGCGCCGGAGAACATCCCGCCGTACCGGGCGCTGGTGTCGATCAGCGAGGCGGTCTTCTCGTTCAGTACCGCCAGGTGGTGCGCGACCGGGTCCTGGCCCGCCTGCGGGCCGACGGTCTCCCGGATCTGTCCGGTGACCAGTTCGGCGAAGGTGTCTGCGATGATGCGCACCGCCTCCGGGCCGAGCCCGGCCACCAGCCTCGACGCCCGGGCGAAGAGGAAGTCGCCGGCCAGGATCGCGACGGCGTTGTCGAACCGGGCGTTGGCGCTCTTCGTCCCCCGGCGCAGCTCGGCCTCGTCCATCACGTCGTCGTGATACAGGGTCGCCAGGTGCACCAGCTCCACCACGGCCGCCGCGGTGACCACCGCCGGCGAGTCCGGGTCGGGGCCGACCCCGGCGGCCACCATCGTGAACAGCGGCCGGAAGCGCTTCCCGCCCGCGGTCATCAGATGCGTCGCCGCCTCGGCGACGAATGCGAACTCGCTGTGCAGCTCCCGGGTGAGCTGCTCCTCGACCTGGGCCAATCCGGCGGACACCCTGGTCGCCAGCGCGGGGTCCATCAGGTCGATCCCGGCGATTCCGGCGCCGAAGGCCGAGGTGCTCACCACAACGTGTCCTGATCGATCTCCACGGCCCGCTAGGACAGCAGCGGGACGTGGACAGCCATGACGTCCAGCACAGGTTGCGGCACGATGCCGAGCAGGACCGTCAGCAGCGCGCAGATCCCGATCGATACCAGCGTGACGGTGCCCGGCACGACCACCACCGTGGTAGCGGTGCCGACCGGCGACGGCTTGGGGTCCGCGAAGTACATCATCACGATGACCCGCAGGTAGAAGAAGGCGGTCACCACGGTCGCGATCATGGCGATGACGACGAGCGGTCCCATCCCGGCGTTCATCGCCGCCGTGAAGATCACCACCTTGCCGATGAATCCGCTGGTCAGCGGGATGCCCGCCAGCGAGAGCAGGAAGATCGTCATCACCGCGGCCAGCGCCGGCGACCGCTTGGCGATGCCCGCCCAGTCGGCCATCTGGGGAGCCTCGACGCCGCCCCGCCGGACCAGGACCAGCACGGCGAAACCGCCGACGGTGGCAAAGCCGTAGGTCAGCAGGTAGAACAGGGTCGCCGTGATCCCGCGCTCGGTGATGGACATGACGCCGAGGAGGATGAACCCCGCGTGCGCCACCGAGGAGTAGGCCAACATCCGCTTGAGGTCGGTCTGCACGACCCCGAAGAACGCGCCGATCGCCATCGACAGCACGGCCACCACCATGAGCACCGGCTTCCAGGACCATGCCAACGGCCCCAGGGCCACCTGCAGCACCCGCAGCATGGCCGCGAAGGCCGCGAACTTCGTGCACGCGCCCATGAACGCCGTCACCGGCGTCGGCGCGCCCTGGTAGACGTCAGGTGTCCAGAGGTGGAACGGGCCGACGGAGCCCTTGTACAGCAGGCCAACCACCAGCAGGCCGACCCCGGCGAGCAGCAGCACGTCGCTGCCCGCACCGCCGGTGGCAGCGGCGGCGATGTCCGAGAAGCGCACGGAACCGGCGTAGCCGTACAACAGCGCGATCCCGTACAGCAATATCGCCGAGGTGAACGCGCCGATCAGGAAGTACTTCAGGGCGGCTTCCTGCGAGATCAGCCGCTTCCTGCGAGCCAACCCGCACATGAGGTACAGCGGCAGCGACAGCACTTCCAGCGCGACGAAGAGCGTCAGCAGGTCGTTGGCGGCGGGAAAGACCAGCATGCCGCCCACCGCGAACAGCGCGAGCGGGAACACCTCGGTCTGCATCGGGGCCGCCACCGCGGTCGCCCGCCGGGCCCGTTCCGAACCGATCGCGGCCGCGGCCTGCGGCACGAAGACCCCGCCGGGTTCGGCCACCCGGTCCGCGTACAACGGCACGGCCACCAGGGCAAGGGCCAGCAGCGAACCCCACATCACGTAGGTCGCGCTGTCCACCGCGATGGTGCCCGCGAAGGTGACGACATCGTGGCCGGCGACACCGAGCACGACGGTCGCGACGCCGGCCGCCAGGATCGCGGCGACCGCCAGCACCGCCTGCGCCCCGAACCGCCTCCCGCGCGGCAACGCCGCCTCCAGAAGGACCGAGACGCACGCCGCCCCGAGCACTATGAGGACCGGCAGAACGGCCACCAGGTCGATCGCCGGGGCGGGGATGGCGTTCACCGGCGCGGCCGGGAACGGGACAAGTGCCAGGCCCATCAGTTGCCGCCTCCGTTCGGTGCGGGCACCGCGGCATTCGGGTCGTGGAACCCGGTGGCCGACATCGTCGCCGCAACGGTGGGCTCGATCACGCTGAGCACCGGTTTGGGATAGATGCCCAGGAAGACGATCGCGACGATCAGCGGTGTGACCACCACCATCTCGCGTCGGGTGAGATCACCGAACCGGGCGCGCGCGGCGGGAGCCCGGGCCGGCACTGCTGTCAGCACACCGCCCGAAGCCTCCGGCGCCCCAGGCGTTTCCGGCCCCCCCGCGGTCCCAGGGGTTTCGGTCGGCGCGCCCGGACCGGACGCTTCCGGGCCTGCGCCGGGCCGACCCTGATCCGGCATGGCGGCGCCCGGTATGTCGCCCGCCGGGCCGACGACGGCGGCTCCGCGCACCGGGCCGGTCATGGTGCGTTGGAATACCCACAGCATGTACACGGCGGCCAGGATGATGCCAACGGTCGCCAGCGTGCCCCAGGCGACGGAGCGGTCGAACGTGCCGATCAGCACCAGGAACTCCGAGACGAAGGAGTTGGTCCCGGGCAACGAAACCGTCGCCATGGTGGCGACCATGAACACCCCGCCGAGCAGCGGTGCCACCTTCCACACGCCGCCGTAGTCGACGATCTGTTTGGACCCGCCGCGGGCGATCAGCATTCCGATGATGATGAACAGCAGCCCGGTCGCGATGCCGTGGTTGACCATGTACAGCACCGCACCGGTCATCGCCTGGGTGGTGAACGCGAACACGCCCACCGCTATGAACCCGAAGTGCGCGATCGAGGTGAATGTGACGAACTTCTTCAGATCGGTCTGCATGGCCGCGACGATCGCGCCGTAGAGGATCCCGAGGAGCGCCAGGAGCAGGAAGAGCCAGTTGAGCTTCGCCGACGCGCCGGGCAGCAACGGCAGGCAGATGCGCAGGAACCCGAACGTGCCGACCTTGTCCAGCACCGTCACCAGCAAGGTGGACGCACCGGTCGGCGCCTCCGAGCCCGCCTCCGGGAGCCAGGTGTGCAGCGGCACCAGCGGCGCCTTGATCGCGAACGCGATCGCGAACCCGGCGAAGATCCACATCTGGGTGGTCTCCGGTATCTCGCTCGCCACCTGGCGAAGCGCCACCCAGTTGAGCGTTCCCGACGGCAGCACCTTTCCGGACGCGACGTACAGCCCGATCACGCTGGCGAGCATCAACAGCCCGCCGAGGAGTGAGTACAGGAAGAACTTGGTTGCGGCGTAGGCGCGCCGCGGGCCGCCGAAGTACCCGATCAGGAAGTACATCGGGACGAGCATGATCTCGAAGAAGCAGTAGAACAGGAACACGTCGGTGGCTGCGAAGACGCCGATCATGGTGCACTGCAGGACGAGCAATAGCGAGAAATATCCGCCGATGGTCCGCCCCGCCGGGAGCCGTTCCTCCCAGGACGCGCCGAGCACGATGGGCACCAGGAAGGCGGTGAGCGCGATGAGCACCAAGGAGATGCCGTCCACGCCCAGCCCGAAGGAAATGCCGAGGCTGGGAATCCACTCGACCTGCACCGTGGCGCCGAACGGCGACGTGCCGCCGCCCTCGGTCAGGAAGTTGCGGTAGTCGAACCACAGCAGCACCGCCACCACGAATTCGGCCAGGGCGAAGCCGAGCGCGGTGAACTTCACCGTCCGGACCGGGGCGCCGCCCATGGCGGCCACCACGATGGCGCCGGCCAGCGGCAGGAGCAGCAGGATCGGCAGGTACGCGGCGGAGTTCACGCGAACGTCACCACCATCAGCGCCACGGCCACCAGCAGCGCGCCGGAGAGCATCGACAGGGCGTAGCTGCGGACGTAGCCGTTCTGCCATCGCCGCCACCACATGGAGATTCCGACGACGGCGGTCCCCACGCCGTCCACCACGCCGTCCACCCCTCGCGCGTCGGTGTAGCTGAAGGTCCGCGCCATCCAGGTTCCGGGCCGGGCGATCAGCGTCTCGTTGATGACGTTTCCGCCGACGTCCGCCCGCGCCAGCACGATGACCGGGTTACGGGTGACCGGCGCGGTGACCGGCACCGGTCGCGTCCCGAAGATCAGGTAGGCGATGGCCGCGCCGACCACCATGACGCCCACCGTGCCCCAGGTGACGGCGGACGAGGACAGCATCACCGGGTGCGGCTCGGAGAACGCCCCCACGGAGGGGGCGAGCCAGTTCACCAGCCGGTCGCCGATCGCCAGGAACGCGCCGGCGCCCAGCGAGCCGATCGCCAGCAGCAGCATGGGAACCGTCATCACCGCCTTGGACTCGTGGGGCTGATACGCCCGCCCGTCGGCGGAGGTGAGGTTCTTCCACCGCGCCTCGCCGAAGAATGTCATGATCATCAGCCGGGTCATGTAGAACGCGGTGATGCCGGCACCGAGCAGCGCTGCGCCGCCGAGGAGCGCGCCCTTGACCCCGCCGGCCGCGAATCCCGCCTCGATGATCGGGTCCTTGGAATAGAAGCCGGACAGGTACGGGAAGCCGATGATGGCCAGGTACCCGCAGGTCATGGTGACGAAGGTCAGGGGCATCCGACGGGCCAGCCCGCCGAAGCGCCGCATGTCCACCTCGTCGTTCATCCCGTGCATGACCGACCCGGAGGCGAGGAACAGCCCCGCCTTGAAGAATCCGTGGGTGAGCAGGTGCAGGATGGCCAGCCCGTACACCCCAGCGCCCAGCCCGGCCGCCAGGAACATGTACCCGATCTGGGACACGGTCGAGTACGCCAGCACCCGCTTGATGTCGTCCTTGGCGCAGCCAGCGATGCAGCCGACCAGCAACGTGACGGCCCCGACGATCGCCACCACCAGCCGCCCGGTCTCGGTCAGGTCGAAGATCTGGTAGCTGCGGCAGATCAGGTACACCCCGGCGGTGACCATGGTTGCGGCGTGGATCAGCGCGGATACCGGTGTGGGACCTTCCATGGCGTCGGGCAGCCACGCCTGCAGCGGGACCTGTCCCGACTTGCCGCAGGCGCCCAGTAGGAGCAGCAGGGCCATGGCGGTGACGGAGCCCGGGGAGGTCGCCGCCAGTTCCCCGATGCCGCTGAACACCCCGCTGAAGGATGTGGTGCCCATCTCCTTGAACATGATGAAGATGGCCAGCACGAACCCGACGTCACCGACCCGGTTCATCACGAAGGCCTTCTTCGCCGCCGTCGCAGCCACCGGCTTGTACGACCAGAACCCGATCAGCAGGTACGACGCCAACCCGACGCCCTCCCAGCCGGCATACAGCGTGACGAACGAATTGCCCAACACCAGAAGCAGCATCGCGGTGACGAACAGGTTCATGTAGCCGAAGAACCGCTGCCGATCCGGGTCGTGCTCCATGTAGCCGATCGAGTAGATGTGGATCAGCGCACCGACCCCGGTGATGAGCAGCACGAACGTCAACGAGAGCGGATCCACCCGCAGCCCGAAGTTGACCTGCAGCGCATCGACCGGCATCCAGGACCAGATCGGGACCTCGTGGATCCGCGACCCCGCGTCGGCCGTCACGGTCGAGAGGAATATCGCGAGGCCCACCAGGAACGCGGCGACCACCGTCAGCGCACCGATCAGCGGCGCGGTGCGGTTGAGCCGTCGTCCACCGGCCATCAGGACCACGCTGCCGGCGGCGGGCAGCAGCAGCAGCAGCCACGCCAGCGAGGCGATGCCGCTCGCTTCCGGCACGGCAGTGGCCGCGGCGGCGTTCGCCGCGTCCGCTAGGGCCAGGGTCACGGTCCTCCCCCGTTCAGTACTTCAGCAGGTTCGCGTCGTCGACGGACGCGCTCCGCCGGCTCCGGAAGATGGACATGATGATCGCCAAGCCCACGACGACCTCGGCCGCGGCCACCACCATCACGAACAGCGCGATGACGATACCGTCCAGGTTCCCGTGCATGCGGGCGAAGGTCACCAGCGAGAGGTTGACGGCGTTGAGCATCAGCTCGATGCACATGAACACCACGATCGTGTTGCGGCGGATCAGCACGCCGACCGTCCCGACGCCGAAGAGCAGCGCCGAGAGCATGAGGTAATGGGTCGGGTTCATCGCTGTCCCCGCGGTATCGCGCCATCGTCGTTGCCGGCGGCGTTGCCGTCGGCGTGGCCCGCGCCATCCGGCTCGCCCGGTCCGCCGATCTCGCGCTCGGCGGCGGCGGGATCGTTGATCCGCCGCGGATGTGCCGGCGCCTCGATCTCGGCGAGCCGGCTGCCTGATCGGTACCGCCGCGCCACCCGTTCGCTCTCGGCGAGCTCGACCAGCTGCGAGACGGAGCCCGGCGCGATCGAGCCGTCCGGCTGCATCGCAGGGGTGGCGTTGGAACTGGAGGTGGCGAACACCCCGGGGCCCGGCGGCGGGGACATGCGGTCCGAGCGCATTCGCTCCAGCACCTGCCGCCGTTGGTTATGCCGCTCGCCGGGGGCCTTCTCCACGTGCGCCAACACCATCGCCCCGACCGCCGCCGTGATCAAGAGCGCGCTGGTGAGCTCGAACGGGAAGAGGTAGTCGGTGAAGATGCTGGCGGCCAGCGAACCCACCGCGCCGCGCTCGGACAGCGCGCCGGAAAGGCCCAGGTCCGGGAAGGTGCCCAGCGCCCGCACCAGCACCGCGACCAACAGGCCCACGATCCCGAGCCCGGCGAGCGCCGCGATCGCGCGGTGACCGCGCAGCACCTCGATCACCGAGTCGCCGGCGTCCCGTCCGGTCAGCATGAGGACGAACAGGAACAGCATCATGATCGCGCCGGTGTAGACGATGATCTGCGCGAAGCC
>CAZUXD010000045.1:22956-28193 GCA_964624455.1 uncultured Actinomycetes bacterium | reverse complement strand
ACTTGTCCGCTACATAGGCGTCCCCGCGCTGGCGCAGGGTGACCAGGAAGGGCAGGTCGGTGTACTGCTTCACGTAGCTGGTGAAGTAGTCCACCTGGCGGTCGCGGAAGAACTCCGTGAGGATGACGTGGCCCATCGCCATCGCCAGCGCGCCGTCCGTGCCGGGGGCGCAGGGCAGCCAGTCGTCCGCGAACTTGGTGTGGTCCCCGTAGTCGGGGCTGACCACGACGACCTTCTGTCCCTTGTAGCGGGACTCCGTCATGAAGTGCGCGTCCGGCGTGCGGGTGATCGGCAGGTTGGAGCCCCAGAGCATCAGGTATGACGAGTTCCACCAGTCCGCCGACTCTGGCACGTCGGTCTGGTCGCCGAATGCCTGCGGGGAGGCGATCGGCATGTCCGCGTACCAGTCGTAGAACGACAGGATCGTCCCGCCGATCAGCGACAGGAAGCGGGTGCCCGCCGCGTACGAGACTTGGGACATCGCCGGGATGGGGGAGAAGCCGACCACCCGGTCCGGACCGTACGCCTTGACGGTGTGCACGTGCGCCGCGGCGATGAGTTCGGCGATCTCCGCCCAGGTGGTGCGGACGAAACCTCCCTTGCCGCGAAAGTTCTTGTACTGCGCCGTGCGCTCGGGGTCGCCGATGATGTCGGCCCACGCGAGCACCGGATCACCGAGGCGGGCCTTGGCCTCGCGCCACAGTTGCAGCAGCGGGCTGCGGATGTACGGGTAGCGCACCCGGGTGGGGGAATAGGTGTACCAAGAGAACGATGCGCCGCGCGGGCAGCCGCGTGGTTCGTACTCCGGGCTGTCGGGCCCGACCGACGGGTAGTCGGTCTGCTGGGTCTCCCAGGTGATGATCCCGTCCTTGACGTAGACCTTCCAGGAGCACGATCCGGTGCAGTTCACGCCGTGGGTGGAGCGGACTTCCTTATCGTGCCGCCAGCGTTCGTGATAGAACTCCTCCGCACCGCGGCCCCCGCGGCGGTGCACTTCGCGGTAGTCCGCGCTTGGGGTGCCCGCGGTGAAGAACTGGGCCTTGCGCAGCAGCGCCTCCACCGGTTCACCGCCGGGAAGTAACGGCGCGAGTCCGGGGCTGGCGGTGGTGCCGCCGCGAGCCGCGGTGCCGGCCGGCGAGTGGCTGGTGGTGGTCATTGAGTTGCCTCTGCTCTCCCCGCGTCGCGCCGAATCGCCCGTCGTGCGGTGGGTGCTCGATGGTGTGACAATTCGCTGTCGGCAATTTGTCTGGTCAACGACATGCGGCCTAATGCTAAGCGACACAGTCGATTCCCGCGCGCCGGGTCCCTCAAGGGCCGCGGATTTCCACAACGGTTTTGTTGGTGAATGTTGGGTCGCTGTGTGGATCGAGACCGTCGGCAATCCAGCATCGAGGCGGCGTGCGGCGGTATGCGCGGCGCCGGGTACGGCGGTGGCGCTACGCGGCGGCACCGCGGGTTCGTCAGTGCCGGGCTGGCCCCACCGCCGGTGCGCGCACCGGGCGAGTCGGCGACCGCCGGTAGAAGGCGCGTCGGACGCGCCGAACGCGCCCGAGAACCGGTCAGCCGGGGAGCTGCTGCTCGATGGCCGCCACGACGGTCGGGTCGTCGGGCGTGGTCTTGGAGCGGAAGCGTGCCACCACGTCACCCGCGGGCGATACCAGGAACTTCTCGAAGTTCCAGGCGATGTCGCCGGCCTTGCCCGTCGCATCGGGCGCCTGCGTCAGTTCCGCGAACAGCGGATGGCGGCCGGGGCCGTTGACCTCCACCTTCTGAAACATCGGGAAGGCGACGTGGTAGGTGCTGGAGCAGAACTCGGCGATCTCGGCCGGCGTTCCCGGCTCCTGCCCGCCGAACTGGTTGCAGGGAAAGCCCAGCACCTCGAAGCCGCGGCCCGCGTACCGCTCGTGCAGTTGCTGCAGCGCGCCGTATTGCGGCGTCGTGCCGCACTTGGAGGCAACGTTGACGATGAACAGTGCCCGCCCGGCGTAGTCGCGCAGGTCGGCCGGGTCACCGGCCAGGGAACGAACCTCGTGCTCATAGATCGACACCATCAGCTCCTTCGTTCCTGGGCCCGGTTGCCCCCTCCTGTGTATCACCCGGCCGGGGCCTGCGATGCGGCGAGTTCGCGCGTCGCCACTCGGGCGTGCTGCGGGACACCCACCGAAGCGTGCTGCCGACCCCGCCGGGCGGCGGATAGCATCGGCCAGTCAGCCTCATCCGTCCCTTCAAGGAGTCCGCGTGTCCTCGCTCGCCAGTCCGCCCAGTCCGTCCGTCCGCGTGCGGATTCCGGGGGGAACCAGCGCGGCCGAGGCGGTCGCCCAAGCCGGGCTGCCGCGGTCCGGCCCGCACGCGGTCGTGGTGCTCCGGGAATCGGCGAACGGTCGGCTGCGGGATCTGGGCTGGATCCCGCAGTGGGACACCGATGCCGAGGCGGTGACGGCGGAATCGACCGACGGCCGTGCGGTGATCCGGCACTCCACCGCGCATGTGCTGGCGCAGGCCGTACAACAGGTGTTCCCGGAGGCGAAGCTGGGGATCGGCCCGCCCATCCGCGACGGCTTCTACTACGACTTCGACGTGCCGAGGCCGTTCACACCGGAGGACCTGGCCGAGTTCGAGCGCCGGATGCGCCGGATCATCAAGGCCGGCCAGCGCTTCTCCCGGCGGGTGGTCAGCGGGGACGAGGCCCGGGCCGAACTCGCCTCGGAACCGTACAAGCTGGAGCTGATCGAACTGAAGTCCGGCGCGGCCAATGGCATGGACACGTCGGAGGTGATGGAGGTGGATCCTGCCGGCGGCGAGTTGACGATCTACGACAACGTGCACGCCCATACCGGCGAACGAGTGTGGGGCGACTTGTGTCGCGGCCCGCACCTTCCCACCACCAAGCACATCCCCGCGTTCCGCCTGACCCGCACCGCCGCGGCCTACTGGCGGGGCAGCGAACAGAACCCGCAATTGCAACGCATCTACGGCACCGCCTGGGAGTCGGAGGAGGCGTTGGCCGCCCATCTGGAATTCCTCGCGGAGGCCGAGCGGCGGGACCACCGCCGGCTCGGCGCCGAACTGGACCTGTTCAGCTTCCCCGAGGAGATCGGTTCGGGGCTGCCGGTCTTCCACCCGAAGGGTGGTGTGATCAAGCGCGAGATGGAGGACTACGTCCGGCGCCGGCACATCGAAGAGGGCTTCTCGTACGTCGGCACCCCGCACATCACGAAGGAGCACCTGTTCGAACTGTCGGGGCACCTGCCGTACTACGCCGACACCATGTTCCCGCCGATGGTCGTCGACGAGGAACTGGCGGCGGACGGCGAAGTACGCAAGCCGGGCCAGCGGTATTACCTCAAAGCGATGAACTGCCCCATGCAGAACCTGATCTACCGCTCGCGGCAGCGGTCCTATCGGGACCTGCCGATCCGCTACTTCGAGTTCGGCACGGTCTACCGGTACGAGAAGTCCGGCGTGGTGCACGGCCTGACGCGGGTCCGGGGCCTCACGCAGGACGACTCGCACAGCTACGTGACGCCCGAGCAGGCGCCGGACGAGGTTCGTCACCTGCTGAACTTCGTGCTCAGCCTGCTCCGGGACTTCGGCCTGTCCGACTACTACCTGGAACTGTCCACCCGGGACGAGGCCAACGCGGCAAAGTTCATCGGGTCGACCGACCAGTGGGAGGCCGCAACCGCGGTGCTCCAGGAGGTCGGTCGCGAGACGGGATTGGAACTCGTGCCCGATCCGGGGGGCGCGGCGTTCTACGGGCCGAAGATCTCGGTACAGGCGCGGGATGCGATCGGCCGCACCTGGCAGATGTCCACGATCCAGTACGACTTCAACCAGCCCGAGGGGTTCGGGTTGGAGTACGTCGCCAGCGACGGCTCCCGGCGGCGGCCGGTGATGATCCATTCGGCGAAATTCGGGTCGTTCGAACGGTTCATGGGGGTGCTCACCGAGCACTACGTCGGAGCGTTCCCGGCGTGGCTCGCGCCGGTTCAGGTGGTGGGAATCCCGGTCGCCGAAGCGTTCTCGGAATATCTCGAGGGGATCGCGCGAACGTTGCGGACAGCGGGCATCCGGGTCGAGGTGGACGCTTCCGACGACCGGATGCCGAAGAAGATCCGCACCCACACCACGCAGAAGGTGCCGTTCCTGTTGCTGGCAGGCGGCAAGGACGTCGAGGTGGCGGCGGTCTCGTTCCGCTTCCGCGACGGGTCGCAACTCAACGGGGTGCCGGTTGCCGACGCCGTCGCCGCCGTCGTCGAGTGGGTGGGCCGGCGGGAGAACGCCTCACCGACCGCGGATCTGCTGGGACCGCTGCTCGCGGCGGTCGCCGGTGACAGCGCCGGCGGGAACCGAACGGTCGTCGGGGGCCCCAAGGGCGTCGGTGACGGGGCATTCCGCGAGGCGACCCGTTCGTGACCTCGCCGGACCTGCCGGATGCCGGCCCGCGCAACCAGGAGGGGGTGGGGGCGGCCGACGGGCTGGCACGGCTGTGGACGCCGCACCGGTTGGCCTATGTCGCACCGCCCGTTCCGGCCGACGAAGGGACGCCGTCGGCCTGCCCGTTCTGCCGGATCCCCACGCTTGCGGATGACGAGGGGCTGGTCGTGGCGCGGGGCAGGGCCGTCTACGCCGTCTTGAACCTGTACCCGTACAACCCCGGACACCTGATGGTGGTGCCGTACCGGCACGTTGCGGACTACACGGACGCGCATCCCGACGAGGTGGCCGAGATCGCCGAGATGACCAGGCATGCGATGACGGTGATTCGCGCGGTGTCCGCCGCGCACGGGTTCAACGTCGGCATCAACGCCGGGGGCGCCGCCGGTGCCGGCATCGCGGATCATCTGCACCAGCATGTGGTGCCCCGATGGGCCGGCGATGCCAACTTCATGCCGGTGATCGGGCACACCAGGGTGCTGCCGCAATTGTTGGGCCAGACCAGGGACATGCTCGCCGGCGCATGGTGAGCGCCGCCGGTAGGCGGCGCGAGCCAATTAGGCACGGTGAAGCGCCGCCGGTAGGCGGCGCGAGCCGATTAGGCACGGTGAGCGAAGCCGGAGCGGGCGGCGCCGTCGCCGCGGAGCGGCAGGCGTTGGTTGCGCAGTGCTGAGCGAACAGTTGGCACCGTGAGCGCCGCCGGCAGGCGGCGCGAGCCGATTAGGCACGGTGGAGCGCCGCCGGTAGGCGGCGCGAGCCGATTAGGCACGGTGGAGCGCCGCCGGTAGGCGGCGCGAGCC
>CAZUXD010000045.1:0-22856 GCA_964624455.1 uncultured Actinomycetes bacterium | reverse complement strand
GCGAGCCAATTGGGCACGGTGAGCGCCGCCGGAGCGGGCGGCGCCGTCGCCGCGGAGCGGCAGGCGTTGGTTGCGCAGTGCTGAGCGAACAGTTGGCACCGTGAGCGCCGCCGGCAGGCGGCGCGAGCCGATTAGGCACGGTGGAGCGCCGCCGGTAGGCGGCGCGAGCCGATTAGGCACGGTGAAGCGCCGCCGGTAGGCGGCGCGAGCCGATTAGGCACCGTGGAGCGCCGCCGGCAGGCGGCGCGAGCCAATTGGGCACGGTGAGCGCCGCCGGAGCGGGCGGCGCCGTCGCCGCGGTTTCAGGCGGTTGGCAGATGACGGGCCTCTTCCGACTATCGTTAGGCCCTGTCGCTTGGCAGGGTCGAGCATGGCCGTTTGCCGTTGCACCCACAGATCGGAGTCCAGCAGACATGCTCAACGCCCTCGCCAGGGCGTCGGTGTCCAAGGTCACCGACCCGATCGGCCGGGGCCTGGTGCGTGCGGGTCTGAGCCCGAACTGGGTCACGGTCGTCGGAACCGCGGGCGTGGTGGGCGCATCGGTCGGGCTGATCGGAACCGGACGGCTGCTGGCGGGCACGATCGTCGTCACCGCCTTCGTGCTGTTCGACCTCCTGGACGGGGCGATGGCGCGGGCCCGCGGATCCGGCACCGACCTGGGGATAGTGCTGGACGCCTCCTGCGACCGCATCGCCGACGGTGCGCTGTTCGCCGCGATCGCGTTCTTCGCATTCGCCGAACGCGGGTCCACCGAGTTGGGAGCCGCGGCGCTGATCGCGCTGGTGTCCGGTCAGGTGGTCTCCTACATCAAGGCTCGCGCGGACTCCGTGCGGCTCGTCATCTCCGGAGCGCTCGCGGAGCGCGCCGAGCGCAACGTGCTCGGACTGGTCGGAACGGGCCTGGCCGGCTTGGGGCTGCCCCGTGCGCTCGATGTCCTGTTGTGGATCCTCGCGGTGGCCTCCCTCGCCACCGTGGTGCAGCGCTTGATCCAGGTGTGGCTGGCCTACCGTGCAAGGGGCCGGTCCGCCGCGACCGACGATCCCGCATGATCCGAGCAGTTGCGCGCGGCGCAGCGAAAGGCACCCCATCGTGAACGGCACCATGGTCGGCCTTGCGTACCAGGCGGCGTGGGCCGGGATGGGCCGAGTCCCCGCCGGCGCGGCACGCTCGCTGGTCGATCGCGCCTGCGACATCCTGGTCGAGCGTCGCGGCCCCGGGGTCGTGCAACTGGCGCGCAATCAACGCCGGGTGCTCGGAGCGCAGTCCAGCCCGGCCGCGCTGCACGCGGTGGTGCGCGCTGCGATGCGCTCTTACGGCCGCTACTGGCTCGAGACGTTCCGGATGGAGCGGTCCGACCTGGACGAGATCGCCGGGCGTGCACTTGCGGGTTCGGTTGGGCTGCACCACATCACGACCGCGCAGCAGGCCGGCCGCGGCGTCGTCCTGGCGTTGCCGCACTCGGGCAACTGGGATGTCGCGGGCCTGTCGATGGTCAAGATGGTCGGCGGCATCACGACGGTCGCCGAGCGGGTAGAACCGGAAGGCGTGTACCGCAGGTTCCTCCGGCACCGGGAGGGCCTGGGTTTCGAGGTGCTGCCGTTGACCGGCCGGGCCCGGGAGGACGGCCCGGCGTCCGCGGTGCTGCGGCAACGCCTTGAACAGGGCAGGATGGTGTGCCTGCTGGCCGACCGCGCCCTGGGCAGCGGCGCCGTCGGGGTGTCGTTCTTCGACGAGCCCGCGGCGATGCCCGCCGGCCCTGCGATGCTCGCCGCCCTGACCGGGGCGGCGCTGTGCCCGGTGCACCTGGCCTTCACCGACGCCGGCTGGATCCAGTTCATCGGCCCGCCGTTGGAACTGCCGGGGGAGCGACTCGCCCAGCAGGTCCGGGCAGCCACCCAGGCGATGGCCAACATGTTCGCCGAGCGGATCGCGCTCTTCCCAGCCGATTGGCACATGCTGCAACCGGTATGGACCGCCGACAAGCCGGCCCGACCGGATCCGACGCGCACCTCGGCCCCCGCTGCGCGCAGCCGCGGCAACGAGGCGACGACATGAGGGTCGGGCTGGTCTGCCCCTACTCGTTCGACATCCCGGGCGGCGTCCAGGCCCATGTCGCCGACCTGGCCAAGGTGCTGATCAGCCAGGGCCACGACGTCTCGGTGCTGGCGCCCGGCGACGACAGCGGAGACGGGCGCGCCGAATTCCCGGACTTCGTGGTGCCGGCGGGGCGCAGCGTGCCGATCCGCTACAACGGGTCGGTGGCGCGGCTCTCCTTCGGCCCGCTGTCGTACACCAGGGTGCGGAAGTGGATCCGCTCCGGGAACTTCGACGTGCTGCACGTGCACGAGCCGGTGGCGCCAAGCCTGTCCATGCTCGCCCTGATGGTCGCCGAGGGGCCGATCGTCGCGACGTTCCATACGGCCAATCCGCGTTCCCGGATGCTTGCCGCGTTTCAAGGCATCCTGCAACCGTTCCTGGAGAAGATCACCGGACGGATCGCGGTGTCGGAGCTCGCACGCCAGGTCCAGGTCGAGCACCTCGGCGGCGACGCCGTCATCATTCCCAACGGCGTGGACGTGGAGTTCTTCGCGAGCGCGACGCCCTTGCCCGGGTATCCACGCCTCGGCGGCACGGTCGGATTCGTCGGCCGCTACGACGAGCCGCGCAAGGGCATGGACGTGTTGCTGGCCGCATTGCGGACCCTGCTGCCGGGCCGGCCGGATCTGCGCCTGGTGGTGGTGGGCGGCGGTGACGAGGATGACCTGCGGCGCGAGGCCGGTCCGCAACTCGCGCGGAACATGACCTTGCTGGGGCGGCTATCGGATGCCGACAAGGCCCGGATGCTGCACTCGATCGATCTGTACTGCGCGCCCAACCTCGGCGGTGAGAGCTTCGGCATCATCCTGACGGAGGCGATGAGCGCGGGTACCGCGGTGGTGGCCAGCGACCTCGGATCCTTCAGACAGGTCCTGGATGGCGGCACCGCCGGAGTGCTGGTGCCAGTGGGTGATCCACTGGCCCTGGCCGGCGGCATCGGTTCGTTGCTGGACGATCCGGACCGGCGGCGCCGGCTCGTCGAGCGGGGGCGCACGGTGGTGGCCGAGTACGACTGGCAGGTGGTGGGGCGGACCGTGGTCAAGGTCTACGAAACCGTCATCGCCGCCGACCCGCGAGCGGTGGCCGAGGCGGAGTAGCCGGCTCGCACGCGAGACGGCGGACGAAGAACGCGGGAACAGGAGGGCACGTGGTCACGACGATCATCGTCATCATCGTGATCTTGCTGCTCGCCGCGGCATTTCGGTTGTGGCTGACGGCCAATCGGCTGGACCGCCTGCACGTGCGCACCCAGGCGGCCTGGGCGGCGTTGGACGGTGCCCTCTCCCGCCGGATCGTCGCCGCGCGCGCGCTGGCCGCCGCGGGCAGGTTGACGGCCGACCGTGCCGCCCGTCTGCACCGGCTGGCCGACGCGGCGGATACCGCCGCGCGCGCCGATCGGGACGACGCGGAGACCGCGCTGTCGCGGGCGCTTGCCTCGATCCCACCCGAGCAGCAGGGCGAACTGGCAGCGGAGTTGTCCGATGCCGCCGAACGGGTCCTGCTGGCCCGGCGCTTCTACAACGACGCGGTCCGCGACACCCTGGCGCTCCGAGCGTCGTGGTTCACCAGGTTCTTCCGCCTCGCCGGCCATGCGCCGCTGCCGGAACATTTCGAGTTGCCGGAGGCGGCCGGCGCGGGATCCGTCCGGCGTACGGGACGGGTCGTGTTGGTGGACGCGGCCGGGCGGGTCCTGCTGTTGCGCGGCACCCACCCCGACCGCGACGAGCGTGGCTGGTTCACCCCGGGCGGGGGATTGCTGCCGGGTGAGGACCTGGTGACCGGGACGCTACGCGAACTGTCCAAGGAGATCGGCGTGGCATTGCCGGCCCAGGAGTTGATCGGTCCGGTGTGGCGCCGGACCGATCCCCGCGATCCTGCGGGCGGAGCCGACCGGATCGAGTACTTCTTCGTGGCGCATGCGAACGGCCCCGCGTTGGGCACCGACCATTTCGCCGACATGGCAGGGCATTTCGGGTCGGGGCTTCGCTGGTTCGATGCGGAAGACCTCGCCGGTTGCGACGAGCCGGTCTACCCGTCGCAACTCCCCGATCGGCTTGCGCAGGCGCGCCAGATCGCCGTGACCCGCGTGGCACCGGACATTCCGGAAGGGATCGGGTGAATCCGGAAGGGATCGGGTGAAGGTGTCGCGCGCCCTGGTGATTCCGACCACTGGGACGCCGCCGCTTTGCGTGCGCCACGCACGTCGCGGGCCGAATGCCGGTTACGGTGTCGGTCGGGTCGCACGCGATCGGCGCCGGACGATAGCCGGTGGCCGGTAAGCACGTCGCGCTGTTACCCGATCGCCGCGCCGTCCCGCCGACCGGCGCGGTGGCCGACCAGTTCGGTGGCCGACCAGTTCGGTGAAACGGCCCACGCGGCAAACGACCAGCACCGAAAGGGGCGTGAATGCGCGCCAAGTCCGCCATGATCACCGCCGTCGCCGTATTCCTCGCGGCCCTCGCGGCGGCTTGCAGCGCCAGTCCCGAACCTCCGCCGCCGACGAGCAGCGCGCCCAGCAGCACGGCATCGTCATCCACGTTCAGCCCGTCGCCGCCGGCGAGCAGCACCTCTGCCAGCGCGGCGACGAGCCCCTCGACCAGCAGCGACACATCGCCGTCGACGCCGGCGAGCAGCGCCGCGCCCGGACCCGCCGATCCGCTGACCGGTCGGGCGCCGTCCACGAACCCCGTGGTGGCCGTCAAGATCGACAACACCGCCGGGGCGTTCCCCCAGTTCGGCATCGCCAGCGCGGACATCGTCTACGTCGAACAGGTCGAGGGTGGCCTCACCCGGCTGATCGCGCTGTTCCACACCACCCTGCCGACCGCGGTCGGCCCGGTCCGCAGCGTGCGCACCACGGACGTCGAACTGCTGCAGACCTACGGCGACCCGCTGCTCGTCTACTCCGGCGGAAAGACCGCGATCTTGAAGTTGCTGCGCGCGTCTCCGATCGTCGACGCGGCGGGTTCGGGGTATCACCGCACCGGCCAGCGCCCGCCGCCGTACAACCTGATCGCGGATCTGCCGCAGATAGCCGCTCGGTATCCCGGAAAGGCGGCCGCGAAGTCCAACGGCATGGTGTTCGCCGCCTCCGATCCGAGGGTCGCTGCGGCTCCGGTGGTGACGAAGATCTCGGCGACGATGATCGCCGGCCAGACCGGCTTCGCCTACGCGAACGGTTCCTACCGGGTCCTGCACCACGGGGTGCCGTATCAGGACGCCTCCGGGGAGCCGGTGGCCGCGGACAACGTGCTGGTCCAGCATGTGCTCGACGCGCCGGACGGGTTCGTCGATGTGCTCGGCTCCCCGTCGTTCCTGACCCACACGGTCGGGTCGGGGGCGTTCACGTTGTACCGCAACGGCCACGCGATCGATGGCACCTGGAAGCGTGCGGCCGCGGGCGAGGCGACCGAATTCCTTGACGCGAAGGGCAATCCGGTGCCGTTCAAGCCGGGCCGCACGTGGGTGGTGCTGGCCCCGCAGACCGCCGTGGTGCACGCAAGCTGAGTTGCCGGAGCGAAACCGAAGGCCGCCGGTCGGCCGCCGGTCGCGGCTTCGGCATGGCGGCTGCGACGAATCCGCGCGGAAATCTTCCGGCCCGTCGCCGGTAGAATGGGCCGGTACGATCCACAACCGGTGGCGCCGATGGCTTCGGGCCGCCGCACCGCTCACCCAATGGAGCACATGCCGTGTCCACCGAACAGCCCCAGGCCGCCACCACACCGGCCACCCCCGCCACCGGAACCGCCCGGGTCAAGCGCGGCATGGCCGAGATGCTCAAGGGCGGCGTCATCATGGACGTCGTCACCCCCGAGCAGGCCCGCATCGCCGAAGGCGCCGGCGCCGTCGCGGTGATGGCGCTGGAGCGGGTGCCCGCCGACATCCGCGCCCAGGGCGGCGTCGCCCGGATGAGCGACCCGGACCTGATCGACGCGATCGTGGCAGCGGTGTCCATTCCGGTGATGGCCAAGGCCAGGATCGGTCACTTCGTCGAAGCGCAGATCCTGCAGTCGCTCGGGGTGGACTACATCGACGAGTCCGAGGTGCTCACGCCGGCCGACTACGCGCACCACATCGACAAGTGGGCGTTCACGGTGCCCTTCGTCTGCGGCGCGACCAATCTTGGCGAGGCGCTCCGGAGGATCACCGAAGGCGCGGCGATGATCCGCTCGAAGGGTGAGGCCGGCACCGGTGACGTGTCGAACGCGACCACCCACATGCGCTCCATCGGGGCGGAGATTAGGCGGATCCGCGGCCTTTCGCCGGACGAGCTCTACGCGGCAGCCAAGGAACTGCAGGCACCGTACGAGTTGGTTGCCGAAGTGGCGCGGGCGGGCAAGCTGCCGGTCGTGCTGTTCACCGCGGGCGGCATCGCCACCCCCGCCGATGCGGCGATGATGATGCAACTCGGCGCGGAGGGCGTGTTCGTCGGCTCCGGAATCTTCAAGTCCGGCAACCCTTCCGCCCGCGCAGAGGCGATCGTCAAGGCCACCACGTTCTACGACGACCCGGACATGCTGGCCAAGGTATCGCGCGGCCTGGGCGAAGCCATGGTCGGCATCACCGTCGACGAGATCCCGGCACCGCACCGGCTGGCCGAACGGGGCTGGTAGCCGGCGCGCGGTTCGGCGAGCGCCCGGCAGGCGCACCGCGCGCCGGGTACCGAGCGCCGACGGCCACCGTCCACCCGGCGCGGTGATCGGCCGCCGAATACGACGGGTGCAGACGAGGCCCCCCGGCCGCGAGTTCGGGTCGATCAGGCTCGGGTGTCCCGCCGGATACCGCGGTCGCGCCGACCCGTACTGGCGTGCTGAACGACTGCTGCCAAGATCGCCAGGTTCGTTGCCAGCATGGTAACGGGCTCGTCAATGCACGAATCTCCCGCGCACACGTCGTCGCCGCGGCTTCGTTGCGACCCGTCATGGCCGAGAACGTCGTCATCCCCGCCCCAGGCATGAACGATTGTTTCGTGTCGATAGAAATGTATGGACGAATCGTTCATAGCTCGCTAGCCTCCGTGCTGTGACGGCTACCACCGATGCTCCGAATGGTGCGGGTGGCGTCGCCGACCCGGCCGGCGGCATGCCATTGCTGCTTCTGGACTTCGACGGCACGGTCTGCCTCGGAGATGGCCCGGTCTGGGCGTACGCAGAAGCGGTCGTGGACGTGGTGCGCCAACATCTCCAATGGGCGTCGGAGGCCGACTCCATCGCGGAGAACATGCGTGCGGAGCTGGCGGCGTTCCTGAATGGCAGCGGCGAGGGGCCGCGCTACCCGGATGGTTATGCCGCCGTCGCCGCGCTGGCCGCCGGTCAGTTGACTCAGGGGGAGTTGCATGCCGCGTACGCCGCCAGCCGGCGAACATTGGCCGGCGGGGACATCACCGTCACCGCTCCGGAAGGTCTGGCCGACCTGCTGGGCGAACTGGGCGGCCAGGTGACCCGGATCGTGATCACCAACGCGCCCGACGAGGGGGTCCGCACCACGCTGGACCAGATCGGCCTGGGCGGCGTGATCGACGAGGTCGTCACCGGCGTCGGCAAGCCGAGCGGCTGGAACGGCTTGCTGCGCACGCTGTTACAAGGCCGGTCGCCGGTCGATGTGATGGCCGTCGGCGACATCTGGGTCAACGACCTGCAGCCTCCGCTCGAGGCCGGATGCTGCACGGCGTTGATCGATCGTTTCGACCGGCGGCCCGGGCCGGCTCACCTGATCGCCAGCCGTTTCGAAGATCTCTACGACGGAATCCGCCGGTGGGCGGCCGACCCGGGCGACTTCGCGGCGACGCACCGCGCGGTCATCGCGGCGGCCGTCAGTCCGGCCGTCCCTGCACCAAACGCACCATTCATCCCGAGTAGCTAGGAGGACACGCATGCGCAAGACCCGAATCATCGCCGCTGTCACGGCGGTCGCCGCGGTGGTGATCGCGGCCGGCTGTAGCAGCGCCGACGACGCAGGCGGCGGCTCCACCTCGTCGCAGCAGACGTCGCAGACGTCCGAGGCCCCGACGACCGCGCCGTCGCAAACCCAGGATCAACAGTCTGCCGGCCAAGGATCCGGATCCCCCACGGCATCGTCATCGACCAGTCCGCCCGCCGAGAAGGACTTCACCTGCACCGGAAAGAGCGGTGACGAGGTGCCGACGAAACTCGTCCTGGCGCTGGTGCCGTCCGGCGATGCCCCACGGCTGGTCGAATCCGCCAAGCCCTTGACGGACGAACTCACCAAGAGGTTGGGCATCCCGGTGGAGGGCGTGGTCAGCACGAACTATGCCGGCGCGGTCGAGGCCATGGGGGCGGACAAGGCACAGATCGGCATGTTCGCGCCGTTACCGCTGATCCAGGCCTGCCAGAAGTATGGGGCGAAGATCGTGCTGCAGTCGGTTCGCCGCGGCTCGTCCACCTATCACACGCAATTCATGACGAACGATCCCGACAAGTACTGCACGATCTCGCCGCCGGAACCGAAGGCGACCAACGATAAGTACCTCGACTGCAACGGAACGGCGGGCGCGAAGACCGGCCCGGTCGGGCTGGAGGCGCTGAAGAACCTGACGGCCGGGACCAAGGTCGGATTGCTCGATCCCGGCTCTACCTCCGGATACATCTTCCCCACGCTGGACCTGATCAACGAGGGCATCGACCCGAAGACGGATATCGACGTGGTTCATCTCGAGGCCCACGATCAATCGGTACTGGCCGTCTACAACGGTGATGTGGAGGTCGGCGTCTCGTTCGACGACGCGCGTGACGTGGTCGCGAAGGACAAGCCGGACGTCGGCCAGAAGGCGGTGGTATTCGCCTATTCCGACGAGATCCCCAACGACGGCGTCGCCGTCTCCGGATCGCTGACCGCACAATGGCAGGACAAGATCACCAAGGCGATGCAGGATTACGCCAAGACGGACGCCGGCAAGGCGACCCTCAACGCGATCTACCAGATCGACGACCTGGCGCCGGCCGTCACGCAATCCCTGGGCAAGGTGGCGGAAGCCGTCGAAAAGCTCGGCCTGACGGGCTGAGACGGGGGTTACGGTGACGCGGTGTGCCGTCGTCCCACGTCCGGACGAGGGCACACCGCGGGCCGGGTCGGCAGCCGGCAACGGCCGGCCGCCGCCGCGCCCCGGTCGCGCATTGGTGAGGAGAGAAGATGTCCACTGATCCCCTCGCGGTAGACGGAGCGCTGCGGATTACCGGGGACCGCGCAGATCGCAACGGCCACATTGAGTTCGACGCCGCAAGGGTCGTCTACCCCAACGGCGCCGTGGGGCTCGCTGGCATCACGTTGGAGGTTTCCGGCGGTGAGATGGTCGTGGTCGTCGGTCTGTCCGGCGCCGGTAAGTCCACCCTGATCCGCACCATCAACGGCCTGGTTCCGGTGACCGGCGGGTCGGTCCGCGTCGGGGGCAAGGCGGTCGGTGGGCTCGGCGGCCGCGGGCTGCGCGAAGTGCGCGCCGATACCGGGATGATCTTCCAGAGTTTCAATCTCGCGAAGCGCGCGAGCGTGCTGCAGAACGTGCTGATGGGTCGGCTGTTCTACACCCCGACCTGGCGAACCCTGCTCGGCTGGTACGGCGCCGACGACGTGGAGATTGCCATGCAGGCGCTGGAACGGGTCGAGATCGTGCACAAGGCCTACGCCAAGGCGGCCGAGCTGTCCGGCGGACAGCAGCAGCGGGTGGCCATCGCCCGCGCGTTGGCGCAACAGCCGCGGGTCATCCTGGCCGACGAACCGGTCGCCTCGCTCGATCCGCCGACATCGCATGTGGTGATGCGCGATCTTCAGCGGATCAACCGCGACCTCGGCATCACCGTCGTGGTGAATCTGCATTTCCTTGACCTGGCACGACGTTACGGCGACCGGATCATCGGCATGCGCGCCGGCGAGGTGGTCTTCGACGGCACCGCCGCGCAGGCGGACGAGACCGTTTTCGAGAGCATCTACGGACGTTCGCTCACCGCGGAGGATGTGCTCGACTCGGGAACGTCGTGGTGACGGTCGAAGCGCCGGCGGCGCCGACGATGTCCGCTGCGTCGCGCCCGCGAAGGCCGGTCACCTGGTGGAAGCCCTGCATCGCGATTGCCGTGCTGGCCGCCATCACCTACTGGGCCGGCTCGCGGCGTTGGGGAATCAACGTCGACTTCGGCGATCTGTTGCAGCACATCTCCAACGGCGCCGACAAACTCGCCCAACTGGCCCGGCCGAGCTTCAAGCATTTCCACGAGACGCTGCTGCCGATGCTGCAATCGGTTGAGACGGCGGTGGTCGCCTCCGCGATCGGTTGCGCGGTCGGCCTGCCGATCGCGTTCCTGGCATCTCGGGTCACGATGCCGAATGCGGTCATCCGCGGGCCGATTCGCGCCTTGTTGTCGGTGCTGCGGTCCATTCCGGACATCCTCTACGCATCGATCCTCGCCACCATCGTCGGCATCGGCCCGCTGCCGGGCGTCATCGCCCTGGTGCTGTTCTCGATCGGCATCCTGGTCAAGCTGTTGGCCGAGGTGATCGACGCGGTGGACACCGGACCGCTGGAGGCGGCTCGGTCCTGTGGCGCCGGCCGGTTCGGTGCCAACCGCAGCGCAATCCTGCCGCAGATCATGCCGAACTACACGGCGTTTTCGCTGTACATCCTCGAACTCAACATCCGTACCGGCACGGTGCTGGGACTGGTGGGGGCGGGTGGTATCGGCCAGCTCATCAGCACCTGGCAGAACTTCTACCGATACCACGACATCGGATTGATCATCTTGGAGATCCTGGTGCTGGTCCTGATCATCGAGGTCGCATCGAGCATGCTGCGGCGGAGGTTGTCGTGAGCTTGACCGCGACCCCGCAGCGGGTCGGCGCCACCCGCCGGCCGCCGGCGCCCCCGCGGTGGTTGCGCCGGCTCTTGTGGACGGTCGTCATCGTGATCTTCGTTGCGGCCTTCTGGCACCTGGACATTGCGTGGAACCGGTTGGCCCGCCTACCCGGCGAGGGTGTGGAGTACTTCGCCAAGCTGTTCTTCCACCCCGACTGGTCGCAATTGGGCAAGGCAGTCGGCGCGACCCTGTCGTCGGTGCAGATGGCGTGGATCGGGACTGTCATCGGGGCGCTGGGCTCCCTGCCATTGGCCTTCCTGGCGGCCGCGAACGTCTCGCCGCGATGGCTGCGGACGCTGCTGCGCCTGGTTTTCGACGTGATCCGGGCGGTGCCCGAACTGATCCTGGCCATCGCGATCTTGGCGGTGACGGGCCTGACCCCGTTCACCGGCGCGCTCGCCATCGGTATCCACTCCATCGGAACCTTGGGCAAGCTCAGTTTCGAGGCGATCGAGAGCGTCGAATCCGGACCGATCGAAGCGGCGCAATCGTGCGGTGGAAGCCGCAGCCAGATCGTCCGGTGGGGCATCTGGTCCCAGGTCCAGCCGGAGATCCTCTCGGTCTGGTTGTACCGGTTCGAGGTCAATGTGCGGGCCGGCGCCGTGCTCGGCCTGATCGGCGCGGGCGGTGTCGGCCAGATGCTGTTGGAGAATATTCGTTACCGCAGATGGGAGGTGATCGGCGTGTTGCTGATCGTCGTCGTCCTCGCCACGATCTTGATCGACCTGCTCTCCGGTGCGGTACGCGCGAAGATCATCGGCGGGCGGTGGCCGTGGCTGCGGTCGAGTGGCGCCGGAACCGAACCCGCGGCGATCGCCGCGGCGGCGGGATAGCGGGCCGGCCGTGAACTCGCCTCGACTCGGGGAGGTGATCCCGACCATCCGTTCCCTGCTTCCCTCGCTGCTGCCCACCGAAAAGGCCGTCGCGGTAACGCTTCTGCAGCACGCCTCGGAGGTGGTGGAGTGGAGTTCCCAGCAGGTGGCCGATGCTGCGGGCGCGTCCCGGGCCACCGTGGTGCGCACCTGCCAATCGTTGGGGTTCACCGGCTACCAGCAACTGCGGGTGCTGCTGGCACGCGACGCCGGTTATCGGGCGCGCGCCGCGGCGACCGATGCCGACCCGGCCCTCGCCGACCCGAACGGCGCCTCCGCCGGATCGGCGCATAGCCCGGCAGCAATCGTCGCCGCGGCGTTTCGGCACGTGGCGCATTCGATCGACGGGATGTCTGCGCTGCTGCAGGACGAGGCGGTCGACCAGGCAGTGGAGAAGCTGGCCGGTGCGCGGCGGGTGATCGTGGTGGGCAACGGGTTGTCCGCGCCGCTGGCGATGGATGCCGCGGCGCGGATGACCGGGATCGGCCGCGCGGCCGAGGCCCCGGTCGACGCGATCTACCAGCACATCAGCGCGCGGCTGCTCGGACCGTGCGACGCCCTGCTGGCCATCAGCGCCAGCGGTTCGAGCGTGTTGACGGTCCGCGCCGCCGAAGCGGCGCGGACCGCGGGAGCCGCGGTGATCGTCGTCACCGCCTTCGACCGCACACACCTCACGCAGGTCGCCGATCTGGCGCTCATCGTCACCATGCCGGACCTCACCTTCCAGGACGAGATCATGCTTTCCTCGCGGCTGCCGCAGGCCATCCTGATCGAGGCGTTGATCGCGGCCCTCACCCAGCGACTCGGCGATACCGCCACCGCCGCGAAGGCGTTGGCGATCGACGCGGTCAGCGATCATCTGACCGACTAACCCCCGCCGGCAACGGGCGCGCGGCTGGATGACGATCTTCCGGTTACCATCGGATCGTGCGCACCCTGCTGGACGTCCTGCATGTCGTGACGGCCGTATTCCTGGTCGGACCGATGGCTGTGCTGCCGATGAACGCGATGCGCGCCGTGCGGACCGGGGACGGGTCCGCGGCGCTCGGGGCCGCCCGCTCGACGATGATCTTCTCGCTGTTGTCGCTGCTGGTGGTGCTGTTCGGCTTCGGCGTGCTCGGCCTGTCGTCCTCGCGGGTGACGGTCGCCACCCCATGGATCCTGATCTCCATCATCCTGTATGCCGTCGCGCTGGCGCTGAACCTGTTGGCGGTGGTCCCTGCGGTGCGGAGCGCCGGCGAACACCTGCAGTCGGGCGATCCGGGTTCCCTGCGCGCCAACGACTTCAGACGGATCGCGGTAGCCGCCGGGGTGGTGGCGGTGCTGCTGGTCACCGTCGTCGTGCTGATGGTCGTCAAGCCCTGATCCGGTACGCCTGATCCCGCGAAGAGCCACATCGTGTCCGCTGCCGTGCCGAACATCGGGGTGTTGGCCCTGCAGGGCGACGTCCGCGAACACCTGCGGGTGCTGAAACTGCTCGGTGCCGCCGCGCGGGCGGTGCGGCGACCGGAGGAACTGGCCGGCCTGCAGGGCATCGTCATTCCCGGCGGGGAGTCCACCACCATGTGCCGGCTGCTCGACACGTTCGGCCTGCGCGATCCGCTGACCGACTCGCTGCGCGCCGGGCTGCCGGCGTACGGATCGTGCGCGGGGATGATCACCCTGGCCAGCCGGATATTGGACGGCAGGCCGGACCAGCGCCCGCTCGGGGCGCTGGACATCACCGTCCGGCGCAATGCGTTCGGCCGGCAGGTCGACTCGTTCGAGGCCGACCTGGACATCGCGGATGTGCCGGGCGGGCCGCTGCGGGCGGTCTTCATCCGCGCGCCGTGGGTGGAGTCCGTCGGGCCGCAGGTGCGCGTGCTGGCCGCCGTGCCGGCCGGGGCCGGCGCCGATCCGGTTCCGGTGGCCGTGCGGCAGGGCATGGTGCTGGCGACCTCCTTCCACCCGGAGATCACCGACGACCACCGGATCCACCAGCTCTTCCTGTCGATCGTCGAAGGAGCCTGACGGCCGGGGTTTTCGCGGCGGGCACCGCACGGGAAGTAGGATCGCGTGTCGGCGCCAGGCCCATGCGCGAGCGACTGGCGACGGCGACGATTCGACGAGGTGAGGCGGGCACGGATGAGCGGCCACTCGAAGTGGGCTACCACCAAGCACAAGAAGGCAGCGATCGATGCCAAGCGCGGCACGCTGTTCGCGAAGCTGATCAAGAACATCGAGGTGGCAGCGCGAACGGGCGGCGGTGACCCGGACGGCAACCCCACCCTGTGGGACGCGATCGCCAAGGCCAAGAAGTCGTCGGTGCCCAACGACAACATCGACCGGGCCGTCAAGCGCGGCTCGGGTGCCGAGGCAGGTGGCGCCGACTACCAGTCGGTGACCTACGAGGCCTACGGTCCGAGCGGGGTCGCGATCCTGATCGAGTGCCTGACCGACAACCGCAACCGCGCCGCGACCGACGTCCGCCTGGCCGTCACCCGCAACGGCGGCAGCATGGCCGACCCGGGCAGCGTGTCGTACCTGTTCAACCGCAAGGGCGTGATCGTGGTGCCCAAGGGTGGGCTCTCCGAGGACGATCTGCTCGGCGCGGTGCTCGACGCCGGCGCGGAGGAGGTCAACGACCTCGACGAGTCGTTCGAGGTGGTCAGCGAGGCGGGCGATTTCCTGGCGGTGCGCGGGGCGTTGGTCGACGCCGGCATCGAGTACGACTGCGCCGAGCCCACCTTCGTCGCGTCGATGCCGGTGCCGCTGGAGTTGGACGGTGCCCGAAGGCTGGTCCGGCTGCTGGACGCGATCGAGGACCTGGACGACACGCAGAACGTCTTCACCAACGCCGACATCCCCGACGAGGTGGCCGAGCAACTCGACGCGGAGTGATCGTCGCCGCCGGCGCCCGTGGGGGCGAACCGCGGCGCGGCGCGTGGCGGTGTGCGGTTTCCATCGAGCGGGTCGGTAACGTCTTCGACGTACAGACGTTCGTCGATGACGAGGAGGCGGGGCGTGCGGGTCCTGGGTGTCGACCCCGGTCTGACACGCTGCGGGGTGGGCGTGGTCGACGGCGGCCCCGGCCGTGCGCCGTCGCTGGTGCACGTCGTGGTGGTGCGCACCCCGGCCGAGCAGGAACTCGCGGCCCGGCTGACGGCGGTGGCCGGGGCGGTCGAGGACCTCATCGACAGGTTCCGGCCGCAGACGGTGGCGATCGAGCGGGTGTTCAGCCAGCTCAACGTGCGCACGGTGATGGGAACCGCGCAGGTCTCCGGGGTGGTGGCGCTCGCCGCGGCGCGTCGCGGAGTGCCGATCGCCTGGCACACGCCCAGCGAGGTGAAGGCGGCGGTATCCGGCAACGGCCGGGCGGACAAGGCGCAGGTGACGGCGATGATCACCCGTTTGCTGCGGCTGCCGGAGAGGCCCCGGCCGGCCGATGCCGCGGACGCGCTCGCGCTGGCCGTGTGCCACCTGTGGCGCTCACCGATGCAGGAGCGCCTGGCGGCGGCCGTTTCGGCCCGTTCCGACCTGACGGGCCGGGCCGTGGCGGGGCTCGGGATCGGCGCCGGTGCGGTTGCCCGCGCGACCGGGGGGCCGGCGCGGTGATCGCCTCGCTGCGCGGCACGGTGACGTCGATCGCCCTGGACCATGCGGTCCTGGAAGTCGGTGGGGTCGGCCTGGCGGTGCGCACGACGCCGGCGACCTTGGCGGGGCTGCGTCGCGGCCAGGAGGCGAGCCTGGCCACCAGCCTCGTAGTGCGGGAGGATTCGCTGACCCTGTTCGGATTCGCCACCACGGCGGCCAAGGACCTGTTCGAACTGGTGCAGTCGGTTCCCGGCGTGGGGCCGAAGATCGCGCTCGCCCTGCTGGCCGTGCTCGAACCGGACGACCTGCGCCGGGCGTTGGCGGGCGGCGACACGGCGGCGCTGACCCGCACGCCCGGGATCGGCCGCAAGAGCGCCGAACGGCTGGTGCTGGAGCTCAAGGACAAGGTCGGGCTGGTGCCCGCGGCCGAACCGGGCGGTGCGGCCACCGCACCGTGGGGCGATCGGCTCATCGAGGCATTGGCCGGCCTCGGCTTCAGCACGCGGCAGGCCACCGACGCGGTGGCGGCGGTTGCTGCGGATCCGGACGATCCGGCGGTGGCCGCGGGTGATCTGGGGCTGCTGCTCCGGCGCTGCCTCGCGCTGCTGGCGAAGAACCGGTGAGCGGGGTCCCGGCGCGATGACGGATGCGGTTCCGGATGCGCTGCCCGGCGATGGGGACGACCTGGTCGAGCCCGGCCCGACGCCGGGCGACAGCGACGTCGAGGCGTCGCTGCGGCCGAAGAACCTGTCCGAATTCGTAGGCCAGGCCCGAGTCTGCGAGCAGCTCGAACTGGTGTTGTCCGGCGCGAGGTTGCGCGGGCAGCCGCCGGATCACCTGCTGCTGGCCGGGCCGCCCGGTCTGGGCAAGACCAGCCTGGCAATGATCATCGCCGCGGAACTCGGCGCGCCCCTGCGGATCACCTCCGGCCCGGCGTTGGAGCGGGCCGGCGATCTCGCAGCCATGCTCTCCAACATCCTCGACGGTGACGTGCTGTTCATCGACGAGATCCACCGCATCGCGCGGCCCGCCGAGGAGATGCTGTATCTGGCGATGGAGGACTTCCGGGTCGACGTGGTGGTGGGCAAGGGGCCGGGCGCCACTTCGATCCCGCTGCAGATCGCGCCGTTCACCCTGGTCGGCGCGACCACCCGGTCGGGGCAGCTCACCAGCCCGCTCCGCGACCGGTTCGGCTTCACGGCCCATCTGGAGTTCTACGCGCCGGACGAGCTGACGCGCATCGTCACCCGAAGCGCGGCCATATTGGGCATCGAGCTGCGGCCGGACGGGGCCCGGGAGATCGCCGGGCGATCGAGGGGAACGCCGCGGATCGCCAATCGGCTGCTGCGCCGGGTGCGTGATTACGCGCAGGTACGCGGCGACGGCATCGTCACCCTCGCGGCCGCGCGCGAAGCACTGGCGGTCTACGACGTCGACCAACTCGGCCTGGACCGGCTGGACCGGGCGGTGCTGACCGCGTTGTGCCGGTCGTTCGGCGGCGGTCCGGTGGGGTTGACCACGCTGGCCGTCGCGGTGGGGGAGGAGCCGAGCACCGTGGAGGAGGTCTGCGAGCCGTTCCTGGTCCGGGCCGGCATGTTGGCGCGCACCCCGCGGGGCCGGGTGGCGACGCCGGCCGCCTGGGAGCACGTCGGGCTGCGCCCAGCAGGCGACACGCCCGCGCCGGGCACCCTTTTCGACGACGAGTGAGAGGCCGACCGCGGCAGCCGCAGCCATCGACCGCCTGGGTCGGGCGTGCGTCCGGAGGGCGACGAGCGCGCGTCACGGATGATCCTGCCCGGTTTCCGGTACTGTGTAGCCGGACTGTTGTGTGCGGCGGGGATCGCGGCACCACCGGGCCGGTTGAACGGCGAGCCGGTTGGCCGTCACCGGGTCACTTTCGTGGACAGCAAGCCACCCATGTCAGCGATGCCAAGGAGAATGATGGGTAACTATGCCCTGCCTGTCCTGATGTTCGCAGCCCTTGGGCTGATGATGTATTTCGGCATGCGGAAGCAACGGCGGCAGGTCGCCGAGACCAAGCGCATGCAGGACGCCGTCATCCCCGGGGCGCGGATCATGACGACGTCGGGCCTGCACGGCACCGTCACCGCCGTCGCCGACGACACCATCGAGGTCGAGATCGCCTCGGGCGTTCGGACCACCTGGGCCCGCGCGGCGGTGCGGCAGATCGTGGTGCCCGCCGCGGAGGATGCGTCGGTTGTGGTCGACGAGGATGAATCCCGTCAGTCCGACGTCGGATAAGCTTTCCGGTCGGCCCCGCCCCGCGCCGGCCAAGTGACGGCGCCGCGGGCGACCGGTAGCTGTCCCGTGCGGCCCGGTTCGGGCCGTCCCGCCCGCGCGCCCTGCGGTCCGGCATGGTGAGGAGATAGGCAACAGGTGGCAAGTCCTTCCGGTCAGTTCCGTCCGTGGCGGCTGATCATCACCTTTCTGGTGATCACCGCGGGCCTGTATGCCCTGGTGTTGTTCACCCCCGGCTCGACGGCGCCCAAGTTGGGCATCGACCTGCAGGGCGGTACGCGGGTGACCTTGACCGCCCGCACGACGGACGGTGCAACCCCGTCCCGCGACTCCATGAGGCTGGCGCGGGACATCATGGAGCGCCGGGTGAACGGCTCCGGTGTGGCGGGCGCCCAGGTGCAGATCGACGGCTCCAACCAACTGGTGATCACCGTTCCGGGACAGGACAACCTGGAAGGGCTGACCCGGAGCGCCAAGCTGAACATCCGGCCGATGATCAGTCGCTGGGTCAACCCGGCGTTCGCTCAGCAAGCGCCGGCGCCCCCGAGTTCGACTGGTACCGGCGCCCCGGGCGCGAGCGTCAACCCGACCGGTACCGCCGCGCCGACCGGCACGACGGGGTCTACCGGCGCGCCCGGCACGACGGGGTCGACCGGCGCCGCGGGCGCGCCGCCCACGGTCGCCCCGGAGTCCGGCGACGGCCTGCGACGTCCCGCTGCTGCGCTGGCGCCCGCGGAGGGCTCGGGCGCGACCGGGACACCGTTACCGACTGTGACACCGTCACCGACAGGGACACCGTCACCGACAGGGACACCGTCACCCACCGGGACGGCGGCGACCGGGACGGTCAACCCCACCGCGCCGGTGACCAGCGAGCCGCCGGCCTCGGCGTTCCCGGCCGGCAGCGACCCGACGGTGCCCACCCAGCCCAAGGCCGACGACGCCAAGGACTGGGTCGCCTGGGAGACGGCGGCCGCCGCATACGCCACCACGGGTGGCGGGCCGACCTGCGCGCAGATCGACTACTACCAGGGACTGGACAAGCCGGACAAACCGCTGCTGGCCTGCGACGAGGACGGCACCACCGTCTACCTGCTGGACAAGACCCTGATCCCGGGCACCCAGATCAGCGACGCCACCTCCGGATTCGACACCCAGGGCGGCCGCGGCTACGTGGTGAACGTCAACTTCAAGTCGGACGGGTTCCGGACCTGGTCGAACTACACCACCGAGCACTACGACACCACCGGCGGCACGAACCCGCCGCCCGCCTCCTTCACCGCGTTCACCCTGGACGGGGAGGTCCTCTCCGCACCCGTCATCAACGAGCCGATCACCACCCCCGGCACCCAGGTGTCCGGAAGCTTCACCCAGGAAAGCGCCAAGGCCCTGGCCGACTCGCTCAAGTTCGGCGCCCTGCCGCTCGCCTTCGACCGGCAGGAATCCGAACAGGTCTCGGCCGAACTCGGCTTCCAGTACCTCAAGGCGGGGCTCATCGCCGGCGGAATCGGCCTCGCGCTGGTCGTCATCTACTGCCTGATCTACTACCGGCTGCTGGGCCTGATCACCATCTTGTCGCTGCTGCTGTCCGGCGGGCTGATCTACGCCGTGATGGTGCTGCTGGGGCGGTGGATCGGGCTCAGCCTGGACATGGCAGGCATCGCCGGCTTGATCATCGCCATCGGGATCACCGCCGACTCGTTCGTCGTCTACTTCGAACGAATAAAAGACGAGGTCCGAGAGGGCCGAACGTTCCGATCATCCGTGCCGCGCGGCTGGACCCGCGCCAAGCGCACCATCCTGTCGGCGGATGCCGTCTCGTTCCTGTCGGCGGCCATCTTGTACATCCTGGCGGTGGGCGACGTGAAGGGCTTTGCGTTCACCCTGGGGCTCTCGACGGTGCTCGACCTGGTCGTGGTGTTCATGGTGACGCACCCGCTGGTCGCGTTGATATCGCATGCCGAGGTGTTCTCGCACCCGCTGTGGTCCGGCCTGGGCAGCGTCGCCCGTGCCGGTCAGGAGCACCGTGCCGCGACGGCCCGGCTACAGGCGAAGGAGGCCTGAGATGGCTGACACGCCTTCGGGTTCGGTGCAGTCCGAGCTCACCGGCCTGCCGGAGGGGACCGCCCCGATCACCGCGGAGCAGAGCAAGGCCGCAACCCGGCACCGCGGGCTGATCTCCCGGCTGTCGACCGGGACCGGGGCGTTCGACATCATCGGGCGGCGCCGCTGGTACTACGTGTTCTCCTCGTGCCTGATCCTGCTGTCCGTGCTGTTCATCCTCCTTCGCGGGTTCAACTTCTCCCTGGACTTCGTCGGCGGCACGCAGCTGACGTTCCACCCGCCGGGCACGGTTGCGCACGAGCAGGTCACCGATGTGATCTTCGACGCCACCGGCGTGGAGACCGAGAGCGTCATCGACGTCGGGGCCAACATCCAGGTCAGCATGCCGAGCCTGACCGCCGAGAAGGTGACGGAAGCCAAGGAGGCCCTGGCGAAGGCGTTCTCGATGGCGGCCACGTCGATCTCCGACTCTGCGGTTTCCGGGACGTGGGGTAGTGAGATCTCCACCAGGGCGCTGATCGCGGTCCTGGTGTTCCTCGTGGCGGTCGCGGCGTTCATCTGGCTGCGCTACGAGCACCGGGTGGCGATCGGAGCGGTGCTGTCGGTGCTGCACGACCTGGTGGTCGCCGCCGGGATCTACGCGCTGATCGGCTTCGAAGTCGCCCCGGCCACCGTGATCGGGCTGCTGACCATCCTGGGTTTCTCGCTGTACGACACGGTGGTCGTCTACGACAAGGTCGAGGAGAACACGAAGGGGCTGACGTCCCTGCTGCGTCGGAGCTATTCCGAAGCGGCGAACCTTGCGATCAACCAGACGCTGATGCGCTCGATCAACACGTCGCTGATAGCGCTGCTGCCGGTGGCGGGTCTGTTGACCGCCGGGGTTGCCATCCTCGGATCCGGCACCCTGAAGGACCTGTCGCTGGTCATGCTGTGCGGCATGTTGATCGGCGCCTACTCGTCGGTGTTCCTCGCGGTCCCCATGGCGGTGGACCTGAAGATGCGCGAGCCCGCGATCAAGGCGCACACCCGGCGGGTGCAGGCCAAGCGGGACTCGGACGGGCTGATCGTCGATGCCGACGGCGACCCGATCGCGCGGGTGGCGGTGCCGGACGCCGACGGTCGCACCCGGTATCGGCAGGCGCTGCCCGGCGCGCAGGCGGAGCCTGTCTCGCCGTTGCTGAAGCCCGGATCCGGCCCGCTGCCCGGCGTGAAACCGGTGCGGGGCAAGGCGAGGGCAGCCTCGGCCGCGCCGGCGGCGCGCGGCGGCGCCCCGAGGCCGGCCGGTAAACGCAGCCGGTGATGGCTGCCGGGACCGTCCTCGGGCGAGGCGAGGGGGAACCGGTGCGCAAGGCCGCCGCGGCTGCCATCGACCGGCTGACCCGGATCGTCCCGGACTTTCCCAGCCCGGGAGTGCTGTTCCGCGACCTCACGCCGGTGCTCGCCGACCCGCGGGGCCTTCGCGAGTTGACCGACGGGCTGGCGTCCGTCCCGGGCGCCGCCGACGCCAGCCAGGTGGCCGGCGTGGAGGCCCGCGGCTTCCTGCTCGGCGCCGTGCTGGCCGCACGCCTCGGGCTGGGCGTGCTGGCGGTGCGCAAGGCGGGCAAGCTTCCCGGTCGGGTGCTCTCGCAGGCCTATGAGCTCGAGTACGGTTCGGCTGCGCTGGAGATCAACCCCGATGACGTTCGTTCCGGCGAAGCGGTGTTGATAGTGGACGACGTGCTCGCCACCGGTGGTACCGCGGCGGCGGCCCGCGCGCTCTTGGAGCGGGCCGGGGCGCGCGTCGCGGGCGTCGCCGTGGCCATCGAACTGGGCGCGCTCGGCGGGCGCGCCAAGCTGCGTGGCGTGCCCGTGACGGCGCTGCGGCGCTACTGAACTTCCCGGCTCGGTATCTGGCGCCTCGGCGCCGGTCGACGTCCGAACTGATGCCGGCCGGCATGGCCGGCGTGAGGGCTGGCCTGCCGCAGCGGAAGCTCCGGCGATCTGGCGGCGTTATGCTCAGTGGTTCAGCGTGTTGCAGATTCGGCGTGTTGCGCGCGCGGCGATTGTCGACCCGCGTGGGGGTGGCGATAGGGAGGAGAGGCGATGACGGACCTTCGTTCCATCGCCGACCCGACCGCGACCGACCCGCCAGGCGCGGCCGTGCGCGATCCGGCCGCGCAAGCGGCGGCCGGGGCGCCCAGCGCAACGCCGCCCACCGTGGTGCCGCCGGGGGCGTCGCTGGCCGCGTCCGCCGTCGCCGGGACGCCGAGCGCTCCGGCCCCCGAAGCGGCAGACCCGGATCTGTCGGCGCCCACCCCGGTTGCGCGGGAGGACGACTCCACTGCTCAGGCGATCGGGACGCCGGTGCCGAACGGGGACGGCCGGACGGCCGCTACGGGGATGCCGTCGGCGCCCCGGGACGGGCCCTCGGCCGCGCCGTCACGGGCGGCGCAGGTACGGGAGGGGGCGGTCCCCCAAGGACGGCCCACATCCACCAGCCGGCGGGTGCGCGCGCGGTGGGCCAGGCGCATCAGCGGCCAGCGGCAGCAGACCGGCCCGTCGGCGCGCACGGTGCTCGAACCGCTGATCGGCGCGCACCGGGAACTGCATCCCAAGGCCGACACCAAGCTCTTGCTGCGGGCCTACGAGGCCGCCGAGCAGGCCCACCGCGGGCAGTACCGCAAGTCCGGTGATCCGTACATCACCCACCCGCTGGCGGTTGCGACGATCCTGGCCGACCTGGGCATGGACACCACGACGCTCGTCGCGGCGCTCCTGCACGACACCGTCGAGGACACCAGCTATCGGCTGGACCAGTTGATCGACGAGTTCGGCCCGGAGGTCGGCCGCCTGGTCGACGGCGTCACCAAGCTGGACAAGGTCCGCTACGGCAAGGCGGCCGAGGCGGAGACCATCCGCAAGATGATCATCGCGATGGCCAGCGATCCAAGGGTCCTCGTCATCAAGCTGGCCGACCGGCTCCACAACATGCGCACGATGCGCTTCCTGCCCCCGGAGAAGCAGGTCCGAAAGGCCCGCGAAACACTGGAAGTGCTTGCCCCGCTGGCACATCGGCTCGGAATGTCCACCGTCAAATGGGAACTGGAGGATCTGGCGTTCGCCATCCTGCATGCCAAGCGCTACAACG
>CAZUXD010000044.1:28402-29569 GCA_964624455.1 uncultured Actinomycetes bacterium | reverse complement strand
AAGGAGCGGGCGCCTCACCATGCCTATTGACAAAGTTCACCACATATCAGCCGAGCCGCCGTGGCGCGCGGGAGTACCGAGCCGATCGTTGCGCAAAGGTAACGTTTCGACCCAGCCGATCCGCGCGGCGCGACGTCGGTGCGGCGCGCGTGTCGGCCGGCCGGACCCGCGCAGGTCCGCGCCGCCGGCCAGGGCGGGGAGCGGTGCTCCTGCGCTAGTCGATGCCGCCCCCGCCGCCTCCGCCGCCGGCCGGCAGCACGATCACCCGGTCGTCGGCCGGGCCCGGCTTGCCGTGGCCGTCGGTGTTCGAGGTCGTCAACCAGACCAGTTCGCCTGGGCCGGTGACGATCGTGCGGAGGCGCCCGTAGACCTTGTCGACCAGGTCCTGCGGCGACCCCGTGAAGCCCCCGCCGGGTGCCATCGAGATGCTCGTGACCTTCCCTGCGACGAGCGATGTCGCGAGCAGGTCTCCGGCGGAGAAGGCGCAGTCCACCCCGCCACCATCGCCCGCCAGATAGGTCCACATCGCGTCGCCCGACGCAGGGCGCCGGTAGTCGTGCCCCTCCCGCAGCGCGATCAGCAGGTCGCCGGTGGCTCGGTGGTCCACCACGCCGACGGCGCCGCTCGGCAGCGGGCACATGCCGGTCGGGTCGGCAAGCCCGCTGGCGAACACCGCCCCGCCCGCGCGCCCGGCGGGCTTTCCGAAACCGGTGAGGCGCAGCACCTTGCCGGCCAGCGTTTCGGCCTGGGCCGCGAGCTGCGGATCCCCGGTGTCGCCGGTCGCCGCATACAGCAACCCGTCGGGGCCGAAGACGATCGGGCCGCCGTTGTGCTCGCCGCCCTTGGGGATACCCGTGAAGATCGCCTTCGGCTCGCCGCCCGGGGCGATCCGCACGATGCGATTGTCGGTTCGGCTGGTGACATATGCGTAGAGCAGGTGGTCTTCGAGGTAGTACGGGGACAGCGCGAGGCCCAGCAGCCCGCCGCCGCCCGACGCATCCAGGTCGGTGACGGTGGCGATCAGGTCGGGCTGTCGCTCCGGCGCGACGAGGAAGATCTTGCCGGTGGTCCGCTCGCCGACCAGCGCCGACCGGCCGTCGGGCAGCGGGACGAGGCCCCACGGCGCGGGCAGGCCAATGACGTAGAGCGGAATCGCCTGCCGCCGCA
>CAZUXD010000044.1:0-28392 GCA_964624455.1 uncultured Actinomycetes bacterium | reverse complement strand
TCGGCCGCGGCCGATGTCGAGGGGGGCGTCGTCGGGGTGGACCCGCTCGGGGAGGGCCCGGTGGGCGACGGCGGCGTCGGGGCGCTGGTGGTGCTTCCCGGCTGCGGTGACGGGACGATCAACGTCGCGACGTTCGGGGTCAGCGACGGCTGTTCGGCAAAGGTCGGCGCCGAGTCGGGAAACGAGGCGCAGCCGGCGACGAGCACCGCCGCGATCGCGGCGGCGGCCATACCGGCAGTGCGGCCGGTGCTGCGGCCGGCAGCGCGGCCGGCAGCGCGGCCGGCGGTGTTGTCAGCGCTCAAACTGGCGCTCAGGCCGGCAGCGCGGCCGGCAGTGCGGCCCGTGCCATCCCGACGGATACCGAGTCGGCATGCCCGCCCGGACCGCTCGCCGCGGCGGGGGCGTCGCGGCGCGGTCATCGCTCAACGGTACGTGCCGACCCTGCGCACCAAGCGGGGTGAGCGGGTGATCGTTCGGGATGGCTGAGCGGATGCGTTCGCGCGGATGGGGTGTCAGACTGTGCTCCGTGCCGAAGATCATTGGAGGGTCGCTCGCCGAACACCGCGAGCAGGTTCGGGAACGGCTGTTCACGGCCATGATGGAACTGCTGGTCGCGCGCGGTTACGACTCGATCACCCTGGCCGATGTCGCGGCGGCCGCGCGACTGGGCCGGACCGCGGTGTACAACCACTTCCCGGACAAGGAATCCGTGTTGCTCGCGTTGGTGGAGAGCCGGACCGATGCCTACCTCGAACGCCTGCATTCCGTGCTCGCGACGGTGCACAACCCCATCGACCGGCTCGAGGCCTTCGTCCGGATGCAATTGACCGAACTTGCTGGCCACGGCACCCGACTGGCGGGCGTGGGTTCGGTGCTGTCCGAACCGGGCCGGGCGCGGATCGCCGCGCATATCTCGCCCATGGTGCAGTTGCTGGGGGAAATCCTCACGGACGGCATCGCGCAGCGATACCTGCCCGAACAGGACGTGAAGGCGCTCGTGGGGCTGGTCTCTGCCGTGACGGCGGGGCGGACGACGGTGGGCCTCGAGGGGGACGAACTGCGGCGGGCCATCGACGCTGCGGTGATGTTCGTGCTGCGCGGCGTCGGTGCCCGCTTCGGGCCGGGGCCGCGTCCCCGGCGGATTGCCGTTGCTGCGGGCGGATCCGGACGCGTCGGTGGTGCGGCCAACGGTCAGTCCCCGGGCTGAGCGCCGCCCTGCGCCGCCGGGCGGCGCAGGAACAGCTTGCCGCCCGCCGCGGCCACCAACCGCGGCAGATCCGGCGGGCGGACCCCCGGCAGAACGACCCGGCGGCCGGAGTGCGTGACCGCCACGGCCCAGCGGGCCTGCGGAAACTCGATGTGCCGCAAGTCGTCCCACCGGATCTGCGCTCGCCCACGCAACCACTGGGCGCGCAGCACCGTCCGTGTCGCGGTGGTACCGCTGCCGACCACGACGACAAACGCGGCGATCGGGACCAGGTACACCGCTATCCAGGCGCCGCCGGCGGTCGCCAGCGGCGTCACGCACACGAAGAGCAGAAGCGGGACGATCACCGCGGCAAGCGACAGGCGGATGCGGACGGTTCCGGCTGCCATGCGGACATCGTGCCACGCCCGGCTCGTACCGGGCGGGCGGGACGCCCGCCGCCGCGGCGGCGGGCGAAGGTGCACCGACGGGGTGGCGGCGCGGTAGCGTGACGCCAAACTCGTCCCGGCCGCCGACGGCGCCAAGATCATCAGGAGAACGCGATGGCCTTTCCGGACAACCTGCTCGCACGGGGCGAGCGCATCATCCTCCACAAGCATCCGCATTGGAAGGTGCTCCTCGCACCGACGCTGCTGTTCATCGTCATCATCGCCGGCGCGTCGTTCTTCGCCGCGTGGGTCAACAAGTGGCAGGACTCCGGATTCACCACCCACCTGTGGTGGTTCGTCGCCACCGCGGCGGTCGGGGTGGTGCTGCTCGCGGTGCTGTGCGTGGTGCCGTTCCTCCGGTGGCGCACCGAGCACTTCGTGCTCACCACACAACACGTGTTCTTCCGCACCGGCATCCTCTCGCGCCGCCAGCACCAGATCCCGCTGGTTCGCGTGCAGAACATCGAAACGGTGGTGACCTTCTGGGGCCGGATCTTCGGCTTCGGCTCGCTCATCGTCGACTCCGCGGCCGACGAGCCGTTGGAGTTCTCCAACGTGGCGTCGTTGACCGAGGTGCAGAGCACCCTGAACCAACTGATCTCCGACGATCGGCAGCGGTATCCCGACCCGGAGGACCCGCGGACCGGGGCGTTCCCCCGCACGGCGGAGTTTTCCGATCCGCCGTCCGGATCCGGCCGGCGGGGTGACGACGAGCCGGTCCCGACAGGTCCGGAAGGCAGCCCGCCGTGACGTTGCCCGACGTGGTGCCCATCGCCGGACTGCCGGAGCGGGTGCAGATCATCGAGGTCGGGCCGCGGGACGGGCTGCAGAACGAACGGCAGGTCGTCCCGGCGGCTGCGAAGCTGGAGTTCATCGACCGGCTCGGCGCGGCAGGGCTCGACGTCATCGAGGCGACCAGCTTCGTCGCGCCGGACTGGGTCCCCCAACTCGCGGATGCCGAGGAGGTCTTCGCGGGGATCGTCCGCCGGGCCGGTGTCCGCTACCCGGTGCTGGTGCCCAACGAACGCGGTCTGGACCGGGCGCTTCGGGCCGGCGCGAGCGAGATCGCGATCTTCGGTTCGGCGACCGCGGCCTTCGCGCAGCGGAACCTGGCGCAGACGTTCGAGGGTCAGTTCGACATGTTCGCGCCCGTCATCGCCGACGCGACCGATCGCGGAATCCGGGTCCGCGGCTACCTGTCGATGTGCTTTGGCGACCCGTGGGAGGGGCGGGTGCCGACCGGGCAGGTGGTGCGGGCCGGGGCGCGGCTCCTCGAGTTGGGCTGCGCGGAACTCTCGTTGGGCGACACCATCGGGGTGGCGACGGCCGGGCAGGTGACGGCGCTGCTGACCGCGTTCGCGTCGGCCGGGATCCCGCCCGACCGCCTGGCGGTGCACTTCCACGACACCTACGGCCAGGCGCTCGCGAACACCGTCGCGGCCCTGCGCTGCGGGATCACGACCATCGATGCCAGCGCCGGCGGGCTGGGCGGGTGCCCGTACGCGCAGTCCGCCACCGGCAACCTGGCCACCGAGGACCTGGTGTGGACGCTGACCGGCCTCGGCATCGAGCACGGCGTGGACCTGCGCCTGCTGGTCGCTACCAGCGTGTGGATGGCCGAACTGCTCGGCCGCCCCATCCCGTCCCGAGTGGTTCGAGCGCTGGCCCGCACGGCATGACGCCGGCCGGTCGGCCGAGTGGTGATGCCGGCCGGCCCAGCATTCCGACGGCTGCGGCCGGCACGTGCGCGGCGCCGCCGCCGGTCGGCACCGCCGAGCTTTGAGGGTCCGGCCCGCGCCGCCGCGGGACTTCCGCGCGGAAGCGGCGCCGTCGCCCGATCATGTTGCGGTGCTTCGGGTCCCGAACAGCCCGGTAAGGGTCATCGACAGTACCTGCGTCTCGCCCCGCCACGCGGTGCCCGTCACCTCCACCAGACCCAGACCCGGTCGGCTGCGGGAGAGCCGCACCGACCCGATCTGTGCCCGGCAGGCCAGCACGTCACCGGGAAGGACCGGGGCCAGCCAGGCAAGGTCACGGCCGCCCGGGGAGCCCTGCGATGTCGATGCGTGCAGCACCGTGTCGGCGTAGGCGCGCATCCACAGCGCGCAGGTGAACCAACCGGAGGCGCATAGGCCCCCCAGCACGGAGGCGCGGGCGGCTGCCTCGTCGGTGTGGAACGGCTGGGGGTCGAAGCGATGCGCGAATGCGAGCATCTCCGCCCGGTGCACCGCGACGGACCCCAGATCGATCACGTCGCCGGTCACGAAGTCCTCGAACGCGTATCCCACGACGCCATCGTGCCGCAACCGCGGCCGGCGGCGGCTCCGTGTCGCCGGGTGTGGCCTACGGACGGGTTGCCGGGTATCGCCTACCGTGACGGTATGACGATCGAGCCGCGGCGCGGCCCCTCCCCGGACGTCCCGTCGCCGGCCCGCGGCGCCACTGCCTGGGCCCGGATGCGCCGCACCATCGAATCCGGTGGAGCGCCGAAATATCACCTGGCCAACGCCGAACGGGGCAAGCTCTTCGCTCGCGAACGCATCGCCCGCCTGATCGATCCCGGTACCTTCGTCGAGGACGGTGAGTTCGCGAACGCGTTGGCCGCGCACCTGCCCGCCGACGGTGTCGTCACCGGCGTCGCACGAATCGCCGGTCGGCCGGTCGCGCTGATGGCCAACGACTCCACCGTCAAGGCCGGGTCCTGGGGAGCCCGAACCGTGGAGAAGATCATCCGCGTCATCGAACGGGCCTACGCGACGGGCGTTCCGATGGTGTATCTGGTGGACTCGGCGGGCGCGCGGATCACCGACCAGGTGGACCTCTTTCCCGGTCGCCGCGGCGCGGGAAAGATCTTCCACACCCAGGTCCGGGCCTCGGGCTCGGTTCCGCAGGTGTGCGCGCTGTTCGGGCCGTCCGCGGCGGGCGGAGCCTACATCCCGGCGTTCTGCGACATGGTGATCATGGTCGACGGCAACGCCTCGATGTACCTGGGCAGCGATCGGATGGTCGAGATGGTGACGGGGGAGCACACCACCCTGGAGGAGATGGGCGGCGCGAAGATGCACACCACCGTCTCGGGGGTGGGGCACCTGCTGGTCCAGACCGAGGACGAGGCCCTGGCGGCGGTGCGGCGGTTCTTGTCCTATCTACCGGACAACCATCGCCTGGACCCGCCGGCCGCCGCGCCGGCCGAACCCGGCAAGGGTGATCTTCGCTCCCTGGTGCCGGCATCCGAGCGGCAGGCCTTCGACATGCGGCGCTATATCGCCGCGATGGCCGACGAGGCATCGGTCTTCGAGATCCATCCCGGCTGGGCGCGGGAACTCACCGTCGCCTTCGGCCGCCTGGACGGGCGCCCGGTCGGCTTCGTCGGCAACAACTCCATGTTCCGCGGCGGCGTGCTGTTCGTCGATTCCGCGGACAAGGCAACCCACTTCATCCAGCTCTGCGACGCGTTCAACGTCCCGCTGGTCTTCCTGGCCGACGTTCCCGGGTTCATGGTGGGGGCCGCGGTGGAGCGGGCCGGCATCATCCGCCACGGCGCCAAGATGATCACGGCGGTATCCGAGGCAACCGTTCCCAAGATCTGCGTGGTGGTGCGCAAGGCCTACGGCGCTGGGCTCTACGCCATGGCCGGACCAGGTTTCGAGCCGGACGCCACGCTCGCGCTGCCCACCGCCAAGATCGCCGTGATGGGCGCGGAGGCGGCGATCAATGCGGTCTACGCGAAAAAGCTCGCGGCGATCGCCGATCCCGCCGAGCGGGACGCGACCGTGGCCCGGCTGCGGGAGGAATACGAGGCCGACATCGACATCGTTCGCCTCGCATCCGAACTGGTGGTGGACGCCCTCGTCGAGCCGGAAGACCTGCGGGCGCAGCTGATCGCGCGGATCGCGGCCGCGCGCGGCAAGGACCGCTTCTTCTCCGGGCGCCGGCACGGCGTGAGCCCGGTCTGAGGGCCCGGCCGGGCGGCCTGGTTGGGGACGGGGCGGCGCGCCGCCGCCGGTTCTGCCCACCGCGGCGGGGCCCGGGCGCCGATGGCTGCCGATACCCGCCGGGCGAGTCGCGGGGGCAAGCCCCGGGGGACATCTTTCCGCCGCAGCCGAGCGATCCGGCCTCGCCGAGCCGCGACGCTGCGTCCGGAAACGTACAGTAGGCCCGTGGTGACCGTACTGCTCGCAGAGGACGACCCCGCCATCGCGGAGCCGCTCTCCCGCGCACTGGAGCGTGAGGGCTACTCGGTGGTCACGGCCGCCGACGGGGCGGGGGCGGTGGACGCCGTCCTGCTGGGGGAGATCGGGCTGGTGATCCTCGACCTCGGCCTTCCGCAGGTGGACGGGCTCGAGGTGTGCCGCCGCATCCGCGCGTCGGGTCGGGACGTGCCGGTGCTGATGTTGACCGCGCGCACCGACGAGGTGGACTTCGTGGTCGGCCTGGACGCCGGCGCCGACGATTACGTGGGAAAACCGTTCCGGCTCGCCGAGCTGCTCGCCCGGGTGCGCGCGCTGCTGCGCCGCCGGGCCCCGGAGGTGATCGACATCGGCGGCGTCCGCATGGAGACCGGTGCCCGTCGGGTGCTGGTCGACGGCGGCGAGATCTCCCTGGCGAACAAGGAATTCGAGCTGTTGCGCGTGCTCATGGTGCATGCGGGGCAGGTGGTCACGCGCGAGGAGATCCTCGCCGAGGTGTGGAACGACCCGGGGATGAAGACCTCCAAGACGCTGGACATGCACATGTCCTGGTTGCGGCGCAAGCTGGCGGGCGATTCGAAGGACCTGGACCGGCGGATCGCCACCGTGCGCGGCGTCGGGTTCCGGTTCGACGCCGGCTGACCGGCGCTGATCGCCGATGCGCCGCCGGATCCTGACATCGATCGTGCTGGTGATCGCGGCTACCGTGCTGACCCTGGGGGTGCCGCTGGCGATCGTCTCCTGGCGACTGGTCGACGACCTGATGCACCAGGAGTTGGCGAACCGGCTGCAGCGGATCTCCTCCTCGCTCACCATGCAGGCTGAAGGCGGCAATCCGCAGTTGAACCGGCTGGCGCTGGCGGTCCCACCGGACGGCCGACTCGTCATCAAGCCGCCCGGGCAGATCGAGCAGGCCATCGGTGATCGCATCACCGGTGAGGCCATCACCGAGAAGCTGGTGATGGCCGGCAACGTCGAACTCCGGCTGTCGGTGCCCGCGGGCAGCGTGCGCGACGAGCAGCTGAAGGTGGTCGGGCTGGTGGGCCTGGCGGTGCTGCTGTCGGTGGTCGTGGGTGCCGTCATCGCCGTCGTCACCGCCCGCCGGCTGGCGACCCCGCTGACCGACGTCGCGCGTCGCGCGGCCCGGCTCGGCGCGGGCGATTTCCGCACGTCCAACCGCCGGTACGGGGTCGCCGAACTGGATCGGGTGGCCGAGGTGCTGGATTCCTCCGCCACCGACATCGCCGCGCTGATCAGCCGGGAGCGCGACCTTGCCAGCGACATCTCCCATCAGCTGCGCACGCGCCTGACCGGGCTGCGGCTGCGGCTGGAGGAACTCGCCAACCATCCCGACGCGGCCGTGGTGAGCGAGGTCCAGGCCGCGCTCGACCAGACCGACCGGCTGGTCACGGTGGTGGACGATCTGCTGGCCAACGCCCGGTCGATGCGTTCGGCCGGTGCGATGGAGTTGGTGCTGGTCGAGGAGTTGACGGAGGTCCGAGCCGAATGGGAGCCGGCGTTCGCCGCGGCCGACCGGTCCCTGGTGGTGCGCTGCCCTCGCCGAACCGTGGTGCACGCCACGTCGGTGCGGCTGCGGGAGGCGATCGGCGTCCTGATGGACAACGCGCTGCACCACGGCCGCGGTACGGTCCGCATCGGGGTCCGACCGGGGCCGTCGATGGTGATCGTCGAAGTCTCCGACGAGGGCCCGGGGGTCGCCGACGCGCTGGTGGGGCACATCTTCGACCGCGGCGTGTCCACCGCCTCGTCCACCGGGATCGGGCTCGGATTGGCCAGGGCCTTCATCGAGGCGGATGGGGGCCGGCTGGCGCTGCGCAGGGCTCGCCCGCCGGTGTTCGGGATCTTCCTGGCGGCCGGCCGGAACAGGGAACCCGGGGATCGCGACCAGGCGGCCGGTGGCCCGGGGTACGCCGACGGTGACGCCGGGCAGGTGGAAGATGCACCCGCCGGTGACGCAGGGCCGGGTGGTGGCGCGCCCGGAGGTGACGTGGGGCCGGGTGGTGACGCGGGGCCCAGCGGTGACGCGGGGCCGGGGAGCGGTGTGCCCGGAGGTGACGTGGGGCCGGGGAGCGGTTCTCCGGGTGGCGGCGAGCCGGGCCTCCGGCCGGGCGTCGCGGCGTGGCCGCGCCGCTGACCGGGCTGACCGGCGGCACCGTCGGGCGGCCCCGGCGGACGGCGCCGGGGGGCAGGCCCGGAAACGGTGCCGCCTGCTACCGCAGCTCGCCGACACCCGAGGTCTGGCCGCCCGGCTCGCCCCCGGAGGCATCGCGCTGATCCAGGGCTTCGCGCTCCTGCGGGAACACGAATCGGCGGTAGGACCAGTACCGGAAGAACATCGCGACCAGCGTCCCGATGATGTTCGCCGAGATCCAGTCCGCCACCGAGACGGTGAGCCGGGAAAAGCCGTGCTCGAGCCTGATGCCGATCACGTAGTGGCTGATCGCCAACGGCACCAGGTTCAGGCCCAGCGCCAAGGCGTTGAACAGGAAGAACAGCAGCGCCTCGTGGTGCACATCGCGTCCACCGCGGGTGTTGAACGACCATTCCCGGTTCAACACGTAGGACACGATGGTGGAGACCAGCATCGAGATGATCTTGGAGGTCAGCACCTTCTCGTCCAGCACGGTGTGCGACAGGACGGTGAACAGGGCGGCGTCCACCACCCACGCGGTGCCGCCGACCACCAGGAACTTCGCGAATTCGCGGTATCGCGGAGGCAGGACGGCGCGCACCCGTCCGATGAGGCTCACCGGCCGAGTCTACGGGCGGCTACCGGATACGCTTGATCGCCGTGGACCCTCGCACCGGCCTTCCCGTCGTCGGAATGGTCGGTGGCGGGCAGTTGGCCCGGATGACGCACCAGGCCGCGATCGGGCTGGGGCAATCGCTCTCGGTGCTTGCCGGGGCGGCCACCGACTCCGCCGCCCTGGTGTGCCCCGCCGTGCAGATCGGAGCGCCCGACGACCTGCCGGCGCTTCGCCGGTTCGCCGCCGGATGCGACGTCCTCACCTTCGATCATGAGCATGTGCCCGGCCGGCTGCTCCGCACCCTGATGTCCGAGGGGGTGACGATCCATCCGGGGCCGGACGCGTTGCGATACGCGCAGGACAAGGCGGCGATGCGGTCGCGACTGCACGAACTCGGCATCCCGGTGCCGGCCTTCGCCGTCCACCGTGCGGGCGAGCTGCCCGACGTCATCCCCGAGTTCGCCGAGCGCCATGGCGCGCCGGTAGTGATCAAGACGGCGCGCGGTGGGTACGACGGCCACGGCGTGTGGATGGTCCGGCCGGGGGCGGAGATTCCCCGGCTCCCGCCCCGGTCGGTGGTGGTGATCGAGGCGCATGCGCCGCTACGGCGGGAGCTGGCGGCCGTGGTGGCCCGCTCCCCGTTCGGACAGGCCGCGGCCTGGCCCGTGGTGCAAACCGTCCAGCGCGACGGGATCTGCGTGGAGGTGATCGCTCCGGCTCCGGGCCTCGACGCGGACCGCGCGGCGGCAGCCAGCGCGTTGGCGCTGACGATCGCGGATCGGCTCGGCGTGGTCGGTGTGCTGGCGGTGGAGCTCTTCGAGGTTGCCGCGTCGCGCGGCGCGCCGGACGGGCTGATGGTCAACGAACTGGCCATGCGGCCGCACAACTCGGCGCACTGGACCATCGACGGCTCGGTGACGAGCCAATTCGAGCAGCACCTGCGTGCGGTCCTGGACTATCCGCTGGGACGCACCGATCCGCTCGCGCCGGTTGCGGTGATGGCCAATGTGCTCGGCGCATCCGAGCCGTCGGGGCGCCGCGCGGGCACGCCGGATGGATCCGCCGCCGCAACCGCCCTCGGAATGGACGAGCGGGTGCACCGATTGGCCGCCCGGTTCCCGGAGGTCAAGGTGCACCTGTACGGCAAGAGCTTTCGCGCCGGCCGCAAGCTCGGCCACGTCACCGTGCTCGGTGACGATCTCGCCGCCCTGCGGCGCCGCGCCGGGCTGGCGGCCGCGTGGCTCGGCTCTGGATGCTGGGCGGATGACTATCGGTCGGACGCCGACGGCACCCGGCAGGCTTTGCTGCGGGCCGACGGGTTGACCGGTCGGAATGGGGATGGCCCTCAAGGACGGGGATATCGATGACGGGAAGTGCATCCGGGACCGCGCGGGTCGCCGTGGTCATGGGAAGCGATTCGGACTGGCGGGTGATGAGCGACGCCGCCGCGGTGCTCGATGACTTCGAGGTGCGCTACGAGGTGGGGGTCTATTCGGCCCATCGCACGCCGCAGCGAATGCTCGACTACGCCGCCGCGGCGGCGTCGCGAGGGCTACGCGTCTTGATCGCGGGCGCGGGCGGCGCCGCGCATCTGCCGGGGATGCTCGCGGCGGCGACCGTGCTTCCGGTGATCGGGGTACCGGTCAAACTCGCCTCGCTGGACGGGCTCGATTCGCTGCTTTCGATCGTCCAAATGCCCGCCGGGGTGCCCGTCGCGACCATGTCGATCGACGGGGCGAGGAACGCCGGCCTGCTTGCGATACGAATCCTGGCCGCCGCCGCCGACCCGTTCGGGCAGCAACTCACCGTGCGCCTGACCGCCCACGCGCGGGACCTTGCGGCGTCGGTGATGGACAAGGATCGCGCGTTGCAGGGCAGGGCGCAGCGCTGAAGCGAGCCTCACGCGTATCCGGACACGCGAGTGCTCGGATGAACCCCGCGGCGGTAGCCTTGACCCGCACGGTTCGAGATCGCGTGAGGTGATGGCGGTGGGCGGATTGGCGTTTCCCTGGCACTTGCTCGTCCTCCTCGGCGCCGCCGCCGCGGTGATCGTCGTCATCGCAGCATTGGTCCTGCTGGCCGTACGCGTCGCCGACCACGTGCCCCGTCGCGGCCCCAGGTAGCGCAGTGACCGGATCCACCTTGGCGGTGAAGCCGATTCGAGGAGAGCGCGATGTTCCAGTTCAGCCTTTCCGACGACCAGCACGACGTTCGCGCCGCGATCCGGGAGCTGGCGGAGCGTGAGATCGCGCCGTACGCCGCCGATTGCGACGAGAACGAGCGGTACCCGATCGAGGCGCAACGGGCGCTGACGACGGCCGGGTTCCAGGCGGTGCACATCCCCGAGGAGTTCGGCGGCGCCGGGGCGGACGCGGTCACCACGGTGATCGTCATCGAAGAGGTCGCCCGGGTCTGCGCCTCGTCCTCGCTCATTCCGGCGGTCAACAAGCTGGGCTCGATGCCGATCATGCTGTCGGCCTCGGAGGACCTGAAGAAGCAGGTGCTCCCGTCCATCGCGGACGGATCCGCCTCCATCTCCTACGCCCTGTCCGAGCGGGAGGCCGGCTCGGACGCTGCGTCGATGCGGACCAGGGCTCGGCCCGACGGGGACGGCTGGGTGCTCAACGGCACCAAGTGCTGGATCACCAACGCCGGGGTGTCCACCTGGTACACCGTCATGGCCGTCACCGACCCCGACGCGCCGTCGCGCGCCGACGGGATATCCGCGTTCGTGGTGCACGCGCAGGATCCGGGGTTCTCGGTCGGTCCCAAGGAGCGCAAGCTCGGTATCAGGGGTTCTCCCACCCGGGAGATCCACTTCGATGACTGCCGGATTCCCGGCGACCGGATCATCGGCGAGCCCGGCACCGGCTTTCGAACCGCGCTGGTGACGCTGGATCACACCAGGCCCACCATCGGGGCGCAGGCTGTCGGCATTGCGCAGGGCGCGCTGGACGTGGCGATCGGGTACGTCAAGCAGCGCCGCCAGTTCGGCAAGGCGCTGGCGGAGTTCCAGGCGCTGCAGTTCATGATCGCCGACGCGGCGATGCAGATCGAGGCCGCGCGGAGTTTGGTCTATCAGGCGGCGGCGGCGACCGAGCGCGGCGACGCCAACAAGGGATTCTTGGCTTCGGCGGCGAAATGTCTGGCCAGCGACGTGGCGATGCGGGTGACGGTGGACGCGGTGCAACTCCTCGGCGGGTACGGCTACACCCGCGACTTCCCGCTGGAACGGATGATGCGCGACGCGAAGATCACGCAGATCTACGAGGGCACCAACCAGGTGCAGCGGCTGGTGATGGCACGGGCGCTCCTGAAGTAGTCGATTCCGCGGACCGCGCCGAGGTAGGTGTCGACTTGTCGGCGATGATCCCTCGGATGTGTCGATTCGCAGACGTCTAACGGTCTGCTGGCTCCTTACTCCTTACCGGCGCAGGTCCTCGAGCAGTACCGGGATCAGCCGCTCCTCCATCACGGCGCGGCCACGGTCGGACATCGCCGCCGCGAGCCCGGGTTCCCACGGGCTGGCGCAGGCGGGGCCCTTCAGTGGCTCGGTCTCGGCGAGCGGGGCACGCAACGCGGCCAGGTAGTCGGATAACCCCATCCGCCACGGCACGGCCCCATGGCGGGCCATCGCGGCCGCGGTGGTCCGCAGCCCTGTCCAGTCGAAATCGCCGCGCCAGCGGATCTGCCCCCTCGCGGCGGCCAGCAACCGGTGGCAGGCGGCCGACGGCTGCCCCTCGGTACAGATCAGCGTTGCGCAGCGCTCGGCCAGTTCACCGGCGGCGGCCCGGAGCACGGCCGGGTTCTCGCACACATAGATGTCGGCCGCCGTGGTGGTGACCGGGTGAACGGTGAGCTGGTGCAGGGTCAGCCGGAACGGGAGCCCCCCGTCGGCCGCGTCCCGCAGCCAATCGGCCACCATGTGATCGTCCGTGGTACGAAGGTTCAGCACCAGCACCTGGCTCGCGAGGTCGTCGACGATGACGCCGGCTTGGTCCCACAACGCGCGCTGCTCGCGGCGCGACCGGGCCGGCGGCATCCCACCGCGTAGCGCGAGCGCCCGCAGCACCAGCCCGGCCAGCGGCGTCCCGGCCAGCGCCTTGGTGTCGCCGGTGGCACGCTCGGACAGCACCGGAAGGGGCATCGCGTTGGCCGGCAGTAGGCGCAGCACCTCGGCGGCGTGGCCGAGCAGATCGCCTTCGCCGCGCCGGATCAGCCTGGTGACGGTGCCGTCGGCCACCAGGCCGTCGAGCCAGGCGCCGAACCACTCCTCGGATCGGTGCTCCTCGCAGCGGCGCCGGGCGTCCGCGAGGGCTTCGCGTCTGGCGTCATCCTCCTCCGCCCGTTCCGCCGGCCGGTTGCGCACGGGGCCGTGCAAGCGGGTGAGCACCGCCAGCAGGCCCAGCCCCACGCTCTCGCGCAGCGCGCCATCGATATCCGTGAGCGAAACCCGCACGCTCTTGGTGTCCGCCGACCGGTAGTTGCCCGTCATCCCGATCACCAGGCGGCGTTCCGCGTCGGTCGGGCGGGAGAGGCTGATGGCTCCGGAGACATCGCCGGCACGTTCGACGGCCCGCCGCGCGGCGGCCAGCAACCGCATCCATTGCGCGCCGCCGATTTCGCCGAGCGGATCGGCGGCAGCCTGACCGGTCACGGCGGGCACCGTCGTGACCCTGCCGCGAGGGTGATATCGCGGGCCCGGCGTGTCCAGGGAGCCGTCACGGAGCGGGTTCCAGATCCGTCTCGGCATCCAGCGTCGGCTCGTCGAGGACGATGCGCCGGCGCCTGCCCGGTGACCCGAGCGCGGCAGCCAGGTCGGCGCTCGGGCCGTCCGCGACGACGCCCGCGCCGTTCCACACGAGAAGCAGGGCGCTGACGGTGTTCTCGATGGCGGAATGGCTCAGGTCGTAGTGCGCGCAGGCCGGCACGCAGGCGTAGGTCGCCCACAGGTCGTGCCCCGTCATGAACAGATCGATGTCGAAATCCGTTGTCAGGCCTAGGAGTTCGCCTCGTCCGGCGTCGTCGATACCGGCGAAGGCCTCGTCCATCGCGACCAGCCGGGGGCTTTCCGGCCGGGCCGAGGAGAGCATCACGTGCGCCGCGGCGAACAGCGGCAGGTGCAGCGAGACGGACTGTTCGCCGCCGGACAGCGTGCTGTGCCGGGCTTGGGTGAGGCGCGCCTCGGAGCCCGCGGCGGACGTGAGGGTGAACGCGAAGGCGCGCCAGCGGCGGTAGTCCAGGGCCTCGGCGAGGATTTCCGTGTAGGGCCGGTCGGGTCGGGCGGCCCGGAGCGTCTTGATCCGGCCGGCGAAGTGCCCTCGCATGCGAACCAGGTCGTCGCCGTCCAGGTGGGCCGCGTCGCGATCCAGCAGGGCGCAGATGCTGCGCTGTTCCGCGTCGAGCGTGTCGGCGAGCTCCCACCGCACTCCGATGGTGGCCCCGGAGGACATCCTCCGGGTGCGCATCTCGCGGCTCATCCGGCCGATCAGGTCGCGAGCGTCGGTGGTTCGCTCGTGGATCTGCTGGGCGAGCCGACCGAGCAGCGCATCCTCCAGGATCCGCTGCTCGGATTCCGTGAGCAGTTGCTCCTGGTCGTGCCGGGCGGCAGCGATCCGCTCGGCGAACGCGCCGATCGGGGCATATCCCTGCTCGTCGGCGACCTTGACGACGATCACGCCATCCGGGCTGTCCCATTCCGGGCGGTAGTCGTGCCCAGCCGCCGACAGCCGGTTCTGCAGGTCGGTCAGCGCGGTGGACACCCGGGTGCTGCTGGACTTCAGCGACGATTCGGTGGGGCGAAGATCATCGGTGACGGTGCCGATGGCGGCGTGCAGTGCGGTGACGGGTGCGGGCAGCACGTCGACGGCCGCATGGGCGTCGTCGACCAGTTCCTGCGTCGCCCGAGCAGCGATCTCGGCCGGGTCGGGCCACGCTTCGGCCGCGGCCGGCCAGGCGATGACCGGACCGGTGCGCAACAGGGCTTGGATCTCCGGGGCGGCGAACGGTGCGAGACGGCCGGCGTCGCTCCGGCATTCGACGAGCGTTGCGGCAAGTCTCTCCGCTGCCGCGGCGCGAGCCGATTCCGCTGCGCTGCCGGCTTCGGCGGCGGCGAGCAGGGCCTCGGCGGCCGATTCGCGATCTGCGGTCGCTTGTCGAAGCTCCCGTTGCACCGCGGTGATGTCGGCATCGACCCGGTCCGCGCTCGCACCAACCGCGTCCCGCAGGGTCGCCAGTTCCGTCTCGCGCTGCTGCTGGCCGGTCCGCGCCCGTTCGGCCTCCGTTTGCCGCTGGGTGGCGGTGTCGGCCGCCGATTCGAGTTCGGCGTGCGCCGAGCGTTGCCGCTGCGCCCGGTCCTCGGCAGTGGACCGTGCGGCAACCAGATCGCCGGCCAGCGACTGGAACTGCTCGACAGCGGCTGCGACGGCGTCCAGCGCCGCGGTGTCGCTGGGGAGGTTGCGGTCGGCCGCGGTGCGCCGGAGGTTGCCGGCGGCGGCGGCCACCTCGGCCTGCGCCTGGTCATACTCCGCGCCGGCGGCGTCGGCCGTGGATCGGCGCGCCCGCAATTCGCCGGCCGCCTGATGGGCGGCGCTCACCGCGGCGACGATCGGTGCGGTGGCCGGGAGATCGGCCCGCGCGGCGGCGATCGCCTCCAGCAGTCCGGCGGCGGCGTCGATGCTACCGGCGAGGCCGTCGGCTGCCTGCTGCGCCTGGGCGATCCGCACGTCGAGTGCCGCCAGCCGTTCGGCGCGGCGCCTGGCCCGGGCGGTGGCGCCGATGTATTCGGCCGTGGGCTTGGTGTGCGCGCCCGCTTGTAGGCCGGCGGCGAACCGTCCGTCGCTCGAAATTCTCGGCGCCACACCGGGTTCGCCGACCCTCCAGGCATCGTCAAGTTCGATCGAGCGCAGCAGGGAGATGACGCGGTTCGTCGGCACGCCGGCGCCGTCCTCGGGCACCAGAACCTCGGCCAGCGTCGGGCCGGCGGGCCGCAACGCCTCCGGCAGCGGCCGCAGCACCGTCTCCGACTCGCCGATCGGCGCCTCGTCGTTCGGGTCCACCCAGGCGTCCAGCAGGTTCGCGGCGTGCAAGCCAGCTTCGATGCCGGCGGCCTGCGCATCGGTGACGGTGTCCGCGAAGCGCACCAACCGCCACAGCGCCGCCCCCGATCGGCCCTCGCGGGCGTCGGTCCGGGCAGGGAAAGCCGTGGGGGCGTCGTCCTTTTCGGCCTCGATACTCGAGCGCTGAGCGCGTAGCGCACGAAGCTCGGCCTCGACGCCGCGGCGCTGCTCCCGCCAGGTGGCGATCGCGCTTTGCCGGCGCTGCAGGGCAGGGGTTGCCAACTCGTCGAAGCGGGCGGGCAACGATGTGCCGGTCGGTGCGCCCACGAGGTCGACCTGCGCGGTCAGTGCTGGTAGCACCCCGCTGGCACCGTCATCCCGGCCGTCGGTGTCGTGGTCGGCCGCTGTGCTGTCGCCGCGGAGGCCGGTGTCGTGGTGTGCTTTCGCGTCGTGGTTCCCGCCGCCGGTGTCGTGGCGGGCGGATTGCCCCGCATCCCCGCGGTCCGGGTCGCGGTCGCCTTCGACGGCGGTGCCCGCGACGGCATCGGACTCGATCGCCTCCAGCGTCACCTCGTTTCGGATCGCCCACCGGCGCAGCGATTCTCGGGCAGCTTCGCGGGCGGCTGCAAGCTCCTCCTCGCAGGCAGCGGCGCCGATCTCCGCGTCCGTCGCGGCCGCCGCTGCCCGCTCCAGCGATTCCTCGGCGCGGTCGCGAGCAGCCCGACAGCGCTGCAACTCGTCGAGCGCCACGCGCACGATTCCGACGTCGGCGGATCGCTCTTGGGCGCGAGAGCGCGCCCGGGTGCCGAGCTCGTCGTCATGGTGCAGATCCTCCGCCCCCCAGGCGATCCCGGCGTCCCGGGCGGCGCCACCCAACGCCTCGGCGATGCGGCTGACGGCGGCGGTTGCGTCGTGCGCTTCCCGCTGCGCGATCGCGAGTTGGTCCCGGCGCCGTGCCAGATCCACGGCGGCTTGATCGGCGTCGCGGACGGCCTTCTCGGCCGCGGCGGCGAGGTCGGCGACGAGTTCGGCCTGGCGGCGTAGCTGTTCGCGATGGCCGTACCCGGCGCTGGCCTTGAGCGAATCCAGCCGAGCGGCGAGTTGCGCACGGCTCTGGTTGGCCCGCCGGTCGGCCTGTTCGGCATCGGCGCGGCGGCGGGCCGACTCCAGTTGCGCCGAGATCCGCGCGACCAGCACTTCGCGGGCCTGCGCCACCTGCCGCAGCCGAACGTTGACCGCATCTGCGGCCGCCCGCGCGTGCGCGCGCAGGTATGTGGTGTAGTCCGCGAGGAAGGCCCGCGCGGCATCGTCGGCGGCGACGAGGTTCGCGAGCGTGCGCTGGACGCTTTCCATATCGCCGAAGGAGTGCGCAGCCTCGGTGATCAACTCGTCGTCCAGCGGACGCAGCCCGTCGGTAAGCGCCTGGGATAACCCTTTCGGGTCAAGGTTTTTCGCCAGCTGCGGCCTGCGAAGCGTCAGGACCAGGGTCAGCAGCTGCTCGTACCGCTCGGCTCCCAGCCCGAAGAGCCGCCCGTCGATTCGGGCCCGGTGCTCGGCGGGCTTGTCGGTGACGGCGTCCGCGCCGATCTCGTCCTTGAGCTGCCGCTGGGTCAGCGGCCGATCGTCGGGAGCGAGCAGCGAGAAGTCGACGCCCACCCGGCCGTCGGTGACGAAATACCAGCGGACCACCCGGTCGTTGTGACGCTGCGCCCGCAGCCCGACCCCGACGGTCACGGCCCCGCCCGTCGGGGTCGCAAACTCCATCCACGCATATCCGTAGGCGCTTTCCTGGCCGCGGTAGAGCAGGTTGGACTTCATGGTCCGTTCCTCGCCGGCGAACGGGTTGAGCCGCCGCGGCTCGATCCGGCCGTCCAGCACGAACGGGAACAGCACTTCCAACGCCTTCGTCTTGCCGGACCCGTTGGGCCCGCGCAACACCAGCCGACCGTCGGCGAAGACGAACTCCTCGTCGCGGTAGTCCCACAGGTTGATGATCCCGGCCCGGGTGGGGCGGAACCGGTCGGCGCGAGCCTGGTAGTGCCCACTGGGTTCTGCCGAACCGTCGCCTGCCCGGTCGGCCCCCATCGGCGCCCCGCCGTCTGGGCCCCCACCTGCAGGGTCCGTCGCTGCAACGGCTTCGTCGTTCGCAGCAGCACGGTTCGGAGCCGACCTGTCCGCTACGTCGTCGACAACCACTGCAGGCGCGCCGTCCGGCGCGGTTTCGCTGTTCGGCTCGGGCGGCTTCATCAGGCCCGACGATAGGCGGCGTGTCATAGCGCGAACAAGCCGGCCGCGGCTCTTTCGGCCCGCTTGCTCACCGTCACCGCGGCGTTGCGGTACCGGGCAAGCAGTGGTAGCGCGACCACGCCCCCGGCGGTGGGGGCGACCATTCGCAGGTCCGCGAGCAACAACAGCGCCTCGGCGAGCAGCCGTTGCGGGTCGGCCGCCCATTGCGCGGCAAAGGTCGATCCGTATTGGCGGGTCAGCTCGTCGATCGCGCCGCGCAGCCACCCGTCCGTCAGCAGCGGGTACCGCGCGGGCGTGCCCACGGGACCGTCGTCATCCCCCGGTGAGTTGGTCGCGGGACGGTCGTCATCCCCGGGTGCGTTGGTCACGGGAACGTCGTCATCCCCGGGTGCGTTGGTCGCGGGACGGTCGTCATCCCCGGGTGCGTTGGTCGTGGAACGGTCGTCATCCCCGGGTGCGTTGGTCACGGGAACGTCGTCATCCCCGGGTGCGTTGGTCGTGGAACGGTCCTCGCGCATGCGGCGTGGCCCGGGGGTGCCACCGTCCCCGTCGATGCGCAGCACCCCGGCTCGGGGCAGAGCGCTGTCGAGCGCTTCGATCAGCGCTCCGGATTCGCCGTCGGGCGACGGGAACTGCGCCAAAGCCGGCGCATCGGGGTCCAGCACCCGGTCGGCAATCAGGTTGGCCAGCAGCAGAGCGACCTGCACAACCGTGCCCGGCCCCGGAAAACGCCGGTCGGACAACGAATTTCCGGGGTCGAGCAACGCGACCCCATCGGAGCGCCGCTCGACCAGCAGACCGGTGGCGGCCGCCACGTCCGAGGCCGTACCGGGCGAACGCAGCATGCCGTGTAACGACGGATCCAGGTCGTCGTAGTAGACGACCGGCTCGTGAACAAGCGCCCGCCGGACCCGCTGCGCAGCGGCGCGCCGGATCGTGTCGCGGCTCACCGCGTCGGAGCGGGCGAAGAGTTCCGTCACGCTGTCGACGTGCTGCAGCACCTTCGTCGGCCGGTACACCGCCCGCGCCACGTCTCGGTCGATGTCGTAGAGCGCCTCCCCGGCGCCGGGATCGTCGGCCCAGCCTCGCGCGCTGCCGTCGGCCAGCCGGACCGCTCCGCGCTCCTCCAACCAGCCGACCGCGTCCACGAAGGCAGCCCGGTCGGCAGCCCGCTCGGCGGACAGTTCGAGCCCGTCGATCCGGGCCGCGTCACCGGCAACGCGACCGGCCAACTCGGACAGCGATATCTGCGCGCCGGCGCGCCCCAGCGCGGCCAGCGCGAGCGCCAGGTAGGCATACCGCCGTCGATCGAAGATTCGATCGGTGCGGGTCTGTGCGGGCCGGCTGGCATCGGGCCCGTCCAACCGGCGGATGAGCCGGGCCGTGGTCGGGGTGAGCTCCAGGCCGTAACCGAACAGCTCCTGCAGGTGCTCCGCGAGCTGCGGGAACCAGCGCCGCACCCGCGGAAGCGCATCCCGATCCGGGTACCCGTCGCTGATCAGCGGGTGACGCAGCACCGTCCGCATCGCTTGCTGGAAGGCGGAGCGCTCGAACTCCGGGATCTCTGGCACGCCTCAGCCCACCGTCACGCTCATCCGATCGATGGAAAGCGCGCCGCGGACGGTGAGAACCGTGCACGATTCGTCGGCCGGCCGGAGCGTCAGCCGCACACCGTCGGAGGCCGCCGTCGCCGGGGCAGACCCCGTCACCGGCACCCGGGCGGCCAACGCGACGTCCAGGAGGTCCAGGAAGAGGCGCGTCTCCGGCTCGGAAAGGACCCGGCCGGCCAGGCCGGGGCCGGCCAGCGCCGCGGCAGCCTCGGTGCGCGCGCGCTGGCGGGCGATCTGGGCCGAGCGGAGCCGGCGAGCGCCGGCGGCGTTGCGTTCGATCCGTCCGGGCGCGCCTGGAGTTGCGGATTTCCCGGTCTCCACCAGCGTCCGGGACAGTTCCACCGGCGGCGCTTCCCACCAGCTGCGCCGGGCTGGGATCAACTCCGGATCTGCGTGCGCCACCCCGACGTGCCGCGGCGAGCCCAGGCCGAAGGTCGCGTCGAACAAGGCATGCGCAGCGTTCGCCGTCGGCGCGGCGGTGAACCAGGCTGCCAGGTGACGCAGCTGGCTCTGCTGACTCACCCCGCCGCGGCGGCCCTCGGTGATCCGGCGGAGCAGTGCCAGCAACGCGCTGATGGCGCTGATCGTGCCGTCCTGCAATCGGGTCGTCTCGCTGGTCGCTCCCCGCGGCGCCGTGAACCAGCCCGCGAGGCCGCCCCAGCGCTGGCGCCAGTCGGCCAATCGCTCCGCCCGGGCGGTGAACGGACGCTCGTCCGCGTCGGCGGCGTTCTCCACGAGCCGATCGACTCCGGTGGCTCGCACGCCGTTCACGGCGGCGGCGAGCTTCGGCGCAAAACGGGCCAGCTCGCCGGCGAACTCGCGCATGTGCACCAGCAGCGCGTCCTTGTGCGCGAGGAACGCATCCGCGCTGGCCTCGTTGCCCCGGCCGAGCTCGGAGAGCATCAGGTAGAACCGAGCGGCCCGTTCGCGCATATCGCCCAGCGTGGTGTCGAGCCGGCGGAGCGTCCGGTAGACCTTGGCCTTGTCGCCGGCCCGGTTGGCGTCGGCCAGCGCCTGCAGGTCTGCCAGCAGCTCGGGCAGCACCAGCCGGGACAGTGCGGCATCGCCGGCCGCCGCGCCGAGCACCTCCTCGACCGCGCGGTAGGCGCGGTAACCGGCTTGGGTGAACTGGTAGACGTAATGGCGGTTGCGGTATTCCGAAAGGCTGGCCGCCCGCGACCCGTCGTAGGTGCGGTCGAGCACCTGCCAGTCGAAGAGCTGGTCCAGCAGCGGGGTGAGCTCGTCGGCGGTGCGTGTCGGTACGTCGGCCGCCCCGGTCCTGGGCGTGTGGGCATGTTCTGCCGGCGCCCCGGTTTGCCCCCATTGTTCTGCGGCGATTTCGGCCAGCATCCCGGCGACGTCTGCGGCGTGCAGCAGCGGGATGTAATTGGCCCTAGATCGTTCGATCGCGCGCAGCACCCACAGGTAGTCCACGCGGTGCTCGGCGGTCGCGAAGCTGAAGAGCCGCAACCGGTCGTCACGGGTGAAGGCGTCCAGCGAAAAGGCAACCGACACCGGCGGCTCGCGGTCGGCTGCGGTCACCCGTTCACGGTAGCCGAGGGTCGCGCCCCCGATGAACCGACGATGGGCTCCGGACCGAGGCTGCGGTTGCGGCGTGGCGCTCGGGTCTCGCTGGGAGGCGATCCCCGGCAGCTGCGCCCACCGCCCCGAGGCGGGGAGGTGCGTGCGTGCGCGCGGGCGCCCATGAGCGCCGGGGGCTCGCTCACGCCGGGAGGTGCGGCAGCCCGGGCAACCCGGGCTCGCTCACGCGGGGAGGTGCGGCAGCCCGGGCAACCGGCGACCGACGGTGACGGTGACGCGCTCCGCCGCCGCGGCGCGGCGCAGCTCCTCTTCGGGCGTGTCGGGGGCGCACTGCACCAGGCAGCCATCTGCGACGAGCGCGGCCAGCAGGGTTCGCGCCACCCCTTCGGGGAGGCCCCATTCCACCGTGCTGCAGAGCACCGGCCGTTCTGGCGGCGCGCCCGCGTTCGCGATCCGGCGGGCCACGGCGGCGGCCGAGCGGGCCAGGTCGGAGCGAACCATCGCGCCCGCGGAGGATTGCACGGCTGCCCCATCGCCGTCCGCAGCGGCTCCCGCCCGGTCGGACTGCGCGCGCACCGCGGTGGTGAAATCCGTTTGGTGCGAGGCGATGTGCTCGGCCGGTGCGCCGAACGGGTGGTGCGACAGCACGAAGACGTCGGCGGCGTCGGCATCCGCCCCCGGGTCGACGAACGCCACCTGGGCGGGGGCGTTCTCGGCGGTGACGGTGAGCCCGGCCCACCAGCAGCCGAGCAGCACCGGGGCCAGTTGCCAGCCGGCGGTTGCGCGCACCGCCGCGACGTCGCCCGGACCGAGCCCCAACTCGTCGTTCAATAGGCCCGCGACCTTCGCCGTCCAATTCGCCAGCGACGCCCCGGAGAGTTCGGTCCGGCCGCCCGCCGTGTACACGACGAGCCGCGGCCGGTGCGGTTCGTCGTCCAGCATTCGTACGAGGTCGGCGAGCCCCGGCAGGTGCGCTTCCGATTGCCCCGTCATCCCTAGTTCACTCATCCCTAGTTCACTCATCCCTAGTTCACTCATCCCTAGTTCACACAGCCGGGTTCGGCGGCGTTGATCGCATCGGTCGGCAGCGTGGTGGAGGCTGCGGTGGAGGCTGCGGTCGTTCCCGTGGTGGAGGCGGCGGGCGCCGCCGTTTGTGGCGCGGCACCGCCGCGCAGCCCGCTGGGCCCCGGCATGTCGGTGCCGACCACGATCAGGATGTGTCCGGCCGGGATCGCGTCATCCTCGGTCGCGGTGCCCACGCCGATGACGTCGAGCACCTTCGCCGCGGCGGCCTGCGCGCCGGCGGGATAGCGCACGGTGGTCTTGGCCTGCTGGTTCTCGGCGGTGGTTCCGGGGTAGTCGGCGAGCTGTCCGCGCTGGAATCCGGCGCCCGCGACCCGCTTGCCGACGGCAGCGGCCATGCCCGCCACCTCGGTCCCGTTCTGCACGTCCACCGTCACCGACGCCGGGTCGACGGACGCGGCGTCGGTGACGCCCGGCGAGCCGGCCGCCGAGGAATCCCCGGTGGTGTCCCCGGCCACGGCCGCGAAGAACTGCCGGACCTTGGACGGATCGACCGCCAGCGCGTCGGTGCCGACACCGTGTTGCGGTCCATCGGTCGGCATTGTCACGAAGTTGATGTCGCCGCTGGTGAGCCCAATCATCTGCTGGGCGAACGAGAGCAGGTTGAAGTCCCGGTCCAACACCAGGCTGCGGTTGGCCGCATCCACCAACGCCGACAGCTTGGTGGGGTTCGTCAGGGTTCCCAGCGAGAGGATCTTCTTCGCCGCGCCCGCCAGGAACGCCTGCTGGCGACGGATCCGGTCGAGGTCCCCGTGCGGCAGCCCGTGCCGTTGCCGCACGAACGAGAGCGCCTCGCTGCCGGACACCTCGAAGTGCCCGGCCGGGAAGTCGGCGCCCGACTGGCGGTCCTTGACCGCATTGACCAGGCAGACCGGAACCCCGCCGATCGCCTTGGACAGCAGGTAGAACCCGATCAGGTTCACCTCGGCGTAGTGGTTGATCTTGATGCCGGTCAACTGTTGCAGCACCTTGATCAGCATGGTGCGCCCGGCCTCGTTGGACTTCCGCTCCACCTCCGGCTTGTCGGTGACGCCCTGGCTTGTCAGGTATTCCGTTTCGTAGAACTTGGCGGAGCCGTAGAACGAGTTGACCTTGTTGGCCTTGTACGGCCCGGTCGTGCCGTCGGAGTAGGGGCCGACGACACCGTCGGCGTGCACCACGTCGTCGCCGATCCAGGTGTCGCGGGGGATCGAGATGGCGGTGGCCCGCCGCCCGCCGTCCGGGATGTGCAGGATCATGATCGTGTCGGTGTTGATGCCGCCGCCGTCCAGCGAGGTGCTGATGGCCTTCAACTCCGCCGGGTCGAGCGGATTGCCGCTGGCGTCGGTCCGGGCGTCCGAGCCGACCACCAGGATGTTCGTCCCCTCAACCGGTATCGACACGACATTGCCGTGCGCGTCGGTGGTCTTGCTGACCACCCCGACATTGCCGGCGCTGTTCGCGGCGTTGCTCGCGTTGTGCGGCTTGCCGCCGAAGGCGGCCCACGTGATGCCGGAGACCACCACCAGCAGCGCGGCGACGACGCCCGCCACCACGCGGCCGACGATGATCGAACCGCGCGTGCGACCCCGCGGCCGGTCCGGGGGGCCGGGCAGCCGGCCGGCGGACGACTCCGGACCGGCCCATGCGGCTCCGCCCACCTCCGACCAGGCGCGCCCGCCGGCCGGCCCGCTGCGGGGGATGCGGCGGGTGGCGTCGTCACCGCCGGAAGTGGGTCCATAACGGCGCGGTCCGCCGCGAGGATCGCCCGGGTATCGGTCGGGTGGTTCGCCGCGATTGGTCACCGAGAAGTCCCCTGCTTGTGCGCTGTCGGTGCGTTGGTCACATGGGCCGGCCGGGCGGCCCTCGCCGCCGACATCCGGTCGCAGCGGAGACGTTGCCACGACAGGTGTCGGTGCCGCCCACCGGCGTGATGACCAACCATGCCCACCGTGCCAGGGTACGGTCGCGGGCCACTCGACCCTCGAACGTGAGCGGTTTCCGCGCGGCCCGACCCCGACAGTGGTGCGGAATGTACCGCGCGCTGACCGATTTGCCGGACTTTTCGCGACACTGTCGACGCCGGGGCGGCCCGACCGGGCTCGCGGCTCGGTGCGAGATACTCGGCTGCGCGCCTGCTGGTCCAGCAGCCCATCGGCTCTTCCCCGGCCGGCGCGGATCGAGGAGGAGAGCATATGGCCGGATCCGGCGCCTTCGGTACCGCCGACACGACGGCCGCCGACACGACCGTCGCCGACGTCGACGCCGTGGTGCTGGTCGGCGGGCAAGGCACCAGGCTTCGGCCGCTGACCCTCTCCACGGCGAAACCGATGTTGCCGGCGGCGGGGGTGCCGTTCCTGGCGCATCTGCTCTCCCGCATCCGCGCCGCAGGCCTGCGGCATGTGGTGCTCGGCACGTCCTACCGCGCCGAGACGTTCCGCGCGTACTTCGGCGACGGCGACGGGTGGGGCCTGGAGATCGACTACGTGGTGGAGGAGACGCCGCTCGGCACCGGCGGGGCGATCCGCAACGTGGCCGACCGATTGCGCGGATCGACCGCGATGGTGTTCAACGGCGACATCCTCTCCGGCGTCGACCTTTCCGCGCTGCTGGCCGCTCATCGGGCCGCGGCCGCGGACGCCACGCTGCATCTGGTGCGGGTGGCCGATGCCACCCGATTCGGATCGGTGCCCACCGGTGGGGACGGCCGGGTGCTGGCGTTCGTGGAGAAGTCGGACGAGCCGCCCAGCGATCAGATCAATGCCGGTTGTTACGTGCTGCGCCGGTCGGTCGTGGAGGCGATCCCGGCCGGGCGGGTGGTGTCGGTGGAGCGGGAGACCTTTCCCGGGCTGTTGGCGTCCGGCGCCCGGGTGCACGGGTATGTCGATTCGTCCTACTGGCTGGACCTCGGCACGCCGGCGGATTTCGTGCGGGGCTCCGCGGATCTGGTGCAGGGACTGGCCGCGACGGATGCGTTGCCCGGCCCGGTGGGGGTGGCGCTCACGTTGCCGGGCAGCAGCATCGACCCGTCGGCGGTGTTGGAGGGCGGCTGCACGGTCGGGTCGGGGGCCGTGGTGGGCGGCCGGTCACGGATCGACGGGTCGGTCCTGTTCGACGGCGCGGTGGTGGGTGCCGGTGCCGAGGTGGTGCGGTCGGTGATCGGGGCCGGCGCGCACGTCGGTGACGGGGCCGTGGTCCACGACGCGGTCATCGGTGACGGGGCCCGGATCGGCGCCCGCTGCGAGTTGACCAGCGGGATCCGCATATGGCCGCGAGTGTCGTTGCCGGACGGCGGGGTGCGGTTCTCGGCGGACGTGTGACCGGGGTGTGATTCCCGGCGGACGTGTGGCCTGGGTGCGTTTCGCGGCGGGGCGCGGTCTCGCCCGGTTCCACGGTCTCGTCGCCCGTTACGAACCGCTGCGGGTCCGGGCCGGGGCGCGTGGATGCGGTGTTGCCTGGTCCTACGGTCGCGTCGCGGGGGTGCCCGGCGGGCTGCGCCCCGGTGCGCTCCGGAGAGGTGCTGACGGAGGTGTGCGTGGCCGCCTTACCGGGGGTGGCCGGATCGGTCGCCGCCCGGCGCCTCCCGGTCGGTGACGACGCCGCCGGTTCGCGCGGCGGCCGAGGCCGCACGCTGCACCGCGAGCAGCACCGAAGCGGTCAGGCCGTCCTCGTCGGCGCCCGGCGGAAGTGCGTCGACCGGCCAGAATCGCAGGTCCGAGGACTCCGCAGATGGCACCGGCCGGGCCCCCGCGGGCGCGACCGCCACGAAGCGCACGTCGAAGTGCCGGGTGGGGACGCCCAACGAACATGTCACCGGATGCACGTCCAGATGCACCGGCACCGGGTCGAGCGCGAGATCTGCGATGCCGGACTCCTCCGCCGCCTCACGCGCAGCGGCCGCCCATAGGGTCTCGTCATCGCCCTCGCAGTGTCCGCCGAGTTGCACCCACCGTCCGATACGCGGATGAAGGGTGAGCAGCGTGCGGCGCAGGTCGGCGGACAGCACCACCGCCGACGCCGTCAGGTGCCCCGGCACGCAACTGCGGGCGGTCGCGTCCGGCCGGGCCGCCAGGAGCGTCAGGAAGGCCTGCCGCAGCGCGCCCTGTGCCGGATCGGGAGCCTGCCAGGAGTGCAGCACCGCCCGGGCGTCCTGGTGGATGCGGCAGTGTGACGCGGGTCCGGTCGCCAGCGCGTCCCGCCGGCCCAGTTCGATGGCCAGGTCGGTTCCGAGCCGGAACAGGTCGGTGCCGGCCGGCCGGATGAGTTGCCGCCCGCCCCCGCGAAGGGCGCCGTCGGCGGCGTCACCTTTCGCCAGCCCCGGCGCGTCCAGGCCGCGCACCACGGCGACCGGGATCCCGGAGAGCTTCCCCTTGACCAGATCGGCTGCGGCGGCGATCTCGTCACCGACGGCGACCTGGGTCACGACGAGTTCGTTGCCGAACTCGTCGTGCCCGCCTCGATGATCGTCCAGCACGGGTAGGCCGGCGGCGCCGATCGCCACGTCCGTGACACCGTTGCGCCAGGCGCGGCCCTGGGTGTCGGTGATCACCACCCCCACCCGGCGGTCGCGGGCCGCGAACGCCGCCACCATCTCCGCCGCGGATCTGTCCGGATCCCGTGGGAGCAGCGCGATCTCGTCGGTGTGCACATTTGACGCATCGACCCCGGCGGCAGCCGCGACGATCCCGAGGCGATTCTCCACGATCTTGGTACGGCCCATCTGCGCCACCAGCCGGACGGTCTCGGCGTCGATCAGCCGGCGGCGGAGGGCATCGCGCTCGGCCGGGTCGGCGGGCGCGGCGACCAGGGCGCCCTCGGCCTTGGAGACGACCTTGGACGTCACCACCAGCACGTCCCCATCCGCGAGGATGTCCGCCGCGGCGGCCGCGATCATGCCGATCAGGTCGTCCCCGGGGCGGACATCCGGCAGGCCGATGACGGGCACCACGTGCAGGCCCCCCGTCGCGGGGGGTGCGCCGACGGCCGATCGCCCGCCCGGCGCGGGCTCAGCGGCGGACACCGGCGATCACCAACGCGGCCGACACCATGGCGGCGCTCGCCTGCGGGTCGGTCATCAGCAAGGGCGCGTGCCCGATCGCCATGCCCGGCACGGCGGCCCGGTCGCCCTCGGCGACCAGGAACGCGTCCAGCAGCCCACCTGCCGACCGGGCGCCGTAATGGCCGGCGACGCCCTGCGCGGAGCATTCGACGCCGATCGCCTCGAGGCACGCGTCTGCGTGTCCGCGCACCGGGCTGCCGGCGATGATCGGGGAGATGCCGAGGATCGGCGCCGGCGCCGACCGCAGCGACTCGGCGATCCCGGGCACGGCCAGGATCGGGCCGATCGACACCACCGGGTTGGACGGCGCCAGGAAGATCACGTCGGCGCCGCCGATCGCGTCGAGCACCCCCGGGGCGGGGCGCGCCTCCTCGGCTCCGATCGGCATGATCGAGACCGCCGGGATCGCCGCGCGATACCGGATCCACCATTCCTGGAAGTGGACTGCGATGAGCGACGGGCGGGCCGCCCGGGTGGCGTCCGCGGCCGGCGCGGCATCCGCCGCTGGTTCGTCACCGTTTCTCATCGAAGTGCCGCCGACGGTAGCCTCGGCCGCTGCGGGTCCGTCGCCCCCATCGGCGCCGGAGCCACCACCGGTGTCCGGATCCGTGATCACCACGTGCGTCTCGACCCGATCGTCGGACATGGGCAGCAGCCGCACGCCCGGCTGCCAGCGATCCGTCAGCGCCTCGGTGACGGCCGAGAGCGAGTAGCCGGCATCCAACATCCGCGTTCGGACCAGGTGGGTCGCGATGTCCTTGTCGCCCAACGAGAACCATGGCGCTTCGGCGCCGTAGAGCGCCAGCTCCGAAGCGACCGCCCAGCTCTCGTCGACCCGACCCCAACCGCGGTCGGGGTCCGCTGCGCCGGCCGTGGTGTACATGCAGGAATCCAGGTCCGGGCTGATGTGCAGGTTGTGCAGGCGGATGTCGTCCCCGGTGTTGACGATCGCGGTGACCTCGTCGGCGGTGCCCTGCGGCTTCGGGCCGAACGGCTTCCAACCGAGAAAGGCCTTGAGCCCTAGCAGGAACTTCGCCCCGCCCACCCCGCCGGCCAGCACCGCGATCTTCACGGTGCCTCATCCTTCCATCACCGGTGGGCGACCGTGTTCCGCCTCCCCGTTCCTGTCCGGATCCGCGCGGTTTCCCCGGGTCCACGCCCCAAAATTGGGCGCTTCCGGGATGTCCGTGGGTCATGGGGTGGGGGGGTAGAGCTGGAGGC
>CAZUXD010000043.1:13006-30245 GCA_964624455.1 uncultured Actinomycetes bacterium | reverse complement strand
GCCACCCGCGGCTTGACGGAGGCGTCGACCAGGGTCGTCATCGACCGCTCGTACTCGCGGTACTCCCTGAGCACCTGGCTGGACAGCGACACCACCGCATCCGGCATGATCTCCCGGATCACCTCGAGCATGGCGCGCTCGTGCGCGTCGTTGGCATAGGAATGCAGCAGGCACACCCCGAGCGTGCGGATGCCCTCTGCCGCGAACGCGCGCACCGCCCGCGCCGCGCCATCCCGGTCGAACGGGCGCACCTCGTTGCCGCGGAAGTCCAGCCGGCCACCGACCGTGCGGACCCGGTCGGCCGGCACGATCCGGTCGGGCTTGACCCAGAAGTAGGAGTTGCCGTAGCCGTCCGGCACCGATTGCCGGGCGATCTCCAACACGAACTCGAACCCTGAGGTGGTGATGAACCCCAGGTCGCCGACCTTCCCCTCCAGCAGTTGGTTGGTGGCGACGGTGGTGCCGTGCGAGATGGATTCGATCTCGGCCGGTCCGGCGCCGATCAGCCGCAGGATCTTGTCGACACCGGCCAGGAAGCCCTCGGCGGGGTCGGCCGGGGTGGACGGCGTCTTGGTGGAGGCCATGGCCCCGGTGAGGACGTCCACTGCGACGACGTCGGTGAACGTGCCGCCGGTGTCCACCCCGATGCGGACGCGGCCGTGCGCCCGACCGCTCGCTGCTGGCGCCGGCCCGGCTGTTGTTGACGGCGAGTTCATGCGCACCCAACTACTCATCTCGTGGGGTCTCGGTTCGCGCGGCCGAGCCGCTTCCCGGGTCGCGCGTGGTCGTTCGGCACAGTCATTCAACCGCGCGCATGCCACGGCGATGACGGCAGAACCTACCAAAGCCCCGCCGCCGGATCGGTGCGCCCGTTCAGGACGGAGGTTTCGGTGCCCGCCGGCGCGCACGCTCGGATCATGCTGCGCCTGCGCGCTGCGCCGCGGCCGCGGCGAGGCGCAGGCCCCGGACCGCCGCCCGGCGGGCCATTGCGTCGCGAGCTACCGGCGCAGCCGCAGCGAGTTGGTCACCACGAACACCGACGAGAACGCCATCGCGGCGCCGGCCAGCAGCGGATTGGCCAGCCCGAGAGCCGCCAGCGGGAGCGCCGCGGTGTTGTAGGCGAACGCCCAGAACAAGTTGCCCTTGATGATGCGCAGCGTCCGGCGGGAGAGTCGGATCGCGTCCGCCGCCGCCGTCAGGTCGCCGCGGACCAGCGTCAGGTCGCTGGCGGCCATCGCCGCATCGGTCCCGGTGCCGATCGCCAGGCCGAGATCGGCCGCCGCCAGCGCGGGCGCGTCGTTGACCCCGTCACCGACCATCGCGACCACCGCCCCGCGAGCCTGCAGCCGGCGGACCGCGGAAACCTTGTCCTGCGGCAACACCTCGGCGATGACGTCGTCCCGCCCGATGCCCACCTGCTCCGCGACCGCGGTCGCCACGGTCCTGTTGTCGCCGGTGAGGAGCAGCGGGCGCAGGCCCAGGTTCCGCAGTTGGGCGATCGCCGCCGCCGAGGTCGGCTTCACCGCGTCGCTAACCGCGAACAGCGCTCGCACCGCCCCGTCCCAGCCGGCGGCCACCACGGTCGAGCCGGCCTCTTCCGCCGTGCGACCGTCCCGCGCCAGGCCGGCATCCACGGTGAGCCCGTCCGCCGCCAACATCGCGGGGCGCCCGACCACGACGACCCGTCCCTCGACCGTGCCCCGCACGCCCAGTCCGGCGGTCGCCGCGAACCCCGTCACCGCCGGCAGCTCACCCAGTTCCCGGGCTGCCGCCTGCGCTATCGCCGCGGCGATGGGGTGCTCGCTCGCATCCTCGACGGCTCCAGTGAGCCGCAGCGCCTCTGCCCGATCCTGGCCGGGCGCCGCCAGCACCTGTCCGAGGCTCATCTGCCCGGCCGTCACCGTCCCGGTCTTGTCGAGCAGGATGGTGTCGACCTTCCGGGTCGATTCCAGGATCTCCGGGCCACGGATCAGGATGCCGAGTTGCGCGCCGCGGCCGGTGCCCACCAGCAGCGCCGTCGGGGTCGCAAGGCCCAGCGCACAGGGGCAGGCGATGATCAGCACCGCGACGGCCGCGGTGAAGGCGGGCTGCGCCCCGGCGCCGACGAGCAGCTGCACGGCCAACGTGGCCATGGCCAGCACGATCACCACCGGCACGAACACCGCCGAGATCCGGTCGGCCAGTCGCTGCACCGGGGCCTTGCCGGACTGCGCGTCGCGCACCAGGCGGGCCATGTGCGCCAGTTGGGTGTCGGCCCCGACCCGGCTCGCTCGCACCCGCAGCAGCCCGTGGGCGTTCACGGTCCCGCCGGTCACCGCATCGCCGGCACCGACCTCCACCGGCACCGACTCGCCCGTGATCATGGACGTGTCGACCGCGGATGCGCCGTCCACGACTTCGCCGTCGGTGGCGATCTTCTCGCCCGGACGCACCACGAACACATCACCCACCGCGAGTTGTCCGATGGGAGCGGTGAACTGCGCGCCGGCGCGCTCGATCGTGACCTCCTTGGCGCCGAGCGTCGCCAGCGCGCGCAGCGCCTCACCCGAGCGGCGCTTGGCACGCGCTTCGAAATAGCGTCCGGCCAACAGGAACAGCGTCACCCCGGCGGCGGCTTCCAAGTAGATGTGCGGCATTTCGCCGGGCACGGCGAGCCACTGGAAGCTCATGCGCATCCCCGGCTCGCCGGCGCCGCCGAAGAACAGCGCGTACAGCGACCACAAGAACGCCGCCGACACGCCCAGCGAGATCAGGGTGTCCATGGTGGCCGCGCCGTGCCTCGCGTTGGTCGCGGCGGCGCGGTGGAACGGCCAGGCTCCCCAGGTCACGACCGGCGCCGCAAGGGTGAGGGTGAGCCACTGCCAGAACGTGAACTGCAGCGGCGGAACCATCGAAAGCACCATCACCGGGATCCCGAGGGCGGCGGCCCCGATCAGCCGGGAGCGCAGGGCCGTGAGTTCTGCCGCATCGCGGCCCGGCGGGCCGCTGGGGGCGTGCAGCGGTGACGAGGTGCCTGCGGGAGCCCCTCCGGACCCGTCCGGCGCGTCGAGCAGGGTGGCGGGTTGAGCATCGTCATCCCCGCCGGAAACCTCGCCGAACAGCGGCGCGGATCGCTGCGCGGTGTAGCCGGTCGCCCGCACCGTGGCGATCAGGTCGTCCACCGTGAGGGTTTCCGGCGCGGTGACCCGGGCCTGCTCGGTGGCGAAGTTGACGGTGGCCGCAACACCGCCCAGCCGGTTCAGCTTGCGCTCGACCCGGGCGGCGCAGGAGGCGCACGTCATGCCCCCGATGTCGAGTTCGACGGTGCGTGTCTGCTGCGTGGTGCTCACTTCGCTCCCTCCCCGCGTTCCGAGGCCGCGCCCGGCGGGCCAAGCAGGCGGCTGCGTCGGCCGCCCCGGATCACTGCAACTGGTAGCCGGCCTCGTCCACGGCCGCGGCGACGGCGTCCGGGTCGAGCGCGGCATCACTGGTCACGTGCACGCTGGATGCCCCACCGGCGACCAGGTCCACGGCGACGGCGGTGACCCCCGGGATCGTGGAGAGCTCCTCGGTGACGGAGTTCACGCAGTGTTGGCAGGTCAGCCCGGTGACGGTATACGTGGCGGTGCTCATACGTTGGTCCTTCCTGTCGGGCCCCGGACGTCCGGGGCGCTGATCGTGATGGGGCAATTGCGGCGGTGACGATTCTTCGGGCCGGCCGTTCGCCTGCTCAACTGCGGACGAGCCGGGCGATGGCCGCGGAGGCCTCCTTGACCTTGCGCTCGGCCTCCTCGCCGCCGTGCTCGGCCGCGTGCAAGACGCAGTGCGAGAGGTGCTCGTCGAGCAGCTCGAGCGAAAACGACTGCAGCGCACGGGTGGCGGCCGAGACTTGGGTGAGGATGTCGATGCAGTACTGGTTCTCCTCGACCATGCGTTGCAGACCCCGTACCTGCCCCTCGATGCGGCGGAGCCGCCGCAGATGGGCGTCCTTCCGCGCGGTATAACCGTGCATGACGCTGCCGGAACCGTCCACCTGAAGAAGATCTGCCATGTGCCCGCTCCTGCCGTCCGCTGGTCCCCGACGCCGAGGACACCACCGCAGACTATACCCCCTCAGGGTATTTGCCACATCTGGGCCCCGATCCGGGTCGGCCGCGCGGAGGCCGGCCGCGCTGGCCCACCAGGCGGCCGGATGGCACGCTCTGGGCATGGCTGCCGACCGAAGCGATGCTCGGGCCGGCCACTCGCTGTTCCGGACCGTGATGACCCTGGCGGACGGCCGGGAGTTGATCTACTTCGACGAGACGCCGGGCGCGTCCCGGGTCCTGCGCGATGATCGGGATCTGCCGATCATCGGGCACAACTCGCAGGCCCGGTTCGACGCGCTGGCCGGCGAGTGGGTCGCGATTGCCGGTCACCGGCAGGCGCGCACCTACCACCCGCCGGAGAGCGCCTGCCCGCTCTGCCCGTCGAGGAACGGCAACCACACGGAGATCCCGTCACCGGCCTACGACGTCGTGGTGTTCGAGAATCGCTTCCCGTCCTTCGCCGAGAACGCCGGGAATGGTCCGTGGCCGCCGCCCGCTCTGGCGCCCCCGCCCTATCAGGCGCTCCAGCCCGACGGGTCGCTCCCGCCCGACCGGTGGCGTAACCCCGCGCCCGCCATCGGGCGCTGCGAGGTGGTGTGCTTCACCGCCGACCACCACGCGAGCATGTCGATGCTGCCGCCGACCCGGATCCGCACGGTGCTGGAGGTCTGGATCGACCGCACCGTCGCCCTGTCGCGGCACCCGGGCGCCCAACAGGTGTTCTGCTTCGAGAATCGCGGGATCGAGATCGGCGTGACCCTGCAGCACCCGCACGGCCAGATCTACGCCTACCCGTTCGTCACCCCCGTCACCTCCCGCATGATCGCGCAGGCCGCGCGCTACCGGAAGAGCAACGGCGCCAACCTGTTCGCAGATGTGATCGCGCGGGAGGAATCCGGCCCGAGGGTGGTGGCCGGCAACAGCGAATGGCTGGCGTTCGTGCCGTTCGCCGCCCGCTGGCCGATCGAGGTGCACCTGTACCCGCGCCGCCGGGTGCCCGACCTGCCGGGCCTGGACGAGGCCCAGCGTGAGGCGTTCGTGCCCGCCTACCTCGAGGTGTTGCGCCGGATGGAGGGGGTGTTCGACGACACCCTGCCGTCCATCACCGCCTGGCACCAGGCGCCCGTCCACCAGGGCCGGGACGACTTCTGGCTGCACCTGCGAATGTTCTCCATCCGCCGCGCACCGGGGAAGATCAAGTACCTGGCCGGATCCGAGTCCGCGATGGGCGCCTTCATCAACGACATCGCACCGGAGGCGGCGGCTCGGCGGTTGCGGGAGGTCGTGCTGTGACGACGGGTGAGGTGACCATGTGAAACCGCTGCACGGCGATGACGAGCCGGCCGGGACCGGCGACCCGATGAACGTGCTGGTTGTCGGCGGCGCCGGCTACATAGGGTCGGTGGTGACGAGATTGCTGCTCGCGCAGGGCGATCGCGTGGTGGTTCTCGACGACTGCTCCACCGGTCACGCCGACGCGGTCCCCGATGGCGTGCGCCTCGAGCGCTGCGACCTGTCGCACGCCGCAGGGGTGCTGGGGCGTGACCGTTTCGACGCGGTGCTGCATTTCGCCGCCAAGTCGCTGGTGGGCGAGTCCGTGCGGCAGCCCGCGAAGTACTGGCGCGCCAACGTGTGCGGCAGCCGCGAGCTGCTGGACGCCGTCGCCGAGCACCGGGTGCCGATCCTGGTGTTCTCCTCCACCGCGGCGGTCTACGGCGAGCCGGAGGAGATCCCGATCACCGAGGACGCGCCCCTCCGGCCGACCAACGCCTACGGAGCGAGCAAGCTAGCGGTGGACATGATGCTCACCAACGAATGCGCCGCGACGGATCTGGCGGCGGTGAGCCTGCGCTACTTCAACGTCGCCGGCGCCGCGTTCGGGGCCGGCGAGCGGCACGCGACCGAGACGCACCTGATCCCGCTGGCACTTTCCGCCGCGGCCGGCCGCCGGGACGCGCTCACCATCTACGGCGACGACTGGCCGACCGCGGACGGCACCCCCATCCGGGACTACGTGCATGTTGCCGATCTGGCCCGGGCGCACGTGATGGCGCTGCGGAAGGCCGTCCCCGGCCGCCACGTGGTATGCAACCTCGGCAACGGCGACGGCTTCTCGGTCCGCCAGGTGCTCGAAACGATCGAGCAGGTGACCGGCCGGACCGTGCCGACCGTGATCGGGCCGCGTCGGTCCGGCGATCCGGCGCGGCTGGTCGCCTCCGCCGGCCGGGCCGCGCGCGAACTCGGTTGGCAACCGACGCTTGGGCTTTCGGACATGGTGTCCGACGCCTGGGAACTCGTGCGGCCATGAGCCGTCCGGCAACCCGCCCGGCCGTCACGCGCATGGCTACCCGCGCCGCCGCCGAACCCGACAACAGTTGCGCCCCGCCGATCCCGCCGCGGCCGCGCCGCGGCCCGACAGGGCCCCGCCCGGCCGCCCCGCAGCGCGTATCCCCATGACGGCGACCACGCTGTTCCGCGCGGCGTTCGGCTCCGATCCGGCCGGGGTGTGGTCGGCGCCCGGACGGGTCAACCTGATCGGCGAGCACACCGATTACAACAACGGCCCGGCGCTGCCGTTCGCGATCGACCGCCGCGCCGCGTTGGCGCTCGCGCCGGGACGGACCGACCGGCACCGGGTGATCTCGGCGCAGCGCGGGCAGCAGGTGCAATCCGCCGCGCCGGACGAGCTGACGCCCGGGGGCCCTCATACCCGCGGATGGGCCGGGTACCCGTTCGGGGTGCTGTGGGCGCTCGGCGCGGCCGGGCACGAGGTCCCGCCGCTCGATCTGGCGCTGGATTCGGCGGTGCCGGCCGGAGCCGGTCTCTCGTCCTCTGCGGCCGTGGAATGCGCGGCCGCGCTTGCTGTTTCGGATCACCTGAAGCTAGCCCTTGATGGACAACAGCTCGCCCGATTGGCCCAGCGGGCGGAGAACGAATTTGTCGGCGTGCCGTGCGGGCTGATGGACCAGACGGCGGCGACGGCCGGTACCCGCGGGCATGCGCTGCTCTTCGACGCCGCGACCGGTTGCGCGGAACAGATCCCGTTCGATCCGGATGCGGTGGGGGTGCGGGTGCTCGTCATCGACACCCGGGTGCGCCATTCGCTGGCGGACGGCCGGTACGCCCAGCGGCGCGCGGAATGCGAGACGGCAGCGCGGGCGCTCGGGTTTCGATTCCTGTCCGAATTGCCAACGACGGGCCTGGACGACGCCCTGCGAAGCCTCCCGCCGGTGCTGCGCCGCCGGACGCGCCACGTGATCACCGAGATCGATCGCGTGCACCGCGTGGCCGGGCGGTTGCGCGACGGTTCGGTGGACCGGGTCGGACCGGAACTGACGGCCTCCCACGAATCCCTCCGGGACGACTACGAGGTGTCCTGTCCGGAACTGGATCTGGCCGTCGCCGAGGCGCAGCGCGCAGGCGCGCTGGGGGCGAGGATGGTCGGCGGCGGCTTCGGCGGTTCGGTTCTGGCGCTGGTGGCGGCGGGGCAGACGGCCGCCGTTCGGCATGCCGTCACCGCTGCGTTCGAGGCGTCCGGCTTCGCGCGTCCGCAGATCGAGCGGGTGACGCCATCGGACGGCGCCGCGCGCGATCGATAGCGGCGAGGCGCCGGGCATACGCTTTCGGTGCCATGAACATCCTGTCCATCCAGTCGTCCGTCGCCTACGGCCATGCGGGGAACAGCGCGGCGACCTTCCCGTTGCAACGCCTCGGGCACGAGGTGTGGCCCGTCCTTACGGTGCACTTCTCCAACCACACCGGCTACGGTTCGTGGCGCGGCGAGGTCTTCGAACCGGAGATGGTGGCAGAGGTCGTCCGCGGCATCGCCGATCGCGGCGTGCTGGGCCGGGCCGACGTCGTGCTGACCGGATATCAGGGATCGCCGGGCGTTGCAACCGTCGCGCTCGATGCCGTGGCGAAGGTCCGGGCGATGAACCCGTCGATGGTGTACTGCTGCGACCCGGTGATGGGGGACGTGGACAGGGGCATGTACGTGCAACCCGGAATTCCCGCCCTCATCCGGGAGAAGGTGCTCCCCGCAGCGGATATCGTCACCCCCAACGCGTTCGAGTTGGCGTACCTCGCCGGATCGGGCGGTGATCCGGCGACCGCCGTCCCGGCCGACGTGTCCACCGAGAAGGGGCTGCTGGCCGCCGTCGACCGGCTGCGCGGCAGGGGGCCGTCGACCGTGCTGGTGACGTCCATCGAGGACGGCGCCGCTGTGCCGATCGAGGCAGGCGGCAGCAGCGGCCGGGGCGACACCGGGGAGCATTTCGGGTTACTGCCCGAAACCGACGGCCCAGCAACACGTTCCGCGACAGGTGCCGGCAGGGGTGACGCGACCCGCGGGAACGGGCGAGCCGATGATGGCGACGGCGCGGCCGGCGCCGGATCCGCCCGCACCATCGGCATGATCGCCGTCGACGATTCGGGCGCGTATCGCGTGCGCACGCCGTGGCTACCGCTCCGGGTCAACGGCGCCGGCGACGTCACCGCCGCGCTCTTCGTGGTGCACCTGCTGCAGCACGGCATCGTCGAGGCGCTGCGCCGTACCGCGTCATCGATCTACGCGGTCCTGCAAGAGACACTGCGTCAGGCGGCCACCGGCGAGTCCGGACCGGAGATCGCGCTGATCGCGGCGCAGGAGGCGATCGCGCACCCGGCGTGCGAGTTCGACGTCATCCGCCTTCGGTGACGGGGTCTTCGCCGGCCACATCGGAAATGCCCTGCGCTTCCGGGCCCCGCAGCCCGGTCATCCCCGTGACCGCCGCAGTGTCCCGGAATTCGGCGCCGGCTCCGCGCATCGGCCCCGCCGAAGGACACCGTCACCGCCCGGGTGACAGATGGCGCAGCGGCTCGGTCGTCCCGTCGCGAAGGTCCCGCAACATCGGCCCGGCCAAAGAGCATCGACACCGCCGGTGCAGCGGAACGTGCAGTTCCGGCATACTCCTTGACTGGCTGTGTCCACCAAGCCAATGGACTGGCTGTGTCCACCAAGCCATGGACTGGCTGTGTCCACCAACCCACCCGCGGCGCGCCGGGACGACCGATGGCGATGGGAGCCGCGGGACGGTCGCGGAGACCATCCGGCAGCAACATCCGGCAGTGGGATTTCAGGAACACCCGGCAGCGACAACCGCCGCCGGTACCAGGAAGGGCGGGATCATCGACACCCAGGCCGGGTTCCCGGCATCGCGCGGCACGTCGCTGTGGCGGTTGCCCGCCATGCGGTTGCTGGCCGGGTACACGTTGGGCGGCGCTATCGGATTCAGCGTGACCCTCTCGGCGCTGCCCGCCTACCTGGCGGCGCACGGGACCCCGGACAGCCTCGCGGGTCTGGTGACCACGGCGCTATTGGCGGCAACGGTGTGCACGCAACTCCTCGCACCGCGGTTGGTGCAGTGGTTCGGGATGGCCGGGACCCTGGCAGGCGGCCTCATCGCGCTCGGCGCGCCGTCGCTGCTGCTGCTGCTGAACGACAGCCTGGCCTGGGCGGTCGGTGTGAGCGCGTTGCGCGGCGCCGGTTTCGGAATCCTGACCGTGCTCGGCTCGACGATGACCGCCCGGATCGTTCCTATCTCCCGACGCGGCGAGGCCATCGGAATCTACGGCCTGGCCATCGCGATTCCGACGCTGCTCGCGACGTCGGGCGGGGTCGCGCTGGTCGCCGCAGGGCAATTTCCGCTCGTCGCGATCCTGGGCGCCGCCCCGCTGCTCAGCGTTCCGTTCGCCCCCGCGCTGGCTCGGGCCGGCGCGGCCGGGTCGGACGATCGCCCACCCGCCGGCGGCCGGCGGGGACGCGACCCGGCAGCGTCCATGGCACGCCGCACGGCCGGACTTGCCGCCATCCCCCCGGCGCTGGTGCTGCTGATGGTCACGCTGGCCGGCGGGGGTTTCCTCACCTATCTGCCGATCGCGCGGCCGGACGGCGCGCTCGCCACGATCGGCCTGTTCGTCTGGGGGGTCACCGGCGCGCTCTCCCGCTGGCGGGCCGGTCTGATCGCGGACCGCTCCGGGATCGTCCGACTGCTCCCCGGCGGATCCGGGATCTCCGCGGTCGGTATGGGGGTGGTGGTTGCCGGGCTGCTACTGCCGGGGGCCGCCGGCTGGGCGGTGACCCTCATCGGTTCGGCGGTGCTGGGCATCGGGTACGGCGCCATCCAGAACCTCACCCTGCTCGCCGCGTTCGCGCGGGCCGGGCAGCAGCAGACCGCCACCGTCAGCGCGGTGTGGAACGTCGGCTACGACGCCGGCTCCGCGCTAGGAGCGGCTCTGGTCGGCGCGCTCACGGCCGTGATCACGGTGCCGGGCGCCTTCGCGGCGGCCGCCGGCCTGGTTGCGCTGAGCATTCCGCTGGCCCGCTACAGCGGCCGGCCGACACCGGGCGCCGGCGGGCACTAACCAACCGGAGACGCCGGCCCGCGGCGCTTTCCAGGATCGGCGCCAGAACCTTCCGGCGCGGATCGACAGAAGTGGCGCGGACGGCAGGGGGCGACGAGCCGGCGAAGCGGATCCGGGACCCGGTGACCGTACCCCGGCCGCGGCACGGCCGGGGTACGATTCGGCCGCGCGATACCCGCCGACGCGCGGACGAGGGCGTGTGTGTCCAATCCCTGCTCGCCACCACCTGGGGTGCGCTTCGGGCGCTCGGCTCGACAGATCAACCGATATCGGTTCTCCCACGACATCTCTCGGCAGGAGGTTACGGTGCAGATCCCGGGATACACCGACCTGATCCCGGTGGGGCGTGGGGGGTTTTCCACCGTCTACCGGGCACACCAGGTCGCGCTGGACCGGGATGTCGCCGTCAAGGTGCTCTCGGTCGACCTGGTGGACGAGGCGGCGCGCGCCCGGTTCCACCGGGAATGCGCGACCAATGGCCGGGTGGGGACGCACCCGAACGTCGTCACCGGGTACGACTCCGGATTCACCGATGACGGCCAGCCGTTCCTGTCGATGCAGTGGTGCCCGGACGGTTCGCTCGGCGACGCGCTGCGCCGCAAGGGCCCACTGTCGGTGGAGCAGGTTCTGCACACCGGCGTATCCATCGCGTCCGCGCTGGCGTTCGCGCATTCGTCGGGCGTGTTGCATCGGGACCTGAAGCCGGAGAACATCCTGCTGAGCCCATTCGGGGAGCCCCTGCTGGCGGACTTCGGGATCGCCGTGGTGGACGACCAGCGCATCTCGACCGCCACCGCATCATCGTTCACGATCAACCATGCCGCCCCGGAATGCCTGGCAGGCGAGCCGCCCAGCCCGTCCGCGGACGTGTACGGACTTGCCTCGACGCTGTACACGCTGCTGGCCGGGCATCCGCCCTTCGTGGCCGGCTCGTCCGCGGCGCTGGCGGCCCTGCTGAAGATGGTGCTCAACGACCCGGCCCCGCCAGTGGACCGCGGCGACGTTCCGGAATCGTTGAACCGGTTGCTCCTCGCGGGGCTGGCGAAGGAACCCGGCGAGCGGCCCGCCGACGCGGCCACATTCGGGCGCGACCTGCAACAGGTCCAGGTCGAACTCGGCCTGCCGATCACCGCTCGGCTGACCGCACGCGCGACGTCCGCCGCCGGACCACGGTCGCCCGGCCCGGCCGAGCCGTCCGCCCCGACCGATCCGACGCACCTCCCCGGGTCGCCCGCGAGCCCCGCGCCGCCCGAAACGGCGACCCTGCGCGAAGGCGCCACCGACCATGCGGCCGGCACAGCGTCTGCGCTCACGGCCCCTGCGCCGGAGTCGCGCACGCCCGAACCCGTCATCGCCGAAACCCTTGCCCCCTCGCTCACCACGTACGGCACACCGGTTCCACCGGCCGCCGATCCGACGATGATGGGTGCGCACACCTCGCCGCCGCCGAAACCTGCGCCGTCGGTCCGCGAGTCGGCCAAGACGCCCCGCCGCCACCGCGCCGCAGCCGCGCTGATCGCCGCCGGCGTTGCGCTGGCCCTGCTGATCGCCGGCGGAACGTACTACCTGCTCACCCGGCCCGTCGCAGACAAAGGCGCGGCGCCGGCCGCCGCCACCACAACAACTCCGGGAACCGCCGGCGGCGCTCCCGGAACCGCAACCGGGCCTTCGGCGACCCCGCCCACCGGACCCGAAACCCCAAGCGCAGCAGCACCAATGCCCACCGGGCCCGACACTCCAAGCGCTGCGGCCCCGGTCGGCACGACCGGGGCTCCGCCCACCAATCCTGCCGCCGAGCTCAATGATCCATGCAAACTGCTGCCGCAATCCGAGGCCGAGGAGCTGGCCGCGACGCCGCTCAACCCGGCCACCGCGGCGGATATCGGCGACACCAGGACCTGCGTCTACACCGGGCTGGCGTCCGGACCGACGGCGCAGGTGGAGCTGTGGATCGGCGAGGATGCCCGGACCCTGCTGACCGCCGACCAGACGATCGGACACGAATTCACCACCCTCGACGGCATCGGCGACGAAGCGCTCACCGAGCCCGGTTACATCTTCTTCCGCAAGGCAGACACCTGGCACGTGCTCCACCTGATTCGGACCAGCGATTCGCCGAAGTACGTCAAGGGTCTGGAGGATCTGGCTCGCAAGATCGCCGCGCGGGTCTGACCGGGCACATCACGGCACCCCGTGACCATCGGGAGCCGGCCCGTGCTCCACCGCGCCCGTCCCCGCGCACCGCGCCCGTCCCCGCGCACCGCGCCCGTCCCCGCGCACCGCGCCCGTCCCGTGGTCGGCCGCCGGCGCGACCGGGCCCATCCCGGCACGCCACGCGGGCGGCGCCGCACCAATCGCGACGCGCCCTGCGGGGGTTGTCCTGCCCATGGAGGGCACCCTGCGGGCACTGCCGGGGCCACCCTTCACCGGCGATTGGTCGCGTCGAACGCACTGGAGCCGGATGCCCCGGGGCGGTACGATTCGGGCGCGATGCTCGTCGGTGCGCTTCGGGCGTGGCGCGGCAGCGGTCTCTGATGTGTTCCTTCAGGTATGCCCACCTGTCCTTTGCCAGGTGGGTGACGGTGTTCCGGCGACTGTGGGGCGGGAGGCGGCCGTGGAGGCGACCGGCTACACGGACCTCGAACCGATTGGGCGAGGCGGCTTTTCGACCGTGTACCGCGCGCGACAAGTCGCGGTGGACCGCCACGTCGCGGTGAAGGTCCTCACGGTCGACCTGGTCGACGAGGCCGCCCGGGCCAGATTCCGGCGGGAATGCGCCACGAACGGCCGGGTGGGTGCGCATCCCAATATCGTGACGGTGTACGACTCGGGCTTCACCTCCGACGGGCACCCGTTCCTGTCGATGCAGTTGTGCGACGGCGGTTCCCTCGGCGACGCGCTGCGCCGACGCGGTCCCCTGCCGGTGCCCGAGGTGCTGCACGCGGGCGTGTCGATCGCGGCCGCTCTGGCTTTCGCGCACGCCGCCGGGGTGCTGCACCGGGACATCAAGCCCGAGAACATCATGCTGAGCCAGTTCGGCGAACCGCTGCTGGCCGACTTCGGAATCGCGGTGGTGGATGATCAGCGGGTTTCGACCGCGACCGCTGCCTCCTTCACCGTCAACCACGCGGCCCCGGAATCCCTCACCGGCACGGCACCCAGCGCATCCGCCGATATATACAGCCTGGCGTCGACGCTCTACACGCTGCTGGCAGGGCATCCGCCGTTCGTTGCGGAAACATCGGCAGCGCTACTCGTCCTGCTCTCGATGGTGATGAACGACCCGCCGGCGCCACCGGAGCGCACGGACATCCCGGCGTCGTTGACCCGGCTGCTGCTCTCCGGGCTGGCGAAGACCCCTGCCGGCCGCCCGGTGGACGCCACCGCGTTCGGTCGTGCGCTGCAACAGGTGCAGGCCGAACTGGGCCTCCCGGTCACGGCGTGGCTCACCACGTCGATCGCGCCCCCGCCTACGACCGGCGGAGGAGCCGGTGCCCGCACCGGCGGCGACACCACGCAGGCCGCGTCGGGAGCACCATCAGGCGGGCCGCGGCTCGGCCGCGAACCGATCATCGTCGAGCCGCTTGCACCCTCGGTCACCGGTATCGCCGCGGCACCCCCCGTGGCCGAGATGACGATGATGGGAATCCGCGGCAACCCACGGCTGGATCCTCCCGCGCCGCCGCCGAACGATCCGGCGCATCCACCCCGCCGACGGCGGGGTGCCGCCGTCCTGATCGGCGCCGTCACCGTCGTCGCACTGCTGGCCGGCGGCGGTACGTACTACCTCCTGGCCCGTCCGTCGAGTTCCGCCGAGGTCGCGCAGGCAGCCGGCCAGGTCGGCACCACGCCCGATTCGGCAACCGACCCGGCGGCCGACGTCCCCGATCCATCGGATGCGACGAGCAGTACCGCACCGCCTACCGAATCGACTGCGTGGGCTCCGGGTACCGAGTTCGTAGATGTCGTAACGAGTGGGAACGTCACCTCCGAGGAGCCGCCCACATCGCCGTCGGAACCGGGCAACGTCACCAAGACCGCGACGGTCGTGGTGAGCGTGGGTCCCCCAGCGGAGCCAACCACACCGCCGAAGAAGACCAAGGCACCAGCCGTTCCGCCCTCGATAGTCTCGTTCTCCGAAACGCCGCCCGGTTCGGATTCGGTGAGTTGCGGCGCGCTGTCAACGGTCACGCTGCAGATGGTTTGGGCCTCGACGAACGCAACAACCGCCTGGATCGGGGTGAATTCCGGCCCCGACGCGTCGCTCGACCCGTTCTACTTCGAACTGCCGGCGAACGTCGGACCGCCACCGGCGACGCTGCCGTTCGCGGTTGTGCCGTTCGACTGCACCAAGGCGCAGAACTCCTTCACCCTCACCGTTTCCGGACCGGCCGGTAAGGCCAGCAAGACGCTCACGTACTACAACAAGCTGCCCCCGCCGCCCCCGCCGCTGACCCAAGCACCGACGACCACCTACATCCTGACGTACGTGCGGCCGTCATTGATCACAAAATGGTCCCTTCCGCCGCTCATCACCGGCCCCTGATTCCGCACCGGCGAACCCTCTCGCCTGCCCGCACCCGAAACCGCCTGCCGCCCAACCGAAGACGAGGAACGACTCCCCGCCATCATGCCCTCGACCGCACCGCTCTCCGACGACGCCGAAGCGATCGCGCGCGCCCAGCGCGGTGATCGAGAGGCCATGCACCGGCTGTACGCGACGACCGTCGAGCCGGTGACCCGGTTCGTATCCCGGCGCGTGCCGAGACAGCATGTCGACGACGTGGTTTCGGAGACGTACGCCCGCGCGCTGGCCGGGCTCGGAAACTATCGGGACCGGGGTATCCCGGTGCGCGCCTGGTTGATGCGGATCGCCTGGAACCTGATCGTCGACGGTCACCGCGGGGCAGCCGGCCGGGCCATCCCGGTGGCCGACGTCGAACGGCCATTGGAGCAGGCTGCCGATCCTTCCGCCGAGTGGATCGAGCGGCACGATGCGAGGATCCGGCTGCGCACCGCGTTCGCGGCACTGGCACCCGCCCAGCAGGCCGCTATCGGCCTGCGGCACTTGGAGGGATTCTCGGTCGCCGAGGTCGCCACCGTGCTGGAGATCAACGAGGCGGCAGTGCGCGCCTTGACCTATCGAGGGCTCGGCGCGTTGCGCCGCGCGCTCGCCGCGGACGACACCCGGCCGAAGCCGCCGGACGCTCGCTCCGCCCAGCCCGCCCCGGGAAGGACGGCATGGAACTTCCGCTGATCGTCACCGTCGCACCGGCCGCCGGCCCGCCGAAGGCCTTCCATGTCCGGCTGGAGATCGACGGTTCGGCCGACGCCGCGGAGTTGATCGATGCGCTGGGGAAGGGCTGCGCCGGCGGCACGGCGGTGACGGCAGAACTCGCGCGCACCGGCGCGGCGGTGCGGCCCGGCTCGCCGGTGACAGCCTTGGGGCTGGTCGCGGGCGACGAAATCCGACTTCGCCCGCCGGGAGGTCCGCCGGCCCCGGCCGGCGCGAACGGGCCGGACCGGTCGGAGCCGCCGGCGGCTGCCGAGCTCGTCGTGGTCGGCGGTCCCGACACCGGGCTGCGCCTCACCGTGCGGCCGGGCAGGTACGTCGTAGGCCGCGAACCCGGCCCGGGCGGCCTGGTGCTGACCGACGGCCAGGTCTCCCGCCGGCACGCGGAGGTGACGGTGGCCGGCGGGCGCGGCGGCGAACGGGCGGAATCGGGCCCCGCCGGCGAAACCGCAACGATCACCGTCACCGACCTGCAAACCACGAACGGCAGCCGGCTGGACGGAGTCCGACTCGCCGACCCGACACCGTGGCAGCCGGGGCAGGTCCTGGCCATCGGCGGCAGCCTCATACAGTGCCGTCCGATATCGGATCGGACAGCGGCCGCGGCGCTGCCGTCCGGCGAGGGCACCGTCGGCTTCAGCCGGCCCCCCCGAGTCCGCCGGCTGCCCCCGTCGGCCGAGATCCGGCTACCCGTGCCGCCGACCGCGCCCGGCCGACGGCGCCTGCCCCTGGCCGCCTCGCTGGTGCCGGTGGCCACCGGGGCGGTGCTCGCCGTGGTGATGGGCCCGGTGATGCTGCTGTTCGCCCTGATGGGCCCGATCATGGCGCTGGCATCGTTGTGGGAGGACCGGCGGAGCGGGCGCCGGGACTACCGCACGGCACGCGCGGAGTTCGCCGCCGCGATGGACGGGCTGGACGCCACGGTCGCCGACCGGTTCGCCGCGCTCCTGCACCAGCGCCGCGCGCAGGCGCCGAGTACGGCCGACCTCCTGGATCGGGCCGAGCACCACGCGCCGACCCTGTGGGAGCGTCGGCCGGCGGACGACGACTTCCTCGCGCTGCGCCTGGGCACCGCCGATCTCCCCACCAGGTTGCAGGTTTACGCCCCGTCCGGCGATGCCGACACCCCGGAGGCCGGGCGGGTCGCGGCGTTGACCGCCCGATTCGCCACCGACCCGGACGTCCCGGTGGACGCCGACCTGCGCTCCCTCGGCACGCTCGGGGTCAGCGGCACGCCCCCGGCCAGGCAGGCGCTGATGCGGGCACTGGTGGCGCAGGCGGCCACCCTCGATTCCCCCAGGGATCTGGCCATCGTGGCGCTGGTGGCGCCATCCGACCTGCCGGCGTGGGACTGGGTCAAGTGGTTGCCACACACCCTGCCGCTGCTTGCCGGAGTGCCCGGGGCACGCACCGTCGCCTCCGAGGAGCAGGACATCCGGGCCCTGTTCACGGTGGTGGACGATACGATCGTCACCCG
>CAZUXD010000043.1:0-12996 GCA_964624455.1 uncultured Actinomycetes bacterium | reverse complement strand
GAACGCAATCCGGGCGGGTTCGAAGCCGGCTTCTCCCCGAACGTGTTGCTGGTGCTGCCCGATTCGGTGCCGGTGCCACGGCCGGCACTGTCCCGGGTGCTCGCCGAGGGCCCCGCCTTCGGCGTGTATGCCGTCGTCGGCGCGGACCGGCCGGAACAACTGCCGGGCGAATGCCGTGCCATCGTCATCGCCGATGCCGATCCGGCGCGCGCAACCGTCACCCTGACCGCGACGGGGGACGTCATCGGCCCGCTGACCTGCGATGCGCTCACCCCCCGGCGCGCCGCCACGGCCGCCCGCGCGCTCGCCCCCCTGCGCGACGTGAGCGCCGCGGCCGCCGCCGGCGAACTGCCCCGGCGGGTCCTGCTGCTCGACGTGCTTCAGATGCCCGAGCCGAAGGTGGCCGATGTCGTGGAACGCTGGTCGCGATCCCGGCCCGGCGCCGGCTTGGCCGCACCCATCGGCGTCGGCGCCTCCGGGACGGTCGAGTTGGATCTGCGCCGCGACGGTCCCCACGGGCTGGCCGCCGGGACGACCGGATCGGGCAAGAGCGAGTTCCTGCAGAGCCTGGTCGCCTCGCTGGCGGCGAATCACCCCGCGAACCGGTTGACCTTCATCCTGGTCGATTACAAGGGCGGGGCGGCGTTCTCGGGATGCGTGGCCCTGCCCCACACGGTCGGCTTCTTCACCGATCTCGACGCCCATCTGGCGCAGCGCGCGCTGGTGTCGCTGAACGCCGAGCTTCGGCGCCGGGAGCACATCCTGGCCGCGGCCGGTGCGAAGGACTTGACCGACCTGGAGCTTCGCTCGCCGCAGGCGGCCCCGGCCAACCTGTTCATCGTCTTCGACGAATTCGCATTCTTGAAGAAGGAGGTGCCGCAGTTCGTCGCGGGCGTGATCGACATCGCGCAGCGCGGCAGATCGCTCGGGGTGCACCTGATGCTCGCGACCCAGCGCCCGACGGGAGTGGTCGACGACAACATCCGCGCCAACACGAACCTGCGGATCGCACTTCGGATCGCAGACGAGGTGGATTCGAACGATGTGATCGACCGGCCCGATGCCGCACGAATCCCGAAATCGTTGCCGGGCCGGGCATTCGTTCGGATCGGCCGGGACATCACCGCGGTGCAGACCGCGTACGCGAACGCCCGGTCGGCCCACGGACCGGCGTCGACGCCGACCGTCGTGCGGGCGTTGAAATTCGCTCCTGGCCTGTCCGGCACGGCAGCATCGCGCGGTGCGATCGCGGAGGACATCGCGACGCCGACCGACCTGCAGCGCCTGGTGGAGACGATCCGAACCGCGCACGAGCAGGCCGGCATCCCGGATCAGCCACGGCCCTGGCTGGATCCGCTGCCGGAGTTGATCCCGTTGCCGTTCGCCGCCGATGTGCCGGCCGGCACGGGAGAAGTGGCGGCGGCCATCGGGATGGCGGACCTGCCGGACGCGCAGGCTCAGCAACCGTTCGCGGCGGACCTGTCGGAAGTGGGGCACCTGGCCGTATACGGCGCCGCCGGATCGGGCAAGACCACGCTGCTGCGCACCCTGACGACCGCGTTGGCCCAGCGGCTGCCACCGCGCGACCTGCACATCTACGCGCTGGATTTCGCCGGCGGAGGGCTGCTGCCGCTGCGCGGGCTGCCGCACTGCGGGGCGGTGATCACCCCGGACGAGGCGGAGCGGGTGGACGGGCTCTTCGCCCTGCTGGAACGGGAGGTGGCCCGCCGGCGGACGGAATTGGCGCGGGTATCGGCGGCGTCGGTCGCCGAGTACCGGGCCGGCGGACGGCACATGCCCTACCTGGTCCTGCTGCTCGACGGGTACGGCGCCTTCCAGCAGACCTATCTGAACATCGATCACGGCGAGCTCATCGAACGCCTGGCCAGGTTGGCCGGCGACGGACGGGCGATGGGCATCCACCTGGTGCTGACCGCCGACCGGCGCGGCGCCGTGGGTTCCGCGTTGTCCGGCGTGATCGCGGGCCGCCTGGTGCTGCGGATGGCCGAGGCGGACGAGTACGCCTCGCTTGGCCTGCCGACCGCGCTGGGTCAGGTGACATTGCCGCCGGGCCGCGGCTTCTCGACCTCTGGACGAGAGGTTCAGGTCGCGGTGGTCGGTGACGATCCGTCCGGTGCCGGGCAGGCCGCCGCGATCGCCGAGGTTGCCGGGCGGCTCGCATCGGCCGATGACGATGTTCCGGGCGAGGCCCGGGACGGCGACGGGAAGAGCACCTCCGGCGCCGCAGGTGCCGATCCGACCCGGCCCGGCCCGGCCCGCGTGGAGCCGCTCGCGGACGACGTCGCGCTCTCCGGACTCCCGTCACCGACACCCGGCGACCTGGCGGTGGCGCTCGGCCGGTCCGGCATCACCGGCCTGCCGAGCATGGTGGATCTGGCCGACAACCCGGTGTTCGCCGCGATCGGACCGGATCGCAGCGGCCGCTCCACCGCCCTCGTCACCCTGGTCAGCCAGTTGCGCCGCGCCGCCCCGGACGTTCCGTCGTTCCTGTTGGTGCCGCGCCGCAGCGCGCTCGTGGACCTGCCCGGGTGGGCCGGGGTCGGCAGCGGCCCCGACGGGGCCGACGCGGTGATCGCGGATGCGGCCAAGTCATTGCAGTCCGCCCTGGATGCCGCCGGCGGCGGTTCGATGGCGTCGACGGGGTTCCCGACCCTGCTGCTGGTGGTCGACGACGCCGACGAGTTGACCGACTCCCCCGCAGCCGGGGCGCTCTCGGCATTGCTGCGCCGGGGGCGCGATTCGGGTCTGCTGCTGCTGGCGGCGGCGCAGACGCATGTGGTGCACCGCGCGTTCGGAGGGTTCCTCACCGACATCCGCAAGTCGAAGCACGGCGCGCTGCTTGCCCCGGATGTGGAGGTGGACGGGGAGCTGTTCGGAATTCGCTTGCCACGCCGCAAGTCTCGTCGCTTCCCGGCAGGCCGGTGCTACCTGGTCCGCCGCGGGGAGGTCGACTACGTGCAGATCGCCAGGTAACAGCAGTTCCCGGGCGCCCTGACGAACCGGTCAGACGCTGAGCCGCAACGACTGCATGCAGGAACGGAAGATCGCGCCGTAGTGGTCGGCCGCCGCGGCCGGGCAGGTACCGGTGATCTGGACCAGGTCCCGCGCGTCCGGGTGGGCGGTCGGTGCCAACAGCATCGCCTCGGCCTGGAAGAGCAGCATCGGCGAGCGGTCCGTGGAGATGGTGCGCGCGGTGACAACCGCGTCGTGGCCGGCGATCTCCGTCCGGTCGGCGCCCTGGACGGTCGCGGTGGGGAACTGTGCCGCGGTGCGCGCGTGCGCTGCCGCAACCAGCGTGTCGAGGTCCGCGTCGCTGCGCACCACTCGGCTCACCACGGCAAGGATGGTCACTCGGAACTCGGGCGGCGAGTCGGGGTCCGCCGCGGCGATGACGGAGTCCGGCATGGGCAGCGGCGCCCAGCCGTCCGGCACCGTCATCCGCATGGATGGCGGCGGGGGAAAGGTGGCGCTCGGGTAGGTCAGGTCCATGGTGATCTCCTCGTGTCCGTCGCTACCACGCCGACGGTGGCCAGGTCAGAAAGCCCCGCGCACCGGCTTGCGCCACTGCGCCCGATTCCGAACCGAGCAGCCGCACCGAGCCGGGTTCCGGTTGGGTGGAAGCGGCGGCCGGCCACGCGAGAGCACCGCCGTCCGGTCCGCCTCGGCTCGCCTCACCCAACCAGGGGAACGTACCGGGCGCGGCAGGCTGCGGTGCTGTCGGCGGACTAGGCAGCGGGGCCTCGCCCCCGATGGGGCCCTGCGGGCCAGGAGTCGAACCCAGGAAGTCGAAGGCTCCGGCCGAAACCGGGCCGCCCGCCGCGCCGACGGATGTACCGAGCGCCCCGCCTGCTCCACCCGCCGGGCTGACTGCTCCGTCCGGCGCCCCGACTGCTCCGCCCGGCACGGCGCCCGCCGGCAGGCCGGTGCCCGCCGTATCCGCAGCACCATCCCACGCGGCGCCAGCGACGTCCACCGCACCGTCCAATGCATCGCCCGCCGCCCCGACATCAGCAGCACCACCGGACGCGCCGCCCCCATCGTCGGTCGCACCACCCAGGGCGTCACCGACCGCTGCTACCGCGCCGTCCGCCAGATCCACCGCGCCCTCCAGCGCATCACCTGCCAGGTCCACCGCGCCCTCCAGCGCCGCACCCGCGGTGTCGAGGACGTCACCAACGGTGTCCACGACGTCTTCCGCCGCGTCGAGCAGGTCGGACCCGAGGTCTTCCAACGCGCCGAGCGGATCGGTGACCACATCGCCAATGCCTTCGAAGATCTCTTTCGGGGAGAAGGAGAGATCAAGATCGAAGCCCGCGCCGATGCCCAACGCAGCACCCACCCCCAGGCTGATACCGACCTTCTCCCATCCCACTTCGGCGCTGCCCTCGACCTCGATCCCGACCCCGGCGGAGACATGCCCGCCCACACCGACGTGGGCGCCGCCCGGACCCTCCGCCGACGCTCCGGCACCGGCGGACACCCCGGCGCTGGCGCCCACTCCGACCGACGCGCCGGCGCCGTCCGGCCCCACATCGACCGACCCCTCGGCGTGGGCCTCGGCGTGAGCCTCCGCCTGCCCGGACACCGACGCCTGCGCGCCCGGGACCGACGCATGCGCCTCCCCGTGGGCCTCTGCGCTGGCCCCGACGGAACCCTTCGCTCCGGCGTGGACGCCGTCGGTGCCGATCGACGCGTGCGCCTCACCCGATGCCTCGGCCGACACCGAGGCGCCGCCGGACGCACCGAGCTTCAGGTCGCCCAGGTCGGCCTCCGCCTCGCCTTCGACGGACGCCTTGACCCCCGCCTTCCCGGACGCCTTGGCCTGGTAGCCGGAACCCGTCTGGCCGGCTTCGGCCTCTCCCGAGGCCCAGCCCGAGGCCGACGCTCGTCCGGACGCCGACCCGTACTTGCCGGAGGTGCGCTCGCTCCACTCCGCCCCGAACTCGTCGTGGGCCGATGTGCTCGTCATGGGCGACCCGGGCGGGACCGTCCCGTCCGGGGCCACCCAGCCCTTGTTCCACGGGGCCGGCGGCGGCGGCGCCTCGCCGCCCCCTGCCTGCCCGGCCAGGCTCACCTGCCGTATCGCCGCGGCGAGAACCGCTGAGGTGACGATCATTCCGGCGGCAGCGCCGCCGACGGCCGCCGGCCGCTCGGCGGTCGCAGGGGGTTGCTCGACGGCCGCCGGCGGCCGCCAGGGCTCGACCGCCGGCATGCCCTCTTCGGCCTCGATCGACGTGACCTCCCCGATCAGCGCCGCCCGATCCTGCTCGAGCACGGAGCCGAGGGCGTCGATACCGGCCATCACCGTCGCATATTCGTTGTCGGCCACCGGGTTCTGCTCCAGAAAGCCGCGCGCGCGCACCAGGTCCAGCCGGATGTCGCCGAGTTGCTCCATTGCACCGCCGGTGAACCGCACCAGTTCACGCAGGTCCTCGGTATCGATGACGACCCTGCCGGTCTCCATGCTGTCCGCCCTCGTGCGAATGTCGCAGGTCCCACGGTGACGGGCCCGTCCCTGGGTGGTCTTGGTCGACCGGGGTGTGCCGCCCGGCCGAACTCGCCGTACCGGTCGGCGATCAGGCTCCGGGGGCCGGAGGACCCGCCGCGGCCGGCGCGGCCGATCCCTGCTCGGCCGCTGCCTGCTGCCCGAGCTGGCGAAGGTACCTGCCGAGATCTCGCAGTTTCACCGCCAGGCGGTGACTCTCGGTCTGCCGAGCCTGCATGGCGTCGCGGTAGCGATCGGCCTTGTCGCACCGCCACACCGCGCCGCCGGCCTTTCCCCGCAGCGTAGTGCCGACGGCGTGGAGGTCGTCCGCCCGGCGCAGCAGCACCTTGGCCATGGACTCGAGCTCGTCCGGTGATGCGGTGCTCGCCGGATCGGTCATCGCTGCCCTCTCCTTCGGTCGGCGGTGTGGGGTACGGGCCGGCCGTAACAGCCGGGATGCACCGCGCCGGTTACGATCCGGCCTTGACCAGGCCCTCCCGCCGGCGCGCGACCTCCTGGCCGGCCTCGCCGAGTTGGTTCTGCAGCTTCTGCAGCATCGGCTCGAACTCGCTCTGCCACGCCTCCCGGAAACGGCTCGCCGCCGGGCCCTCCCAGTAGGTGTTTCCGAGCTGGCTGCGGATCGTCGAGAGCACGTCGGCCACCAGGCCGGCCTCCCGATCGAAGGTCGACTTCAGGGCCGAGAGTTGGTCGAGTTCCCCACCGATGGTGGCCATGGCTGATGGTCCTTTCGTGGCTGGGCCCGCGAGCGCGAACCCTGTGCCCGATAACAACGAGCAAGCCTCCATCCGTGTGACGGTCGCTGTGAAGATCGCCGTCCTCACGGCCGTGCCAAGCGTGCTTCGCCTGCGGCTCGCCGTGCCATCCGCTCACATCGCCGTTGGGGGGCGGCTGACGGTGCCACGGTGATTGGCGTGCGGCCGTGCCATCCTGCTTCGCCTGCGGCTCGCGGTGCCATCCTGCTTCGCCTGCGGCTCGCGGTGCCATCCTGCTTCGCCTGCGGCTCGCGGTGCCACCCTGCTTCGCCTGCGGCTCGGGGGCATCGCTCAGGGCGGGCCCCCCTCCAGGCGCTCCAGGCGCGCGAGCACCCGCAGCCACAACGCTTCGGTGTCGATGCGGACCCCCGGGTCCCCGACGGCGGCCCGCAGGGCCGCCAGCAGGCCGGCCAGATCGTCCAGCACGGCGGCCTGGCCGGCAGCAAAATCGCGAATACGGCCCAGCCCTTCGTCACCGTCCGCCACCGGATGCTCCGTCATCAGCCGGCCTCTACCGGCGCACCCGCAATCGCCTCGGCCAGTTCCGCCAGTAGCGTCGAAACCGGCAGCGGCTGAACCGAAACCGCCAGGTCCCCCTCGCCCCACGGCTCGGCAGCGCCCCCGGGCATGGGCCACCGCCACAGGCCGCGGTCGGTTGCCATCCACGCGAGATCGGCGCCGGAGAACCGGCGCCCGCCCTCCGCGCGGCGCACGCGCACCGAAACGATCGCGAGCCGCCCGGCGATCAAGTCGCCGAAGACGTCCGCGAGCCCGGTTTCGACCCCGTCGAGGACCAAGTCGGCGGCCACGCGGTCCGCGGAGTGCTGACGCGCGGCACGGCGCAGCGCCTCGGCCCGCGCCGTCATCGACGGTTCGCCTTGCTGGGAGGCCGGTGTGCGGTCCAGGCCGGTTCGGCGCATGAGGCGCAGCAGGGTGTCTTCGGCGGCGAACGGCGTGAAGCGCCGAACGCCGTCGTGCTCGGCCTGTTCGATCCCGGCCCAGTCCGATAGCGCGAAGCGGAACCTGTCGACCGCCGATCCTGCTTCAAGCGTCACATCCACGCTGACCCGTGGGGCGGAAATCAGTCCCAGCAGGTCGGCCACCGCCGCCGCGACCGAGGTGCCGTCGTCCGCGACGACCCCTCTGGCGCGCAGCGATCGTGCCGCGACAGCGAGCGTTTCCGGGCCTGGGGATCTCCCCGATCCGCCTGGATCGCCGGCACCGGGACGCGCACCCCGCAATCCGAGGAGCCCGTGCAATACGGCCAACTCCTCAAGGGAGAACGCGATGGACAGTTCGCCGACCGACGTAGACATGATGACCTCCTTAAGGCAGTCCCGACAGTCGCAATGCCGCTGTCGTCGACCGGTCCGTCTCATCGACCCGCCGGAATCGACGCAGACCGGATTCCGCGTGCAAGAGCCTTGCGCACCACCTGCCGCAAACACCAAATGATCGGCGCTGCAGGTGATCATCGCGGTCAAGTCGTGTTCACCCGGAAATGAGGGACGCCCTGGGACGGTAGCGGTCGCGCGACGGACGGCGATGGTCAACCCTACGATCCCGCCCTTCATCGTGCAACGCGTGTTGCGCGCGGCGTCGCGGGACGGTCAGGACGCCGCCGCGGGCTCCCGCAACGCCCGGCGAAAGAACTCCACCTGGGCGAGCAGCAAGTTCTCCGCCACATCTTCGGCCGATGCCATATGGGTCACACCGGTCAACGGCAGCACGCGGTGCGAGCGGCCCGCGGCGAGCAGCGCTCCGGACAGGCGGAGCGTGTGGGCCACCACGACGTTGTCGTCCGCGAGCCCGTGCACGAGCAGCAACGGCCGGCACAGGCGGGCCGCCCGTTGCAGCAGCGAATTGCGCCGGTACACCTCCGGCTGTTCCGCCGGGTGGCCGAGATACCGCTCCGTGTAAAACGTGTCGTACAACGTCCAATCGGTGACGGGGGCGCCCGCGACCGCCGCATGAAAGACGTCCGGCCGCTCGATCACGGCCAATGCGGCGAGGAAGCCGCCGTAGGACCAGCCCATGATCCCGACCCGAGAGGTGTCGAGATCATCCGGGAATCGGCCCGCTACGCCGGCGAGGGCATCGACCTGGTCGGCCAGGGTCACCGCCGCCAACTCGTCCCGGATCGACCGTTCCCATGCCGGACCTCGCCCCGGCGTGCCCCGGCCGTCCGCCACCACAACGGCGAACCCCTGGTCGGCGAGCCATTGCGCTTGCAGGAACAACCGGGAACTGGCGCGCACCAACTGCGCGTGCGGCCCACCATACGGAGCCATGATCACGGGCAGGCGCGCCGATCCTGGAACGTGCGCGCCGGGAAACAGCACGGCGGTACGTAGTTCCCGCTGCCCGACCGACAGCAGCGTCACCGCCGGGGCGAATCCCGGGCTCGCCGCGGTCCGGCGGAGCGTGCCGACCGCGCGGCCGGCAGAGGTCACCGTCACCGACGACCCTTCCCTCGACAGGCTGCTGCTCGTGATCGCGACCGTGCCGCCCCCGGCGGCGCCGGTGTGCACGCCCGGGCCGCGGGACAGTTCCGCGACGTGCCCGTCGAGGCCGATGCGGACCACCTGCTGCTCGGTGGGCTCGGTCGTCACCTCAGCCAGCACGCCTTCCTCCCCGACCGAGAGCACCTGCCGGATCTGCATACCGGCCGGACTGACCGGATTGCCCTGTACCGTCAGCCTTTTCGTCGCAGCGGCGGAGTAGTCGTCCACGCAATCCACCAGGCGGCCGTCCGGCGCAAGTACCGGCACCCCCGCAACGAGGTCAAGCCAATCGGGATCGCTGCGCTCGGCGAGTAGCCGGACCCTCGGGCGATCCCCCGCAAGGCCGAGCGCAAGCACCTGGCTGGCTCGCTGATCGCGGCTCATGACCTGCATCACCGCGCCGCCGGCGGTCCAGGAGACCCTGGCCAGGTAGGGGAAGGCGGCGGCGTCCCAACGGATCTGCTCGCGGCTGCCGGGAAGGCGCACCTGCCACAGCTCGACGGCGGCGTTGGCCGTGCCCGCCGCCGGGTACCGGCGCGGGACCGGCACTTGGGCCGGCTCGGCAGGGTCGGTGAGATACCAGACACCAACCGCCGTATCGTCATACCGCTGGACCAACAGCGACTCGCCGTCCGGCGCCCACCAGAAGCCCCGGTGTCGGTCCATCTCCTCCGCTGCGACGAATTCGGCTTGGCCCCAGACGATGTCGGCCCGTTCGGGCGCCACGAGCAGACGGTCGGCCGAGCCGTCCACATCCGTCACCCGCAGGCCGCCGCCCGTCGCGTACGCAACACGCCGGCCGGTGGGATCGATGCGCGGATCGATGACGGGGTCGCGCGAGGGCAGTCGCCGGCAGTTCGCGGTCGAGATGTCACACACCCAGATGCCGCCGGACAGGGCGAAAACCGCATGCCGGCCGCCGTCGTCGACGGTGAAACCCACGATGCCGCCGCCGGACTCACGCGCGCGCTCCCGCCGGGCTCGCTCCTCGCCCGACAGTTGCTCGGCGCTCTCGCCCAGCAGGTCATCGGGGTCGGCGAGCAACCGCTCCCCGCCGGTAGCGACGTCGAACGCCCAGAGCGCACCGATGCGGTCGGTGCCGGTGGGAGTGCGGACGAATAGCACCTTCGATCCGTCCGACGTGACGGTGATGTTCCGCGGCTCGCCCAGCGTGAAGCGGAGCGTGCGGGCGGACAGCCGCGGGAACGTGGGCGCCCCAACGCCCTGCTCATCTGCCTGCGGCACGTCCACGGAAAGGATCCTGCCATCCTCGGGCGGTGGCCGCCTCACCGCTGTCGGGTCACCCCGATCGGGTCACCGCTGTGGACGGATGTAGCTGAGCGTGCTGTGCGCAACGAGACGCCCTGCAGAGTCATGCATCTCGGCCTCACCGAACGCGATTCGCCTACCGAGGCGTAACAACCGCGCGGTAGCAGTGATATCCGTGGACGCGCCATGCAGGAAGCTCGTCTTCATCTCGATCGTCATGGCCATCGGCTCAACCCCGGTCCGGGTCATGATCGCGAGCCACATCGCCACGTCCGCGACCACCTCGTAACAGGATCCGTGCAGCACCCCACCCGGCCGCATCAGATGCGGCGCGGACGGCAGCGTGACGGTCGCCGCGCCGTCCGCTATGCCCGAGACGGACAGTCCCCACCAGCGGCAGAACGGTTGATCGCCCACCAACCGCCGAGCGTCGGACAGCTCGAACCCCACGGCGGTGACGGGCTTCTCGGGGTGCACCAGTTCAGCGTGCACCCCGTTTCGGCCGCCATCGGAATGGGGTTCGACCTCCGGCGCGTCGGCTATTCGTTCCGGCGCGCCGGCTGCGGCTCCGGCTCACCGATGGTGAGGACGGCGCATCCGCGGCACACCGACGGCCGCCGCACCCAACAGCACGATGCATGCGCCGACGATGATGTTGCTCAGCACGACGCCGACATCCAGCGTCGTCGACTGGATCACCCACTGCGACACGATGATCCACGCGCCCAGGATCGGCAGCAGCCAACTCATGCCGTGCGCGCGGGAGTAGGCAGAGCCCAGTTCCAACGCCACCAGCGCCGCGGCCAACCCGATGATCAGGTTCGACACGGTCAGCGAGGCGTTGCCCGTGTGGAAGTCGACCACCCATGGCGAGATCGCCGCATACAGCCCGGCGATCACGGCCAGTCCCTCGACAGCCTTGGCCTGCGGCGTCTCGGCCGCTCGATCCAAGCGCTCCCGGAGTTCAACGATGTCCGGGTGATCACTCATCGAGAGCTCGTCCGGAGTTGTCCTCTCAGTCGCCATCACGACCACCTCCGTTGTTATGGAGAAGACAACTTCACGTTACGCCGATCGAGAGTCCGTAGCCGGCACCAGAAGTGATCTGCGGAACACGGGGACACGGGGCTGGACGTTCGAATCGCCGGGGCCGTCCCATCCGTGGGGGGTATGTGTCACCGAGGGCTTTTCACCGCTTGTCCCGTTGCCGACGAAGGACCCCGGCGATCGTGACCAAGCTCCCTGGTGAGCCCGGCGCTCCGGTGAGTAAGTCTGGAAGTGAACGCTATCGCTACCTCCAGACAAGGAAAGGTGAAGACCGTGACAAGCTTGCAGCGACGCCGGTTCGAGGAGACCAGCCCGTTCGCACGTCTGGACCGGCTGTTCGACGAGTGGTTCCGGACCATGCCTGTGCGCAGGACTGCCGGGACCGCAGCGGAGCTTCTGGACGAGGACGTGATCCGCGTCGACGAGTACCGCGACGGCGACACCCAGGTGATCCGTGCCGAACTGCCCGGCATCGATCCCGACAAGGACGTCGAGGTATCGGTGCAGGAAGGCAAGTTGCACATCTCGGCGGAGCGGAAGATCGAGGAAAAGAGCCAGGACAAGGGTTACACCCGGCACGAGATGCGCTACGGCAGCTTCTCGCGGACGCTGCCGTTGCACGACGGCGCATCCGAATCCGACATCAAGGCTTCCTACAAGGACGGCATCCTCGAGATCCGGGTACCCGTGCCGGAACCGGCGCCGGCCCCGGAGCCAACCCGGATAGCCGTGACCAAGAACTGAACCGGCCAGCCGTGCGGCGCGGCGGCGAGTGCGGCGACGCACCGCCGCCGCACTCGCGCATCCGACAACTCGACAAGCGGCGGACACGCCGAGGGGTCACCAGATCATGAGCAACGGCAATGGGGAGTGGAACAAGCGGCGCGCCACAGGCCGCGGCGGCGGCCAGCAGGCCGGCCTTCCGGCCGGGATCCTGTTGGGCCGCATCGCCGGCGTCCCGGTGCGGATGCACTGGAGCGTGCTGATCATCATGGCGCTGGTCGCCTGGGCGCTGGCCGGCGCCGTCTTCCCGACCGCCTACCCCGACCAGCCGAGGTGGCAGTACGTCGCGGCCGGCCTCGCGGCGGCGGTGGCCTTCTTCCTCGGCCTGCTGGCCCACGAGGTATCGCATGTGGTGGTCGCGCAACGCAACGGCGTGCCGGTCGAAAGCATCACGCTGTGGCTGTTCGGCGGAGTGGCCCAGCTACGCGGCGAGGCGAAAACACCCGGCGCCGAGTTGCGCATCGCCGGAGTGGGCCCATTGGTCAGCCTCCTGCTCGGTATCGCGTTCGGGGCGGGTGCCGCGGGCGCCGCCCTCGCCGCGGCGCCGCCGTTGCTGGTCGCCGCCCTGAGCTGGCTGGGCGGGATCAACGTGCTGCTGGCAGTCTTCAACATCCTGCCGGGAGCGCCGCTCGACGGTGGCCGGGTGCTGCGGGCCGCGTTGTGGAAATGGCGGGGGGATCGCCACTGGGCCACGGTCATGGCGGCCCGGGTGGGTCGCGGTCTCGGCATGGTCCTTATCGGCGCCGGGCTCGTGTACTTCCTGCTCGACGCCAGTCTCGGCGCCCTGTGGCTGGCGCTCATCGGATGGTTCATCCTCGGCGCCGCGACCGCCGAGGAACGGGGCACCCGGATGACGGCAGCCCTCGCCGGTGTCCGTGTCGCCGACGTCATGACACCGACCCCCAGCACGGCACCGCCGGACATCTCGGTAGCACTGTTCATCGACCGGTACCTGTTCGGGCAGCGGCATTCGACGTTCCCGCTCACGGTCGACGGCGCCCCGATCGGTCTTGCGACGCTCTCCCGCGTGCGGGCGGTGCCACCGGAGAAGCGGCCCTGGACCACGCTGCGGGAAATCGCGAGCCCGGTCTCGGAAGTCCCTCTCGCCGCGCCC
>CAZUXD010000042.1:0-31632 GCA_964624455.1 uncultured Actinomycetes bacterium | reverse complement strand
CCGTGTCGCGCATGCTGCGAATCCTGCCGCTCCGCGCTCCAGGCCCAGACCCGACGCACGCAGAACTCGGAAGCGCCGAACCTGCTCCGGCCGGGCGCGATGGCCAAGCTCGGCACCGCGGATTTCGAGTTCTCCCAGAACTACCTGCTGTTCTTCGACAAGTTGGAGCGCGTCAACTACTACCTCGACGCCATCGTGGCCACCAAGGACAGGGACGCCGACGATCGCGCGGTGGCGTTCCTGCACGAGCAGGTGATGGGCGATGGCGGCCAATGGAACATGTTCGTCGCGTTGGTGCACAAGCATGGCCTGGTCCCGAAATCGGCCATGCCGGAGACCGAATCCTCGTCATCGACGCAGAAGATGAACGCGGCGCTCCGCGCGATCCTGCACCAGGGCGCCAAAGCGCTCCGCGAGTCCGCCGGCCCGGAGCAGGAGGCGGCCATCCGCGCGGACGTGCTCGCGACGTGCTACCGCATCCTGGCGATCCATCTGGGCACCCCGCCGGAATCGTTTCACTGGCAGTGGATCGACAAGGAAAAGCAGTTCCACCGGGACGGCGAGCTCACCCCGCTGCAATTCGCGAAGGCTTACGTCACCGTCGATCTCTACGACTACGTGTGCTTGGTGGACGATCCTCGCCGCTCCAGCCCGCGCGGCCGCACATTCACGGTGGAGTACCTGGGCAACGTCGTCGGCGAACACGTTCGATACCTCAACGTCCCGGCGGGTGTGCTCAAATCGGCGGCGATCGCGGCCATCACGGACGGCGAACCGGTGTGGTTCGGCTGCGACGTCGGCAAGCAGATGCGCCGCGACCTGGGCGTGTGGGACGCGAACCTCTTCGACTACGGCTCGGTGTACGACACGGAGTTCAACCTGGACAAGGCATCTCGCCTGATGTACCACGAGACGCAGATGACGCACGCGATGCTGTTCACCGGCGTGGACCTGGACGGCGACGTCGCGCGGCACTGGCGGGTGGAGAACAGCTGGGGCGAGGAGAACGGCGTCAAGGGGTTCTACACGATGAGCGACTCGTGGTTCGACGAGTACGTCTTCGAGGTCGCCGCCCGCAAGGCGGACCTGCCCGCGGACCTTCTTGCCGCGCTTGAGGTCGAACCGATCGTGCTGCCGGCCTGGGATCCGATGGGCGCGCTGGCGAGGTGACCTGCGGGCGGCCGCCGTCAGAGAAACGGATTGGTGACGGTAACGCCGCCGTAGTCACGTCCATGGGACAGGTCCTCCGAGAGCACCTCGCTGCATCCCGCCGATCGCGCCGCCTCGATGATCGCGGCGTTCCAGGAGGAGATCGCGTACTTTCAGGCCTTGCAGAGGCAGAACGGATGACCGGCCGGGTCGAGGAACACCCGGAACGACGTGCCCGGCTGGTGCTCGTGCTTGGTCGCGCCGAGTTCCAACACCGCGGGCTCGGCCGCGTCCAGATCGTCCACGACCACATCGATGTGCATCTGCTGCGGAACGTCCTGGCCCGGCCACCCCGGCGCCGTGTAACGCGCCACCTGCTGGAACGAGATGCACTGGTGCTCGTCCCGGACGTCGGCCCAACCGTCGTCCACCTCGACCGTCCAACCGAGCAGGCCCCCGTAGAACCGCGCCAGCGCGGCCGCATCGGGACAGTCCAAGACGATGGTGGGATATCGAGCGATGGCCATGCCGGGGAGAATACTGCCCGAGGCGGACGGTTCGTGAGTGGCCTCACACCGGTACGAGGTCACCTGGCGCTACCGTGAGCTCATGTCGATCGATGCAACCGCGACGCTGGGCACACTGGTCACCGAGGACTCCCGCCGCAGCCGCGTACTGGAAAAGCTCGGGCTGGACTACTGCTGCAACGGGCAGGACACGCTGGCCAAGGCGGCGTCGGACGCGGGCCTGGACGTCGACGACGTCATCGCCGCACTCCACCTTCCGGACACTGCTCCGGTCGCGGCCGAGACACCCGGCGACAGCGCCGCCCTGGCCCACGACATCGTCGACACCCACCACGCGTACATGTGGGAGGAGATGCCGCGGCTGGCAGCGCTCGTGGAGAAGGTCTACCGGGTGCACGGCCATCGGCACCCGGAGCTTGAGCAGGTGCACGAGGCGTTCTTCGCCGCGATGTCCGCGCTGGAGCCACACATGACGACAGAGGAACGGTCCGTGTTCCCGACCATCAGCAAGCTCGAGAAGGGTCGGCCGGTGACCGCGCCGAGGCCGATCGGCGAGGTGCTCGACACGCTGGAGGCCGAGCACCGGGTGGTCGGTGACCTGTTCAAGCAGATGAACTCGCTGACCGAGGGCTACACCTGCCCGGCGGACGGATGCAACTCCTACCGGATGATGATGGAGGGCCTGCAGGAGATGGAGATCGACCTGCACGAGCACATCCACAAGGAGAACAACATCCTGTTCCCTGCCGCACGGAAGCTCGCTCGCTAGGAGCCGCCAGCAAGTAGCGGGCCGATCGGGCTCGTCATACCGGGAAGCACAACGCGCCCGCGGCGAGCGCAAGCGTCTCGTACGCCGACCTCATATCCTCGGTCGCGTCCAGCCCACGCGGCCACCCGGCTGAGCGACGGTTGGCGACCGTTCGTATGCGGCGATGACCTACACGTTGAACCGGAACTCCACGGACGTCCGGCACGGACAGCCATCTGATCAGTTATGCCTTCCTGTCGGAGTCCGTTCTTCGAGTGGAGACTTCCGGCGCGCGCAGCCCCTCCATGGGGCGCAGCAGCGGTGCGGCCCGCTCGGGTAGGGCGTCCGCCGAGGCGAGGACGCCTCGATCCCAGCGTCGATCCGGTGGTGCTACCTGGTGAACGCCTCCGCCAGGGAGGTTCTCTTCCCGGCCCATGCACTGTGTCTCTTATCCTGCGGTGGTTTGCTCTGCCGCTACCGCGAGGAGTACCCCGGTCAACCGGAGGCGGGCGCAGGATCCTCCGCGGCGGAATCGGCCCGGTACCGGTCGGCGATCTCCTCCTCGGGGCGGGGCGCGATCGTCTCGTCGTCCTCGAGGTCCGGGAGCGGGGTCTCCTCCCCTGGCCCCGGAGCATGGTCATGGACGGGCTTCTGATGTGGTGCGCTCATCATGATCCCTCCAATGCCTTGTGCCCCAGGATACGTCGCGGCGGCGTCGACAGCGGCTCATCACCCCTCGAGGGACGCCCGCGGGCCCCGATAGTTCCCCGGCGGGATCTCCGACAGTGAGTCGGGACGAGCTGGAGCGGTCATGCCGATCTCAGCGGCGTGATCGCCACGACCTTGTCGCGGAGCGCCCTCCGCTCGAGTCGCAGCTCGTAGTTCGACTGCAGGTTCATCCAGAACTCCTCGGACGTCCCGAAGTACCGCGCGAGCCGGATCGCCGTGTCCGCGGTGATGCCCCGCTTGCCGTGCACGATCTCATTGATCCGACGTGGAGGCACCCCGATCGACACCGCCAGCTTGTTCTGCGTGATACCGAAACCCTCGATGAAGTCCTCCATCAGGATCTCTCCCGGGTGGATCGGCTCGATCACGTCCACCTCAGTGATAGTCGACGAGTTCGACACCTTCTGCACCTCCATCTCTCCAGACGAAGCAGACACGCCACTGCGCGTTCACCCGGATGCTGTGCTGTCCACGACGGTCACCGACGAGCTGCTCGAGACGGTTACCCGGTGGGATCCGGAGGTCCTCGACATCCTTCGCCGCATGGATCAGTTCGAGCTTCCGAAGTGTCGTTCGCTGCACAGTCCGGTCGATGCGTTTGACATACCGCTCATGCCAGATGCGTTCGGTGTCCTTGTTGCCGAACGACCTGATCACAAGGCCAGCGTATAACGAAGGACGTCAATAACGCTACACGTTAAACCGGAAGTCCACCACGTCGCCGTCCGCCATGACGTAGTCCTTGCCCTCCATGCGAACCCGCCCGGCGGCCTTGGCGGCCGTCATCGAGCCGGCGGCGATCAGGTCGTCGTAGGAGACGATCTCGGCCTTGATGAAGCCACGCTCGAAGTCGGAGTGGATGACGCCGGCGGCCTCCGGCGCGGTCGCACCCTTGCGGATCGTCCATGCCCTGGCCTCCTTCGGGCCGGCGGTCAAGTACGTCTGCAACCCCAGGGTACGAAATCCGGCCCGCGCCAAAGCATGTAGCCCGGGCTCATGCTGCCCGATCGATTCCAGCAGCTCTGCTGCGGACTCGGCGTCCAACTCCAGCAGCTCCGATTCCACCTTGGCGTCCAGGAACACGGCCTCGGCCGGCGCGACGGCAGCAGCCAACTCGGATCGGCGGTCGACATCGGTCAGCACCGACTCGTCGGCGTTGAACACGTACAGGAAAGGCTTGGCCGTCATCAGCGAGAGTTCGCGCAGCAGCGTCAGATCCACCTCGGATCGCGCGGAGAACAGGGTGCGGCCGGTGTCGAGCACCGTCAGCGCCTGGGTGGCCACCTGCAGAACCGGTCCTCGCTCCCGGGAGTTGCGGGCCTCCTTCGCAAGCCTTGGCACCGCCTTCTGCAGGGTCTGCATATCGGCCAGGACGAGCTCGGTGTTCACAATCTCGATGTCGCTCAACGGGTCGACGCGGCCGGTCACGTGGACCACGTCATCGTCGGAAAACACGCGGACCACCTGGCAGATGGCGTCCGCCTCGCGGATGTTCGCCAGGAACTTGTTGCCCAGGCCCGCACCTTCGCTGGCTCCGGCGACGATTCCGGCGATGTCGACGAAGGACACCGTGGCCGGCACGACCTTCGCCGAGGCGAACATCTCGGCCAGCACGTGAAGGCGCGGATCCGGCAGCGGCACCACGCCGATGTTCGGCTCGATGGTCGCGAACGGGTAGTTGGCCGCGAGGACTTCGGCGCGCGTCAGGGCGTTGAATACGGTCGACTTGCCGACGTTGGGCAGGCCGACGATTCCCAGGGTGAGGCTCACGTCGGGCCAGTGTAGGTGGAGCGGCCCTCGGTGCCGCGACCTGCAGGCACGCGGCTGGGTACGTGTCGCACCACCGGGAAACCTGTTCGCGCGAGCCTCGCCGTCGCACTACACTCGACAGGCCGTTTCGGCAAGGGTCGTTCGACCCGCCATGACGGCAGACGCATATACGATCTTGGCTGGCCCGGGCGACGACGTCCGGAGACGTCACCAGCCCGGTCCCACCCGCAACCCCAGGAGCCATTCACACATGACCGCCCCGGTTCCGACCGCGCCCGCCCCCACCCCCGGCGCCGGCGACAAACTCGATGCCCGCGTACTCAAGATCGCCGGGGTGGTGGTGATCGGCGCGATCATGTCCATCCTGGATGTGACGGTGGTCTCGATCGCGCTGCCCACCTTCATGCGCGTCTTCGACGCCCAATACTCCACCGTCGCCTGGACCATGACGGGCTACACCCTCTCGCTCGCAGCCGTGATCCCCGTCACCGGCTGGGCGGCGGACAGGTTCGGCACCAAACGGCTCTACCTTCTGGCGCTCGTGTTATTCGTGGCCGGCTCGGTGGCCTGCAGCCGCGCCTGGAGCATCGAATCGCTGATCATGTTCCGGATCGTGCAGGGACTCGGCGGCGGCATGCTGATGCCGCTCGGCATGACGATCATGACCCACGCGGCCGGTCCGCAGCGGGTCGGGCGCGTCATGGCCGTGCTGGGAGTGCCGATGCTGCTCGGCCCGATCGGCGGTCCGATCCTGGGCGGTTGGCTGATCGAGGTGGCAAGCTGGCATTGGATCTTCCTGATCAACGTGCCGATCGGCATTCTCGCGATCACCGCGGCGGCGATCGCGCTGCCGAAGGACGATCCGCGGGCGAGCGAGCGCTTCGACCTGGTCGGAATGTTGCTGCTCTCGCCGGGTCTCGCGGCGTTCCTCTACGGCGTGTCCAGCATCCCGCGAACCCGTAGCGTGGCCCACGCGGAGGTGCTCCTCCCGTCGATCATCGGGCTGGTGCTGATGGCCGCGTTCGTCGCGCACGCCATGCGCAAGGACCACCCGTTGATCGACCTGCGGCTGTTCAAGCACCGGCAACTCACCATCGCGGTGGTGACGATGAGCCTGTTCGCGATCGCGTTCTTCGGGTCGATGTTGCTGTTCCCTAGCTACTTCCTGCAGGTCCGCGGGGAGAAGACGCTGCCGACGGGATTGCTGCTGGCGCCGCAGGGCATCGGCGCGATGCTGTCCATGCCGATCGCCGGCAAGCTCACCGACAAGATGGGGCCCGGCAAGTTCGTGCTCTCCGGGATCGTGCTGATCGCGCTCGGCATGGGCGTGTTCACCCAGATCGGTTCCGACACGCCGTACGTGCTGATACTTTCGTCGCTGTTCGTGATGGGTATCGGCATGGGGATGACGATGATGCCAATCATGTCCGCGGCCCTGGCGTCGCTGACGCATCACGAGGTGGCCAGGGGCTCCACGCTGATGAACATCATCCAGCAGTCCGCGGGGTCGGTCGGCACCGCGGTGATGAGCGTGATCCTGACGAACGCGACGCTCGCCCGGCCGGCGGCCGCCGCGTACGCCGGCGCGCTGCAATCGGGCGTGCCGGTCGAGCAGGTGCCCGAACAGGTCCGCGGACCCGGGCAGGCCGCGCTCGCGGACGCATTCGGAACCACGTTCTGGGTGGCGCTGGTGCTCATCGTGGCGTGCCTGATCCCGTCGCTCTTCCTCCCGAGGCGGAAGCCCGAGGTCGCCCTCGAGGCCGACGACGTTCCGGCGGGCGGAGCCGCGGACTGATCGCGGACTGACTGCGCTGACGGCGACCTGCGCGGCGCTGGGCGCGGCGCTGGGCGCTGGGCGCGGGCGCGGGCGCGGATGACGATGCAGCGGCCGGCCGACGGCGCACCGCCATGCCATGTCCGATTTCCGCTAGCACCTAGGCGCTCGCGCTGGCAGTGTGGAGCCATGCCACCGGATTTCGAGGCCGCGTACCGGGCCGTCACAACCCGGGACGGGCGGTTCGACGGACAATTCGTCACCGCCGTCCGCAGCACCGGGATCTACTGCCGGCCGGCCTGTCCGGCTCGCACGCCGCACCGCCGAAACGTCACGTTCTACCCGACCGCGGCCGCGGCGCAGGCGGCCGGGTACCGCGCGTGCCGGCGCTGCCTGCCGGACGCCGCGCCGGGATCACCGGAGTGGAACCTCCGGGCGGACACCGTCGGCGCCGCCATGCGGCTGATCGGTGACGGGGTCATCGACAGGGAAGGCGTGTCGGGGCTGGCGGGGCGACTCGGGTACTCCGAACGCCACCTGTCCCGGATGCTTCTCGCGGAGTTGGGCGTCGGTCCGCTGGGCCTGGCCCGGGCCCGGCGGGCCGACATCGCCCGCGTGTTGCTGATCAACACCGCCCTACCGATCGCCGATATCGCTTTCGCCGCAGGGTTTTCCAGCGTCCGACAATTCAACGACACGATCCGGGAGGTGTATGCGGCCGACCCGAGCACACTGCGCGCGGCCCGCGCCGCCCCGCAATCCGTGGCCGGAGCATTGACCCTGAAACTTCCGCTCCGCCCGCCGCTGAACGGCACCGCCCTGCTGCAGTTCCTCGCGGCCCGCGCCGTCCCCGGGGTCGAGGTGGTGCGTGGCCGCAGCTATGCACGGTCCTTGCGCCTGCCGCAAGGGGCCGGCACCGCGGTGCTGACGTTCCCACCGGATAGCGACGCTGCCGGTGCGGCAATCCGCGGCCCGGTGACCGTCACGGCGACGCTGCGCCTCGCGCACATGTCGGACCTTGCCCCCGCCGTGGAACGCTGCCGGCGCCTGCTGGATGCCGACGCCGATCCGGTCGGGATCGGCGCGGTGCTGGGGTCCGATCCCGCGCTCTCGGCCGCGGTTCGGGCCGCGCCCGGGCTGCGCCTGCCCGGCGCGGTCGACGGGCCGGAAATCCTGATCAGAGCGCTGGTGGGACAACAGGTTTCGGTCGCCGCCGCACGCACCGCGCTCGGCCGCCTGGCCGCCGCGACCGGGGAACTGATCGCGCCGGCCGGCCGCGCAGTCGCATCCGACGGGGCGGTCGGAATGGAAACCGTCATCTCCGCACCCGCCAATCGCGTGACCGCGTCCGGCCGGAACGGCCATGCCTTCGTGACCGATTCGCCGGCGCCTGGCGCGACGTCGCCGGGCCGGGTGGCCGGAATGGAATCCGTCACCTCCGTCGCCGGCGGATTCGGCGATGACGATCCGGCAGCGCTCGGATCGCGGCTCACGCACCTGTTCCCCTCCCCGGCGGCCCTCACGTCGCTCGGGCCGGACGGGATCGGCGGGCCACGCCGCCGCGCGACCGCGATCGTCGAGGCGGCACGCGACATGGCCGACGGCACGCTCGCCGTGCACGCCGGCCGGCGCGCCGACGAGTTGACCGCGGAACTCGTTGCCCGCCCTGGGATCGGACCGTGGACGGCCGGATACGTCGCGATGCGCGTGCTCGGCGACCCCAACGTGCTGCTCACCGGCGACCTTGCGCTCCGCAACGGGGCCGCCGCGCTCGGCCTGGCCGCCGACCCCGCCGGTCTGCTGAAGCGCGCCGAGGCGTGGCGCCCGTTCCGCTCGTATGCGGGCATGTACCTGTGGCGGGCGAGCGCGCCGGCGCCGAACCGATCGGCCGACCGGCCCGCCGGACCGGGACGACGGGCCGCCCCCGGAGCGGAGCGGCAGACGCCAGCGCCCGACCGGGGCGGCCGACGTAGCGGCCCGATCGCGGCGGCCGACCTCGAAGCCCGGCCGAAAAGCGCATCGACCCATCGACACGAAAGAGCCGACATGACACGTACCGCCAACCCGACCGTCGGCGCCGAGGTCCGGGGCGCCGGTCCGGTCCGCGCGCTCACCTCCGCCACCCGGATGTCCGCCAAGGCTGGGCGGGCCGACGCCGGCGCCGCCGCCTCCGGGATCGACCTGGCTCGGACTTGCACCGTAGACACACCCGTCGGGCCGTTCACCGTCGTCGTGGCGGACGTCGATCGCGGGCCGGCCGTTCTCGCCTCCGGCTGGACCGGTGACGCGGGCGAGCTCCTCGGATTGATCGCGCCCGGGATTCGGCCCTCCCGGACCGAACGGGTCCGCTCCATCGCCGGCGTCACCGACCGCGTCATCGCTTACCACGCAGGTGATGTCACCGCGATCGACGACGTGCCGGTGCTGCAACAGGGTGGCGAATTCCTTCGGCACGCTTGGGCGACGCTACGCGACGTGCCGGCCGGATCGCCCGTCAGCTACACGGAACTGGCCCGCCGCGCGGGACGGCCCGCGGCGGTGCGAGCCGCCGGCTCGGCGTGTTCGCGCAACGCGGCTGCCCTGTTCGTGCCGTGTCATCGGGTGCTGCCCGCCGGCGGCGGGGTCGGCGGCTTCCGCTGGGGCGCCTCGGTCAAGCGGTGGCTGCTCGATCACGAAGCCGACGCCGCTTGAGGCGGGGTTCTGCTGCTCGCCACGGCGCGGCGCGGGCCCTCCCGGCGGCACCGCGGCCGGCACACGAAACGCGCGCCCGTGCCGACCGATGAAGCGCTGTCGGACCCCTCGTCCATGCTGACGGCATGGACGGCACAACCCTTCTCACCACCGCGGCGCTGCTGATCGCGGGCCTATTGGTCGGCGCGGGTCTCGGGTATTTGCTCGCCCGATCCCGCGCGGCCCCGCCGGGGGTGACGGCGCTGCTCGCTCCGGCCTCGCAGGCACTCTCCCGCGTCGAGGCCCAGTTGCACCAAGTGGAGCGGGACCGAATCGACGCGTACGCGGGGCTACGCGAGCAGCTCACGGCGCTGCGACGCAGCTCCGCGGAGATTGGGGCGCAGGCCGGAGCGTTGGCCGGTGCGCTCAAGTCGCCGCAGGTCCGCGGCCGATGGGGGGAGGTGCAGCTACAACGAATCGTGGAACTGGCCGGCATGGTCGAGCGCTGCGACTTCGACACGCAGGTGCCGGTGCACGGCGACGCGGGCGGCGCCCGGCCGGACATGGTGATCCGGCTGGCCGGTGGGCGCAACATCCCGGTGGATGCGAAGACGCCGATGGCAGCCTGGCTCCGAGCGTGCGAGGCCGGTTCTGACCTGCCGACGCCTGATCGCGCAGCCCAACCGGTCGGCGATGACGGTGCCGTCGGGCCGGACGCCGCGCACGATGGTGCCACCAGGCCAGTCGGAGGCCACGGTGACGAAGTCCGGCGTCACCTGCTCACCCAGCACGCCCGTGCGGTGCGGAGCCACGTGGACGCCCTCGCCGGCAAGGCGTACTGGCAGCTCTTGCAGCCCGCCCCCGAGTTCGTGGTGATGTTCGTTCCCGGGGAGGCATTCCTCGACGCCGCGCTGGCGGCCGAGCCGGGCCTCGCCGAATACGCCTTCGAGCGAAAGGTCGTCATCGCCACGCCGAGCACCCTCATCGCGCTGCTGCGCACCGTGGCGTTCACCTGGCGCCAGGAGCGGTTGTCCGTGTCCGCCAAGGAGATCCACACCCTGGGACGCGAGCTGTATCACCGCCTCGCCACGTTCGGCGAGCACCTGGGCAAGGTGGGGGCGGGCCTGGACCGCGCGGTCGCCTCGTACAACGCGGCGGTGCGCTCTCTCGACTCCCGGGTCCTCGTCAGCGCGCGGCGCTTCGCCGACCTCGGCGTGACGGGCGAGCAGATGCCAACCCCGAACCAAGTCGACACGGCGGTGACGCAGCTCCCGGAGATCGACACGATCCCGCGAACCGGCCCGATTCGCGCCGCCGGCGGCTGATTGCCGTCGCCCGGACGCCGCCGGGCTGCGTTCGAGCGACAGCTCCTCGCCGAGCGGCGGGATCGCGGTTACGTCGCTCGTCACCTTCCGCCGGCCGGTGGTGAGGGACTACCAGGCAGGCCGTCCCGGCGCCCGCTGCGACGGCCGGCCAATCGCGCTCATCCAGGCGGATCTCCTCCGCGTCAGGTTCGATGCGGGATGCTCTACCGACCGGTCCACGTAGAGTGGCAGTACTCACCCGGCCCCTTCTGGGGGTCGGGTCTTTCCGTATCCGGCGCTGCCGGCGACCGACCCCAGACACGCACACAGGTGCCCCGCCAGCGCATGGCGCGGCCGCCGCGCCAGTCCGTCACCGCCGCTGCCCATCCTGCCCCGTCGGAGGCGGAGGTCCTCGCGTATCGCACGACCGCCGCCCCACGATGGCGCCGGCAACGGGCATGTGTCGGCCCCCGTGGACACGCTGCGAGCCGATGATCCTGAGAACATCAGCGACTCGGGTTGCGGGGGCCGGACCTGAGATCCGGCACGGAGCGCGAATGGGGACGATAGCACCATGAGTAACCGAGAATCGTCGACCGAAGCACCGGGCAGCATTCGTGCCGACCATGGCGCACCCATCACGGCCCATGCCGTGAGTCGGGCTCCGGCGCAGACCATACCGACCGGATCGCGGTCGTGACCGGGTCCGACGGGTGGGATGCCCTGCTGCACTGGGCGAAGTTGGTCGCCGACGTCGTCGACCTGGATAGTGGGGAACGCGAATACAAGATCCAGATTGCGACCAACCTTGCCCAAGTGCGGGATCTTGTCCGATCCAACGACGGTGAGTGGCCTAGCCGTCTCGCCGCAGGGCTATCGCCCGGCAAGCAGAACCTGCTCAACTGGAGGTTCATCAGCGACTTCCTCAAGAACCTTGATGCCAATCGGGACCAGGTACGTACTGCTCTCATGGCCGTTTGGGATCACGAGCCCGACGCTGAGCGCTTGGACGAATTCGTAGATCTTGCCGCTTCCCTGCCCAACAGACACTCGCCAGGCAACCTTGTCTCCCTCGGTTCGGTGCTGTTGATGGCGCAGGAGCCGACGGCTTTCCCGCCATTCCGCTCGACCCGCGTCGCACGATGGCTTTCGCTGGTGGGGCAGAGTGCCCCCAAACCTGCCGCTCGCGCATCGATTCGCTATCAAGCGATGCTCACATTCTTCGATGACCTGCTGAATCGGGCGCACGCAACCGGCATCGGCCTGCGGGATCGCCTCGACGCGCAAGGGCTCATGTGGGTCGCAACCGACTGGAAGATCGCCGACATCGATCCAGATGACGACTGGAGCCCGGCCCAGATACGCGACTTCCGGCTCTGGCGTGGCGAACCCGATGAACACGACACCACCCTCGATGCAGCACAACGCGCCTGGCTCGTCCGGCCGCGCCAGGGCGGCGCGGACCTGGCACGACGATGGGTAGAAGACGCCTTCGTCTTCCCTCGCCGCGCAATACCTGTCGGACACCCGCCCCGGGTCGGACCTGCCGACCGTGCAGGATGCCGTGGATCGTGGATACCAGCACCAGGACGCCCAGCGCCTCGCGCTGGCGAACGAGTACCACGACTTCCTGACCAGGATGAGCGATGAGGACGTCGTTGCCGTCATCGGCGACGGCGTGCTGCACGTCGGCGTCGTTGCCGGCCCGGCGGAATACGTGGAGCACGAGGGGTCCCGGCTGCGGCGGCCGGTCCAATGGTCGCACCGAAGCGCGTCTGTGGACGAACTCCCGTCACCGCTGCCCTCGCTGCTGGACGGGCAGGGCACGGTCGTGGACCTCACCGCTGGCCTCGACATCCTCAGTGGCTACCTGGACGGGGCCGCCCCGGACCGTCCCGCGAGCCGGGCCGAGGCGCCACCCCCAGCCGGCACGACCGATCGGGTCCCCGACCTCCCGGCTGCCACCGATGTCCTGGCCGCGCGTACGCACGTGCCTGTCTCCTACCTGCAGGGCCTGATCGACCTGCTGCAGCACCGCGAGCAGTTCGTGTTCTACGGCCCACCTGGCACCGGGAAGACCTACCTGGCAAGGGAACTCGCCCGGCACATCGTGGGAAGCGCGGATTCGAGCCGGGCGCGGCTGGTCCAGTTCCATCCGTCGTACGCCTACGAGGACTTCTTCGAGGGCTTCCGGCCCAGCAAGACGGCGTCGGGGCAGGCAACCTTCGACCTTGTACCGGGACCGCTGCGGCGGATCGCGTCGGATGCCCTGGAGAATCCGAGCGAGCCTTTCGTGCTGATCATCGACGAGATGAACCGCGCCGACATCGCCAAGGTCTTCGGGGAGCTGCACTTCCTGCTGGAGTATCGGGATTCGACGATCTCCCTGCAGTACAACCCCACCGAACCCTTCCGGCTGCCGCGCAAACTGTTCGTCATCGGCACCATGAACACCGCCGATCGCTCGATAGCCGCGGTCGACGCGGCCATCCGCCGGCGGTTCCCGTTCGTGGAGTTGCATCCCGACGCGCCGCCGATCGACGGCCTACTGGCCCGATACCTGGCGGCGAACCACAAGCCGGATACACCTGCGCGGCTGCTCGGCGCGCTGAACGCCTCGTTCGACGGCGCGGACCGCGACTTTCAGATCGGGCCGTCGTACCTCATGCGCGCGGGAGCGGACACGCGCGAGGGGTTGGAGCGCATCTGGCGATACGACATCATTCCGCTGCTGCAGGAACACTTCTACGGCCGGTTGTCGGCCTCGGAGGTGAACGCACGGTTCGGAATCGACTCGCTGCTTGCCGAGATTCGAGCGACAGCGCCGTCTTACGATGCGGCGGAACCACCGATCGATCCGGCCGCCGCCGGACCGGCGGACACCGCCCCGGAATCCGCGCGTTCGGATGCAGCGTCACCCGACGGTGACGGGCAGCCGTAACCATGCTCATCTCGGGAGCGCCGCCCCACATCGCCCGCGCACGAGCGGTCCCGTCGTCGGTGGTGCTCGGCGAGTTGGACACGACCGGAGTCCGACTGGACCTCGACGCCTCCGAGGCCGCCGCGTTGGAGCAGACCGGCCTGGTCGAGGTCCGGCCGATGGGAGCCGGCCGGTGGCAGTTGCTGCCACGCGGAACGGTCGGCGCCGTGCAGGTGGGTGACCTGCAGGTGCACGTCACCCCGAAGGACAAGATCGGAATCACCCGGCTGCTGTTCCTGCTCGGCTACGCCCGCGATCCGGGATTCCTTCCGGAGGACGCGACCGCGACGGACGAACCGGACCTGTGGCCGGCGCTCGCCGAATCGCTGGCCCGCCACGCGGAGCGCGCGCTGCGCGGCGGCGTCCTGCAGGCCTACGTCACCCACGACGACGCGCTGCGCACGGTGCGGGGCCGCATCCGGATCGGTGATCAGATCTCTCGCCGACCGGGCATGCTGGTGCCGCTGGAGGTGACCTACGACGACTACACGGTCGACATCGCCGAGAACCGGATACTGCGTACCGCCCTGCGACGGATGCTGGCCGTGCCGCGGATCCCGGCCGACACCCGCGCCCGGCTCGCGCACTCGGACGCGCAACTCTCCGGCGTCCACACCCTCCGGCCGGGTGCGCCGCTTCCGCGCTGGTCGAACGGCCGGCTCAATGCGCGCTACCACGCCGCGCTGCGCCTGGCCGAGATCGTCCTGCGACACTGCTCCGTCGAAATCGGCACCGGTGACGTCCGAACGGCGGCGTTCGTGGTGTCGATGTGGCAGGTCTACGAGGATTTCGTCACCACGGCGTTGACCGAGGCGCTGGCCCGCTTCCCGGGCACGACCCGTGCGCAGTACCCCGATTGGCTGGATGAGCCTTCCGGCGGCCGACGACGGGGTGTGGCGATCAAGCCGGATCTCGTGCATCTGGTCCACGGCGAACCGGTGCTGGTGGTGGACGCCAAGTACAAGGCGGCGTCGCCGGATGGGCGTTATCCCAACGCGGATCACTACCAGATGCTCGCGTACTGCACGGCTTTGGGCTTGCCCCGCGCATGGCTGGTCTACGCACAAGGTGGGCCAACCGTGATCAGGCAGGTTCGCAACACGGGCATCTCGATCGTCGAGCACCCGCTGGACCTCGGTGCCCCGCCAAGGGACCTGCTGGGCCAGGTCGATCGGCTCGCGGCGGAAATCTGGGCGCACCGTTCGACCAAGGACATATGATCTGCGTTTCCCCGACACTGTTGCGAAAAGTGCGGCAAATCGGGCGCCAGACCGTACATATCGCGCCACTGTCGACCCGTTCGGCCCGAATCACGCACCGCGTGTGCGTGCGACGTGGCTAGACGGGCAACGTTCCGACCGCCCGGCACCCCACCGCGCCGCGCATGGCCGGCATTTTGGGCCGCAACCAGTACCGTGGGCGTGTGACCTATCCGCCGCGCCGCGCCGCGCGTCCTGCCGACGCCTCCGTGCTGCTCGGCGTGCGGGGCCTCCCATCCTGGGGTGCGGTGCTGGTCGGGCTGATCTTCGGCGCGGGCGGCCTCGCGCTGGAACGGGCGGCCGGCTGGACGACCGTCGGGTGGGGATTCTCGGTCTGTTTCACCGCGGGCATCCTGCTGGCCGTGCTCGCCGTTCGGCGCGGTTCGATCTTCACCGGAATGGTCCAGGCGCCGATCCTGCTGGCCGTGCTGGTATTCGTGGCGTTCAAACTGGTCGCCGGGGAAGGCACCATCTTCTCCGCATCCAAGATCGTCACCAACTTCCCCACCATGGCGGTGGCCACGGGGATAGCGCTGCTCTTCGGATTGGTGCGGATCATCGCGCAGCCGACCCGGCGCGGGCACGGCACATCCCGGCCGGGAACCAGCCGCACCGCCGCCCGCGCCTGAGACGAACCCGTGCGCGACAAACCATCCGGCCGCCCGCGCCCGCCCCACCCGGCGCCAGGCGCCGCGCGGCCGAATCCGAGTCGACGAGACGCCTGTCGCCCCGATACGGCAGGCTGAACGGCATGGTGAACCCACTTCCGCTGCCGGTCCGGATTGCGGCCGGGGTGCTGGTGACCGGGCTGGAGCGCTTACGCCGGCTGCCGCAGGACATCCCGGCGCTCTCCGTCACGCTGGCCGGGCAGGCGGTTCGGACCTCGATGCGCGTTCAACAGGAGATCGCGGCGCTGGCCGGCCGAGGCGACGAGTTGCTCTCCGGAGTACTGAACCGACCGTCCGAGCGGCCCGCCTGGGCGCGGTTCGACGACGAACCCGTCGACGACGGAAACCTCGACATCGCGCGCTCAGGCGCCGACGCGGACCTTCCCGAGGACGCGGCGGACGATCGTCCCACCGCCGCGAAGGATGACGGATCCATCGGCGCGGACCCCGCGAACGCGGCGAAGGCCCCGTCCACGGTCCGCCGCCGCACCACCAGCCGCAGCGCCACCGCCGGAGACTCCACCCCTGCCGGCCCGGCTGCTCCGGATCCTGTCGACATGCCGGGGTACCAGGCCCTGCGGTTGGCCCAGGTCAGGACCAGGCTCCGGACCCTCGGCCCGGACGCCGTCCAGCGCCTGCTGGAATACGAGCGCTCCGGCGCTGCCCGCGCCCCATTCCTCACGCTGCTGTACAACCGGCTTACCACGCTCAGCGCGCAGCCCGGCGAGGGAAATCAGGCGTGACGGCCCCCGACCCACCGACAAGGGCCGGCGCCACCAGCCGCGAGGAACCTTGGCCCGTACGCACCCTGACCCGCAAGATGGTCGACTACGTCGCCCGCGCCCCGGAGGTCTGGGTCGAGGGGCAGATCGCGCAACTATCCGCCCGGCCGGGCAGCTCCATGGTCTTCCTGACCCTGCGCGATCCGTCCGCGGATGTGTCCTTGCAGGTCAGCGCATTCCGGTCGGCGTTGGAGGAGATGGCAAGGCCCCCAAGGGAAGGCGACCGGGTCGTGGTGCACGGCAGGTTCGACTTCTACGCGGCGCGCGGCACGCTGTCCTTCCGGATCGACCGGATGTACCCGGTCGGGATCGGCGAGTTGCTGGCCCGGCTGGAGCGCCTGCGGCAGCTGCTGGCCGCCGAGGGTCTGACGGCGCCGGAACGCAAGCGGGCGCTGCCGTTCCTGCCGCGCCTCGTCGGGCTGGTCACCGGCCGGGCCAGCGCCGCCGAGTCCGACGTGCTGACAAACGCCCGGGCGCGCTGGCCCGCGGTGCAGTTCCGGCTGGAGACCACGGTGGTGCAGGGGCCGACCGCCGTCGTGTCGATCGTCGCGGCGCTGCGCCGGCTGGACGCCGACCCCGAAGTCGACGTGATCATCCTGGCCCGCGGCGGCGGCAGCGTCGAGGATCTGCTGCCGTTCTCCGACGAGGCGCTGTGCCGCGAGGTCGCCGCCTGCCGCACCCCGGTGATCTCCGCCATCGGGCACGAACCGGACCATCCGATCGTGGATGATGTCGCCGACGTGCGCTGCTCCACCCCGACCGACGCCGGCAAGCGGGTGGTCCCGGACGCCAGCGCCGAACTCCGCCATGTTCAGCTCTGCCGGCACCGGGCGCGCCGGGCCTTGTCCGGTTGGGTCGACGGCGCCGCCGCCAGGCTCGCGCGGTTGACCTCCGCGGCCGTGCTGGCGGATCCGTGGCGTCCGCTGGATCTGCGGGCCGAGGAGGTCACACAATTCGCGCGGCACGCCCTGTCGGTGGTTCGTGGCACCATCGGCGGCGGTGAGACGGACCTGCGGCACCGCCGGGCGCAGCTCTCGGCGCTCGGCCCGGCCGCGACGCTCGCCCGCGGGTATGCCGTCGTCCAGGCCGGCGGCGTGGCGCTGCGCACCGTCACAGACGCGCCGGCGGGGACGGGGCTGCGGATCCGGCTCGGCGACGGGGCGCTGCTGGCGCGGTCGGAGGGCCCGGAACAGGAGATGACGGGAATCCGCCCAGCAGCCGATTCGCCATCGCAGACGTCAGCGCAGCATCCGGCGGCGGCCGGGCCGATGAAAGGGGCGCGCACATGACGGGAAGCGGTGAACGGGCATCTCGGCAGCAGGGACGCTCCGAGGCGAGCGCTGCCGGGGCGGCGACCGGCGCGCAACCGGCGGCCGACGCCGCGGGGGGCACCCTTGCGATCCCGCGCGGCGCGGCCGACGGTAAGGCGCCCGCGGCCGGGCCGATAGCTTCCAGTTACGAACAAGCCCGCGACGAGTTGGCAGCGGTCGTCGCCTCGCTGGAGGAGGGCGGCCTCACGCTGGATCAGTCGCTGGCCCTGTGGGAGCGCGGCCAGGCGCTGGCTACAGCCTGCGAGAAATTCCTGGCCGGCGCTCGGGAGCGGGTGGACGCCGCGCTAGCCGCCGCGGAGGAGCCGGATCGCCGGGCCGCGACCGACCCGACGGTCTGACGCCCGCCCGGCCGAACCGCGCCCGGCCGCGTGCGCCACGCCCCGCCGACCATCCGGCGCCGGCCCGCTTGCGTGGCGAGCACATCACCTCCGCGTCGGCGTCGGCGTCGAATTCCGGCGCCGGCCCGCTTGCGTGGCGAGTGCCTACCCGGCCGAGCTCAAGCCCCGGTGATCGATTCGGCGAGGGCCACGAAGTCCGCCTCCGACGCGCTGCCGGTGATCAGAAAGGTGGTCCGCCCGGAGGACCGGATCCAGGCCGCCTCGCTCCGCACGCCCGTCGTCACCGTCCAGGTGGCGCCGCCCGCGTGCGAGGTGCCCCTGGACGTGCCGACCGAACCTATCTCCGACTGCAGCACCTGGTTCGGGTCGCCTGCCGACTCGACCAGCATGATGAAGGCGCCGGCCGGGGTGACCCAGCCGCCGCGAACCGACGCCACGGTCCCCGGGCCGTTCCGCTCGGGGTCACTCACGCTGAACGAGTTCGGGTGCCACCCGGCGGGCACCTCCGCGGGCACCGTCACCGGGAAGTCCAAGCTGCGCTGCGCATGCCGGAAGCCGCCGACAACATCGGCCGTCGGCACCTCCCCGGTCGCCGGCGACCCGACCGGCGCGAAGATGACCCGGCTTCCATACAGCGCGATGAATGCCACCACCACGAGGACGACCGACAACGTCAGCACCATGTCCTTGGTGCCGAGTCGGCGCCTGTCTGCCACCCGCCCATGGTGGCACGGCGCCGCGAGTCGATGCGAACCACGTCATTTGGGCGCACGAAACGCAAGGCCGAAGATCCGGGCCGACGGCCGAACGGCGAGGGTCGGCGCCGACGGCCACCGTGTGACGGAGATCGGATTGGGCGCCCCCACCACACCCGGATACGGTGATCCGTATGGCAGACTCCAGCGCGCCGAGCACCCGCGAACCGGCGCAGTACCGCATCGAACACGACACGATGGGCGAGGTCCGGGTGCCCGTCGCCGCGAAGTACCAGGCCCAGACCCAGCGGGCGGTGGAGAATTTCCCGATCTCGCATCGGGGTCTGGAACGGGCGCAGATCCGCGCCCTCGGCCTCATCAAGTCCGCCGCCGCGAAGGTCAACGCCCGGCTCGGCGTGCTGGATTCGGAGGTGGCGGACGCTGTGGTCGCGGCCGCGGACCGGGTCGCGGCAGGCGAGTTCGACGGCGACTTCCCGGTCGACGTATTCCAGACGGGGTCCGGCACCAGCTCCAACATGAACACCAACGAGGTCGTGGCGAGTCTCGCCACGGAGGCGCTCGGCCGCAAGGTGCATCCGAACGACCACGTCAACGCCTCGCAATCCTCCAACGACGTCTTCCCCACCTCGATCCACGTCGCGGCAACCGAGGCCGTGAGCCGCGAGCTCATCCCGGCCCTCGCGCATCTCGCCGAGGCGCTTGCGTCCAAGGCATCAGAGTGGGCCGGTGTGGTCAAGTCGGGGCGCACGCACCTGATGGATGCCACACCCGTCACCCTCGGGCAGGAGTTCGGCGGCTACGCGGCCCAAATCCGGTACGGCATCGAACGCCTTCAGGCATCGTTGCCACGGCTCGCCGAACTGCCGTTGGGCGGCACCGCGGTCGGAACCGGCATCAACACGCCGCCGGGGTTCTCGGCGGCCGTGATCGACGAGCTCTCCACGTCGACCGGCCTGGCATTCACCGAGGCGCGCAACCACTTCGAAGCGCAGGGCGCCCGCGACGGCCTGGTCGAGGCCTCCGGGCAGCTCCGCACGATCGCGGTATCACTGACCAAGATCTGCAACGACATCCGCTGGATGGGATCGGGCCCGCGCGCGGGCCTGGCCGAGATCCACCTGCCGGACCTGCAGCCCGGCTCGTCGATCATGCCGGGCAAGGTGAACCCGGTGCTGCCGGAGGCGGCGGTCATGGTGGCGGCGCAGGTCATCGGCAACGATGCGACGGTCGCATTCGCCGGATCGCAGGGCAACTTCGAGCTGAACGTGATGCTGCCGGTGATCGCGCGGAACCTCCTGGAGTCGATCCGGCTGCTGGGCAACGTCTCGCGCGTGCTGGCCGACCGGTGCATCGCCGGTATCGAGGCGGATGTGGCGCGCTGCAAGGAATTCGCCGAGTCCAGCCCGTCGATCGTCACCCCGCTGAACCGCTACCTGGGCTACGAGGAGGCCGCGTCCGTGGCCAAGCAGGCGCTGAAGGAGGGCAAGACGATCAAGGCGGTGGTGCTTCAGCGCGGGCACGTGGAGTCCGGCAAGCTGACGGCCGAGCAACTCGACGCCGCGCTGGACGTGCTGTCGATGACCCATCCCTGACGGCTCCGTTCAGTCGATCCGGTGCCGACCCCCGGCCGGGCCGTCACCAGGGGGCGTTTCGTCACCGCCATCCGCGGGGCTTGCCTCCTCACCACGCGGCGCATCACCCTCGCCGGGGAAGTCGGGACGCCACTGCTGGGTAGCCGGCCCGCCCTCGTCCGGAGCCGGCGAAGAAGGTTGACCGGCACCGTCGGGACGCCACTGCTGGGTAGCCGGCCCGCCCGCCGCGCCGGCGCCCGGTTCGCCGCCCCAGCCGGCGCCGGCGTACATCCCCGGGCCCTCCGGGTGATCGCGCCCGGCCAGCAGGCCGAAACCGCCGGTCGGCTCCACGGTTGGCGGGCCCGATCGGTTCCACTGCGAAGGCCCGGGCCCGCCCGGCTCCGCGGGCTCGAATCCGCGGCCCGTCTCGGTAGGCGTCGCCACGCTCGCCGCCGCCATCGGAAGGCCGCCGGTGCGTTCACGCCGGCTGCGCACCATGGTCACCACGCCGGCGGCGCCGCCCACCACCACGATGACCGCGATCGCGAGCCAGAGCCACAGCAGCCGGCCTCCCCCGCCGCCGGAATCGCCGGGCAGCGCCACGCCGGACGGGGTCGACGCCGAACTGCCCGCAGGCAGAGCGGTCTGGCTCTCCGACGATGCGGTCGGGCTCGCTTCGGTGGTGGACTCGGCCGATTGCGATGCAGTTGTCGACGTGTCGGACGTTTCGGTCGCCGACGTGGTCGCGGTCTCGCTGGCGGTCTGCGGCGCCGCGACCGAGAACTGGGCGATTCCGACGCGTCCGGACTGGCGGCCGACGGCCTGCAGGAGATGCTCGCCGGGCGGCAGGTCGGCCGGCACGTTGAACGAGATCCGCACGTTACCGTTCGAATCGGCGACGGCCGGCGGTAGCGTCAGCGGGTCGGAATACAACGTGACATCGACGTCCTCATCCGGGACGAAACCGGTGAAGAGCACGGTTTGCTCCGCCCCGGCGGTGATCGCGGTCTGCAGGATGATCTCCGGCGACACGGTGGTGGGAACCCCACCGATAGTTCGGGCGCCCGCGGTGGTGCCGGCCGAACCGGTGGTCGGTGTCGTGCCGGACGTTCCCAGCCCCGGCGGCGGCGCGAACGCGATCCCCACCCGCAGGTCCTGGCTTCGGTCGTCGTCGTCGGCGCTGCGCGTGTAGACCGAACACGGTGCCGACACGCAGTCGGCAGCCTGGCTGAGCGCCGATGGAAGCTGCAGTGTCAACTCGAACGAGCCGCCGCTGCCCCAGGAGGTGACGACCGGTCCGGGGTAGGGCGGCTGCTTCGCGGAGGTGACGACACCCCAGCCCGCGGTGGCGTTCTGGTTCGGGATCGGCCCGCCGACGCAGCGCAGCAATGCCGCCGGGGCCACCCCATCGTCTTGGCACACCGCCACCCACAGGTCGTGGCCCGGGTCGAAACCCGAACCGCTGACGGTGATCTGGGCACCGGACGGGGGCAGGCCCGCGGTGGGCGTCACCACGAGGCGCGTCGGCGATGCGCCGGTTCCCACCGCGGTGCTCGTCCCGCCGCCGGGCGCGTTCAGGTGCGGGCCGATCGCCGGGTCCGCAGCACTCGCCGGCGGCGTGCCCAGCGCGATCCCGGCAGCGGCCACCACGATCGCCGCCGCCGCCCCCGCGATCGCCAGACGAAGCGGCAAACGGCCTGTGCCACGGCCGATGTCGCGTCGTCGGTTCATCTGCTGACCTCCTGGCGGGCGGCCGGCGGCCGCGTCGACGGTCCATTGTCCGCCACTGCCCATCCGCCGGCCCCGAGCCCCGCGGAACTATCCGCGAATCACCACATCACACCGGATCGGTGAACTCCAGCATCTGCGTCACCAGTGCCGCGATCGGGGAGCGCTCCGAACGGGTCAACGTGACGTGCGCGAACAGCGGGTGTCCCTTGAGCGTCTCGATGACGGCCGCCACGCCGTCGTGCCGGCCGACCCGCAGGTTGTCCCGCTGCGCGACGTCGTGGGTGAGCACCACCCGGGAGCCCAGGCCGAGCCGGGACAGCACGGTGAGCAGCACGTTGCGCTCCAAGGACTGCGCCTCGTCGACGATGACGAACGCGTCGTGCAGGCTGCGGCCGCGGATGTGGGTGAGCGGCAGCACCTCGAGCATCCCGCGGGCCATCACCTCGTCGATCACAGCGGGAGAGGCCACCGCGGTCAGCGTGTCGAACACCGCCTGCGCCCACGGCTGCATCTTCTCGTTCTCGGCGCCGGGCAGGTAACCCAACTCCTGCCCGCCCACCGCGTACAACGGTCGGAACACGATGACCTTGCGGTGCCGGCGCCGCTCCATCACCGACTCCAGGCCCGCGCACAATGCCAGCGCGGACTTTCCGGTACCTGCCCGGCCACCGAGCGAGACGATGCCGATCTCGTCGTCGGTCAGCAGGTCAAGGGCGATTCGCTGCTCGGCGGACCGTCCCCGAAGTCCGAACGCCTCCCGGTCCCCGCGCACCAGCCGGACCTGCTTGCCGGGCGTCACCCGGCCGAGCGCCGAACCGCCAGTGCCGAGCAGCTTGATCCCCGTGTGGCAGGGCAGTTCTCGGGCCTCGTCGCAGTCGATCAGGCCGGTCCGGTAGAGCGTGTCGATCTGCTGCTGGGTGACGGCGAGTTCGGACATACCGGTCCAGCCCGATGGCACGATGTCCTGCGCGCGGTACTCGTCGGCGGTCAGCCCGACGGCCGACGCCTTGACCCGCAGCGGCATGTCCTTGCTGACCAGGACGACCCGGCCCTCCGGGCGCTCCTTCGCCAGGTTGAGCGCGCACGCGAGGATCCGCGCGTCGTTGGTGTCGGTACGGAAACCCGCCGGAAGCACCGCCGGGTCGGTGTGGTTGAGCTCGACGTGCAGCGTGCCGCCCGGGTCACCCGTCGGCACCGGCGCGTCGAGCCTGCCGTGCTCGACCCGCAGATCGTCCAGCAGGCGCAGTGCCGTGCGCGCGAAGTAGCCCAGTTCGGGGTGGTGGCGCTTGGCTTCCAATTCCCCGATCACCACCAGGGGCAAGACCACCTCGTGTTCGGCGAACCGGCCGAGCGCCCAGGGGTCGGAGAGCAGCACCGAGGTGTCGACGACGTAGGTGCGACGGGGTTGATCATCGGTGGCTGCGGCGGTGGCGACGGGGATGACGTGGTCGATACGAGCGGGGCGGCGTGCGGCCACAGGGCACTCCCACGGGTGCGGGACCGCACACCCGACGTGGTGGGGCCGGGGGCCCGGTGGCGGTTCGATCAGGCCGAGTGCGCTTGTCGAACTCGGCGAACCGCCGCGGGGCCCGGTGCCGGCCCCCTGTCCGTCCGTGCCAGGCAGGACATGGTTTCGGGGCCTCCCGTACGGGCCGCCGAGGTGCGGACACCGCAAGAACGACGCTAGTGGCCGCGCTGCGGCGAATCGGGGAAGCCGCTCGGCGCGTCGGAGGATCCGCCCGGCGGGGCGTCCGGTGTCGCCGAACCGTCCGGGGGCGCTGAGCCTTCCGGGGGCGCTGCCGCCTCGGTCCACGCGGTGCCTGGCGGGGATGACGGGCCTTCCGGGGATGACGGGCCTTCCGAGGATGACGGGCCTTCCGGGGATGACGGGCCTTCCGGCGGTCCGGCATCTGCCGCGGGCGGCGCCACCTCGGACCACGGGGCACCCGGCCGGGATGACGAGCCTTCCGGGTGCGCCACGTCCGGACCGGCCGGCGAGATCCCCGGCTCGGCGAGATCGCGGGCCGCCGGCAGCAGCACCGTCACCGTCAAGCCGCCCCCGGGGGTGGCCGAGGCGCCGATCCTTCCGCGGTGCGCACGGACGATGGCGGCAGCGATGGACATACCCAGGCCGGAGCCTCCCCGCTCTCGGCTGCGCGCGCGATCGGCCCGGAAGAAGCGGTCGAACAATAGGGGCAGATCGTCGGCTGCCACTCCGGGCCCGTTGTCGATGACGGAGATGGTCACGGCCGCGGGGGTGGCCGACACCGACACGGTCGCCGTGGTGCCCGCCGGAGTGTGCATGCGGACGTTGGCCAGCAGGTTCGCGAACAACTGGTGCAGGCGCAGCCGATCGCCCATCACCACCGCGTTGGTGGCCGTGCCGGCCAGCCGCCAGGTGCGCCTCTGGTCGATCACGGCGGCATCGTCGACCACCCCGGTCAGCAGCGGCGTGAGGGCCACCCGCTCGGTCGGCGCAGCCGTCTCGGAATCCGTCTGCGTCAAGGTCAGCAGGTCCTCGACGAGCGCGCCCATCCGCCGCGACTCGAAGCCCATCCGGTCCATCGCCCGCTGCAACTCGGCGTCCTCGGGGAGCGCGCCGGCCCGGTACAGGTCGGTGTAGCCACGGATCGCCGCGAGGGGGGTGCGAAGTTCGTGCGACGCGTCGGCGACGAATTGCCTCATCCGGCGCTCGCTGTCGGCACGTTCGGCGAGCAGGCCGGACACGCCGTCCACCATGCCGTTGAACGCCGTTCCCAGCCGGCCCACCTCGGTTCCGGCAACTCCGGTGGCCACCCGCCGGGACAGGTCACCGGCGGCAATCTCGTCGGCCGCGCGCGCCATGGCCTCCAGCGGCCGCAGTTCGCGGCGCACCACGACGCCCGCCCCGACACCGACCAGCAGGAGCAGGCCCAGCGAGATGACGATCTCCAGAATGATCAGCCGGCGGATGGTGGCGTTGACGTCGGCCAGCGGGATCCAGGCGACCAGGTAGACGGGCCGGCCGAAATCGTCGTGCAGGTCGCCGCGCGCCAGGATGCGGTACGTGCCCGCGCCCTCGGTGTCGCCGACCGTGATCGGCTGGTTCACCGGCGGGCGCGATCCGACCGCCGGATTCGCCGATCCGTAGCCCGGCGGCTGCACCAGCACCCTCGCGGTGCCCTGTTGCGTGACCACGCTCCAACCGATTTCGCCTGCGAGGGGGTTGCTTTGGCTCAGGTTCTGCAGGAACGTCTGGTTGGTGGGGAGTCGAAGATCGGCGACCACGCCGGTCAACGTCTGGTCCTTCGCGGAGATCAGCGCGGGCCGGGTGGTCAGCGGGATCACCACATCGACCGCGATGAGCACCGCGGCCGCCACCACCAGAACCAGCGCGATCAAGCGGGCCCGCAGGCTCAGCCGGCCGGCCGGCCGGGGCCCGGATCCCTTCCGGCGCTCCTTGGTGCCGCCCTGCCGGCGCCCGGCGGCCGAATCTCGTCGGGGGGTCGCCTCGCCGCTAGTGTCCTTTTGGGAGCGGCCCCGATCGGAATCGGCCGGGTGGTCGGCCGGATTCTGGGTCGCGTCGTCCTGGCCCGGGCCGCCCTGGTCCTGGGCAGGGCCGGTCCGGCTCGAAGCCGGGTCGGCTTGGGCGGGCGGCGCCGGATCGCTCGTCATACCCGCGCTAATGCCGCGCACCGCGCAACACGTACCCGAACCCGCGGTGGGTGTGGATCAGCGGTTGCATCCCGTCGGTGTCGATCTTGCGTCGCAAGTAGGAGATGTAGGTCGCGACGACCGAATCGTCACCGTAGAAGTCGGTGCCCCACACCGCATCCAGCAATTGCTGCCGGGACAGCACCACGTTGGCATTGATCATCAGGTAGCGCAGCATCTTGTACTCGGTCGGCGCCAACTCCACCGGCGTCCCGGCCCTGGCCACCTGGTAGGTCGCCGGGTCGAGTTCGAGATCGGCCACCCGCAGCACTTCGTCGACGCCGGCGTCCGGCCGAACCCGGCGCAGCACTGCGGAGACGCGAGCGGCGAGTTCCTCCAGGCCGAATGGTTTCGTGATGTAGTCATCGCCGCCGGCCGTCAGGCCGGCGATCTTGTCGGCCGGGGTGTCGCGGGCCGAGAGGAACACCACCCCGGCGTCCACCCCGGCGGAACGGACCCGTCGCATGACCTCCAGCCCGTCGAAGTCCGGCAACATCACGTCCAGAATGATTAGGTCGGGGCGTTCGTCGGTCGCGAGCCGTACCGCGTCCCGGCCGCTCACGGCCACGGACACCTGGTAGCCGAGAAAGCGCATCGACGTCGCGACAACGTCCTGTAGCGACGGCTCGTCATCGACGACCAGCAGCCTGGCCGGCTCCGCAACCACACCCATCCCCCTTCCGGAATGACCTGCACGGCCGGCGAGGCGACGAGAAGCGCTCGCCTGCCGTTGCCTACAGCATCACACTCCGGCGGCAGTTTCTTGAAGGTCTGCTGTGCGCAGGATGGGAACCGCCGCGGCGCGCATGCCGCAAAGGCGCCCGGCCCGCGAGGCGGCGAACGCCGCGACCAACGGCCGCACCGGCCCTGCGACGCCCCGCGGCTTGCCCCGGCCAACAACGCCCGCACGGCCGACGACCCGCGAATGCCCAACCACCCGCGGACGGCGCAGGACGCTCACTCGCCGAACCGACGGTGCCTCGCGGCGTAGTCGCGCAGCGCGCGCAGGAAGTCGACCCGGCGGAAGTCGGGCCAATAGGCGTCGCAGAACCAGAATTCGGAGTGCACGCTCTGCCACAGCAGAAATCCCGATAGCCGCTGTTCGCCGGACGTGCGGATCACCAGGTCCGGGTCCGGCTGACCGGAGGTGTAGAGGTGCTCGGCGATCGCGTCCTCGTCCAATTCCGCGATCACGTCCGAGAGATCGGCACCCGTCTGCGCCCTGGACTGCAGCAGGGACCGCACCGCGTCGGCGATTTCCTGCCGACCCCCGTAGCCGACCGCGATGTTGACCTGGATGCCCGCACGGCCGGCGGTGCGCAACTCCGCCGCCGCCAGCCGGGTTGCCAGGTGCTCCGGGAGCACGTCCATGGATCCGACGATGCGCAGTTGCCACCGTCGACCGGGCGCTGCGAGGTCATCGACCACGTCGGCGATGATGCCGAGGAGCGAGGCCACCTCTTCGGTCCCGCGGCGCAGGTTGTCGGTGGAGAGCAACCACAACGTCACCATCCCGATGCCCAACGACTCGCACCAGCCCAGCAGGTCGGCGACGTGGGCGGCCCCCGCGCGGTGCCCCTCCACGGCGCTGGCCAGGTCTTCCTTGCGTGCCCACCGGCGGTTGCCGTCCAGGATGACCCCGACGTGGTGCGGCTTGCTGGCATCTGCGAGGTGGCGCACCAGTCGCCGCTCGTACAGCCGATACAGGAAGACGGGCATCCGCACGGGGCGAGACTACTGCCCTTCGTCGCCGCCCGGTCGCGCCCGCCTGCCCACCGCGGTCCGGGCAGTAGGGCTCCGCCGGCCGGCGGCGCACGAGATGCACGCGCGCCTCCGGCCCTGCTGCGGAGAAATCACACGGTCCGACCTGCCGGAATGGCCTTTCGTGCGCCAGTATGGAGGGATGACTTCCCCGGCGACGGCCATCACGCGCCCGCTGCCCGCCCGCGCCAGGCCGCGGGCCCGTGGCTGGATCCACGCCTATTCGGCAATCGCCGCCGCCGCCGTCGGCATCACCTTGATCGTGTTGGCGGCGACCACGGTCTCCACCGTCGCAGCGCTCGCTTGCACGGTCTACGCCGTGACGGTGATCGGCCTGTTCTCGATCAGCGCCACGTATCACCGACACACCTGGGCGTCTGGGCGCGCCCGCACCTGGATGAAGCGGGCCGATCACTCGATGATCTTCGTCTTCATCGCCGGCACCTACACGCCGTTCGCGTTCCTGACCCTCCCACCCTCGTCCCGGATGACGGTGCTGATCGTGGTGTGGGCCGGGGCGCTGGCCGGCGTCGTGCTGAAGATGTGCTGGCCCGCCGCACCGCGAGCACTGGGCGTGCCGGTCTACCTGGCCCTCGGTTGGGTCGCGGTGTTCATCATCCCCGACCTGCTGCGCGGAGCCGGGGTCGCCGCGTTGGTGCTGCTGTTGATCGGCGGGGTGCTGTACTCCATCGGCGCCGTCTGCTACGGAACGCGGCGACCGACCGGCTGGCCCGAAACCTTCGGCTACCACGAGTTCTTCCACGCCTGCGTCACCGCCGCCGCGGTATGCCATTGCGTGGCCATCTGGCTCGCGTTGTACTGATCGGTCCTTCAGGTGGCCCGGCCGGCGCGGTCGGGCACCGCACCGGCGGTGCAGGGTGCCGGAAGCCGATGGCATTGCGACACGTTTGGCTGCCCGCCAACACGTACCGTCAACGATCCGCCACCGCTCGTCGGAATCAGCCGAGATCCGGTCCCTGCGCCCGAAGTTTGCCGACCTCCTGCATCGCGTCCCGCAGGTCCGCCAGCCATTGCTCGGCGTGTTCCCCTACCAGCCGGACCGTCCAGGCCAACGCATCCGACCGCGAGCGCGCCACGCCGGATTCGACGAGCGTGTCCAGTACCTGGCGCCCGGGCTGGCGCAATCGGGTCATGACCGGAGCGGCCACCGTGGTGAACAGCACCTCGGTATCGCCGAGGCGGGCGCCCCAGGAGATCTCCCGTCCGTAGCGGTGTCGACCCTGTCGCGCGATGTCGATCCGCTCATCTCGCGTCTGCTCGCGGAACCGGGCGATCCGGCCTTCCGCCGCGGCGGCGCGGGCGGCGGCATCCGCGAAATCACCGTCGAGGGCGGGCAGCGTCCCGACCACCAGGATCTCGTCCCGGTCCACGGTTACCTCCGGGGTCCCGGTGAACCACCCATCCGGCAATCGGCCGGCCAGCCAAGCGGCCGCGTCCGACGCGTCCGGTACTTCCTGCGCAGCCCGCATTCGTGGACCCCACATGATTTTCTCCCTTCGTCTGCAGCAACGATTACTTCATTACACTGCAAGGGCGCCGTTTCGTTCCGCGATTTCGCTCCCGGCTGACGGGCATTCCGGCCCAGCGACAACGCGGGGGCCTTGCCACCGGAGGCACGCTGGATGGGCAGCGCAGCGGCGATGACGGGTCAGCGGCCGAGCGCAACTTCCAGGTCGGCGGCGGTAGCGACCGGTCGATCGCAGACGAAGCCCCGGCAGACGTATGCTGCTGCGCCGCCGTCCAGGCCCGGCCGGTCCGCGAGCAGTGGTCGGCCGGGCTCGTCACCCGAGCCGACGTCGATCACCGATCCGCCCGGCGCGCACCGGCGAGCAACGGCGGCGAGTTCCGCCCGGGCCGCGCCGGCGGGCCCGGCGATGGCGACCTGCAGCGGGCCCTCGGCCAGCGCTTCGGCGACCGCCAGGTGCCATCCGGCCGAGCGCGGGAAGCGCACCACCAGGGACCCGACCGCCCGCAGGGATTCCTCGGCGGCCGCGCCGAACTCGGCCGAACCGCTCAGCGCGGATGCCGTCAGGAGCGCGTCGGCGGCGGAGGCGGCGCCGGACGGGGCAGCACCGTCGGTCGGATCGCGCTGCCGGACGATGACGGGGCCGTCCGCCGGCAGTTCGTCACCCATCGAAGCGCCGGAACGCCGTGGTGCCGCGGTGTCGAACCACCCGCCGTCGTCTGCCCTGAACAGCGAGAGCATCTCGGTCAGCACGTCGCACGCCGACCTCAGCCGTTCCGTCCGGCCGGTCGCCTGATAGAGCGCGAGCAGGCCGGCCGCGAACGCCGCGTGATCGGCCAGGGTTGCCCTTGCGGTGCCGGCCCGTGCGCCGTACGAGCTGCGCAGGAGACCCTCGCCGTCCCGGTGCAGGGCCAGCAGCGCGTCCGCTGCCTGCTGCGCGGCCGTCACCCACTCCGGCCGGTCGAGCGCTGCGCCTGCCTCGGCCAGCGACGTGATCGCCAACCCGCCCGAGCGCAGCACCACGATCTCGTCGCGTGCCGGCTGTGGGCGCCGCGCGCGGGCCGCCAGCAACCGGCCGCGCACCCCCGCGAACCACCCGGGATCGTCCGGATCCCGCACAAGTCGCAGCACCTCCCCTTCCGGATCCGGACGGTCGGGGTCCACCCCGAAGAGCGGCAGGGCCAGCGCTGCGTCGTCATCGCCGAGCACCCGCACCAGTTCGGCGATCGGCCAGCGGTAGGTCAGCCCCTCGACGCCGGCGGCCTCGGCGTTGCGCGACGCCGCGAAGAGCCCGTCGCCCGTCCGCAGTTCACGTAGCAGGAAATCGCCTGTCTCGGAAGCGATCCGGAACGACAGCGCCGATCCGGTGAGGCGCGCGTGGTGCGCGTAAACGCGCAGCATCAGGGCGTTGTCGTCGAGCATCTTCTCGAAGTGCGGCACGTGCCAGGTGGCATCGACGCTGTATCGGGCAAAGCCGCCGCCGAGTTGGTCGTAGATGCCGCCGCGCGCCATCTTCTCCAGGGTCAGCGTCACGGCGGCGAGCGCCTGGGCCGACCCGGTCCGCTCGGCATTCCGCAGCAGGAACTCCAGGACCATCGTGGGCGGAAACTTCGGCGCGCCTACGAACCCTCCGTCGGTGCGATCGAGTTGCGCGATCACCGCGTCGCGGATCTGGTCGAGCCGCGCCGGTTGTATCGCGGCCGCCGGCAGCGATTGCGTGCCGGCACGCAGCGATCCGGTGATCCGGGCCGCGGCCGCGCGGACCTGGCCGGCGTCCCGCTGCCACGTCTCGGCCACCGCGGTCAGCACCTGCCGGAGCGAGGGCAAGCCGGACCGCGGGCTGGGCGGGAAGTACGTCCCGGCGTAGAACGGCTCCCCGTCCGGGGTGAGGAAGCACGTCATCGGCCAGCCGCCCTGGCCGGTCAGGGCCTGCGTCGCCGACATATAGATCGCGTCGACGTCCGGGCGCTCCTCGCGATCCACCTTGATCGGCACGAAATCCCGGTTCATCTGTTCGGCGGTGGCCGAATCCTCGAACGACTCGCGGGCCATGACGTGGCACCAATGGCAGGACGCGTAGCCGACCGACAGAAACACCGGCACGTTACGGCGCTTGGCCTCGTTGAACGCCGCGGCGCCCCACTCCCACCAGGCGACCGGATTATCCTTGTGCTGCAACAGGTATGAACTCTTCGCGTTCGCTAGACGGTTCGTCATACTCGCCCGCTCCCCTTGACTGCCTAGCCCGTACGGGCCCGCACACCCCACCGTATCGACACGCGAATCTGACACACGAACGCCGAGCCCGAAGGTCGGACGAAGCGCGCGCCTCAGCGCGGGACGATTCGCTGGTGCATTGCGCATCGGGATTGCGCCCTGCCGCCCCGCCCGCACCGTGCCGCGCACGCTGAGCACCAGGCCTACCGCTGTGCGCGCGCGGCTGGGAGACTTCGACCATGCTTTCGACTCCGACTACTGGCCTGGCCGACGACGTGCTCCCGCTGATTCGCAGTCGGAGCGATCTGCACCGTTGGAGCGCGGCGAATGCCCACGGTCGCGACATGCACGAGGCGATCGACATCCTGGAAAAGGGCGCTTCCGAGTTCTGCGTGGGTCGGGTCTGGGCCTGGAGCGCGGAGCGGCAG
>CAZUXD010000041.1:0-32272 GCA_964624455.1 uncultured Actinomycetes bacterium | reverse complement strand
CCCCAGGGACTTGGCGTAATCCGGGTCCAGCGCATGTTCGGCGTCGATGAACGCCGCGATGCCCCCGGCCGCCTGCACGCTGGCAACCGCATGCAGGGTGACGGTCGTCTTGCCGGATGATTCCGGACCGTAGATCTCGATGACCCGGCCCCGTGGCAAGCCACCGATTCCCAGCGCGACGTCCAACGCAATGGATCCGGTGGGAATGACCTCGATCGGAGCCCGTCCCTCGTCGCCCAGTCGCATCACCGAACCCTTGCCGAACTGCTTTTCTATCTGCGCGAGCGCGATGCTGAGCGCCTTCTCGCGATCCGGAGCGGTCATCTCTGGCCCACCTTTGCCTTTCTGCGTCTGGCGGCTCCGCCGGTAACGGGTGCGTTGTCGTCGCCGACGGTATGTCAGGGCACCGACAGCGACTGCGCTGCGACATCGAGATGTGGATGACGGCGTCGCTGTGCACAACTCTAGACGTACACCCGTTCGACGGGAAGAACATTTGCGGCGTGTCGGCCAGGTGGCCGGCGCCGAGATCGAGGCGCGGTTTCAAGGTCGGTCCCGGAGCCGGCCGAGGCCCGAGTCCCGAAGGCCCGAGCCCCGAGCGGCGATCCCGCCCGCCGCGGTTCAGTCCGGCAGCCCATGGCGCAGCGAGTCCGGAACGTCGAACGCGTCGCAGACCGCGTGCCAGACCTGGCGGGGGGCCAGCCCGGCATCCAACGCCTGATTCACCGTGCGCCCGCCGAGCGCCGAGAAGACGTGGTCACACGATACCGAGGGCGCGCGGCGCGGCCCGAACTGCGCCTGCATCAACCGCCGGAACTCTGTCAACCGCACCGCTCCATGTTATCCAGGCGTCCGGTCCGGCAGACTCGACGAAACCACCCGCCGGAGACGCACGGAGGCACAGATGATCAGCGACGCAGCGTTCGTCGGCGCCGCGCCCGGCGGGGCCGCTCACGTCGCAATCGTCCGGGCCGGAGCGGCGCTGAGCGAGGCGACCGGCGATCCGACAGGACTGTCCAGCCCACTGGGTCGGATAGTGATCGTCGCCGGGCTGATCGCCGTGCTGGTCCTGCTCATCCTGCAGTGGCGAAGGCGCCGGTGACGGGGCCGGCGTGCAAGGCGGTGACGGGGCCGGCGCGCGGCCGTCAGCCTGGCGGAGCCTGCTCGATCAGCTCGCGCATCCCCGCCGCCAGAGACGTCAGCTGATCGGTTGCGTACCCGAGCCCACCGTCCGCACCGGCGGTGACGGCCAGGGCATGGGATGCCGACGCCGCTTCGGAAGCCGCAGCCACCAGCCGGCCGTATTCGTCGATGCCGATGCCGATCTGCCGCTGCAACTGCTCGCACGCGGCCGCCACCTGGCTCCCGGCGGGCGGCCTGCCGGCCCGCATCATCGCGGTCAACTCGGCGGCCTGACCGCGAAGCCTCGTCTCCGCGGCGTCCGCCGCGGCCAACGTCTGCTCCCGCAGGGATCGCATCGACTGGTCGGCCCCGCCGACCCCGACCTCGCCCACGACCAGCCGCAAGGCGTCCGAATAGCCGTCCAGCCGTGCGATGAGCGGGCGGATCGCTGCGGTGACGGCGGGTCGCCGCGGCTGTGCCGCGGGCAGCCGCCGGATCACCAGGCTGCGCGCCCGCAGGTCCACGGCCGCGCGCGTGACGCCGATCAAGGCGTAGGCCAGCAGCCCGGTGAGCAGCACCAGACCGCCGATGGACGCGGCGCTGACATCACCACCGATGACGTCCACCAGCCCGGTTGCCCCCGCCCCCGCCAGCAGCAGGGCCACGATGGACCACGCGCTCAACCGCCGTCGGGCAGCCACCCGGCGGCGCTGGGCCACCATGGCCGGGTCGCGCCGGCTGCGGATCGCCTCGGCCGCGGTGTCGCCGACCTGGGTGATCAGGTCCAGCCCGCGAACCGCGGCGCTGCGCGCCGCGGCCGATCGTGCGACCGCCGCTCCGGTCCTGGCAACACCGCGCATGTCACGCCTGCTTGTTGGCCTGCTCAGCGGGTGCCACCGCGGGGGCCTCGGCCGGCGCGCCGGTGATCGCCTGCGGCTGCGTACCCGCCAGCTCCGGATGCATCTGCGCCCGGATCTGGTCAAGCCTCGTCGCGCCCGCCAGGTCCAGGGTCGACTTCTCCACCTCGAGCATCCGACCCTGCATCGAGTTCTTGCTCAATTCGGCCGAACCCAGCGCGTTCGCGTAACGCCGTTCGATCTTGTCGCGAACCTCGTCCAGGCTCGGAGTGGTTCCAGGCGCGCCCAGTTCCGACATCGACTGCAGCGACGAGGAGATCTGCTCCTGCATCTTCGCCTGGTCCAACTGGGACAGCAGCTTCGTTCGCTCGGCCAGCTTCTTCTGCAGCAACATCGCATTTTGCGAGACCGCCTCCTTGGCGCCCTCGGCGGCCTGCAACGCCTGGTCGTGCATGGTCTTCAAGTCCTCCATCTGCTGCTCGGAGGAGACCAGTTGCGTCGCGAACGTCTGGGCGGTCTGCTCGTACTGCGTCGCCTTGGTCGCGTCGCCCTTGGACTTGGCCTCGTCGGCCAACACCAGAGCCTGCCTGGCCGAGGCCTGCAGACGCTCCACCTCGCTCATCTGGCGGTTGAGCTTCATCTCGAGCTGACGCTGGTTACCGATCACCGCGGCGGCCTGCTGGGACAGCGCGGCGTGTTGGCGCTGCGCGTCCTCGATGGCCTGTTGGATCTGCACCTTCGGGTCGGCGTACTCGTCAACCTTGGACGAGAACAGCGCCATGAGGTACTTCCATGCCTTGACAAAGGGGTTCGCCATTTCGTGCCGGTCCTCTCGCGTCGGTCCCCGGTGCGCATCGCTGTGCCGACCGCGACACCTATGCATATCGTGTCAGGTTGCAGTGCGGTGCTGCCACCCTTACCCGAACAGCACCTGCACACGCTAGCGGACGCGTCGGACCGGCCGCCCGGACGGCGCCGGCAATGGCGGGTTCCCGCGGACCAGTTCCCGGGCGCCGCCGCGTCTGGTGGGACTGCCCGATCGTCCGCCCGCTTGCGCCGGAGTCCGACCAGGTGCTTGCGTGGGCCGAGCCCGCCGGATTCCTTACGTCGGGCGGCACGTTAGGCGGAACATTGGACGGCCCGTTGGACGGCCCGCACGGCGGATGACCGGAAGATTCGGATCGACGCGCCGCAGGAGCGTTTGCTGGCTACAGTAGGTTGCGGCTTCCACCACGATCGACGCGGAGGTTTCATGGGGCGCCATGTGGACGCCGGTCGCGGCCGTGGTCTAGCCCGGTGGGTGATCGTCGCTAGCGTGGTGATCCTGGTGCTGGCGGCCGCAGCGGTCGGGTACGTCACCGTCCTGCAACGGTCGGAATCGGCCGGCGCGGGGGTGTGCGAAACCTCGGTGTCGCTGTCGGTGGCCGCCGGGCCGGGGGCGGCCCCGGCGCTGACGAAGGCCGCCGCGGCGTACAACGCGACCCAACCGGTGGTGCGGTCGTCGTGCGTGAAGGCGACGGTGACGGCGGTGCCGGATGGGACCGCCCTTGCCGGGCTGACGGGACACTGGCCGACCCAGGCCGGGTCGGCCCCCGGGATGTGGATTCCGGACAGCATCGCCTCACTCGCCGCCCTGGACGCGATGCAGCCGGACAAGGCCGCCGGGCATCCCACCGACCCGTTCGCCTGGTCGCCGGTGGTGCTGGCAGTACGCGCCGACGACGTGCCGGCCGTCCGATCGCTGGCCTGGTCCGATCTCCCGGCAGCCGCTGGGCAGTCCGGGACCGCGGCGCTCCCGGGCGGGCGCCACCTCCTGCTGGCGTTGCCCGCCATCGCCGGCAACCGGGCCACCAGCTACGCCCTGCAGTCGGTGCTCGCCGGACGGAACGGTTCGACCGCGGTCGACACCGCCGCCGTCAAGTCCAGCCGTGAGTTGGTGCGCGGCCTCGGCGCCGGAGCCGCAGCCACCGGCGGCACCACAGCCCGGGCGTTGGCGGCGCTGGCCGCGCGAGCCGGCACGACCGGCGGCACGTCCGGCGGCGCAGCGGTACGCACGACAGGCAGCGCGACGGAACGCACGGCAGGCGGCGCGACCGACGGCGCGACCGACGGCGCGACCGCCAGCGCGGCGACTGAAGCGGCGAACGCGGTGCCGGTCGTGGAGGCCGATCTCGCCGCTTTCGATGACGCCGGTGCCGCGCTGGCCGCGGTGCACCTCAAGGGACCGACCGTTGGTGACTCCTTGATAGCAGCGCCGATCACCGCAGCGTGGACCGATCGGAACGTCACCGCGGCGGCCGGATCGTTCCAGGCTTACCTTGCCACCCGGGCCGGGCAGCAGATCCTGGCCGACAACGGCTGGCGCACCGCCGACGCGTATCCGGCGCATCCGAACCAACGGGTGGACATCACCGCGGCGGTGACGCGCCTGCCCGACGGGGGCCCGGCGGTGAGCGCCGCGCTCGCCGAGGAGTTGGGCCAGCCGGCTCCGCCGACGGTCGCTGCCGCGTCGAGCCGGACCGAAACCTCCAGCAGCCCATCGGCGGTGTCCGGCAGGACGACCGGACCGACGACCTCGACCGGCCCGAGCACCGGCACGAGCACCACGGCCGCGACGGTCACCCCGTCCACCGCGCCGACCACCACGTCGCCGTCGGCAAGGGGCCCGGTTCTGACCCTCGTCATCGACACATCGGACGGAATGTCCGCGGAAGCCGGCGGGCGCACCCTGCTGGACTGGGTCAAACAGGCCCTGGTGACCGTCACCGACGGGGCGCTGACCGACCGGGTCGGGTTGTGGGCCTATTCGGATGCCGCCGCCCTGCCGCCGGACGGCTACCCGGAGCTCGTCAGCACCGGCCCGCTGACCGGCGACGTCGACGGAACTCGGAGGTCGGACGCTTTGCGCGACGCCATCAGCGGCCTCACCTCCGAGGGCGACCGGTGGGCCTACGGCGCGCTGATCCAGGCGCTCACGAAGGCGCCGGCCGCTGCGGTGGCCGGCCGGGACAGCCGGATCGTGCTGGTGGTCAGCGGGGCGGACGAGACCCCGACCACGCCGCGGCGGACGGTGATCGACGCGGTCAAGGCGGCGCGGAACGCGAACGACGCGATCCGGATCGATATCGTCGGGCTGGGCGCTGCGCTGCCCGCCGACGCCTACACCGCCATCGCGGCCGCGGGCGGCGGCGAGTACCTGCCCGTCACCGACCCGGCGACGCTCGGTCCGAAGCTGACCGAACTCCTCACCCCGGTGGCCTGAGCGCGGCGCGGCAGCGGCCGGCCATAGGCGCCGCGGTTCGGCGGGCCGCACCGGATCCAGGTCGGCCCCGATGCGCCGGCGGCGCGAAGCGAGCAGAAGTGCTCACTCCTGAAACGCGGCCGGGCCCGGGCAGGAGCACATCAGGTTCCGGTCCCCGTACGCACCGTCGATCCGGCCCACCGGTGGGAAGTACTTGTGCGCGGGGTCGACGCCCGCGGGGAAGACCGCCTCGGCCCTGGAATACGGGTGCGCCCAGTCCCCCGCCAGCGCCGCCGCGGTGTGCGGAGCGTTCACCAGGGGGTTGTCGTCCGCGGGCCATTCGCCGGATCCGACCCGGTCGGCCTCCCGCCTGATTGCGATCATCGCGTCGCAGAACCGATCGAGTTCGGCCAGGTCCTCGCTCTCCGTCGGCTCCACCATCAACGTGCCGGCCACCGGGAAGGACATGGTCGGCGCGTGGAAGCCGTAGTCCGCCAACCGTTTCGCCACGTCGTCCACGCTCACGCCGGTGGCCTTGGTCATCGGCCGCAGGTCGAGGATGCACTCGTGCGCCACGTATCCGCCCGCGCCGGTGTAAAGCACCGGATAGTGCGGCGCCATCCGGCGCGCCAGGTAGTTCGCCGCCGCGACGGCGGTGAGGGTGGCCTCGCGCAGCCCCTGCGCACCCATCATCGCGATGTATGCCCAGGAGATCGGCAGGATCCCGGCCGACCCCCACGGCGCGGCGGAGACCGGACCGACGCCGCCGTCCTGCGGTGCCGTGACGCCCAGGTCGACCAGCGGATGCCCGGGCAGGAACGGCGCCAGGTGCGCCTGCACCGCGATGGGCCCGACACCCGGGCCGCCCCCGCCGTGCGGGATGCAGAACGTCTTGTGCAGGTTCAGGTGCGAGACGTCGCCGCCGAACTCCCCCGGCCGGGCAAGGCCGATGAGCGCGTTGAGATTGGCGCCGTCGACGTAGACCTGGCCGCCGGCGGCGTGCACGGCGCACGCGATCTCGGTGATCGTGCGCTCGTAGACGCCGTGCGTCGAGGGATAGGTCACCATGATCGCGGCGAGATCGCCTGCGTGCGCCTCGATCTTGCGGTGCAGGTCGTCGAGGTCGATATCACCCGCCGTGGGGCCGTCGGTGACGGTGCCGACGACCACCACCCTCAGGCCCGCCATCACCGCCGACGCGGCGTTCGTACCGTGCGCGGAGGCCGGGATCAGGCAGAGGTCACGGTGCGCATCGCCGCGCGAACGGTGGTAGGCGCGAATCGCCAGCAGACCCGCCAGCTCACCCTGGGATCCGGCGTTGGGTTGCACCGAAACCCTGGCGTAGCCGGTGATCTCGGCGAGCTGCCGTTCCAACTGCCCGATCAACTCCAGCAACCCGGCGGCGTCCTGAAGCGGTGCGAAGGGATGCAGGTTCGCGAACTCCGGCCAGGTGATCGCCTCCATCTCGGCCGCCGCGTTCAGCTTCATGGTGCACGAGCCCAGCGGGATCATGCACCGGTCCAGCGCCAGGTCCTGGTCGGCGAGGCGGCGAAGGTAGCGCATCATGGCCGTTTCGCTGCGGTGGGAGTGGAAGACGGGGTGCGTCAGGAACGGTGACGTGCGCTCGGCGAAGCGCGGAAGCGCGGGGGTGCAGGCCGCGAACCCGGACGCCTGCACGCCGAATGCCTCCGCCACCGCCGCCAGGTGCGCACCGGTCGTCGTCTCCGACACCGCCACCTGGACGACGTCGGCCCCTTCCCGCCAGAGGTTGATGCCGCGCTCGCGCGCGGCGGCCACCACCGCCGCCGCCCGGCCCGGGACGTGCGCGCGCACCGTGTCGAAGAACAGCTCGTGCGCGATCTCGACGCCGCCCCGTCGAAGGGCCTCGGCCAACTGCGCCGCGTGGGAGCGCACCCGCTGCGCGATGGCCAGCAGTCCCGCCGGCCCGTGGTAGACGGCATACATCGCGGCCATCACGGCCAGCAGCACCTGCGCCGTGCAGATGTTGCTGGTGGCCCGCTCCCGGCGGATGTGCTGCTCCCTGGTCTGCAGCGCCAGCCGGTAGGCCGGGCGGCCCGCGGCGTCCCGCGAGACCCCGACCAGGCGGCCGGGCAACTGGCGGTGAAGCTCCGGGCGCACGGCCATGAAGCCGGCATGCGGACCGCCGAAGCTCAGCGGCACCCCGAATCGCTGCGCGGAGCCGACGGCGACGTCCACGCCGATCTCCCCCGGCGGGCGCAGCAGCGTCAGCGCGAGCAGGTCGGTGGCCGCGACGACCTTGGCGTCCCGATGATGGGCGGCCTGCACCAACGCCGAGTGGTCGCGGATGGCCCCCGACGCGGCCGGGTAGCTGACCAGCAGCCCGAAGAAGTCCTCCGTGGGCAGCACCCCGGAATTCGCGGGTTCCTCGCCGCGTGGGCTGCGAGGCCCGGCGAGGTCCGTCACCACCACCTCGATGCCCAGCGCCTCGGCCCGCGTCCGGATCACGGCGACCGTCTGCGGCAGCGTGTCGGCGTCCACCACGAACCGATTCGACTTGCTGCGCGCCACGCGCCGGATCAACGTCATCGCCTCGGCGGCGGCCGTCGCCTCGTCCAGCATGGAGGCGTTGGCGATCTCCAGGCCGGTCAGGTCGGCGACGGCGGTCTGGAAGTTGAGCAGCGCTTCGAGCCGGCCCTGGCTGATCTCGGGCTGGTAGGGCGTGTACGCCGTGTACCAGGCCGGGCTCTGCAGCACGCCCCGGCGGATCACCGGCGGGGTGATGGTGTCGTGGTAACCCATGCCGATCATCGAGATCATCGGGTGATTCCTGGCGGCCAACGTCCGCAACGCGGCCAGCGCCTCGGCCTCCGAGATCGCGGGCGGAAGGTCGAGCGGCCGCGTGGAGCGGATCGCCGGCGGCACCGCCGCGTCGGCCAGCGCCTCCAGGTCGGGGACGCCGACGACGCCCAGCATCCGCTCGAGGTCGCCGGAATCCGGTCCGACGTGTCGCTCGACGAACCTCGAACGGCTCCCCTCGGGGCGCACATCCGCTCCGCGGTCGAAATCCGCGGTCACCGGGACGGCTGCGGCGGGCCCGGTGTGCTGTGGTGTGGAAGTCGTCATCGTTTTCGCCTCCGCCGGGCGGCCCCGGCCCTCTGGTGTGACGGTTCGGCCCACACCGGCGCTCGGGCGGACGGTGCGGCCTCCCCCTCTGTCATCGGTGCCTGAGAGCTTCGCCAGGGTCGGCGGCCCCGGCCAGCGGAACCGCTCGGCAGCCCTGGTTTGCCCCGTCGGCGAGCGCGCCGCGACCGGGTGCGCTGCTTTCCAGAGGTGTCTAGCCCCCGCGGTTGGTTGGCCTGAGAGTTTGGCGGGGAGGCGCTTGCTCCTTCGGCGTCCCCGGCCGGACATGTTGCCGGGCCGGGGCCTCTCCCGCGAGGGATCGGCGACAATGCCGACGCTATCAGGTACCTGCCGTCCACCGACCGCGGAGGGCGCGTCGAGGGCCGCGCGGCGCGCGCGGCGGTTCAGGGTGAATCTTCGGCGTTGATCTTCGGCGTGGGCCTTCACCGTGCATGTTCAGCGGGCATCTCCACCACCGTGCACCCGCAGCGCGCGCCGTTTCAGAACATGTCGGCGCAGAACGGCGCGACCGGCCAGCCGAACGCGACGGAAGCCTCGGCGACCGCGCCCGGACGGTGTTCGGCCACCAGCCCGGCACCGTGCAGCGCACCGAGCGTGCATCCGCCGAGGTAGACCGCTCCCAGTTCGCGCACATCCAGGCTGATGTCGGGGCGGCGCCGGGTCCGGCGCACGTCCGCGCCGTCCCGGGCCGCGCGCACCGCGTACCGGCCGGTGTTCTGCCCGACCATCGCGTCGCGCACCTCGAGCACCACCTCGGCCGGCGCGGCGTACGCCCGCGCCGAGAGCGCCGCCGGCACGTCCAACAACCGGACGTACAGCCCATCGGTCACCTCGGTGTGGATGGCCCGCGGGTCCGCGACGAGATGCAGGATCGGATCATCCGGCGGCGCGTGCCGCCGCCGGAAGCTGCGGGCCAGGTCCAGGTCGAACAGGTAACGCCACAGGCGGGCGTAACCAGCAGGGCCGGACGCTTCCAACTCGGCGATGCGGACCTCGTTGTCGGGGCCGGTCATCGTCTCCCCGTCCTTGATGCGGTATGTGGCGTGCCCGTCGAGCGTCCCGTCCGCGGCGTAACTCACCACGTAGCGAAGGGCGGTCGCGCCCTGCCGCGCGAATTCGAGGTCGTAGGTGGCGATCGGCCACCATCGGGCCGGCCGGTCCAGCGAGCCGGGCCTGCGGCCCAAGAGCGCGTCGTGCAGGGCCGGCGCGACCGCCAGGTACTCCTCCCGGGTGATCTCGTCCACCGAGCCGCCGTCGAACGCAACGTCCGGGCGGAACCGCATCGACCTCGTTCGGCCGCTCAGCCATGCCTGAGGCGCCGCCGACCCGTACCCGAACCGCCCGTAGATCAGCGATTCGGAGGCGTACAACACGGCCAGCACGTCGCCGCGGCAGCGGGCGTCCGCAAACTGGCGCGTCATCATCGCGGTCAGCAGACCCCGCCGCCGATACGGCGCAGCGACGGTGACGGCGGTGACGGCAGCCGCCGGCAGCGCGGAGCCGCCGGGCACGGTGAGCCGCCGGGAGTTCGCGCCGAACGTGCCGACCCAACGGCCCGCCGCACGATAGCCGTAGAAGCGGCCCGGCTCGAACAGCGTCCGGTCCAGTTCCACCGCCTCGGCCGGCTCCTCCTCGAAGAAGCCGCGCTGGGTCGCCTGGTGGAATTCGGCGAAGCCCTCGGCGGCGACATCGGCCATCTCAAGGGTGGCCAGGTGCGGCGGGATCGGTCGGATCGGTCCGGGCCGCGCGGGCACGGCCGGGTTCGCGGGCGTCGGGTGCGGCATCGGCATGGCGCATAGCAAACCGTGCCGGCGACGGTATGCGCTACCGGGTTTCGATCATCGGCGGGTGACGGCGCTGGCACCCGCCGAAAAGCGCTGCCGCCCGCCGCAGCGTTGCGGGGCGGCATCCGCCCTCAACGGCGCACCAGCACCAGGTGGCGAATGACCCCGCGGTGCAGGTTGACGCGCAACCGGACGCCGGTCTGCCGGGCGGCCAGCACGGCGCACGCGATGGTGGCCGCGAGGCACACCGCCCCGGACAGCACGATCGCCAGCGGAGCACCCCATTCGTCGGTGATCGCGCCGACCAGCGGCCCGCCAATCGGGGTACCTCCCGCCAGCACCAACATGTACAGGCTCATGACCCGTCCCCGAACCGCGGCGTCGGTGGACAACTGGACCGTGGAGTTCGCGGTGGTGTTGAACGTGGTCGACAGCAGACCCGTCAGCACCAGCGCCACGCCGAACGGCACCAGCCACGGGATCAGCCCCTGCACGACGAGCATGATGGAGAACGCGGCGGCCGCGGCGAACAGGAACGCCAGCCGGACCGTGGCGCGCCGGGCCGCCAGCAGGGCGCCGGTCACCGACCCGACCGCCAGCGCGGTGTTGAGCCAGCCGTACACGTCCGCCCCGGCGTCGAACACGTTCTTCGCGTAGGCCGACAGGATGATCGCGAAGTTGTATCCGAACGTGCCGATGAAGAACACCAGCACGATCAGCCACAGCAGGTGCGGCCGGTCCCGCACGTAGCGCAACCCCTCGCGCAGTTGGCCGCGCTGCCGAACGGCGCGTGGGATGGCTTGCAGCGTCGCGGTATCCATCATGGCGAGGGCGGTGATCGTGCCCAGGTAGCTCGCGGCGTTGATCGCGAACGCCCATCCCGACCCGACGGCGGAGATCAGTATGCCGGCCACCGCGGGCCCGACCATGCGGGCGAGTTGGAAGCTGCCCGAGTTCAGGCCGACAGCGTTTCGAACCAGGTCGACGGGCACCATCTCGTTGACGAAGACCTGCCGCGTGGGATTGTCGACGACGGTGACGAGGCCGAGGCCGAACGCCACCGCGTAGATGTGCCACACCTCGACGTCGCCGGTGAGCGTCAGGATCGCCAGCGCGAGCGCCAGCGCGGCCATCAGCGACTGGGTCACGAAGAGCAGCCGGTGCTTGTTGTACCGGTCCGCCACGAGCCCGCCGAACAGCCCGAAGAGCAGCAGCGGGAGGAACTGCAACGCGGTCGTGATGCCGACGGCGAACGGCGAGTTCGTCAGCTCAAGGACCAGCCAGTCCTGCGCGATGCGCTGCATCCACGTGCCGGAGTTGGAGATCACCTGGCCGTAGAAGTACAGCCGATAGTTGCGCATCCGCAGGGCCGCGAACATCGACACCGATGCTCCCCGCGTCGTCGGGGGGCCCGGCGGGCCCGGTGGGGTCGGGGGGGTCGGGGGGCTGGGCGTCGGGGGTGCGGATCCGGACGAGGGTGACGGGGATGACGGGGATGACGGGGATCGATCCCGACCGGCGCGGCGGGATGGGACGGGGTCTTTGGTCATGGCAGGTCGGAGAGCCTGTGCAGCGCATCCGCCGCCTGCGCCAGCACCCGTCGGTCGTGCTCGTCGAGCTGGTCGAACTTTCCCGCCAGCCAGGCGGTTCGAAGGTCGCGGGAACGCGCGGCGAATTCGTCACCCGCCGGGGTGCGGAACACCAGCACCTGCCGCCCGTCGTTCGGATCGGTCTGACGGCGGACGTACCCGCGCTCCTCGAGCCGCTCGATCGTCCTGGTCATCGACGGCGGGCGCACATGCTCGGCGCGCGCCAGCGCCCCGGGGTTGCGTGGCCCGGACCCGAGCCGGCCCAGCACGGATGCCTCGGCCGAGGATAGGTCCACGCTCGCCTGCTGGTAGCGCATCCGCCGAGCAAGGACCAGGACCGCCGCCCGCAACGTCGCAACCGTTACGTCGATCGCGGTGGACGACGGTGGTTGCGGCACATTGTTAGGCTACCTCATTAGAGAACCTAACTTCCTTGATCTTCGTCATCGCCGTAGCGCCGGGCACCATCGAAAGAAACCGCAGGGAGCGGCAGAACCGGGCGGGACCCTCCGGCACCAGCGGCAGCCGCATCGCACCCGCGGGCGCCGGCGTATCCGGTCGGAGCAGGCTCAGCCGGCGCTTCGGGCGCGACGCCGGGCGGCGAGTTCGTCGGTGGTCATCTCCACCAGGCGTTCCCCGTCGATCCGTTCGGCCGGGAACTCGGCGAGCGTGCCGGTCACTTCCTTCATGGCGCCGCCGACCGCGATGCCGAAGACGCCCTGACCGCCCTGCAGCAGGTCCACGATCTCCTCGGGAGAGGTGCACTCGTAGACGCTGGCGCCGTCCGAGAACAACGTCACCTCGGCGAGTTCCTCCACGCCGCGAGAACGCAGGTGCTCGATCGCGACCCGGATGTTGTGCAGCGAGACACCGGTGTCCAGCAGTCGCTTGACGACCTTGAGCACCAGGATGTCGGTGAACGAATACAGCCGCTGGCTGCCCGATCCGGTCGCTCCGCGGACGCTCGGCGAAACCAGGCCGGTGCGCGCCCAGTAGTCCAATTGCCGGTAGCTGATACCGGAGGCCGCGCATGCGGTCGGCCCGCGATAGCCGACGTGCTCGTCCGGGATCGCGGAGTGCGGGAAAAGTGCGCCCTGCCTGGCCTCTCCCATACCTGCCTCCCGATCAACTGCCGTGCCGAACAACTGCCGTGCCGAACAACTGCGTGCCGAACAACTACGTGCCGAACAACTACGTGCCGAACCGAACGTCGCCGTCCAGCACCCTCTCGAATCACATCCGCGTGACTCGTGCCCTGACGGTATGCCCGCGACCGGCACCGGTCAACGATCGCCGCGGCGTGTCTAAACGTCAACTTTACGGTTAAGTTCCGGCTTCACGGTTCCTCGGGCCCGAAGTCCTCCGGCGTCACGCTGTCGAGGAACTCCCGGAATCGCTCGACCTCGCCCTCCGGGTCGCTGATCGTCGCGGCGTCCTCGGACGCGGCCTCCATCACGATCCCGGCTTCCTCGAGCACGGACTCGGCCACATACACCGGTACCTCGCAGCGCACGGCGAGCGCGATGGCGTCGGAGGGCCTGGCCGATACCGTCACGTCGTTGTCGAAGACGAGCTCGCCGTAGAAGGTGCCCTCCCGGAAGTCGACCACCTTGACCTGGGCAAGGCTCCGGCCCAGGGCCGCGACGACGTCGCGGAACAGGTCGTGCGTCATCGGTCGGGGGGGCGTGATGCCCTGCAGGTGCATGGCGATCGCGGTGGCCTCCGCCGACCCGATCAGGATGGGCAGGCTGCGATTTCCGGTCGTCTCGGTCAACACGAGGATCGGCTGCTGGCTCGGCATCTCGACCCTGACGCCGACGATCCGCATCTCGATCATTCAACCGGCCTTTCTGCTCCTGCCGCAAACGCTACACGGATCATCCCGGCGAACCGGCGACGGCGAAGCGGGCGCGGACGCCGGTGGGCCGTCTCCGGCGCCGCACCCGTCGGTTGCCGGTCTCAGGTCCCCAGTTCGCGGCGCAGCGCCCCCTTGACCAGCAGCGCGTGCAGGCGCATGACGGTCGTGGCATGCGACGCGGCGGCCTCGCCGGCGCGCTCGCGGGCGTCCGGGTCTCGCTGCCGTGCCTGCGCCGACACCAGTTGCGCTATCAGCACGGCCTCCCGTTCGGCAGCCGTGCGGAACGAGCGCAGGTGACGAGGCTCGAGCCCTAGCCCGAGCAACTCACCGAGGGTGCGGGCGGCCAGCGCCGCGTCCGCGTCGTAGAAGCCGTTCGGCTCGGCGGCGAGTAGGCCGAAGGATTCCAGTTCGGCGAGTTGCGAACTCGACAGTCCCGCCTCGGCCAGCACCTCCTCGCGGGTCATCCGCACCTCGGCCGCGTCGGCGAAGTCCCGCGGCTGCGGGCCGTCGGCCGGAATCAGCGACCGCGGCAGCCGCGCGGCAGGGGTGGCGGGCTCCAGGCCCCGGTCGATCGCGTCGAGCTGTTCCTTGATCACCCGCAGCGGCAGGTAGTGATCGCGCTGGGCGGCCAGCACGTAGCGCAGGCGTTCCACGTCCGTCGCGGAGAACTGGCGATAGCCGGACGAGGTGCGGTCCGGCGCCACCAGCTGTTCCGACTCCAGGAAACGGATCTTGGAGATCGACAGGTCCGGGAATTCCGGACGCAACCGGGCGAGGACCGCCCCGATACTCAGACCGGCGGTGCCGGTCGCTGCCCTCGCCGCTGTCATGAGCCGCCGGCATCGGGTGCGTTCCCGGTGAGGAACACCAGGCGGAACTTTCCGATCTGAACCTCGTCACCGTTGGACAACGGTGACGACTCGATGGGTTCCCGGTTGACGTACGTGCCGTTCAGGGAGCCGACGTCCACGACCTCGTAGCCGACGTCGGTCCGGCGGAACTCGGCGTGCCGGCGGGAGACCGACACATCGTCCAGGAAGATGTCGCTGTCCGGGTGCCGGCCGGCGCTGATCAGCTCCGAGTCCAGCGCGAACCTCGATCCGGCGTTCGGCCCTCGCTTGACCACCAGCAGCGCACTGCCCGCGGGCAATGCCTCGACGCCCGTCAACGGCTCGTCGGCGGCGTCGGGGTCCGCGCCGATCAGCCCGGTCGTGAAGATCGACGTGGTATCCGGTGCGGAACTGTGATCGCCCTGTGTCACCGCATCGCTCCCTCTCGCCCGACCACCGGCGCGCCGGCCGCCATTTCCCTTACGCCCCGACCGTACCGTGCAGGAGTCTCGGTGGATACCGTCCAGCCGCCCCGATGAGCGGGACCCGGTCGGCTCGGTTGGACCTGTCGGTCAGCCCTCGCCCACGACATTGGCGTAGCCATCGGCGTCGAGCATCGCGTCCACCGCGCTCGGGTCGGCCGGTTCCAGCTCGAACAGCCAACCCTCGCCGTACGGATCGGTGTTCACCAGCTCGGGGGTCTCCGCAAGCGCGTCGTTCCGGGCGGTGACGGTTCCGCCCACCGGGGCCAGCACGTCCGAGACGGACTTGGTCGACTCGACCTCGCCGACGGGCTCCCCCGCGGCGAGCTCGGTACCGATCTCGGGCAGCTGGACGAACACGATGTCGCCCAACGATTCCTGCGCGTAGTCGGTGATGCCGACACGCACCGATCCGGCCTCGGCGGGCCGGACCCACTCGTGGTCCGCGCTGTATCTCAGGTCGTCAGGTATCACGGGCCGGGCCTTTCGTCGGGGCGGGCTTCACGGATCTCGGCGGGCGGATATCCGTGCCGCGGTGGGGCACGCCGTCATCATGACGCACCGCCGGCGCTGCCGCGATGGCAGGCCCGCACGGGCTCCGGCGACGCGACACCAGGCCGAATCCCGGCCGTCCTTCCCAACCGGTGGCCCCGAGGGGCCGCGGCCGCGGCCCTGCGTCCAGGAAGAAGGCCGCCCGCCGTCCGGCTCGCGCCCCCGTCATGTCCCCATCATGTCCCCGTCATGTCCCGTCATGTCTCCGTCATGCTGCGCGCCGTCGGCCGGGCCGCGGGCGGCACCACCGGCGTCTTGGCCAGGATCCAGATCGATTGCCGCAGGTACAGCGCGCCGACCCACAGGTACAGGCCAATCCCCCACGTCAGGAACGCGAGCCCGACCGGCAGCGCGACGGGTGCCACCGGCAGGGCGGCCCGCGCCAGGAGCAGGATCGGCAGCGCGTACAGCAGGCTGAAGGTGGCCGCCTTGCCGAGGTAGAGCACGGGCAGCGGCGGGTAGCCGTGCCGGCGGATCAGCGGGATCGGTATGGCCAGCACGATGTCCCGGCCGACGATGAGGGCCGCGACCCACCACGGGATGAATCCGCGCACCACGAAACCGACGAGCGTCGCCAGGATGTACAGCCGGTCGGCGGCGGGGTCCAGCACCTCGCCGAGCTTGCTGAACTGACCGAGCAGCCGGGCGAGCTTGCCGTCGGCCCAGTCGGTGACGGCCGAGACGGCCAGCACGACCAGCGCCCAGGCGTCCGCCCGCGGGCCCAGGAGCAGCCACAGGAACAGCGGCACCCCCAACAGGCGCAGCACCGAGAGCAGGTTCGGCACCGTGAGCACCCGGATCCCGCCGCTCTCAGTTGACACCTGGCGTCCTCCTCCGTCTGACGGGCGCTGCCGTTGGCGCCTGCTCGTTAGCGGGCGCCGCAGCGGCGTACCGCGGCGCCCGGTCAAGCTGCCACGACGGCGGTGACGCCGCGCCGCGGCCAGGGCGCCCGCCGCTTCCTGGGCGACGCGCGACGGCTCGGGCCGGCCCGGAGTCGGCTTCGAGACCGGCCCGGAACCGGCGCTCGATCGGCGAACGTGACGGGCCCGGATGGCCCGTCATCGACTGAACGATCCACCGCACCGGCGCGTCCCGCCGCCGCCCCCACATCCCGCTCGCGCGTCCCGGGTGGGACGCTGAAGGGGCTGGTCACGGCACGGACGAAAGGATAACGGCTGGTGAGCACCACCTCGCACGTCACCCACGCGGTGATCCCGGCCGCCGGCATGGGCACCCGCTTCCTGCCCGCCACCAAGGCCATGCCGAAGGAGATGCTCCCGGTGGTGGACAAGCCGGCCATCCAGTACGTCGTCGAGGAGGCCGCCGCCGCCGGGCTGTCGAACGTTCTGATGATCACCGGCCGGAACAAGCGCCCGCTGGAGGACCATTTCGACCGCAACCACGAGCTGGAGACGCTGCTGGCCGCCAAGGAGGACCAGGCCCGGCTGGCGGCGGTGCAGTACTCGACCGACCTGGTGAACCTGCACTACGTGCGTCAAGGTGATCCGAAGGGGCTCGGGCACGCGGTGTTGTGCGCGCGCGATCACGTGGGGCGGGCACCGTTCGCGGTCCTGCTGGGCGACGACCTGATCGATCCGGAGGAGCACCTGCTGCGGCGGATGATCGACATCCACGAGGCCACCGGCCGATCGGTGATCGCGCTGATCGAGGTGCCCGCCGAGCAGGTGCACCTGTACGGCTGCGCCGCCGTCGGCCCGACGCCGGGCGCGGTCGCGATCCCGGCCACCGACGTGGCAAGTGCCGAGCAGGTGGTGGCCATCACCGGCCTGGTGGAGAAGCCGGATCCGGCCGACGCGCCGTCCCGCCTGGCCCTGATCGGCCGGTATGTCCTGACCCCCGAGGTGTTCGATGTGCTCGAACGCACGGCTCCCGGCCGGGGCGGCGAGATCCAACTGACCGACGCCCTCGCCGGGTTGGTCGATCGCGACCCGGCCCGCGGCGGCGGGGTCCTCGGGGTGGTCTTCCGCGGCCGGCGGTTCGACACCGGCGACCAGTTGGACTACCTCAAGACGGTGGTGACGTTGGCCTCGGAGCGGGAGGATCTCGCCGGGCCGCTGCTCGACTGGCTCAGGGGCTTCGTCGCGCGGCACTGATCCGCGGCGCTTCGAATCTTGTTGTGGCGCAGCGGATCAGTGCCTTCGGCCTGCCTCGAATGCAGCGCGGAACGGCGGAGCTTCGGGGGTTCTGTTCCGCGCCGCTGCTTTGTGGCTGGATGACGGTGCCGCTTGGGCTACGCGAGTGCGGCGTCCAACGTGATCTGCACGCCGGTCAGCGCCTTGGAGACCGGGCACGCGACCTTCGCCTTCTCCGCGGCCTGCTGGAAGGCGGTGGCATCCAGACCAGGGACGGTGGCCCGCACCTTCAAGGTGATGCCCGTCAGCTTGAACCCGCCGGCCGGGTCGGCGCCGAGGCCGACCTCGGCGTCCGTGGTGATGTTCTCCACCGTCCCGCCGGCCTCGGCCAGGAACGCCGACAGTTGCATGGAGTAGCAGGCCGAGTGCGCCGCGGCGAGCAATTCCTCCGGCGACGTCGCGCCGTTCGCCTTCTCCGCGCTTCGCGCGGGGAAGGACACGTCGTAGGTGCCCAGCCCCGAACTGCTCAGAGCTGTGCGCCCCGAGCCGTCCTGAAGGCCGCCGCTCCACTCGGTGCGCGCTGTACGGGTCGCCATGGTCCTGCCTCCTGCTTGTAGTGGATGTCTTCCATCCCCATCCTGCCCCCGGCGCGAGCGGAGGCGCCGCCTGGTGCTCGTCGGTGTCGATCCGGCGATCTCGGTGCGGTAGCGTGTGGTGGTTCGGCGGCACCATCCCACTCGCGGCGAGAGCCCGGTTCGGAGCCCGCACGCCGAGGCATCGGGCTGTGGCGCAGTTTGGTAGCGCACTTGACTGGGGGTCAAGGGGTCGCAGGTTCAAATCCTGTCAGCCCGACCAAAGTGCGGGTCGGAGGTAGTTTCTCAGATCGATACCCTGTACGGTCGGGAATTCACGCACGTCGGCCTCTCGGCAGCGGTGCATCGTCCGCCTTTGCAACCACGGACGGGCCGCGAGGCAATCCCCACAGGCGCACAGCAGTACCGCCGAGAACTTGCTCGCGGACGCCGTCGTCAATGAACGGCATAGTCGTGACGTCATCCAGCGACGACTTCAGTGCGGTCCTCTCGTCGCAGCTCGGAAAGTCGGAGCCCCACACCATTCGGGCCGGACCGAACGTCCGTAGGCACTGCCTGACCAGCGGCCAACCCAACGTTGGGCTTACGGACGTGCCCAAGTCGGCGCGTAGACGCGCGAGCCCCGCGATCTTCACACTACAGTTGTCGAACCGGGCGAGTTCAGCAAGTCGGCGTGCGGCGCCCGTGAGGTCGGCGAGATTGGGCAGACCTAGATGGTCGACAACGAAGCAAGCGCGCGGAAAGCGACGGAGCAGAGAGAGTACGAGCCTATGATGGATCGGCATGGCGCGCAGGCTGATCGTGACACCCAGTTCGACCAGCCCATCCCAGTAGCGCGACGAGGCCTGGGCTTGGGCTAGAGCGGGATCGACGGCGAAGATTACCCGCAATCCGACAACAGCGTTCGCCTCGACCAGGGCGCGCGCCTGGTCGAAACTCGACGGCTGCTGCGGGTCCACCTGGCCAACTGCCACGAATCGGTCCGGGTGTGCTGCAACCGTGTCGAGCACAAATCTGTGATCATCGCCGTACACCGAAGACTGGACAATAACTGCGAACGCAATTCTGCACGCGTCCATGCTCGCCAACAAAGTCTCCGGCGAAGCAGCAACTTCCGGAATATAGCCGAACGTCGGCTGCCACGGATAACTCACCGGATCTCCGGACCACACGTGTGTGTGCGCGTCGATAATCATCGATACCGGCCGCGCACAGATCCTGCGCCAGGACTTTCAGTCTCGCTCACAACTCCGCAGCCTCATCGCCGGCGAGTTCCGGCGCGACGTCGGGCGCTACCATGGGGTAGCCCAATTCAGCGTACGGGTATCCAGACAACTCATTCATGGGCAAGGTGCGATCGCGTGGCGATGCGTAATAGGCCTTGATCACCGTGATCAGCCCGTCCTCGTCGAACTCGTACCATTCCGCACCGCGGATGTAACTGTCAGACTTGGGCTGCCAATGCGTCCACTCGATGACCAATTGGTCGCCATCGCAGACCATGTTATCGATGGTCCAACGCGATCCCTGTTGCCGAATCATCGTCCGCCACAGATCGGCGATGGCCCGACTGCCAACACATGGACCGAACATCCCCGGAGGAAAGTAGTGGACAATATTCGGGGAGAACAAGACAGCCATCTTATCGTGGTCGCCCTCGTTGCACGCCTCGAAATACGTGCGCACACGCGACTTGAGCAACTCGACGCGGTCCGATGCTGAACTCATCTTTAGACACCTCCTAGTGCGGAATCGGGTTCGAGTAAGCCTCCGGGGTGAGGAAGGCCGGCCGACTGATCGACCGAAACGGTGCCGTCGGTGACCACGAGTTGACCGGGCACCACTTCCAGGGTGGTGAGATTCGGGATCACCGCGGCCAGTTGCACCGCAACAGCCAAGGATACCGGACCGCCCGATCCCGCCAAGATCATGTGAGTGTGGTGAATCTCGGCAAGCGCGGCAAGGCGCCGCGCCGCATGCGGGCCTCCCACGACGTTCGGTTCCAGCACGAGATGGTCCACTAAGCCGGCAGCAGCCAACGTGTCCAGGTGCTCGGGTCGGCAGCCCCGCCCAGCTGCCAGCGCCGTCAGTGAACGGTCCGCCAGCCGCCGCAATGACGCCGCCGTCGGCACCATAGTCGGTTGTTCGAACCACAACACGTCCAGCGGGCGCAACTCGTCGATCAGCACCATTGCCTCACGAGTTCCGGCCTCACCGCCACCCCGAACGGCCAATCGGGTTTCGGCGGGCACAGCATCCCTCACGGTCGCAACCAGCGCGGCCCGGGCCGTGGGGTTTTCGATGTGGGCGACGTCCACTCGGAGCGCGGTGAACCCGGCAGCAACGGTTCGCTGCGCCGCATCCGTAGCCTCACCCAGGTCAAGGACTCCGGGTGCCCAATCGGCGGCGCAGACCGGAATGGTCTCTCGCACAGGCCCGGCGAACAGGCTACTGAGCGGAATTCCGAGACGGCCAGCATTGAGATCGAGCATCGCGACAGCGGTTGCGGCGACGGTGACGGGGTTAGCGATACTTTGGTCCGCACTCCTGTTCGCCGATTCTATGAAAGCGGTGACATCGACCGGGTCAAACCCTGCGAGCAGTGCGGTCAACGAATCTGCGGATAGCCCATCGAACCCGAGGTCCCGGGTCGGCGCGAGTTCTCCCACACCGGAACGGCCAGTATCGGTGCGCACAACAACGTGCCGCAGTCCAGATTCACTCGCGCGCAACTCGACGGACGATATCCGTTCACCGCTCACTTCGCCACCTCTATGGCGTCGATGTATCCCGCCGAGCGCAACAAGTTAGATAGCTCGTCCTGGACGGCGGGCACAAGTCCGGTAACAGGCGGCCGAACGGCACCGCCGGCCAGTCCGACCGCGTTCATCGACGCCTTATTCACGGAGATCAGGAATGCGCGATTGCGTTGCCTCAGCTCGTACCACGGTGTGGCTCTCGGTGCCAAGGCTGCCGCATATGCGCCCTCCCCCTCATCGCGGAGCGTCGCATACGCCGTCAGAGCCAACTCCGGATCGAAGTTTCCGATCGCGGTGGCAAGAACGTCTGCGCCGGCGGCCGCGTACTCGGCCATCACCGGTTCTGCGCGTCCATTGACGTACGCGAGGCGGTCGCCGACACGGGCCACGATCTCGCGGAAGCGCACGACATCACCGAGTTCGTCCTTGTACGACACGACTCCCGGCACGTCGGCCAAACGCTCGGCCAGGCCAGCAGTAAACGGGTAGCCAGGCATCGAGTGCACCATGACCCCGCATCGTGTTGACCTGGAGACCAGGCTTGTATATGCCACGATGCCGTCGTCAATCTGCTCAATCAGGTACTGAGGCAACAGCATCACACCGTCGGCCCCGCACTCTTCCGCGACTTTCGCTTGTTCAGTAGCTATGCCCACACCCACACCGATTCCAGCAATCATCAGGCCGTCCGGGCCAAACGCGGCACGCGCCGTCCGGAGCACGGAAACGTATTCTTCCGGACTGAGCGCCGAGTACTCTCCGATGAAACCGGCTACGGCAACCGCTCGGATCCCGCGCTCAGCGAGGAACTCCAGGTTCTTGCCGAAACCCGAGAGGTCCAGTTCCAACGTACCAGGCCGAAACGGCGTAGGCGCGAAGACGAGGACCCCGCGCAGCTGGCCGCGAAGTTCGCTTGGTGTAGGCGTCATATTGTTTCTCCTTCGATGGGGTAATCGTTCACAAGGTATGTGCGGCAAGCCAACCGCGCCGAAGCGTAAGTCCATGACCGGCTCTCGATGGCGGGTGCAACTCGCCATGAAGGGGCATTACTGGTTCGTCCCACCAGTCCTCGAACCAGTCGAAGTACTCGAGCCAAGTTCCGATGGCTGACGAGCCCGTCGTTGCGTGTACGCTAAGTTCGTGCGCCATATGGGGCGCAAACCCAACCCCAGCCTCTGCTGCCAGCGGCCTCAACATATGCAGTGCGCTCAGACCGACCCGGTAGGCGTCCGGCTGGATTACGTCTACTGCGCCGATCCTGAGCAGGTCGTCCAATTCGATCAGTTCGGTCTCGTTCTCACCTGCCGCAATTGGATGTGAGACGACCCTTCGCAGCTTCACGAGGGCCCTATGGTCGGCACAAGGCGTCGGCTCCTCAATCCACGTCGGTTCGAATGGTTCCAAGGCACGCAGCCACTCAACCGCGAGGCCACCGGGAATACGCTCGTTGGCGTCCAGCATCACGGCAATACCCCAGCCCACAAGCTCACGCACCGCCCGAACCCGCTCGGCATCCTTGTCGGGGCTCAGCCCGATCTGTAGTTTGACGGCACGGAACCCGCGATCAACCGCGTTGCGCGCCCAATCGACGAGCTGGGGTAGCGGAAGATAACGCCATCCCCCGCTCGCGTAGCAGGGCGTCGGCGCTGAAGGTTCGCCCCACAGTTGGTGCAGGGCGACGCCGGCAAGCTGTGCCTCGATGTCCAGAAGTGCGCACTCTAGTGTCGAGATTGCCAACTTCGTGGCTCCGGCAATGCGTCCCGCCAAAGCCGCGCTTGCCACCAAGGCACGAACGGCGTCGGCGCTGGCCTCCCACTCGACATCGCGCAGCCGAGGTACTAAATCATCCACTACCAGGCTCCGGACCGCCTTGGTCCCGAACCCGAAGGTTGGGACGTACCCGAGCCCCACGCAGCCGCTGTATTCCTCCAGATGAACCACGACTGCGGTGGCAGTCGCAATTGGCTCGGGAATCGGCCGCAACGGCTTAGGGTAGGGTGCCGCGACGACCGCGACGTGGGCATTCAAGATCCGCACGGTCGGTCAGCCCACCACTGCTAGGCCTGCCCGCAGCCGGGCCTTGTTTGCGGTGGCCAGGAGGCCATCCCGCAGGGTGACGGCGGGTGCATATCCGAGTTCAATTGCAGCCGCGCCGGAGTCAGTCACGGCGGCCGCTTCGACCGGTGCCGTGCCCTCCTCCAATGCGGCGCCCGGGAACCATTCAGCGAGTAGATCCATTACGTCGCGCACCGTTGCGCGTGTGCCACCGACAGTCAATGCCGTTGACCGCACGGACTCAACGTCCAGTGCGCAGAGAACACTGCGCGCCGCATCCTCGACGTACATCCAGTCATAGCCTTCGTCCGGGGCGGGGATGAAGACGCGCCTGCCCAAGGACGCGCCCTCGATCAGCCTGGTGGTGAACTGGCCACCGCCGCGCTGCCGACTGGGCCCATAGACGAGCGGAAAGCGCAGGCCGATAGTCCCCAAACCGTGACAGCGAGTGTATCCGGCGCTGATGTGTTCGAGTAGTGCCTTACCCGCACCGTAGAGGGTGAACGGAAGCAACGGTGCATCGTTGGGTATCGGCGAGACTGGATAGTCGCGCGCGCGTCCGAACACTCCAACCGAACTCGCCCAGACGACCCGATGGATCCCAGCATTGGTGGCAGCGTCCAAAATGCGTGCATGCGGATCGACCATGTCCTTCACGACCGCGCCCGGGTGCACCTCCGTCTCCGTCCCCAAGGGTGAAGCGAGATTGACGATTCTGCGAATCTTGCGTTCGGACAAAATCTGTACGAGGCTTGCCACGTCAGGTACTTCTTTGCCAAGGAACTCGACCGCGACACGGTCCTCCACACCGAGTACCGTATCGGCGCTGTTACCAATGGGCACGCGGTCGATTACCAGTACATGCTCACCGCGCTCCGCAAGCTGCCGAACAACGTATGCACCGATAAACCCGTACCCGCCAACGACAAGAATCGTGTTACTCATCTGATCGTAAACTCCGGCGTGTAGTAGCCAGGAATCTCGCGTATAAAATACTCCGCGCGATGCTTCACTAACTCGGCCTCGATTAGGTTCACGCCGAGTCCGGGCGCGGTCGGCAATTGCATGCGCCCCTCGACAATGATCTCCGGCTCGGTGACGAGGTCCTGTCGCCAATCAATCCCTCCGACGTCGAGCGGGTATTCTAGGATCAGGAAGTTCGGTGTGGTCATTGCGCACTGAATACCTACCGCAGTGGCGATCGGCCCGCGCGGGCAATGGGGAGCCAGCAGGACCCCGTAACGCGCTGCAAGATCTGCAACCCGCTTTACTTCCATCAACCCACCGCACTGAGTCATATCCGGTTGGACGATGTCAATGCCACCCACCTCGAGGATCTCTCGGTACTGCCAGCGAGTGGACAACCGTTCGCCTGCGGCCACCGGAATATCGGTCCGTTCGCGCACGCGGCGCATCGCGAGCGGGTTGTGCGCGGGAACCGGTTCTTCGATCCAGAACGGACGGAAGGGAGCAACCACATCCGCGAGGCGCATCGCGCTCTCTGGGCTGAGTCGCCCGTGACATTCGATCAGAATGTCCACCTCATCGCCGACGGCCTCACGCACAGCGCGGACACGGTCAACGGCGACATCCAGTTCCTCGCGGGTGGCAGCCATGAACGAACCCGGCAGCGGATCGAACTTGAGCGCGTCCCACCCTTTCGCAACGGTCTCGGCCGCGGCTGACGCGTACTCATCGGCCGTCCGGAGGCCGAGGAACCAAGTGTTGGCATAGGCCCTGGCCTCGGTGCGAATAGCACCCCCCAACAGTTCGTGGACAGGAACGCCGAGGCTCTTGCCGGTGATGTCCCACAACGCATGCTCAATCCCGGCCATCGCCGAGTAGAAGCTCGGGCCGTGGAAAATTGTGCGGTGGAACCGATTGGACCAGAACTTCTCGATTCGGGTCGGATCGATGCCGATAACGAACTCGCGTAGATCTTCTAGCGCTCCGAGGACGGCAGAGTCAGCGAAGACAGTGGTAGCCTCGCCCCAGCCCTCGATTCCGTCGTCGGTCGCAAGCCGCACGAAAATCCACGTGCGCCAAGCAGCCTGAACGGGGAATACATCGAACCTGGTGACCCTCATTGTGCTGTACCCACCCCTTGAGCCTGACCACCGACAACCGCCTTCACGAATTGACTCGACAGGATAGAGGTGCAGATGTGCGCCTCCATCCACCAAATGATCCGGTCGGTGAAAGAATAGCCGCGAGCGACGTCCTCGGGGATCTCGATCGCTGAAGTGGCGTCGCGCATCAGGACAAGTTCGTAGTTCAGCTCGAACGCGTCCACCATAGTCATCTTCAGGCAGGTGGCCGCATCGAAGCCCACGCAGAACAGCGTCTTGATGTCCAGGTTTCGTAGCAGGGTATCCAACCGCGTGTCTCGGAATCCGCTGTACTGATGTTTGCGTATGTAGTAGTCGCCTGGTTTCGGGCCGATCGCTTCGCTCGTCGTCAGGAACAGGTCCCGCTCCCCGGCTAGATATTCGCGAGGGTCGATATCCCGTTCCCGAAACAATTCCTCCAGGTTACACTGCAGGCTGCGATTGAGCGTCTTGCCGATCTGCGAGCGGTTCAACTCGATCCGCGGCCCGCTATTATGCACATAGACCACCGGAATGTTCGCCGTCCGAGCAGCAATCAGGGCTGGAACGATCGCGCCACGAGCGACCGTCTCCATGGTTGACTGGGTAGCTTCGTCCGCGCTCGGATGCCTACGCGAGACCTCTCCATGGCGGAACGCCACGCCGTAGACGTCGACGGCAAGTAGCGCGGCCCGACTCATGTCTACCCGGATATCCAGCGTCTGATGGCCGAGCATCGCGCCAGGCGGGGAGAGTTGATAGCGTCGAGACTCAAAGTTCAAGATCGTCATCGAAAACCTCCTGTTCGCAACCGGTCGGCTGCAACGGCAAGGATTAGCACGATCCCCGCAGCGATGGACTGCCAATAGGCGTTGATGTTCAGGAGTGTCATGCCGTTAGTAAGGGTGCCCATGATCAGCACTCCGACGATCGTGCCCTGCATTGTCCCGGCCCCGCCAGTCAGGCTGGTTCCGCCGAGGATCACGGCTGCAATGATGCTCAGTTCGGTACCGGTCGCAGCGTCCGGGATCACTGACCCGACCTTGGCGAGCAGCAGGACGCCAGCAAGCGCCGCCGAGAACGACGATGCCATCAGGAAAAGCAGACGCCATCGGTCGACGTTGATCCCGGCCAAAGACGAAGCGACTGGGTTCCCGCCGATCATATATACCATCCGGCCGAAGATAGTTCGACGAAGGACCAGAAACGTGATCAGCGCAACGATCACGCACAACCACACCGCAATCGGAATACCAAACAGATCCGACGTGCCCATCGCCTCCAGGAACGCACTCGAGATCGGCTTTGCCAGGCCACTCGTGATCAGGTAAGCGCCGCCCTGAACTATCCCTGCTGTCGCCAACGTCACGATGATTGGGTTGATCCGAAACTTCGTGATAATAAGCCCATTGACGAGACCCACCGATGTCCCCGCAGCCAGTGCGATGATCACCGACACTCCTATGGGTACCCCAGAGGCGCTCATCTTCCCGACGACGACCGCTGTCAGGTTCATCACCGATGCGATGGACAGATCGATGAGGCCCGCCACGAGCGCGATCGTTGTTCCTGAGGCGACGATGACCGTTACCGCAACCGCCCTGCCGATATTTAACGCGTTCTGTCCGTTCCAGAAGTACGGTGCCCAGGCGGCAAATATCGCCACGAGCACCAACCAGGCGAAGAACAAGGCGACAGCCTCGTTGCCCAGCACCTTTCGCACGATCAATCCCCGAGACGCGGGCGCGACGTCGATAACCTTCCGTCCTGCCGAGTTCTTAAGAAGCTGCATAACTCAGCAACACCTCCTTCGAAATCTCGTGGTGCGCGAGTTCTTGCTGGGTCGAACCGCGACTCATCACTACGACACGGTCGGAGAGCGCGACTACTTCCGGGATCTCGGACGAGACCAGCACGATAGCCACTCCCGCCTCGCTTAGTTCATTGATAATACGATAAATTTCGGCCTTCGCGCCGACGTCAACACCGCGGGTGGGCTCTTCGAGGACTAAAATGCGCGATTTTGCGTCCAGCCAGCGAGCGAAAATCACTTTCTGCTGGTTACCGCCGCTCAACGATTCGACCTTTGCTCTCACGGTCGGGGTGCGAATTCTAAGCTTATCTCGCCACACCTGCGATGCTCTACGAGCCTTCTTCCCTTGGAAGACACCGTGACGCTGATAGTTCTGAAGGTTCGACAACACGACGTTGAGCATAACTGAGGACGGCATGATGAGACCTTCGCGCCGACGTTCTCCCGGCAAAAGAGCCAATCCATGACGCCTCGCGTCGGTCGGATATTTCATCCGGGTGACCCTACCGTTGATAATCATTCGGCCGCTCTTGGCCGGTTCAGCTCCCACAATCGCTCGGCTTACATTCGTGCAGCCTGACCCAAGTAATCCGTACAAAGCAACAATTTCACCCCGTCGCACCTTCAGACTGACGTTGCGAAACCCCTCGCCGGAAATATTGTCGACATGCAGCGCCAGTTCGCCGGTCGATTCCGTTGCCTCCCGGTGCCGTGGGTAGAGTTCCACGAGTTCGCGACCGACCATCGCGACAACAAGACCGTCAGGGGTAGTATCGGCAGGATCGACAGTCTCGACGTGGCGCCCGTCGCGCAGTACCGTGATCCGGTTGGAGAGTTCCATCACTTCGCTAAGCCGATGCGATACGTAGACCACCGACGTGCCATCTTTCGCCATCCGCGCGATGAGTTGACACAGCCTGGCCGCTTCGGTTTCGGTGAGTGCCGCAGTGGGCTCGTCCATGATTAGCACCCGAGCGCGAACCGCAACGGCGCGTGCGATCGACAGCAATCGCTGTTCGGCCAAGCCCAGGGTTCCAACCTTAGCGCTCGCCGGGAAATCTAAACCCATCGATTCGAGCACGTCGCGGACGCGGTTTCGTGCGGTATTCCAGTTAACAACACCGCCGCGGGCAGGCAGGTTGCCGAGCATCACATTCTCAGTTACCGTCAGCGCCGGATGTACTTCCAACTCCTGATGAATTACACAGATACCAACGCGACGGGATTCGGTCGGCCGGTTGAATATGACCGGTCTACCGTCCACTAGGAACTCACCGGCATCGGGCCGAATGACGCCGCCCATGATCTTGATCAGGGTTGACTTGCCAGCTCCGTTCTCACCAAGAACGCCGTGCACCTCACCGCGCCGCAGGTCGAAGCTGACCCTATCGAGCGCACGTACCGCAGCGTAACTCTTGACGATACCCTTGAGTTCGAGCACCTTTTCTTGGACTGATACCATCGTCGTGTATTCTCAGGACTGACCATTTGGGTAGTACTGACGCACATTCTCTGGTGTCAGGAAGATATGCTTGATGTAATTCTCAGCGGGAATCGTCTTACCGGCAATCAGGTCACAGGCCAGAGCGATAAGATCATTGCCATAATTGTTCGGTCGGTAGTCCGTAGTGCCGATAAACGCGGAAGCTGGGCCTTCTAATGTCGCCACGCCCACACCGTCCCCGCCCTGACCCGCGACCAGAACCTGATCGACACGGCCGGCCACTTTTGCCGCATTCACAGCCGCAACGCCGTTCGAATCCCCCAGCATACCTATAATGATGTGTTTCGCATCCGGGTGCGCTGTCAATAGCGCGGATACCGCAGAGGCTGCGGCATCCGGGCTAGTGCCCCCCTCGAACTTGATGATAGAACCAACCGGGAGGGACGGTTCCGCAGCCTTGATCCCGGCCACAATGCCGTCGGTCCGCTGTCTAATCAACTCTTGGCCAGGACCGGACTGATTCTCCACCAGGGCTAGATCGACGGAGCCATCGCCCCACTTCGAATTAGCGGCAGCCACTAGCCCCTCACCAGCCAATTCCCCCGCTTGCTTATTGTTGGCGCCATAGTATGAGGCGCCGGGAATCGCAATGTCGACCGCGATCACGGGAAGCTCAGCCCGCTCAAATATCTTGGCGATCGTGGCATTCGCGGCCTGATAGTAATTTGACTCAAGGACTACCTTGACGCCAGGCCGGGCGGCAATCAGGTTGGCATTGCTGATCGCCTTATCCGCATTAAGGTCGTTATCAACCATGTAGAGGTTAATACGGGCCTTCTTGGCAGCAGCCTGAATCCCCTTGTCGACTATGGCGAAATAGGGGTTGCTTGCCTGAAAAGTGGCGTAGGCGACGGTTACGTCCGCGCAGGCACTGGTGTCCGAGGTGCTACTTGCGCCGGCCGACCTGTTGGAACCCGTTACCGGGCTGGTCGAAACCGGCGGTTCACTCGATCTGGAAGACCCGGGCGTGCCCGAATCGGAGGACTCGGAGGTGCTCGATCCTGCTGTCCGGGAACTATCATTCGATGTCGAGCACCCCACAAGTACGAGCACCAACGCCGCAACGCTGAGTAACGTCGAAGACTTTCTCTTCGTGCTGCGATTCATGATTTGAATCTCCTTTCTGGGGTGATGGGGTCACGCTGTTGCGATGGGATAGCCGTCGCGCCATCCGCTGACGGTTGATTTCGATCTGATTACTTGCTACGGACCGTCGAAGCCAGCCAACGACATGTCCATCACATGCTCGATGTGGAGTTGCATGCGCGCTGCAGCCGCTTCCGGATCCGCTGAGGAAATTTTCTCGACGATGGCAACATGTTCTTGACCGCAACTGACTGACTCGCCGAGGTCGGCTACGTCGCGAGCGCGAATCACTCCAATCAGGACCAGGCACTCTTCGATGGCAGCAGCAAGCCTGCTGTTACCGGACCCTTTTGCGATCATGGTGTGAAACTCCCGATCTCCGGATCGGAAACCGTCACGGTCGCCTGCACGAGCGCAGCGCAGCGATACGGTGGCCGCCTCACGTATCACGCCGAGCAGGTCCTTCTCGACCCGACGAGCGGCGAGTTCTGTCGCCATGCGTTCCAGCCCGATGCGGTGTTCGTAGGCTTCGCGGATGGCCTCTACCGAGGGACGGACCACGCTCAGCCCGCCTGCCGCCTCTTCCACCAACCCGATGTGCCGCAATGCCAGCAGCGCCTCACGTACCGGTGTCTTGCTGACGTTCAGTTGCACCGCAAGGGCGGACTCGCGGACTCTTTGACCTGGCGGCAACGTCTTACTCACGATCGCCGCCTTGATCGACTCAAACACCACCTGCGTCAGGGGTTCGGTCGACGTTCGGACGGGTGCCAAGACATAGGTACTGGTCAAGGCGCCTCCAGATGCATATACGTATACGTGCACGCTTGCAGCGTCTATTTGTACGCGAGTCGATCTCCCTTGTCAAGCCGCGCAGCAAGCCTCATGGAAGATGCCCGGTAACCCTTCGACATGACGGATGGCGTTTGATGAGTTCCCGGGCGGGGGTCACCACGAAGTACGCGAACGGCTCACACGGCACCGTCGAAGAAGGACAATGGTCGGCTGCTCGACGAGGTGGTGGCAGTGCCGGCTAGTCACGGGAGGACGCGCGTCGCCGGTTCGCAGAACCGTGTCGAACCGATCCCGTCACATCCGACGCGGCCCGACGGTGGGCCCTGCACCGGGTGCGTCTTGCCGAATCCGGCCGCCGAGCGAAGGTCAACGACCTCTGGATCGCCGTCACCGGCCTGGCCGAAGCGGTGGACATAGTCACCCGCGGCGATGACTTCGACCCGATCGCGTTGGTCGGTGGCCGGTGCGTCGTTGTCTAGGTCGGGCTCTGCTCTGACAGGCCAAAGGGGCGAGGGCCGACCGACGTTGGGCCCGAATGCCCGGCGTCGCGCCCAGATGCCGACGCTTCACGACACGTCGACGTATCCGCTGAAAATCCTGACGTTCCTCACCGCTCACGGCGCCATCGCTAGCGGCCGGCCTGCGCGACATCGCAGCGTGACCCGCGGCACGACAAGGCGAAACTGCCGCCGCTGCCCGCAGACCTGACCGAGCTACTCAAACGGATGCGGCTTCCCTACCTGCGGGCCGCCGCGCCCGACGTGCTGGCCACCGCGAGATCCCAACGGTGGGACCCGACCGAGGTCCTCAAGACCCTGCTCGCCGAAGAGGTCCGCGGCCGCGATCAGGCCACCCGCGCCACCCGCCGCAAGGCCGCCGGCCTGCCCACCGGCAAGACGTTCTCCTCCTGGCGCGAGGCCGACTCCTCCATCCCCACCGCGACGCAATCGGCCCTGGCCACCCTGGAATGGATCGGCCGCGCGGAGAACCTCGCCGTCACCGGCCCGTCCGGCACCGGCAAGACCCACTTCGTCGAGGCCCTGGCCCACCAGGTCATCGACGCCGGGATGAGAGTGTCCTGGTTCACCCTGGAATCTTTAGCCGTGGCCGTCGGACGGGCCGCCGTCGACGGAACCATCTCCAAAACCATCGCGAAGATCACCCGGGCGGAACTGATCGTGGTCGACGACATCGGGATGCTGCCCTCCGGGCAGGCCGCCGCCGAAGCGTTCTACCGCCTCGTCGACGCCGCATACGAACGCCGCAGCCTCGCCGTCACCAGCAACATCCACCCCGCAGGATTCGACACGATCATGCCCAAGACCCTCGCCACCGCCGCCGTCGACAGGCTCCTGCACCACGCCCACGTCATCGTCACCGAGGGCTCCTCGCTACGCCTGGCCGAGGCCACCAGCGGACGCGGGGTGATCCCCTTGAACTAAAACACGGGAGATCAACCGTCCGCGGGCAGGGAGATCAACCGTCCGCGGGCAGGGAGATCCACTGTCCGCCGCCGGGGAAACGACCTGTCCGCCCAGAGGGAAGTCCCCATGTCCCTTGACAGTCAGGCTCACCCGCACGGTGCGGTTGCCTTACCTGACCGGCAAGCCAGGCCATGGCGCGTGAGCAACGCGAGCAGGCGAATCGATGGCACTGCCCAACGGACGCCACGACTACACATCGGCATGGGCCAGGGAACTCCACGGCCGGTTGCCCGACAGCTCTACAGCCGGTTCCCCGACCAAGACGGCCTGGCATACTCGGCGGCCGCGGAGGGCGGTCTGGACGTTGCGCCTTCCTCCCCGCCGACGCCATGCCGCGCCACGCCGTCACCAGTCACGTGCTCGGCGACCGAGCACTTGCCGGCTGCATCACCGAAGCCGGCCGCACCATCGGATACCAAATCGTAGCCCGCTACCGACTCTGACCCGGAAGCCACCGACGAGACTCATGAAAAATGCCCGCGAAGCGCGGGTCGTGCCTCAGCTTTTTTTGGCGCTTCCGGGATGTCCGTGGGTCATGGGGTGGGGGGGTAGAGCTGGAGGCCGC
>CAZUXD010000040.1:29200-32850 GCA_964624455.1 uncultured Actinomycetes bacterium | reverse complement strand
ATTCGACGCTCACTGACCGCCTACGACCACTGAACCCTTGGACTCACTCATCTAGAAAGGGCGTCGAGGAGCAACTCTGGATCCGTACGCCCGATGTGGTGCTGTTCACGGACGACGACCGCACGCTGGCTTCTACCTACGTACTGGATGACAACCTCCTCGGCAAGGTTCCTGCTGCGCTCGCGAACTTGGCCCGACTGGCGAACCTCGACCTTACCGCGCTCGTTCAGGCGGTGAAGACAGGACAAGTGTCGCGCCGCGACACGATCAAAAACCGGGCCAACATTAGGCTGGCAGACTATTTCCGGAAAGCATGGCAACAATCTGACCTTAAGGTCGAGTTGAATGTCGAAAACAACATTCTGCGAATCGGTCTCGTCGAGGACGGTATACACGCTTCGGTGTTCGACGAGCGAAGCGCCGGACTTAAGATGTTCGTGGCGCTCACTGCCTTTATGGCGGCTCGAGACAGCGGACGGGCTACGATTCTCCTGATCGACGAGGCTGAGACACACCTGCACATCGACGCACAGGCAGATCTCGTTCAGATGTTCGCCATGCAGGACAAGGCAGACAAGATCATCTACACCACGCACTCCCCAGGCTGTCTACCCGCCGATCTAGGCGTCGGCATCCGTGCCGTCGTCCCAGACGCCGACGAAACCAGCCATGTCGAAAACAGCTTCTGGCGCCAAGAGGGGGGAGGCTTCAACTCGCTCATGTTCGCGATGGGAGCGTCGGCCGCGGCGTTCACTCCCGCACGCTGCGCGGTTGTCGCCGAAGGTGCTACGGATATGATCCTGCTCCCGACCTTGATGCGTGCCGCGACAGGGCGGGATGCCCTGCCGTATCAAGTAGCTCCGGGCTTATCCGAAATGCCACCGGACTCATACCCTGAGCTCGATTTCCAAGCCGCTAAGGTCGCATTCCTTGTGGATGGGGACGGCGGCGGTGATCGGCTCGCTCGCACCATCGGTCGCACGATTCCTGCAGACCGGATCATAAAGCTGAACGTGCACGGCATTGAAAACACGCTGGATCCTAATTTTTATCGAGGAACGTTTATTCACCTCGTCAAGGACCTGAACGGCGACGTCAGGATCGGCAAGGCGCCCACACTACCCGATGCATCGAGATCTCCGTGGTCAACCGCCATGGAGAAGTGGGCTACCGATCAGGGCTGGCGAGTACCGTCCAAGCAGGAGATGGCGAACCACCTGATTGAGCTTGACAAAGTTGTGCTTAGCCCACGTGGCGCAGCCGCGCTTAAAGAGGCCCATGGCAGCCTACTCAAAGCTTTAGGGCTCACATCATGAGGCTGTCGCAGGAGGAGTGATGAAGGCCAACCTCTACTTCAGCGATTATTTCGACGCGGACCCGCAGGTCCTCGAGGACTACGGCGCCTTCGACATCAGCGTCGTATCAGACCTCCCCCTGTTCATCGACCCGTTTCTCCTGTTTAACAGTGAGAAACGGGAGTATCAGGAGCTCCACGAAGGCATCATCCGCTACCTGCGCTTCCTGCGGCAGGAAGCGACTCCCGACTTGGACCCGGGGCTCGTCAAGGCCTGGTATCGATTCAAGGAGGTCAGGCAGAACTGGCTTGGCTTTGCTGTCTTCGGCAACGGAGGGAGTGCGCTCGGCCAAGACTTCGCGAGGAGCCTCCGAGATTCGCTCGGCACGATCCTCGACAACTTTGGGGACGAGGAGATCACCCGAGGTTCGCACCTCGAAAAGTTGTGCCTGATCAAGCCGGGAGTTGGACGAGACCGGATCAGTGACTTCACGACGAATCTCATCAAGGACTACCTCCTAGAGTACACCCAGGAGTTTGCACGGGAGCACCTACAGCCTGAACAGTGCCGAGACTTCGCAGTCACCCGTGCACGGTTCAGCTTCGATACCAAGTCCTGGGAAACGCGTTCCTACTACCTGCCGATCCTCCGCGAAGATTTTGTCTTGCTGACGCCCGCCGACCTGCTCACTAAGGACGACACGTGGATCAACCACGGAGACATGATCAGGTCGTTCGAGCGGCTTCCGGCCGCTGTCGAGGACGACGCACTCCGAGCGCAGATCAATTACTACTTTGCTTCGCGGCTCAGCACGAAGCCTACAGACAAGGAGCGGGCAGCCGCCGCTCAGGCCACTATCCAGAAGTTTCGCGAACTCATCGACATCTACATCCGGATGCAAGAGGACGGCGGCGACCGAGCCGAGGCCATCAGCGCAGAGAAGACGCGTCGCGTCCACGAGACGCTGGTCTCACTGGTGCAACAGATCATCCTTGACCTCGCGAGCAAGTCGGACTTCTACCGGCGGAACTGGACGAGCTATGATGAAGCCCGGGAGCGTGTGCTTGCGTTCAAGCACTATGTGGAGAACCAGGATGGCTACCAGCTTCTCAACCGAGGCGATGACTCCAAGCCGTCAAACGAGAAGGAAGTCCAGCTCTTCTTTGGTCTCATCTGGTGCAACACAGAGTTCGACGTTAACCGCGAGCCAAACAATGGGCGAGGCCCCGTCGACTTCAAGGTCAGTTTCGGTGCCGGTGACAAGTCGCTCATCGAGTTCAAACTGGCCAAGAGCTCGAGCCTGAAGCGCAACCTTGAAAAGCAGGTGGAGATCTACGAGAAGGCGAACGGCACCCGAACCTCCCTCAAGATCGTGATCTGCTACACGGCGGAGGATCAGGCTAGACTCGATGGGGTCCTCAAGGAGCTTGGGCTTGTGGGCGAAGAGGCGATTATCGCCATCGATGCACGCGCTGACAACAAGCCATCCGCATCGAAGGCGTAAGCAGCGCTCCCGTCAGTGCGCCGTACTGCTCCGGGCGGTCCCATAACTGGTAGGACGGTGGTCCCATGGCCCGGCAGAGATCTCAGCCTGGTGGTCCCATCACCTTGGCAGGCGACACGACGGGCGCCCAGTTCGCCGCCAACGCGATGCGCGACTGGCATCAAGTTCTTATCGGACAGGAATCTCACGCGGTGTGGCGAACGGGATTCTCGCCGTTGAGCAAGGCCTCGACCGCGTACTTCATGGCCTCGGTGACGTCCTCGATTTCAAGGGCGGGTAGTTCGGTGACGATCTCAGTGGCGTTCATCCCGTCGTCGACCATCGCGACGACTGTCGCGACGGGGATCCGCAGACCGCGGATGCAGGGCAGCCCACCCACCACTGCTGGGTCGACCGTGATGCGCTCGAAGGCCATGCCTGCGAGCGTAGGTGGTCGGGCAGCGTCAGTACTTCACTCAGGTGCTGGCGATCGTTTGGGAGGTGGTCCCGGGCTTCGCGGCGAAGTCGATCTTCGCCGCGGTGCCTATCCGGTGCCTATCTGGACGTCACCTGGGGTCCTTAGGGAGACTGAAGTTGTGAACGCCGCAGGTCAGGACCCATCCGGGCGGTGCTGGACGGCCCTACCCCTGCCTGAAAAGCGGAAGGTCGCCGGTTCGATCCCGGCCCTGGCCACCCACTCTGATCTGCGGAAACAGCCATCGGCAGGCCGTGCAGACGGTACTTCCGCCGCTCATGGTGCCTATCGTGCGGTGCCGATCTGGACAGGTTCGGACGAGCCGGGAAGTCGAATCGGAACATCGCCACCGCGACTGACCGGCGTGTGCGGGCCGCGCTGATGAGCGGGATCCCGC
>CAZUXD010000040.1:0-29190 GCA_964624455.1 uncultured Actinomycetes bacterium | reverse complement strand
TGCTCAGGGGGCGATCGGTAGTTTTCGGATTCGCACGGACCGCTCACCGAGGACGACGATGGCGCCGGTTTCGAGGTCGCCTGCGACTTGATCGAGATTGTCAAGGATCAGTTGGCCCTGCTCGACGGCCCGGCGGTTGGCGACGCGGCGGATCAGCAGCACCGACGGGTTGTCGGCGCGTCGTTGGGCGAGAATGGCGCCGAAGTCGGTGTCGGCGCTGATGAGGACGCGGCGGTCGGCGGCCGCCGCGTCCAGGACTGCGTCATCGGGAGCGCTGGTGAGGCCGAGTTGGCGGACATGGACGACGTCGTGTCCGCGCTCGGCGAGGATCGTGGCCAGCAGCGGTGACAGATTCTCGTCGAGCAGGAATCTCATGCGGTGTGGCGGAGCGGAAGCTCGCGCTCCAGCATGGCCTGGGCCGCGTACTTCAGGGCCTCGGCGACGTCCTCGATCTCAAGGTCGGGTAGTTCGGTGACGATCTCCGTGGCGTTCATTCCGTCGGCGACCATCGCAACGACCGTGGCGACGGGGATCCGCAGGCCGCGGATGCAGGGCAGCCCACCCATCACCGCTGGGTCGACCGTGATGCGCTCGAAGGCCATGCCTGCGAGTCTAGGTGGTCGGCCAAGCATCAGATCGTCACTCACGGCGTTGGCGATCGAAATGGGAGAGGCGGCCTGGTCGTGGCGCCGACCAAGACCCGAACGTCCCGTCGTACCCTTGCGCTTGCTGCGCCGCTGGCGGCAGCGCTGCAGGAGCATTAGCGAGCCCAGGCCGACGAGCGCGCTCGGGCCGGCGAGTTGTGGGTCGACGGCGATTGGATCTTCGCCGCCTGTGGACGGAGTTGGTGCTGCCAGACCGGATCCGCGACGTGTGGGAGGAACGCTTCCCGGACCTCGTCCGGTAGGCGAGAGTGGACGACGCACAACGCGAGGTGGCCGCGATCGCGCTCGCCGCTGCCGGAGAGTTCGGGTTCGTCCTCGCCGGCGGCAACGCCATTGCCATGCATGGCATCGGCGAGCGGCCGAGCGAGGATGTTGACCTGTTCACGAACGTTGCCGAGCCGGACAACTTCCGCGCCGCCGTCGACGGGGTACTCGCCGCGCTCGACGCGGCCGGCTGGCATACCGAGTCTCGAACCGGCTGGGTTACCTTCGCCCGGATCACCGCGAGCAAGAACAACGCAACGGTCTCAATCGACATGGGACTGGACTACCGTGCGTCACCACCCGCGACCATGACGATCGGCCCCGTCCTTGCGTTGCGGGATGCGGCAGCGAACAAGATGTCTGCCCTGTACTCCCGCGGCCTACCGCGAGACTTCCTGGACATCGATGCTCTCATCGCCTCGCGGCGCTTCACCCCCGCTGAACTGCTCGGGTTGGCCGATGACGTCGAAGCGTCACCGATGGATCGCACTCTACTGGCGGATCGGTTCCGCCTGATCGAACGGTTTCCTGACAGCGACTTCACCGCGTATGGGGCAGCCACCAGCAGATCTGGGTCATGCGGGCTCGCTTCGCCGGCTGGGCCGAACACCTGACCACCGGCGCCGCGACGACGCCGACCTTACCGTTGCCACCGTCGGACCGGGACTTGTCATCGGAACCGCTGCCGGACGACGGGCCGGATCTCTAGCGGCCGACTGTGCCATCGCGGCAACGCTCTTGGAACACATCGTGTCGAGCAGACAGCGCGGCGTTCGGCGACGAGCTGAGCAGCACGTCCATGATCGTGAACGGGAACAGCTCGCTGGTGTCGATGAAGACACGCTGTAGGCGACCCGCAGGACTACGCATCGATGGCGTCGCGGATCGCGTGGCCTCCGGCGCGGCGCTGCTCGCGTTCGGCGGCGACGTCGGCGACGTCCTGGACGCGGATCCGGCGGTGGCGGCTGCCGGGCAGGCGCCGGAATGCGAGCACACCGTCGGCGCACAGTGAGCGGAACGAACTACTCCGGTGCCCGTGCGCAGCGCAGTGCGGCGGGCGGCTCGCAGTGTCGCAAGCGGATCCTCAACCGGGTTGGTGTAGCACCTAACGCTTTCGGTGCTACACTAGGCGGATGCCGACCGCACGACCACGCCACTTCGTCACCGAGACCGACGAGTTGACGGCCGCACTCGACGAGGCCTCCACGCGGTGGCCAAACCTGAGCCGCTCCCAGATTCTGGTTCGCCTCGCGCTGGAAGGCTCTCGGGCGGCTGAGCACGAACGCGACCGCCGACGCCGACGCCGACTGGCAGCGCTGCACCAGCGCAGCGGAATCTTAACCGGGGCTTACGGGCCGGACTACCTGAACAATCTGCGCCAGGACTGGCCAGAGTGATCGTCCTCGACGCGAGTGTGCTCATCGCCTATCTCGATTCCGAGGACGCCCATCACCATCGTGCTGAGGCATTGCTCGCTCGAGAGATCGACGACGAGTTCGTCATCAACTCACTCACGTTGGCGGAGGTGCTGGTCGTGCCCGCCCGCGAGAATCGCGTCGACGAAGTCGAGGCGACGCTGGACGAACTGGAGGTGCAAGAACGCTGCTTTCCCATCGGCGCGGGAGCCACATTGGCCCGGATCCGGGCGGACACCAAGCTCAAGATGCCGGACTGCTGCGTACTTCTGACCACCGAGGAAGTCAAGGCGCGGCTCGCGTGCTTCGACGACCGGCTCGGCCGAGCCGCCAGGACGCGCAGCATCGTCGTGCTCGACAACTGACTCCGAGGACCGCCGTTCGCTTCTTGCGCTGCACTCGTGCTCACAAGGGGATCGATCGTCGGGATCAGTCAGCGCTGCGCGGTACCACCGGCGAAAGCCAGGGCCGCAATTCGACGAGCCCGTCGGGAATGCCGTTGGCCCAGTCGGCGATCTCGGCCGTGACGTGGCTCAGTCGCGCCTCGATGGTGGCCTGCGCGTGCTCGTCGGCTCCTTCCCCGACGAAGAAGATCCGCCACGGCTCCGCCTCGGCCAGAAGATGATCACGCACCTGGTTGTCCAACGACCCAATCCCACCCAAACAGTGATCTTCCGAAGAAGTGGCAGCCGCAATCCTCGCCCATCGGCGGGCCGGGGCCGATGGGAGCCCCGGGCCACGGGCGAGCCGTTCAGAACAGGCTGGCGATCGCGCTCCCGAGGGATGTCACCCCGTCGGCGATGGCGCTGCCGATGCTCGCGAATTCACCGCCGATCGATGAGACGTTGATCCCGAGGCCGGACAAGATGCCCGAAACCGCGCCGACGCTCGCATGGTAAGCGTCCTCAAGGGCATCCGCGATCTGGTCCGCCGCGAAGTGCGCCGCGTTCAGCGCCTGCGCCGCCGTTTGGGCACCCGCCCCGTAGGCATCCCGCAGGTACCCGGCGATGACCGTGGCCGTCATCACCGATCCCACAGCGTGAAGCTGTTGCGCGACAAAGGATGCGGTGACGGCGTACACCGACTTCATCGCGGTGATCGCCTGCCCGTAATCGAGACTCTGCCGCAGCAGAACGTTGAACGCATCCTCGGCCGTGGTCTGCAACGTATCCTTCAGCGCCGACCCGATCTGGCTCAGCGTGAACCCTGCCTGCTGCAACGCTCCCGAGACGATATCGGGCAGGGCGGCGGCCACGTCGCCCCCCACGACGGTGAACGTGTCAGCCAGCGCGCCGCCCGGCTTGAAGACGGAGGCTATCTCGTCCGCGCCGAATCCGATTGCCTTCAGCATTGCCGAGGCGCTGCTTGGTTCCGTCTGCCAGTTCCACGCGGACCGAAGCGCGCCCGCGACCTCGTTCGCCCCGTAGCCCAAGCCGGCGAGGATCTGGCCGCCCACCTGCACCGACGTCGAACTGAACGTGTCGAAGACCGCTTGACCGATGTCCGTGACGCCGAACCCGAACGACTTCAGCGCCCCGGCCACCACGGCCGGATCGAGGGCTCCCCAGGTATCGGTCAGAGCCCCGGCCACGGCGTCGGCGATCTGGGTCGCCGTGTCACCCGCCGCCTGCGCCGCGTCGTACACGCCCTGCAGCGCCGTGTGAATGTCGACCACCTCCACCGCGCCACCGATCGCCGCGGCGACGGCATCAGCGATATCGGATTGGCTGAAACCGAGCCCGCCCAGGGCACCGGAAAGCTGATCGGACGTCAGACCGAACGCGTCCGCCACGCTCGTCGCGATATCCCCGATCCGGTAACCGGCCGTCGTCAACGCAGCGGCGGTCTGGTCGGCGCCGTAGCTGAACGAGTCGGCCAGTGTGCCGGCCAGTTGCCCGGCCGAATACCCGGCGTCGGTCAAGGTGCCGATCGCGCCGTCGAACCCGCTGGACACGGACTCGGCCGCAACGTTGAAGCCGGTGGCGCCGACGCCGAGGGCGACGTTCGCGGCCGACGTCACATTCGAAACCACCTCGTCGCGGGCCATCCGGTAGATGCCGGGCGCCGTGCCCGCGACGTAGTCGACGCCGACCATCGCGTAGTTCGCCATCTGTGGTCCGTACATCGTGATCGCCGTGCTCAACGCGAAGCTGGCCAAACCGCAGGCCACCGCGCCGGCACCCTCCGTGGCGGCCAGGCACACCGCGTCCATGGCAACGCCGACGGCGTCACCGACGCATTGGCTGGTGCTGCCGTTCTGGCAGTCCTCCACCGTGATGAACACCGACAGGCCGATGCCCATCACGCCGAGCGCCGTCCCGGCCTTGCCGACTCCTTTCGCGCCGGCCTCCGAGAGGACCCCGGCGTTCGTCGCCGCCAGCGTCGCCGCCTTCAAGCCGACCTTGGTGATCAGCAGGCTCCGCTTGGCCAGGTTCACCTGGCGGGCGCTTTCGGTGGAGTGCCCGCCGTAGGCCAGAGTGGTCCACATCGTGTGCGCGAAACCTGCCGGGTCCTGCTCGGCCTGGGACACCGACGGGATCGCCACCTGGCCGGTCGGGTCGGTGTAGCCGACCGGGTCGTCGCCGGCGAACAGGTACGGCGATATGGCGGGCGTTCCGACCGCCGGGCTGACCGGGTCCGGCTGGGTGAACCGGCCGGTGATCGGGTCGTAGTTTCGGGCCCGCATGTTGTACAGACCGGTTGCCCTGTCGAGGATTTGACCTTCGAAGAGCAGCGGGTTGCCGGCGGCGGCCTGCGCCGCCGGACCGGACGATTCGCCGAACATCTGTGTGGCGACGTTGCCGAACGCGTCGTAGCTGTAGCTCGCGACGAGGGCGCCCGTCGAGTCGGTGAGCGCCGTGACATCGCCGCGCGCGTCGGTCGAGTAGTACAGCGTCGCGGTCGGCGTCTGCATGGCGACCGGCTCGGCGCCGTAGATGTACCGGCGGATAAGGGCGCCGCCGGTGGCGTATTCGCCGGCCAGCAGCGGCGCTGCGCCGCTGAGATCCCAGACGAACACGGTCGTGTCGCCGTTTGCAGTGCGGGAGACGCGGTTGCCGTCACCGTCGTAGGAGTAGCCGACGACGGAACCGCCGGGCAGCGTGACATTCACCAGGCGGCCGGCCGCGTCGTAGCCGTATGTCGTGGTGCCCGATGCAGTGGTGGAGCTGGTGAGGTTCCCGGCCGCGTCGTACGTCGCCGAGGACCCGTCACTTCCGCTGGTCAGTTCATCGGACGCGTTGTAGGAGAACGTGTTTCCGCCCTGCGAGGTCCGGTTTCCGACCGCGTCATAGCCGATCGGGTTCTGTGTCGCCGGTGCGAGGTCGAGCTCGGGGAGGGTGCCCGGGGTCACCGGCGCGGCCTCGCCTGCGGAAGATCCGGCGGGCTCGGCGGACGCCGAATCGTCACCCTCCGTGGTGCAGGGCGCCGGCGCGGCGGCCTGGCCGGTGGACTCGCTGAATTGCGCGTCCAGCCGGCCGGAAGCGTCGAAGCCGTATCCGGCCTGCGTGGTGATGCCGCCGACCGTCGTCTGCGAGCCGAGCGGGGAGCCGCCGGCGCTGTACCCGTATCGGGTGCTGCCGACGACTGTGGCCGCGCACGTGGTCTGCTGCGAGACGAGATCGCCCGCGGCGTCGTAGCCCTGCGAGGTCAAAAGTCCGTTGCCATAGGCGATACCGCTGATCCGCCGGGCCGCATCGCGCAGGTAGGAGACGGCCACGCCGGGTGCCGTCACGCTCATCACGTTCTGCGCGTCATCCAGCATGGTGGTGATGTGCGTGCCGTCCGGATAGGTCTCACCGACGCTGCCAGGCTGGCTGTAGTCGTAGGTGAATGCGCCGGTGAACGGCGCCGTGCTTCCGGTGGTCGCGGAAGCCAGGTTGCCGGCGCCGTCGTACGTGTACGTGTACGTGTGGGTGCCCGTCGTCGGGTCCGTCATCTCGGTGCGCCGGCCGGCCGCGTCGAACGCCTGGGTGACGGTGATGGTGTCGTGACCGGGCTGGCTGTAGACAATCCCGGTGCGTTGGTTCCGGGCGTCCAGCGTGTACGCCGTGTGGCGCCCGTCCGGGTCGGTGGCGCCGGTCTCGTTGCCCGCGGGGTCGTAGCTGTAGGTCCAGGTGGACCCGCCACGGGTGGTGGTGAGCACGTTGCCGAGCGCATCGTAGGTGTGCGTGGTGGTGTGGCCGTTGCCGTCGGTTACCGCCACCGGGTTCCCGGAGCCGTCGTAGGCGTAGCTGGTAGTCCCGGCCGAACTGATGACGGAGGCGATCCGACCTGCCGCGTCGTAGCTGTACTGCTTCGCGTTGCCGTCGCCGTCGCTCACGGACGTGAGCTGCCCGGCCAGGTCGTACCCCGCCGAGGCGGTGACCCCGTTGACGGTGCTGCTCGTCAGGCGAAGCCCGGCGTCATAGCGGTAGGCGCCGACCTGGCCGGTGGAGTCGACGGCCCGCGTGACCAGGCTCATCGGACCGTAGCCGTAGGTGGTGGTGACGTTCGCCGGGTCGGTTTGCGCGATCAGCCGGCCGGCGAGGTCGTAGACGCTGGTGGTGGCCCGTCCGGTTGCGTCGGCGTCGCGGATAATGCTGCCGTCGGCGCTAAACGCCTTGGTGCCCACCGTGTTTCCGTCGGCAGTTGCGATCTGGGTCAGCGTGTCCTCATCCCAGGCGTAGGAGGTCTCCGGACCGCCCGGGGCGGTGGTGGAGGCGACGTCCCCGGCCGGCGTGTAGGTCGTGGTGCTCACCGCGCCACCTGGTGCCGTCACCGACAACAGCCGCCCGGCCGCGTCGTATCCATACGTCGTCGTCCACGCCGCCGACGTCCCGCTGGCGGTGTGTCCGCGAGGGTCGGTCGACGTCACCACGGCGCCGGCTTCGTTGTACGTGCGCACCGGCCCCAATCCGTTGACGCTCGTGTTGTTGGCCCCGTGCACCACCATTCCGGTTTGGTTGCCGGCGGCGTCGAACGTGTAGTCGACGGTCCCGGTGGGGTTGGTCTCGCCGATCCGCTCGCTGAGCAGGTTGTAGCGGTACGTCGTTTTCGCGCCGGTCGGATCGGTGACAGAGGTGAGCAGCGGGCCGAAGTAGGTGTATTTCGTGGTGTGGCCAAGCGGATCGGTCACGGAGGTCACGTGGTGGGACGAATTGAACGTCCAGCGGGTGACGCCGCCGTCGGTGGCCGTCTGGCTGGTCTGGTTGCCGTGGGAGTCGAAGGTGTTGGTCTGCACCCGGCCCAGCGGATCCTGGATGGCGGTCAGGTTCAGCGCGGCGTCGTAGCTGTAGGCGAGGGTGGCGCCGGAGGGTTGTTGCTCGCCGATCAGCACATTGCCGGCGTAGCGCGTGATGTAGTCGGCGGTGGCCGGCTTCCCGTTCGCAGTGAGCGCGGTGGTGCGGATCGTCTGCCCCGCGGTCGGGTAGCTGTAGGTGTCCGAGAACCGCTGGGGTCCACCGGTCGTCGCGGCCGAGATAACGCGCCCGGAACGGTCGTAGGTGACGGCGAGGCGAGGAGCGCCGGCGGCGTCGGTGGTGCCGGCCAGGCGCCCGTTGGCGTACGTGTAGCGGGTGGTCGCGCCGGTCGGATCGGTGACGGAGGTCAACTGACCATTCGTGTATCCGTATTCGATTGTCCGTGTCGGCGTGGCCAGCTTGGTGATATGACCTGCCCCGTCGGTGGCGACCGCCACCGTCAACGAACCGCCGCTACGCGCGACCGACACCTTGGTGAGCGTGGAACGCCGATAGCCGAAGGTCAGCCCGGGGCCGAAAGGCGCCAGGTAGCTGATGATGCGCCCGCCCAACGACACGACATGGGCGCCGTCGGCCCGCTCGATCGTGCACAACGTGAGCACACAGCCGATCGTGACCCGCGCGCCGGCCGGTGCGGTCCACTTGCAGAGGCCGAGCAGCCGGCAGAGCAGTCCGTTGTCGGCGGCGAACGTGAGCTCTGAACCGTCCTCGCCGCGCACCGTTGCCGTGTGATTCCGTGCTATGTCGACGCCGGCGTCGAAGACGGACGACCAGCCGGGGCCGAACGCGCCGCCCGAAGTGTCGGCCGAGTTGTAGGTGCGGGTGACCTGCAGCGGGACTCCGAGCCCGGCGACCGTCAGGTCGTCGGCGGTCAGCGACAACGCGCCGGTGACGGGGTTGACATCGTCAACGACCACGGTCGGGTTCGTCGCGTAGTCGTGTCCGCCGAACGTTTGACCCAGCGGTTGCGCCTTCGGGGCTGCGCCCATCGCCGGGCCGCCGGCGACATCGAACGGGTCGCTGGTGGCTTGCTGCAGTCCGTCTGCGGTTGCCGTGAGCCGGTATCCCGACCCGGCGGCGCCGACGGTGCAGCCGGAGAACGCGGCGCGGCCCTCGGTGATCGCCACGCTCGGGGAGTCGCAGGCGAGCGACGAATTCCCGCTCAGGGCAAGCGTGACGGTGTTCGTGGCCGCCGCCACGACGTTGCCGCCCGCGTCGACCGCCGATACCTGCGGCTGTGTCGCGAGAATGCCGCCGGCCCGGGCTCCTTGCGGCTGCACGGTGAAGCGAAGCGCGCTGGCCGGGCCGACGGCGACGTCGAACGGGTCGGACACCGCGGCCCGCACCGCCGGGTCGGAAGAGGTGGCCCGGAGCCGATATCCGCTGCCGGCGCGGTCGATCGAGCAGCCGGTGAACGCCGCGGAGCCGGAGTCGGCCGGCACCGTGGTGCAGGCGAGTTGCGCACCCGGCGTGCCGGTTCCCGCTTCTATGCCGATCGTGACAGTCGCGCCGGCCTCGGCGAGGGGCTCGCCGTCGGAGCCGCGGATCGCCACCGCCGGTTGGGTGGTGAAGACGGATCCACCGGACGCGCCGCTCGGCTGCGCCGTGAACACCACGGACGGGCTGGCATTCGCCCCGCCGGCGGCCGCGGCTGCGATCGTGAACTTCTCGCTCGTCGCCGACAGGCCGGGAACGGTCGGATCTGTGGCGACGAAACGGTAGGTGCCGGGTTTGTCGACCGAGCACCCCACGAACGTCACCGTCCCGTCAAGCGGCGGCTGGCTGGTGACCAGGCAGTCCAGGGTCGCACCCGAAGCGTCTTGCAGGGCGAGGTCGACCGCGTCGGACGCCGGATTGCCGTCCTCGTCGGTGAGCGAGACCGCGGGCTGCGTTTCCAACGGGTTGCCGGCGGTCCCGTCGCCCGGCTGGGTGGAAAACGCAATCTGCGCAGCGGGTTTCGGTCCGACAGTGAGGGTAGTGACGGTTTGGTTGAGGGTGCCGGAGGTCGCCGTGAGGGTGACCTGGCCGGGGGCCTGCGCGGTGCAACCGGTGAACGTCGCGATGCCGGAATCCGCGGTGGCAGTGTCCCCGTCACAGGCAAGACTCGGGCCACCCGTCGCCGGGGTGATTTTCACCGACGTCGTCGAATCGGTCTCCATCGTGGTTCCGGCCGCGTCGGTGACGGCCACCTTGATCGCAGCGGCGGCGCCTGCGGTCAGGTGATCCGGCAGGTCCGTGAACGCGAGCTTCGCCGCGGTGTGCTCGACGATCTGGAACGGTTCGCTGACGCCGGTGACGACCTGGCCGGAGCCCCCGGTACCGATCGGAATGAATGCTGCGGCGGCGAGCTGATAGGTCCCCGGGTCGCCATTGACCGTGCAATCCGGAAAGGCGCCGGTACTGCCGTGAGAAGTCAGCTTGTAGCCTGTGAGATTCTGCGTGCCAGTTCCGTAGGTCCAGTTGCCACTGCCTTCCTCCTCCGTTCCGCCCTGACCGGTATCGCTGCACTGCAGGTCGGCGGGAACGACTTGGTTCGTGTCGGTGATGCGGTACGCCCCCAAAGACAGGGTGGTGTCGGCGCCGTCAACGACGTTCCCGGCCTGATCCGTCAGCGCTATGGCCGGCGGAGCCGCGAAATCATAACCCCCGACGGTGATATCGCTCGGCCCGGTGGTGAACCGGACTTGCGAGGCCGGGCCGGCGTGGACCGTGATCGGATCGCTCGACTGGCTGAAACCGCTGCCCGTCGTCGCCACAATACGGTAGGTGCCGGGCTTATCGATCGAACAGTTGCCGTAGTTCCGGTATTGATTGCTGAAAGACGGGTCGTCGCAGCTGATCTCCGCGCCGTTGCCGTCCGCATCACCGACCGGGGCCAGCGACAGCGAGACTTTGGCATCGTCCTCGGTTTCTAAGTTGGTTTCTTGGAGCGTGAAGCTCAGCTTGTCGCCGGCGTTCAGCGTCGTCGCAGAGAGGTTCTCAAACTGGATCACCGGGTCAGCCGCCGCGGTGGGCGCCGTCGCCGTCACCCCCACGACGGATGCCACGAGGGCGAGCACGCTGGTCACGATGCGCAGCAACGGTCGGCGGTGGGTCACGGGGATCGCACTCCTAAAGAACCTCGTCATCGGCGCGCGGGCGCGCTCTGACAATTCGTCAGCTTGGGGGACGCGACGAAGGGTGCCGCACGGTGGCACCCGCTGTCCCCAGGGATTACCCTGGGTTACCCCCCAGTTCGCTCGAACGGTCGGCCGGCCTGGCGAACGGAGAATGTGATGAGCATCCGGCGGCAGCCCGGGATCGAGGTTGTCGGCCGGGCGGCGGAGTTGGTCGCGTTGACGGCGGCCTTCGCCTCGGTGACGCGTGGCCGGCCGCACATCCTGTGCCTGTACGGCGAACCGGGCATCGGAAAGACCCGCTTGGTCCGCGAGTTCGCGCGGCAGGCGCCGCCGCACCAGTTGCTGTGGGTCGGGGCGGACCAGTCGGAGAGTCGCCTTGCCTACGGTGTTGTCGACCAGTACCTATCGGCGCTGAGTGGGCTCGCCGAGCGCAACCCGGTCGGTCGCAGCGCATCCGCGGACGATCCGGGTTCCATTCGTGAGCCGGCGACGGTCGGGGCGGAATTGCTCGACGCACTGGCCGCAGTCGGTAGGCCCGTCATCCTCGTGATCGACAACTTCCACTTCATCGACCAGGAATCCGCCGATACGCTGCTGTACACGCTGCGCCGGGTAGCGCCTCTGCCCGTGCTGACGATCCTGACCACCCGGCCCTATCGGGGCGGCGGCGAACCGGATTCCAGTTGGTGGCGGCTCCTGCTGGACCCCGAGACGGCCACGTTGATGCACGTCTCCGGCCTGGCTGCAGAAGACCTGCGCAGGCTTGCGGGCGCCCTCGGGCAGAAGCTGACCGCCGCCGACGCCTCGACACTGACCGAGCACACCGGCGGCAACCCGTTGCACTTCCGTTCCCTGCTCGAAGAGGTGGGCGCTCCCGCGCTCCTGCGCGCGCGCCGGCCGTCGATCGTGCCGCTGCCGGTGCCGCGTGCCCTCGCCGGCCTGGCCGGAGCCCGCCTCGACGCGCTGTCGCCGCTCGCGCGAGACCTGTTGACTGCCGGGTCGGTTCTCGGCGACTCGTTCTCGTCGGCCTTGGCCGCGCGGATCGCGGGTATGCCCGACGCGGCGGCGGCGTTGGACGAGGTCGTGACGTCGGATCTGGTCGAGATGGACGGTGACCAGGTACGTTTCGCCGAGCACATCCTGCGGGCCGCCGTGTACCACGACGCCCCGTTCGCGGCCCGGTGCGCGCTGCACCTCGCGGCCGCGCGGGCGTACCGGGACTCAACGGCCCTGCTGCACCGGGTTGCCGCCGCCACCGGTTACGACGCCGCGCTCGCGGCCGATCTGGCGGCGCACGCGATGGAGCTGTGGCTCCGCGGCGAATACCAGGCGGCCGGCGAGATGTTGCACAGCGCATCCGAGGTGGCATCCGAACTCGCCGTGCGGGAGGAGTTGTTGCTGCGGGCGGTGACGTTGATGGTGCTGGCCGGCGAGGCGAGCCGGGCGATCGGCCTGCGGCCCGCGGTCGCCGCCTGCGGGCCGAGCAACGCACGAACTTTCGCGCTGGGCCTGATCGCGTTCGCCGACGGGCAGGCCGACAAGGCGAAATTCCTTCTGCGCCGCGTGGTGTCGGCCGCCGATGGACCGCCCGTCCAGCGCGCGTGGGGCGCCGTTGCGCTGGCCTTCGTCGAAATTCAGCGCGGCGCTTGGCATCAGGCGCTGGCGGCTGCGGACGAGGCGCTGGCGACAGAGGCGACCGGGATGTTCTGGCATCGGTCCGCTGCGTTGACGGCAGCCGTGCTGGCGCTGGCCCGGATGGGGAGAAGCAGCGAGGCGGTGGCCCGGGCCCGCGCGCTCCCGGAAGCCGGCGCGGAGATCCCAGGAGATGTGGATCGGGTCGCCGCGCTCGGTGCGGCGCTGCTGTGGAACGGCGACCTGGCCGGAGCCGCTGCCGAATTGGAACGCGCCGTCGCGCGCGCCGACGCCGGAGAGCCGGCGCGGCTGACCGAGTTCTCCCTGACCAATCTCGCCGAGGTGTACTACCTTCGCGGCGATTGGCGATCCGCTTCGGCGGCCGCGGACCGGGCAGCAGCGTCGGCGTCGGATACGCCGCGCTTTGACGCGCTGCTGCGCGCGCATCTGCTGGGTGCGCAGATCGCCGCGTGCCAAGGGCGTTTCGATGACGCCGAGCGCCATATCAAAGCCACACGCGCCAATCGCCGGGCGGCGCACTCGTACTTCGGGGTCCGGCTGCTGGCCATGGCGCGAGCCACCGTTTCGCTGGCTCGCGGCGACGCGGACGGCATGCTCGCGGCGCTCGCCGAACCGTTCGAGGGGACGCTGGATTCGGAGGCGGTGGTCGACGGGCTCCCGAGCTGGCAGGTTCTGGCGGTCGAGGCGCTGGTGCGGGCCGCCGACCTCGAGGTGGCGTTGGACGCGGTTGCGCGCTTGGCGAAGTCCGCCGACGACCCGGCATTCGTACCGTGGCTGGACGATATGGCGCGGCTTCGCGGTTCTGCCGCCGAACGGGCAGGCGATCGACGCTCCGCGGAGACCGCGTACCGCGATCGGCTGGCGAGCGGAGGCGGGGGCGGTCTGGGCCGCGGCCGGCTGCACCTGGCCTATGGACGGCTGTTGGGAGCCAATCGCCGGCGCCGGGAGGCGGTGGCGCGATTGCGCGCCGCCTGGGAGATCTTCACCGCGCTGGATGCGGCGCCGTTCCGGGCGCAATGCGAACCCGAACTCGCCAGGTGTGGGCTGCCGCTCGGCGATGATTCCCACACCAACCCTTTCGCGCTCACCGCGGCGGAGAATCGCGTGGCGATGCTGGTGGCCCAAGGCTTGACCAATCGGGAGGTTTCCGAACACCTCTTCCTCAGCGCGAAGACCGTCGAGTATCACTTGTCCCACATCTTCGCGAAGCTCGGCGTCACGTCTCGCGCTCAGCTTGCCCGAGTTCGCCTCTCCGAATGAGCGGCCACATCCCTGGCAACCGACGATCGCGGCGATGACGAACGTCGCGGGGTATCGGCAAGACCGGTGAATGCGCGCCCCGCGGGGCGGGGCAGGATGGGCAGCCATGGCGGAGCGGCCGTGACTAGTGCGGCCTACGGGGATCCGCTTCGGGAGATCGTCGCTGCCACGCGCGAACGTCTCAGCGCGGCCGCCTGCTCGCTGGCGGTGCTCGACGGGTCCGAGTTGGAGTTCCGCGCCGCCGGCCGCCGGCTGGGGATGTCCCGCTCGACGGTCACGCCAAAGATCGAGTCGGGGGAGATCATGGCCAGCATGGTTGGTACCCACCACCGCATCCCACTGCGGGAGTTCGAGGCATTCCGTGACCGACTGGTCGGTTCGATGGTTGTCGCCACGAGCGACGACATCGAAGCCGACCTGTGTGCCGAGTGATCGATCGTTGGCCCTCGTCTGCGCGGGTACGTACGTTCGGACGGCGGGGGGACGCGCATGCTGCTGGTCGCGGGCCGCGAGTGGGCCCAACCTCACCGCTGACCCGAAATGGTTCATCCGGCCTGTCGTAGTTGGGTGCGGAGCCAACCCGCTCGACCGCACACAGTGATGCCATCACGGGCGATGTCATCCATGACGGGCTCGGCGCGGGCTTTCCGTCGGACTTCGTCTACGCTCATGACCAGAGGGCGAGTGTCGTTACCGGTCCACTTGGTGACCATCCCGCTAAGACCCTCGATGCAGCGTTCCCAGGTCAACTCTTCGGCGCCATTCGGGCGGACGAGGAAGATGTCGATGTCGCTGTCAGGCCGCATCGTTCCCCGAGCCGCCGATCCGAAAATCGCTGCATAGGTGGGAGGGTCGGGCCATCGGCGTAGTTCGGTCTCGATGCGCCTGAATAATTCGTTCCGCTGGTCGGCGAGCGCGACGACGGCTTGAGCTGCTAGATGATCCCGGTTCAGGCTGTAACGCCCGGTCTGGCCGACGCGCTCGTGGTCGACGATGCCCTGGGATGCGAGGCGCGTGACGGCGAGCCGGATGCCTTGGATCGACCGATCTGGTATCAACTGGTGTAGCTGCCCCGTAGTGAACCAGTGCTCTGCGCCCGCTAGTACCGTCAGCACATCACCGTCAACAGTTGGTGTAATCACCGCGAGCGGATGCTGGACCTGCACGACACTCATAATACTGCACCTAGCTCAAGTATTGTGCGTGCCTGACTCGCTGTTCCGAGTCGGAACCGTAGGGGCATACCCAACCGCAAGACCGATGGCGGACGGATATGCGTCATCGACCCCGGGGCCCACGAGGATGATCTTGCTGTGGTGACATTTGTGGCCGATGACGTCGAAGCGTCAGCCATCAGCAGATCGAGGTTCTGCGGGCTCGCTTCGCCGCCTGGGCCGAACATGTGACGGCCGCCGCCGCGACGCCGCGGGCCGTACCGCTGCTGCCGGCGGGCGGAGACTTGCCATCGGACCCGCTCCGGATGACGGCCGGATCTATAGCAGCCGACTGTGCTGTCGTCGCAGTGCGCCCGCTGGAAGAGCTTTCGCCGATTGCCCGAAAGCCGGCTGCTGCCAGGGCGGTTCTCGGCGCCAGGCCACCGTCACATCCGGCGGACCGGTTCGTTCCGTTCGCGGTCCGGCCCCTTGGATCCCTCGCCCGGCTCAGGCCGGCGCGTCACCGGCCTGAGCGTCACCGGCCGGCAGCCGGCCGCGCGCGAAGTACAGGATGGGACCGACAAAGTTGATCAAGGCCAGCAGCCGCCAGCGCAGCTTCCCGCCGCGGATCCGGTTCGCCGGTCGCCGCGTGATATCGATCTGGGCGGCGACGCACAGCCCGATCTGAACGGCGGCGCCCGCCGCGATGGCGGCCTGCGCGGGCGCGGGTAGGTCCTGGAACCTCTTGCGTGCCATGCTCCCGAGTATCCGTCATCCCCGCCCGGCGTGCCAGCACGCCAAGGGCGTTGCTCGCCGGGACTTGGGTCCGTGCGCCGCTGGGACCGAAGTCCCTGGCCGGCTGCCCGCCCCGCCCGTAGAAATAGGGTCGTCAGGTCAGCAGAAGGGATCCAAGGTGACGGTCAGCCGCGCACAATCCGAACGGTCGGCCCCCGCGCCGGCCGCCGCCGCGCTCGGCGGCCCGGTCTCTGCCAAGATGTTGGCGCTGGCGACGCTGGGCTTCGCCATTTGCTTCTGGGCATGGGCGCTGATCGGCCCGCTCGGCTCCAGTTACGGCGCGGAATTCCGACTGAACGCGGTCGAGCAGTCCCTGCTGGTGGCCGTTCCGGTGATCGTCGGCTCGCTGGGCCGGATCCCGGTCGGCGCGCTGACCGACCGACTGGGCGCGAAGGTCATGTTCCCGGCGGTGGCGGGGCTGACGATCATTCCGGTGCTGTTCGTGGGTCTGGCCGGGGTGAGCTTTCCGTTGGTCGTCGTCGGGGGATTCTTCCTGGGATTGGCCGGGACCTCGTTCGCGGTCGGCGTGCCGTTCGTGAACGCCTGGTATCCGCCCGCTCGACGGGGGACCGCGCTGGGCATCTTCGGCGCCGGGATGGGCGGCACCGCGATCGCGGCGTTCACCACGGTCCACATCGCCGATGCATGGGGACGGCAGGTGCCCTTCATCCTGGTGGCATTGATCCTTGCGGTGTATGCGGTTGTCGCCCGCGCGATGCTCATCGATCCGCCGGGCCGCTCGGCCGGCGCCGCGTCCGGATCGGTGTGGCGCCGCGCGTGGGCGACGCTTCGCGAGCCGGTGACGTTGAAGCTGAGTTGGCTCTACGCGATCGGCTTCGGCGGATTCGTGGCGTTCAGCGTGTATCTGCCGACGTACTTGGTCAACGCGTACGGGATGGAGCGGGGCGATGCGGCATTGCGGACGGCGGGTTTCGTCGTGTTGGCGGTCCTCATGCGGCCGGTCGGGGGCTGGTTGTCGGACAAGATCGGCCCGGTGAAGGTGCTGACGGTGTGCTTCGCCCTCACTGCCGGGTTCGCCTCCGGGGCCGCGGCGGGGCTGCGCCTGCTTCCGCAGGGCACCGTGATGTTCCTCGGTCTGGCCACCGTGCTCGGTGCGGCCTCCGGCGCCGTGTTCGCGCTGGTCGCCCGGCTTGTCGAGCCGTCGAGAGTCGGGGCGGTGACGGGAATCGTGGGCGCGGCGGGTGGCCTGGGCGGCTTCGTGCCCCCGTTGATCATGGGCGTGGTGTACGGCATCACCGGGCACTACGCGATCGGGCTCGCGCTGTTGGCCGCGGTGGGCCTGAGTACGGCGCTCTTCGCCTGGTTCGCCTTCCGTGCCGACAGGTCCGGGCCGGCGTCCGCCTGACCTCCCCGACCATGGCCGGCGATCGCCGGGTGATCCGGGGCGAAGCGTCTACCATCGAGAGCATGACCGGTCAACGCATGAGCGTCCCGGATCTGGTCGGGTTCGGGTGGGATGAGGCCCGCGACATGGCGCGGGCCGTTGGGCTGAGCCCGCGAGCAGTCGGCCCGGACGGGCAGAAGGTGAACGGCAAGGGCGGCGTGGTGATCGATCAGGCGCCGTCGCCGGGCAGCAAGGTCGCGCGCGGGACCGATGTGTCGCTGCGCATCGCGTTCGGTGGTGGGCACGCGGGTGACCGGGAGCCGCGGCACCCCATCCCGCACCCCCGGGAGTTCACGCAATGGAACGACCCGGGGCTCGGCCCGATGCCGCCGGGCGGCAGCCAGTCGCGCCAGGAGCGGGAGCCGGAACTCGTCGGCGGATGATGGCGCCGGCAGCCGCCGACGCCGCGACCGTCCGCTCGCGCGGACCCGAAACCGGCAGCCGGCTCTCAGCTTCTGGCTTTCACGACCGTCAGCAGGATCGCCGCGGGAGTGAGCGCGACGACGGAGTGCCGGGCCCTGGGAACGACGAGCAGATCGCCCTGCCTGGCCTCCCAGGACATGTCCCCGGCCGACAGCCGGATCCGGCCCTGCAGGACCAGCACGGTGGCCTCCCCCGGATTTTCGTGCTCGGCGAGTTCCGTGCCCTCGGCCATCCCGACGACCGTTTGGCGGAGCGCGCACTCGCTGCCCCCGTAAACGGTGTCGGCGGCTCGGCCGCTGTTCACAGCCCCCGCCTTCTGCTGCTGCTCCCGGGCGATCGCTTCGAGGCTGAACTTGTGCATGGGCTCCACCCTGCTGTCTTCCGATGTGCCGCTCGGGGCGGTCCATCGGCCGTCGGTCCTGGTCGTCCGCGTCCATCATGGCCCGTCGGTGCAAGACCCGCGCGGCGGGCGGTGGCAGAACACCACATGGGGGACGGCGAAAACTGCGGGCCGAACGCCGGATAGGACGGTGACGGAGCCTATGGGTCGGACCGCGTTCGAGATCGCTGCCGAGTGCCCACGGACGGCCAGGAAGTCCGAACCTGCTCAGCCGGCGCCGACCGGCGCCCGCTCGCCGGGCGCCCCACCCGGTGAGCCCGGGAATCCGGCTCCCTGCTCCGCCGGTTCGTCCTCGGCGGCAGGTGCGACGAACTGGGCGTTGTACAGGTCGAAGTAGGCGCCGCGGCGTTTCAGCAGTTCCACATGGTTGCCCTGCTCGACGATCCGGCCGTCCTCCATCACCAGGATCAGATCGGCGTCGCGGATCGTTGAAAGCCGGTGCGCGATGACGAAACTCGTCCGGCCGCCGCGAAGCGCGGCCATGGCGTGTTGCACCAGGACCTCTGTGCGGGTGTCCACCGAGCTGGTCGCCTCGTCCAGGATGAGCAGCGCCGGGTCGGCCAGAAACGCCCGGGCAATGGTCAGAAGTTGCTTCTGCCCGGCCGAGATGTTGCTGGCCTCCTCGTCGATGACGGTCTCGTAGCCGTCCGGCAGCGAGCGGACGAACCGGTCGACGTAGGTTGCGCGCGCGGCGGCGATGATCTCGTCCTCCGATGCGCCCGGCCGGCCGTATGCGATGTTGTCGCGGATCGTGCCGTTGAAGAGCCAGGTGTCCTGCAGCACCATGCCGATCCGGGATCGCAGCGCGTCCCGGGTCATGGTGGTGATGTCCGTGCCGTCCAACGTGATCCGGCCGGCATCCAATTCGTAGAACCGCATGATCAGGTTCACCAGGGTGGTCTTCCCGGCGCCGGTCGGCCCCACGATCGCGATCATGTGGCCAGGCCTTGCCACCAGCGACAGATCGGTGATCAAGGGCTTGTCCGCGGAGTAGGAGAACGAGACATCCTCGAACTCGACCCGCCCCTTGGTTCCCGTCACCGACGCCGCATCGGCCGAATCGGGTTCCTGCTCCGGCTCGTCCAACAGTTCGAACACGCGCTCGGCAGAGGCGACACCGGACTGCAGCACGTTGGCCATGGAGGCGAGTTGGCTGAGCGGCTGGGTGAACTGGCGCGAGTACTGGATGAAGGCCTGGACATCACCCAACGTCATCCCGCCGGAGGCCACCCGCAGGCCGCCGACCACCGCGATCAGAACATAGGTCAGGTTCCCGATGAACATCATCGCCGGCATGATGATCCCGGAGATGAACTGCGCCTTGAAGGATGCCTCGAACAGCTGCGAATTCTTGTCGGCGAACTGCCTTTCGATCTCGGCGCGCCGGCCGAAGACGCTGACCAGCGAGTGTCCGGTGAACGCCTCCTCGACCTGCGCGTTCAGTTCGCCGGTGTGTCGCCACTGCGCGATGAACTTCTGCTGGCTGCGTTTGGCGATCTGGGCCGTCACCACCACCGACAACGGAACCGCCACCAGCGCGATCAGGGCCAGCAGCGGGGAGATCACGAACATCATGACGAGCACGCCGAGCACCGTGAGCAACGAATTCAGTAGCTGGGACATGGTCTGCTGCAACGATTGCGAGATGTTGTCGATGTCGTTGGTGACCCGGCTGAGCACCTCGCCCCGCGGTTGGCGGTCGAAATACACCAGCGGGAGCCGGTTCAGCTTCGTCTCCACATCGGCGCGCAACTGAAGGACTGCACCCTGCACGATGAAGTTGAGGATGTACCCCTGCGCCCACATCAGGATTGACGCGACCGCATACAGCACGAGCACCCATAGCAGCACGGTGGCCAACGCGTGAAAGTCGATGCCGACGCCGGGGACGACGTTCATGCCGGAGAGCAGGTCCGCCATGTTGTTGTCCCCGCCGGCGCGGAGCATCGCGATGACCTCGTCCTTGGTGGCGCCTGGCGGGATGTTCGGGTTCTTTCCCAACTGGCTGCCGATGAACCCGTCGAAGACGATATTGGTTGCGTGCCCCAGGATCTTCGGGCCGATGACGGACATGGCGATGCCGGCGACCGCCAGCAGCAGCACCGAGATGACCTTGCCGCGTTGCGGTGCCAGCCGGCGGACCAGCCGACGCGCGGACGGGCCGAAATTCGTTGCCTTCTCGGTAGGCCCGGCCGCGCCCCAGGGGCCGTGGCGGCGCTCCCCGGTGCGGTTCTGTTTGCGCAACGTGTCGGCGTCCGACTCCTGCGGCGGGGCCGGAGGTTCCGCGGCGGCCGGGATGCCGGCGGGCGCCGGTCCCACCTCCGGGTCCGGGGTCATCGCGTCGCGCGCGCCGTCCGCCCCGGTCACGCCGCCACCTCCGCGGTGAGCTGTGACCGGACGATCTGCCGGTAGGTCTCGCACGTGCGCAACAGCTCGTCGTTGCTTCCGCGGCCGACGATCTCGCCGTTCTCCAGGACCAGGATCTGGTCGGCGTCGCGGATGGTCGAAACCCGTTGCGCCACAATGATCACGCTCGCGGTGCGGGTGTGGGGCCGCAAGGCTGCGCGTAATCGGGCGTCGGTTGCCACGTCGAGGGCCGAGAACGAGTCGTCGAACAGGTACACCTCGGGTTTTCGAACCAGGGCCCGGGCGATCGCCAGGCGCTGTCGTTGGCCGCCGGACACGTTGGTGCCCCCTTGGGCGATCGGCGCGTTCAGGCCGCCGGGCATCGCGGTGACGAAGTCCTTTGCCTGAGCCACCTCAAGCGCCTCCCACATCTCGGCGTCGGTAGCGTCGGCCTTGCCGTATCGCAGGTTGGAGGCGACCGTCCCGGAGAACAGGTAGGAACGCTGCGGCACGATCGCCATCCGGGACCACAGTTCGTCCGGGTCCATGTCGCGCACGTCGGTGCCGTCCACCAGCACCGCCCCGCCGGTGACGTCGAATAGCCGCGGGATCAGCGAGATCAGGGTGGTCTTGCCGGAACCGGTGGAGCCGATGATCGCGGTTGTGCGGCCGGGCTCGGCCGCCGCGCTGAGGTTGTGCAGCACCGGATCATCCGCGCCGGGGTAGGCGAAGCTCACGCCGCGCAGTTCCACGGCACCGCTGCGGGTCCGCGCCGTCACCGGCGCGCGCGGCGGCAGCACCGAGGTCTCGGTGTCCAGCACCTCGCTGATCCGTTCGGCGCATACCGCCGCGCGCGGCACCATGACCATCATGAACGTCGCCATCATGACCGACATCAGGATCTGGATGAGGTAGGCCAGAAATGCCGTCAGCGTGCCGACCTCGATGTCGCCAGCGGCGATCCGGTGCCCGCCGAACCAGAGCACCGCGATCGACGAGGCGTTCATCACCAGCATCACGGTGGGGAACATCAGCGCCATCAACTTCCCCACCCTTAGCGCGGTCGCCGTCAGTTCGGTATTGGCGGTGCCGAATCGTTCGGTCTCGAACCTCTCGCGGACGAAGGCACGGACCACTCGGACGCCGGTGATCTGCTCGCGCAACACCCGGTTGACGGCGTCCAGCTTCTGTTGCATGAGCCGGAACTGCGGAACCATGCGGGCCACGATCAGACCGACTGCCACGGCCAGCACAGGGACGGCGACCACCACCAACCACGACAGTCCAACGTCCTGCCGAAGGGCCATGATGATGCCGCCGATGCACATGATGGGCGCGACTACCATCAGCGTGCACGTCATGAGCACCAGGGTCTGCACCTGGGTTACGTCGTTCGTGTTGCGGGTGATCAGCGAGGGTGCGCCGAAGCGTTGCACCTCCCGGTCGGAGAAGGTGCCCACGCGGTGGAAGAGGGCTTCGCGCAGGTCGCGGCCGAAGCCCATCGAGGTGCGAGCCCCGAAGAACACCGCGATGACGCTGCAGATGATCTGGATCAGGGTGACGCCGAGCATGACGGCGCCCAGCACGACGATGTAGCGCGTGTTGCCCTTGGCGACGCCATTGTCGATGATGTCCGCGTTCAGGCTCGGCAGGTACAGCGACGCGATGGTGCCGACGAGCTGCAGCGCCACGACGGCCACCAGCGGCCAGGTGTAACGCCGCAGGTACGTTCGCAGCAGGCGAAGGAGCATCGGATGTCCTCGTGATTATGTCCGGTTGTTCCGGGTCGTTGTCGGGTGGTGGTCCGCTCGGTGGCGTTTCGCGCGAGGCACTCGCGGGTGGTTGGCTTCCTGCCGTGGCGGTGCCGGCGTTGATCGCAGGCGCCGGTGCCTATCGCGGTACCGGCCTCGGCGTCACTGTTTGCGGCGGCGGCGGTATCCCGTGCCGGTCCCCGACGATGCCGTGTAGCAGCACGTTCGCGATCTCGTCCGGTTCGAGGGGATCCTGCTCATTGATGAGCCGGTGCGACCCGGCGAAGGTGAGCAGCCGCAGCAGGTGCGCGGCCCGCTGCGGGGTGCAACTGAGCAACTCGGCGTCGGGCGCGAACAGTTCGGCCACCGCGTCGAGCACCTCCGAGTGCCGGTGCCGGTGCTCCGGTGCGCTTCTTGACGGCCAAGGTGCCGCGCCTCTTGGCGATTCGTGCGTCGGGCGCATCATCCGCAGGGCGATCATCAATTCGATGACGGAGGTCAACCGGTCGTGCAGCACTGCGGCGCAGGCCCGCACCTTGTCCTCCAGCGATGCCGCGGGGTCTATGTCGCGGACCCGCCCGAGCGTGCTCGTCAGGTCGAAGGCGTCGGCCACCACGGCGTCCAGCAGCGCCTGCTTCGTGGGGAACACCCGGAAGATGGTGCCCTCCGCGATGCCGGCCGCCTCGGCGATTTCCCGGGTGGTGACGTCGTTGCCGCGACTGCGCAGCAGCGGGGTCGCGGCCGCGATGATCGCGGTGCGACGTTGTTCGGGGGGAAGGGCGGGTGCCCGACCGGGACGGGGATGTTCGCCCGCCCGGGCGGAGCGCGATGTCGCATCGATCGCCGGCATGACGGCCAGTCTAATTGAGTGAGCACTCACTCACAAGTGGGTTTTCGCACGGCAGAACCGGGCTCGGTACCGTGGGCGGATGTCGCCATCCGGCTCCGCCGTCGAGCTTGCCGTCGGTGAGCGCACGGTCCGGATCAGCAATCCGGACCGCGTTTATTTCCCGGTCCGGGGATGGACCAAGCTCGACGTCGTCAATTACTACGTCGCGGTCGGTGACGGGATCCTCCGGGCGTTGCACGACCGGCCGACGACCTTGGAGCGCTGGCCGTCCGGCGTGCGCGAGGGCGTCAAGATGGCCACCCGCACGGACCGGCGCGGCGATGCCTTCTACCAGAAGCGGGTTCCGTCCGGCGCCCCGGATTATGTGCGCACCGCGCGGATCGCATTCCCGAGTGGTCGCAGCGCCGACGAGGTGGCCCCCAGCGAGATCGCCGTGGTCGCCTGGGCGGCGAATCTGGGCACCATCACGTTCCATCCGTGGCCGGTGCGCGCGGCGGATGTCGATCACCCCGACCAGTTGCGCATCGACCTGGACCCGCAGCCGGGCACCGACTTTGCCGATGCCGTCCGGGTCGCCGGCGCGGTTCGGGAACTCCTCGACGAACTCGGCATGGAGGGGTACCCGAAGACGTCCGGCGGACGCGGCGTCCACGTGTTCGTGCCCATCGCGCCGGAGTGGACGTTCACGGAGGTACGGCGGGCCGTCATCGCTTTCGGCAGGGAGGTCGAACGGCGCATGCCCGATCAGGTCACCATGAACTGGTGGAAGGAGGAGCGCGGTCGGCGAATCTTCATCGACTACAACCAGATGGCCCGCGACCGCACCATGGCCTCGGCATACTCGTTGCGCCCCAACGCTCAAGCCACCGTTTCCACCCCCGTTCGTTGGGACGAACTGGAGGCCGCCCGGCCGGACGACTTCGACCTCGCCACGGTGCCCGCCCGGTTCGCGGAACTGGGTGATCTGCACGCGCCGGCCGATACGCGCGCCTTCCGCATCGATGCGCTGCTGGAGATGGCCGATCGGGACGAGCGCGACCGGCGCCACGGGGATCTTCCGTATCCGCCGGACTATCCGAAGATGCCGGGCGAGCCGAAGCGGGTGCAGCCGAGCCGCGCCAGGCGTGGGACCAGCGAAAACACGTCGTAATCCGTTCGTTGCGGGAGTGGCATAGCGCACACTCTCCTGATAACCTACGGCCGTGGCATCTCGATTGCAAGACCTCGACCGCTCGTTTGCGCGGCACCTGCGGGCCGAGGGCCGCTCGGAGCGGACGGTCGTCGTCTACGGCCAGGCCGTCCGGTTCTTCGGCGAGTGGCTGGAACGGCAGGGGCGAGCCGCGACGGTGGATGAGCTCACCAGGGCCGCGGTTCGGGAGTGGCTGGCGAGCCTGTCCGATGCCGGGCTGGAGATGTCCACCGTCAAGATCAGGCACCGCGGGCTGTACCGGTTCTGCCGCTGGGCGTGCGACGAGGGAGAGATCACCGAACACCCGATGGCCGGCATGAAAGTTCCCGTCCCGGCGATCAAACCGGTCCCGGTTCTATCCGACGCGCAACTGGCCGCACTGATCAAAGCGTGCAGCGGCAAGGAGTTCCACAACCGACGCGACGAGGCGATGGTCCGGCTGCTACTGGATTGCGGGCTGCGCGTTTCCGAGTTATGCGCCCTCACCGTCGAAACGGTGGACCTGGATGCGGGCATGACGGTGGTTCGCGGCAAAGGCAACAAGGTTCGCCCCGTGTACATGGGAGCCCGCACCGTCCGTGCCGTCGACCGTTACCTTCGCGTCCGCTCGGGGCACCGCTGGTCGCACCTGGGCGCGCTGCTGCTCGGCCAGCGCGGCCCACTGTCCCCAGATGGCGCCCGGGACCGTATCCGGGCGCTGGGCGAGGTCGCCGGCATTGAGAACCTGCACCCGCACCAGTTCCGGCACACGTTCGCGCACGACTTCCTGATAGCGGGCGGGCAGGAGCGGGACCTTAAGCGACTGGCGGGCTGGTCCAGCGACGTGATGCTGGAACGTTACGGCGCATCCGCCGCAGACGCGCGCGCAAAGGCAGCGGCGCAACGACTTCGGCGAGGTGACCGGGTATGAGACCTGCGGGCGCGATCCTGACGGTGCGGTGCCCGAAGGGCCACGCGGTCGCGTACGTCGACGGAGACCATGCCTTCCACGGCCGCCCCGGCGACCAGCGGGGAGACGACTACCGAACGGCTGCAACCGATCTCGTGATGGGTGGGCCGGTTGCGCGAACCCCGCGGCCGGCGGGATCCCTGGCTGGCGCAGTGTTCGGCGACCGCTGGCCGGCGCACCGGGTGGCTTGCCGTTGCGGCACATGGCTGATCGGCGACCGCGAGTTGTCCGCCGCACTCGATGCCGGCGCGGCCCGGCTCGACCTCACCAAGGGACACGCCGCCGGGATCGCTTGACACGCCGCCGCGATGCGATACCCTAGCGGCACAACGCAATATCGGATTACCGGAACGGCGGGCCGTCGAAACCCCGCGCCTTTGTGGTGAAGGCGCCGGAGGTACGACATGCCCGCCGCAGTTGCATCGGAGCGAGTTCTACTCGCGTCCATCGCCGCCCATGAAAGTTGGGCGCAAACCCCGGACCGGACGGCGCGGACCGCGCCGGCCCGCCGCGCCCTCATGGCCCGGTTCGAGCGCCAGGTTGACCCGGACGGAACCCTGCCCCCCGCCGAACGCGCCATTCGAGCCGAGCACGCCAGGAAGGCGTATTTCGCGCGGCTGGCACTGAAGTCGGCCCGTGCTCGCCGCCGGATCGGCGAGGCAACCGAAGATCTGGCCGCGGCCGAAGCCGAGTTGCACGCCGCTGGTGGTGGCCGCGATGTCTCCTGAAAATGGCCGAAGCCGCCCGGCGGGGGCGGCTCCGAGTGACCACTTGGGCGGCAGTCGAGCCGATTCTACCGCCATATTCGACGACATTCCCGGCTCGATGAGCGTTTACCGACCTAGCACCGTAAAGAGGTCCCGGAGTACGAACGCCGAGTTGGACTCGATCGACGCCGCGATAATCGCCGCCGTCAACGCCGACCACCCGGTTTCGCTGCGCGGGGTTTATTACCGCGTGGTTTCCGCCGGCGCGATTCCGAAGACGGATGCGGGTTATCGGCTGATCGGCAGGCAATTGGTCAAGCTGCGAAAGGCCGGACAGGTGCCGTATCCGTGGATCACGGACGGGACCCGGCTGCTGCGCAAACCGCAGTCGTGGGACCGGCTGGAGGAGATGCTTTCCGACGCGGCCGCGTCGTATCGGCGGGCGCTGTGGAACGACCAGGACGCCGAGGTCATCGTCCTGTCGGAGAAGGAGGCGATCTCCGGTGCGATCTATCCGGTGACCGCACGCTGGGACGTGGAACTCGCGATTACCCGAGGATATTCGTCGGAGACGTTCACCCACTCGATCGCGGATACCGTTTCCTGGAATACGACCGCAGGCAAGACGACGTTCCTGTATCAGCTCGGGGACCACGACCCGTCAGGTGTTGATGCGTGGCGAGCCTTCGAGCAACGCATCCGCGAGTTCGCACCGGGCGCCGACGCCGTCTTTCAACGACTGGCCGTCACCCCGGAGCAGATCCTCGACCTAGGGTTGCCGACCCGGCCGACGAAGACGAAAGACACCCGGGCCAGGGGTTTCGTCGGCGAGTCCGTGGAGGTCGACGCGATCCCCGCCGCCACGCTCCGTTCCCTGCTGGAGGATGCCATCGTCCAGCATCTCGACCCCGAGGCGTACCGGCTGACCATGAGCGTGGAGGACTCCGAGCGGGCCATCCTCACCGAGATGATCGGCAGTGTGCGATGAGTGCAACCGCAACCGGGCCGCTGTCCCTGTTTCCGCAACACGCTGCGATGCTGGCAGCGTCGGGTATCACCCCGGGGCACGCCCGGGCTCGCGGATACGTGTCGGTTGATACGAAGAAGCGGGTGCGGGACCTGGGGGTGACCCCTTCCGGTTGTAACGTGCCCGGGCTGCTCGTGCCCGAGCTGCGCGCCGATGGCAGTACCTGGGGTTGGCAGTACCGTCCGGACCGGCCGCGGCTACGCGACGGGAAACCCATCAAGTACGAAACCCCGACCGGGCAGCGCAACGGTCTCGACGTTCCGCCCGGAGTGGGTCCGCTGCTGGGCGACCCGAGTATCCCGCTGTGGGTGACCGAGGGTGTGAAGAAGGCCGACGCCGCGGCGCTGGCCGGGCTGGCATGTGTTGCGCTGCCCGGGGTGTGGTCCTGGCGCGGCCGGAACGACAGCGGCGGCAAGGTCGCAATACCGGACTGGCACGACGTCGCCCTGAACGGCCGGCGCGTCATCCTGGCGTTCGACTCGGACGTTGCCGTGAAACCGTCCGTACACAACGCCCTGTCGGCCCTCGCCGGGTACCTCGCTTCGAAGGGCGCCGCCGTCGAATACTGCCACCTGCCGAACACCGGCGACGGGAAGACCGGGCTTGACGACTTCCTCGCCGATGGTCACGCCGGCGCGGATCTGCTGCGCCTGGTCCGGCCCGACCCGCCCGAGGTCCTCCAGCCCGAGAAGACCCCGCAAGAGGCGCCAGGATCGCCGCCACGGCCCGAACCGGCCCCGGTCGTACCGGTAACCCTCGCCGAGGCGCTCGGCACGTTTCACCGCTGGCTCGGCGACGAATACGACTCCGATGCGCTCAACGCGATGCTCGCCGCCGCCGCCGCGCAACAGTTGACCGGCGATACCGTCTGGCTGCTACTGATATCCGGCCCCGGCAACGCGAAAACCGAGACCGTGCAGGCCCTGTCCGCAGCCGGGGCGATCATCACGTCAACGATCACGTCAGAGGGCGCGCTGCTGTCCGCCACGGCCAGCAGAGAGCGGACCAAAGATGCGACCGGCGGGCTGCTCCGCGAGATCGGCGCGGCCGGAACGCTCGTCATCAAAGACGTGACCTCGATCATCTCGATGAGCCGGGAGATACGCGGCGGGGTGCTCGCCGCGCTACGCGAGATCTACGACGGCACTTGGATCCGCCGCGTTGGTGTCGACGGTGGGCGGGTACTGGACTGGTCCGGCCGGATCACTGTCATCGGCGCCGTGACAACCGCCTGGGACCAAGCCCGCGAGGTCATCTCGGAGATGGGCGACCGGTTCGTCCTGCTGCGCATGGATTCCAAGACAGGCAGGCAGGCGGCCGGCCGCCGCGCCATCGGCAACACCGGTGACGAGACCGCGATGCGCTCGCAGCTGGGCGCGGCCGTGGCCGGGGTGCTCGCCGGGGTCGACCCGCGCGACGCAATCACCGTCACCGAGGAGGAGACGGACGTCCTGCTCGCCGCCGCAGACATTGTGACCCTGGCCCGGACGGCAGTCGTCCGGGACAACCGGGGTGACGTGATCGACGCGCACGCACCGGAGATGCCAACCCGCTTCGCCAAGCAACTCACGCAGATCGTCCGGGGCGCCGTTGCGGTCGGCATGGACCGGACCGAGGCGCTGCGCCTGGCGATCCGCTGCGCCCGGGACAGCGTTCCGCCGCTGCGCCTGGCGATCATCGACGACTTGGCAGCGAACCCCGACAGTGCAACCCGGGACGTACGCAAGCGGGTAGACCGGCCGCGGCTGACGGTCGACCGTGAGTTGCAGGCGTTGCACATGCTGCACGTGGTGGCCGTCGACGAGGAGGAGACGGAGCACCGAGGGCAACCCGCGACAGTGTGGCGCTACCGGCTGGCCGACGGCATCAATCCGGACGCGCTCGACCCGGATTCAGTTCCGGAAATGTCAGTACCTATCCCTACGCCCTTAATAAGAGAGTCTGAAGTAGAGGGACAGCAAGAGGTGTCCCACCGGGGTACTGACGTTTCCGGAACTGAAATCGACCCCGACCCGCCGCCGGAACCCGTCCGAGAGTGCCGCGCCTGCCAGCGGCCGGCCGAGCCAGGTTCGGATTGGTGCGGAGTCGACGATGCGATGCACGACGACGCGCGCCGAGTTCTGGGGATCGCGTCGTGAGCCGCCCGCGGACCACGCCCCGCGACACGACGGGGCACGCCGAGGGCTGTACCCGGCCGTTCGTTCAGTGGCGCGACGTGCTCGGCAACAACGTTGGCCTCTGCGAAGCGTGCGGGTCGATCTTCACCCGCCGCGGCTGGACGGAGCCGGAACGGTGAGGGGCACCGTGACCCTGGCCATCCGGGTTGCCGCGCTCGAAGCGTGGGACCGGTTACAGCAGGCGCTCAGATCGTCGGAGACGGTTCCCTGCGCCGGCCGGGACGAATGGTGCTCGGATGACCCGGAGCAGCGTGCAGCGGCCGCCACAGCCTGCCAAGGCTGCCCCGCCCTGGCGCAGTGCAACGCCTTCGCCGAGGCCAACGGCGAAACCTTCGGCGTGTGGGGCGGTTTCGACCGTTCCGCGCGCGACCCGGGGCGCCGCGGCGGGGGGAGGGATTTTC
>CAZUXD010000039.1:0-32970 GCA_964624455.1 uncultured Actinomycetes bacterium | reverse complement strand
GGTCGATCAGGGGGTACCGCAGCGACCACGGCTGGGCCATCCGCACCAGCGTGTCGTAGATCGACGCGTCGCCGTGCGGGTGGTAGTTGCCCATCACGTCGCCGACCACCCGGGACGACTTGACCCGCCCTCGATCCGGGCGGAAGCCCGAGTCGTACATGCCGTAGAGCACCCGGCGGTGCACCGGCTTGAGCCCATCGCGGACGTCCGGCAGCGCGCGCGAGACGATCACGCTCATCGCGTAGTCGATGAACGACCGCTGCATCTCGTCGGAGATGTCGATCGGTTCGGTGCGATCGGTTTCAGGTGGCGTCGTCACTGGTCGTCCTTCTTACTGGGGCGTACTTCGGCTACGACTGCGATGTGATCACACATCCAGGAACCGAACATCTTTGGCGTTTCGGGTGATGAAGCTGCGCCGCGCCTCCACGTCCTCGCCCATCAGCACGGAGAACAGCTCGTCGGCCATGGCCGCGTCCTCCAGGGTGACCTGCAGCATGAGCCGGGTGGCCGGATCCATCGTGGTCTCCCACAGTTCCTTGGCGTCCATCTCGCCGAGCCCCTTGTACCGCTGGATGCCGTCGTCCTTGGGCAGCCGGCGCCCGGCGGCTTCACCCCGGGCGACCAGCCCATCGCGCTCCTTGTCGGAGTAGGCGAATTCGTGTGCACCCTTGGTCCACTTGAGCTTGTAGAGCGGTGGCTGCGCCAGGTAGACATACCCGGCCTCCACCAGCGGCCTCATGAAGCGGAACAGCAACGTCAGCAGCAGGGTCCGGATGTGCTGGCCGTCCACGTCGGCATCGGCCATCAGCACCACCTTGTGGTAGCGGGCCTTGCTGATGTCGAACTCGTCATGAATGCCGGTGCCCATCGCCGTGATCAGCGACTGCACCTCGCTGTTCTTGAGCACCCGATCGATGCGTGCCTTCTCGACGTTGATCACCTTGCCGCGCAGCGGCAGTATCGCCTGGAACATGGAGTCCCGGCCGGACTTGGCGGACCCGCCGGCGGAGTCGCCCTCCACGATGAACAGTTCCGACCGTTCCGGGTCGTTTGACCGGCAGTCGGCGAGCTTTCCGGGCAGTCCGCCGATATCGAGCGCGCCCTTGCGCCGCACCAGGTCCCGGGCCTTGCGGGCGGCGGCACGGGCCTGCGCGGAGGAGACCGACTTGCTGATGATCTTCTTCGCCTCCGCGGGGTTGCGCTCGAACCAGTCGCTGAGCCACTCGTTGCAGGCCACCTGCACGAACGACTTCGCCTCGGTGTTGCCGAGCTTCGCCTTGGTCTGGCCCTCGAACTGCGGCTCCTTGAGCCGGATGGAGACGATCGCCGCCAGCCCCTCGCGGACGTCGTCACCGGAGAGGTTGTCCTCCTTGTCTTTCAACAGCTTCTTGTCCCGCGCGTACTTGTTGACCACGTACGTCAGCGAGGCGCGGAAGCCCTCCTCGTGCGTGCCGCCCTCCACCGTGTTGATCGTGTTGGCGAAGGTGTGCACGCTTTCGGTGTAGGAGGCGTTCCACTGCATGGCGACCTCCACCTCCATCGTGTCGCCCTTGGCCTCGAACCCGATGATCGTGTCGTGGATCTTCTCCCGGGTGGCGTTCAGATGCTTGACGTAGTCGACGAGGCCGTCCTTGTAGTAGAAGACCCGTTGCATGGGAACGTCTTTGACCGGTGTGGCGGGTACCGGCAGGGCCAGCGCCAAGGTCCCGTCCACCGGGGGCAGCCCCACAGATACGGCCGGATGGGGCCGCCGCGCCGGCTCGAGGGTCTCGTCGGGCTCGGCGACCTCGCGCGCCTTGGGCCGCTCGTCGCGGAGCTTGATCGTCAGGCCCTTGTTCAGGAACGCCATCTCCTGTAGCCGCCGCGAAATGGTCTCCAGCTTGTACTCGGTCGTCTCGAATATGTCCGGGTCGGCCCAGAACGTGAGGGTGGTGCCGGTGCCGGTCGCCGGGCCAACGGTTTGCAACGGCCCCGGTTTGGCGGCCAGATATTCCTGTCGGTAGAGCTTGCCGTTTCGCCGGATGTCGACGGTGAGCCTGGTGGAGAGCGCATTGACCACGGATACACCCACGCCGTGCAGGCCGCCGGAGACCGCATAGGTGTCGGAGTTGAACTTGCCGCCCGCATGCAGCATCGTCAGCGCAACCTCGACCGCCGGCTTGCCCTGCGTGGGGTGCATCGCGACCGGGAACCCGCGACCCTGGTCGGCGACCGACACCCCGCCGTCCGCCCGCAGGGTCACCTCGATGACATCGCCGTAGCCCGCCATCGCCTCGTCAACCGCGTTGTCGACCACCTCCTGCACCAGATGGTGCAGGCCGCGCTCGCCGGTCGATCCGATGTACATGCCCGGGCGCTTGCGGACCGCCTCCAGTCCCGCGAGCACCGTGATCGATGCCGCACCGTATTCGCTCTTGGCCTTGCTGTTCTGCGCCACGTGGTCCTCTGCTCGCTCGTCGCTCGGCCGGGCGCTCGGGCGCCCGCGGCTCGGACCACGAGGTCCGCTGAGCCGCCGGGCAGGAGCATCCGCAGCGCTCACCGAACCCGGGTCGAGCACCCCCGGACCCATCGATCCAACGGTGCTCGGAATCCGCGTACCAGCCTGCCAGGGCCTGTTACGGGCGGCGCCTTATCGATTCTACCGCCCCACACCGACAGAGGTGCCCTTTTGCCCCGCCTGGTTGGCTCGTGGCGCGGCCTAAACGCGGATTTGTAACCCCTCCCCCCGGCCGGGCGCCGTACCCGGCTCCCTCGCAAACCTGTTTCGCCCCCTGCCGCCCCCGGGGGCCGGCATCAAATACGCGGTGACGGGGCAACCGCCGTCGGACCGTCGGGTGTGTCGGCGCGCGGGCGCGTGCCGTGCGAATCGGCCGTCGGCGCGCGCACTATCCGTAGGTGTCGCGCGGCCCTCGGCCCGCGACGTGCCGGTTGCCGAAGCGCCAACTGGGTCCGGCCGGCCCGCTCGCCCGGATCCGCGTGACAGTACCCCGGCCGATCTCGGCGTTGACCCGCCCGGTGATGGTTCGGGCCATCAGGCGGAGTTGGGTTGCCCACGCGGTGGACTCCGCCTGCAGCGTCAACTCCCCGTCCACCAGCGATACCGGCGTCGCATGGTCGGCTATCCCAGATCCGACTATCTCCGCCCACCTCGCAAAGAGCGATGCCTTCGCAAGCTGCCCGCCCGCGCCGGTCTTCGAGATCCAGGAGCTGACGACGTCACCGACGGGCTGCGGATCGCGCGCCGCATCGACCCCCGGGCCCGACCACCGACGGCGGCGAAGCCGGATGGCGCCCTGCCCGGTAGCGGTGGTACCTGCTCGCCCGCCGCCCACTCGCCGCCCGGTTGCCGCCCGGGCCGCGGCGCTTCTGGTGCGCGCCGCGGCCAGCGCCTCGCGCGCGAGGTCAACGCCCCGAGGGCGTTCCGCTCGCCCGTCGTCCGCGATCGGTCCTGCGCCGGGGATCGCCGCCCGCGGATCAGGAACTCCCGGCGTCGCGGACCGCTGCTGCGCCGCCACATCATCCCCGTTCACCCGCTGTCTCCTCGCCGCGGTTCGGCCCGTTCCTTCTCGTCCCGCCGCTGATCCGGCCGCGGCACCGGAGTGGGCTGGCTTCTCGTCTCGACCATTGTCGGCGCTCACCGCGGCCGCGCCAAACAATCCCGACCCTCGTCCCGGGCGCCGCCTCCGGTGTCCGCTGCACCGAGTGTGCCAGCGGCCACCGACACCGTCACCGCATTCAGCGACGCCGGCACGTCGTCCGCCACGGCGGCGGTGATCAGCACCTGTTCGGCCTGCCTGACCCGCGCGGCCAACCGGCTGCGCCGGGAGGCGTCCAACTCCGCAAACACGTCATCCAAGATCAACACCGGTTCGATCCCGTCGGTGCGCAGCAATTCGAAGGCGGCGAGCCGCAGGGCAAGCGCAAACGACCACGACTCCCCGTGTGAGGCATACCCTTTCGCGGCGCTGCCGGCGAGTTGCAGCTCTAGGTCGTCGCGGTGCGGACCGACCAGGCAGACCCCGCGCTCCAACTCCGACCTGCGGAGCCGGAGCATCTCCGCGCGCAACGCGTCCGCCAGGACGCCCTCGTCGCGGTCGTCCGGGTGCAGCGCCTCGCCGAGCGAGGTTCGGTACTGCAGGTCGGCCGGCTCGGCGTCGTCGCCGGCAATCGCGGCGTACGCCGCGATCAGGTGCGGCCGGATCTGGTCGACCAGTTCCAGCCGTGCCGCGAGCAACTGCGAGCCCGTCTGTGCCAGGTGCTCATCCCATACATCGAGCGTGGCCAGGTCGGAGGGTGCGCGCCGGGCCGCGGCCGCGGATTTCAGCAGCGTGCTGCGCTGCCGCAGGATCTTCTCGTAGTCGCCGCACACGGCGGCCAGCCGCGGGGCGCGCATCACCAGCAGACCGTCCATCATTCGGCGGCGGGCCGCCGGATCGCCGCGCACCAACTCGAGGTCCTCCGGTGCGAACAGGACCGTCCGGAGGATCCCCAACAGGTCGCGGGCGCGTCGCTGGGGCGCCCTGCCCACCCGCGCGCGATTGGCCTTGCCGGTGTTGATCTCCAACTCGAGCAGCAGCTCCCGGCCCTCAGAGACCACGGCGGCGCGCACCAGCGCCCGTTCCGCCCCTCGCCGGATCATCGCCACATCCGCTGCCACCCGGTGCGAGCCGAGTGTCGCCAGGTACACCGCGGCTTCCACCAGGTTGGTCTTGCCCACCCCGTTGCGCCCGACCAGCACGGTCGGGCCGGGCGCAAGGGGCAGTTCGGCGTTGCGCCAGGACCGGAAGTCGGTGACCGACAGGTGCCGGATGTACACCCGGACAGTCACCGCCTCCCTTACCGCCTGCCTGCAGCGGATCTGTTCCCACCGCGTCCCCCGGCGCATCGACCGAGTCGCGGCTGGCGGGCTCCATCGTGAATCGGAGACCCGCCACGATCCTGTCCACCAGAAACTCTTGCCGGGCGGGCAACCGGCGGCGAGGTCCGAGGGGCCGCCACCTCACGTCAGCTGACGGGTACGTGCCCGGCGGAGCCTTCCGTGCCCACCGCGTGCCCACCAAACTGGTGCCGCAGCGCGGCGACCACCTTCATCGCGACCGACTCTTCCTGCCGGGAGGCGAACCGCGCGAACAGCGCCGCGGTGATCACCGGCAGCGGAACCGCGTTGCGGATCGCCGCTTCGATCGTCCACCGGCCCTCGCCGGAGTCCTGCGCGTAGTCGCGGATGCTGGCCAGGCCCGGGTCGGCGCGCAGCGCGCGAACGAGCAGTTCCAACAGCCAGGACCGGATCACCGTCCCCTGCTGCCAGGAGGCGATCACCTTGTCCGGGTCTGGCACCAGGTCGACGGCCCGCATGAGCTCGTAGCCCTCGCCGTAGGCCTGCATGATCCCGTACTCGATGCCGTTGTGAACCATCTTGGTGAAGTGGCCCGCCCCCACCGGGCCGGCGTGCACGAAACCGCCATCGCCGCGCGGCTTCAGCGCGTCGAAGATCGGCTGCAGGATGGCGACCGCATCGGCCTCACCGCCGACCATCAGCGCGTAACCCTCGTCGAGGCCCCAAACCCCGCCGGAGACGCCGGCATCGATGTAGCGGATCCCGCGTTCGGCCGCGGCGGCGGCGTGCGCCTGGTCATCCGTGTACCGGGAGTTGCCGCCGTCGATGATGATGTCGTCGGCCGACAGGGCTCCAATCAGGTCCGCCACGGTCGCCCTGGTCGGCTCCCCGGACGGCACCATCACCCACACGGATCGCGGTTGCGACAACGCCGAAACCAACTCGTCCAGGGAGGAGACGGTGCGCGACGTCTCGGGATTCCGGTCGTAGCCGACCACCTCGTGTCCGGCGGCCCGGAGCCGCTCGGCCATGTTGGCACCCATCTTGCCCAGCCCGATCAACCCGATCCGCATCGCAAACCACCTTTCCGGTCGTCTATGTATCCGGTGACGAGCGTTCGTAACCGGTGACGAACGTTCCGCGCGGACGGCGGCCGCGCGGGGTCGACTCAGCCGGGCAGCCGCGCCGGCATGACCAGATACCGGTAGTCGGCGTCACCCTCCACGTCTTTGTCGGACCCGGTCGGAACCATCAGGGCCGGCTTCGACGGCGTGGTGAAGGTCATCCGCACCCGGTCCGTGTGCACCACGGCCAGGCCGTCGGTCAGGTACGCGGGGTTGAATGCGATCAACAACTCGTCGCCGTCCACCTGGACCGGCAGTTCCTCGTCCGCGCTGCCCTCGTCGTCGCCGCCCCCCGACAGCGCGAGGGTCCCCGCGCTGATGTGCATCCGCAAGTGGTGCCCGCGATCCGTCACCAACGCCACCCGCTTGATCGCCTCCGCCAACTCGGCGACCGGCAGGTCGACCGCGGTGGTGTGGTTGCTGGGCAGGAGCGAGCGGTACTTGACGAATTCCACGTCGAGCAGGCGGACGGTGGTTCGCCGGCCGGCGGTCTGCAGTCCGATCAGTCCCTCCCCGAGGCCGATCCGCACCTCCTCGGTCGCGGCCAGACTCCGGGCGACCTCGGCCAGCGTGCGTGCGGGCACCAGGACTGCGGTCGAGATGTCGGTGGTGTTCGGGGTCCACCGCAACTCTTTGACGGCGAGCCTGAAGCGGTCGGTTGCCGCCAGGGTGAGTTTGTCTCCCTCGATCTCCATCCGCACGCCGGTGAGCATCGGCAGGGTGTCGTCCCGGCCGGCGGCGATTGCCGTCTGCGCCACCGCCTGGGCAAACGCGGCCGCCGACACCGTGCCGGATGTCTCCGGCATATCGGGCAGGGTCGGGTAGTCCTCGACCGGCATCGTCGGCAGCGTAAACCGCGCCGATCCGCAGACGATCGCCATCCTCGGTCCGTCCACGTCGATATCAACCGGCTTTGCCGGTAATGAGCGGGTGATCTCCGCCAGCAGCCGACCGGACACCAATGCCCGCCCGCCGGTCTCCGCATCGACCGCGACCTCTGCCCGGGTCGACACCTCATAGTCGTAACCGGCTGCCGCCAGCGTGGAATCCTGAGCCGTGAGCATGATTCCACCCAACACCGGCACGGGCGGGCGGCTGGGCAACGATCGGGCAACCCAGGCCACGGCGTCGGCCAGATCCTCGCGTGCGACGCGGAGCTTCATCGGCAGTCCTTTCGCTCGCGGATCTGCAGCGGCGTCTGAGCGTATGACCATATCGCGGCGGCGGCATCCGCGGGTTGTGCGGGGACCGCCAGCGGGGTCGGTGGCCGTTCGATGGCCGAGCTTTGTCCCCAAGGCTGAACACTGAAGGTCTTCATGGAGGAGAAAACCGCAGACGTAGTAGGTGCTGTGGATGGTGTGGATGCGGCGAGGAAACCGCAGGACACCGCACCTGTGACGTTGTGGGTGCTTCGAGGGACGGACGAGCATCGTGTGGGGAGGGCTGAGCAACCGCCTGCGGCGCTGGTCGAACGATTTGGTGAAGTAATGCGTTATCCCCATCCATCCACAGAGTTATCCACACGATGTGCATGATCGCGGTGATATCGGTCACCGCCGCCCCGATGGTGCTAATGCTAACGACGGACTCGATCGCGGACGCGGGCCGTCAGCTCCTGGACCTGCTCGTAGGTCTGGCGCCGTTCGGTGATCTCCGAACGGATCTTCCGCGCGGCGTGCATCACCGTCGTGTGGTCGCGGCCGCCGAACGTCTTGCCGATGGCCGGCAGCGTGAGGTCGGTGAGTTCCCGGCACAGGTACATCGCGATCTGTCGGGCGCTCGCGAGCTGCTTCGTCTTGCTGGCTCCGCACAGGTCGTCGATGCTCAAGGAGAAGAACTCCGCGGTGACGGCCATGATGGTTGCGGCGTCGATGTCCCCGGCCATGGCGTCATGGATCAGGTCCCGCAGCACGACTTGGGTCAGCGCCAGGTCCACCTGCTGTTGGTTCAGCGAGGCGAACGCGGTGACGCGGATCAACGCGCCTTCCAGTTCGCGGATGTTTCGCTCGATGCGGCTGGCGATGAACTCGAGCACCTCGTCTGGCACCGTCATGCGGTCCAACGCGGCCTTCTTCCGCAGGATGGCGATGCGGGTTTCGAGTTCCGGCGGCTGGATGTCGGTGATGAGCCCCCAGGCGAACCTGGTGCGGACGCGGTCCTCCAGCGTCTCCAGGCGCTTCGGGGGGCGGTCCGAGGAGATGACGATCTGCCGGTTTGCGTTGTAGAGCGTGTTGAACGTGTGGAAGAACTCCTCCTGGGTGCCCTCCTTGCCTTCCAGGAATTGGACGTCGTCGAGCAGGAGGACGTCGACGTCGCGGTAGCGGCGGCGGAATGCCTCCTTGCGGTCGTCCCGCAGTGAGTTGATGAAGTCGTTCGTGAACTCTTCGCTGGACACGTACCGGACCCGCGCGCGCGGGTAGAGCTTCTGCACGTAATGCCCGATCCCGTGCAGCAGGTGGGTCTTGCCCAGCCCGGAGTCGCCCCAGATGAACAACGGGTTGTAGCTCTGCGCCGGCGCCTCTGCCACGGCAACCGCGGCAGCGTGCGCGAAGCGATTCGACCCACCCATGACGAAGGTGTCGAAGGTGTACTTCTCGTTGAGACGGGTCTGCGCGGCGCTGGGCGGTGGCCCACTGCGCCGTCCCAGGAAGCTGCCCCACGAGGGCATCGGGCCGTCGGCTACGTCCTCCATCTCGTCACCGACGTACCCAATGTCACCGACGTAACCACCGGCCCTTGCCCTTTGCCTCATCGTGACGGCCCCGACGACGGGCTTGTCGTCCACCCTGGGATCGCTGCGACGTTCGGCCGTGGGATTCGCGTCCAACCCGGTGTCGTCCTCCGAAGCGGCGGAGCCAGCGGGCCCGGCGGGTGCCGCGCCGGAATCGGCTTCGGATATCAACTCGGGATCGGCCAGCAGGTCGGCATCGCTGGAGACCGATGGGTCGGTCGTGACGGCCAGCGTCACCGCCGATTGCAGCCGGTCCGTTAGCGCCGACGTCACCGTGTCACGAAGTTGGCGCTCGATCGCCTCCCGTACCAGGTCGGAGGGGGCAGCGAGCAGCACCGTGTTCGCCACCACGCCGATCGGCCTGGCGATGGACAGCCACGTGTGTTGGGCGCGTGTCAGGTGCGGGCGCAAGGTGCTGAGGACGTCGCGCCACGCCTGCGGAGAAAGGTCGATTGCATCGTCGGACAACCGGCAACCCTCCCCTGGCCCACGACAACCGTACCCACCTGCGGCGGTGGGCGCAGACGAGGCGGACCGCAGTGCTCGACTCCCCAAAATCGCCGCACGGAGCAGTGTGCCCCATCCGTTTCGGCGATCCGATCCGACCTTGTGGCCTGTGGACAGTGCGCTCATTCACACGAGTTGTCCACATTCGGGACAACCTCGGCGGGTAGGCCGTCCCGCCGGACGGGGTCGGCCTGCCCGGCGGGCACTGTGAACATGTGGTGAGGCTGGTTCGTTCTCGTGTAGCGGACGGTAACAACTTTCCAGCGCTTGCCACAAGAGGTCACCAAGAGCAAGCATTTGGACACGGCGTGTCGCGGATTCGGCAGGTTCTCCGTGAGGGCGCAGCAGCGTGACCGGTTTGCGCCGAACATCGCAGGTCCGTAGGCTGTGGGGCACGCCCAAAAGAGCTGGGCCATTGCGTGCTGCGCGTGATGGGTCGGCAGGCATGATTGTCGGGCGACACGCTGGAACCTGATCAACACACCGGGGCCGCGCGCGTCGTCGTGGGCGCTGGACGGGAACACCCACGGTTGGCCGGATGCGGTCGCCGGCAGCACGACTGGAGAGATCACCGTGAGCAAGCGCACCTTCCAGCCGAACAACCGCAGACGCGCTCGGGTGCACGGTTTTCGGCTGCGCATGCGGACCCGCGCGGGCCGCGCGATCCTCGCGGCCCGGCGCCGCAAGGGCCGCCGCGAGCTCTCCGCATAGCCCTTCGTGGGGCTGCCGGCCGCGGCACGGATGCGCGCCGCGGCGGACTTCACGGCGGCGCTCCGCCGGGGCACACGCGGGTGGTCACCGACCGTGGTAGCGCACGTGCACGTCACCGATCGCACGACGGGACCGCGTGCCGGGTTCGTGGTATCGAAGAAGGTGGGCAATTCCGTGGTTCGGCATCGCGTGACCCGAAGGCTTCGGCCGCTGATCCGCGTGCAACTCGCGGCGCTTCCGGCCGGCGCCGATGTGGTCGTCCGGGCGTTGCCGGCCGCGGCAACCGCCAGCAGCGCGCAGCTGGGCGAGGACCTGGCCAGGGCACTGCGGCAGGCTATGCGATGACGGCAGGTTCAGGCCGGCGCACCGGCCCGTTGGCGTGGTTGCTCATCTTGCCGATCCGGTTCTATCAACGGTTCATCTCGCCCCTCACCCCGCCGAGCTGCCGCTATTACCCGGTGTGCAGCACCTACGCGATCCGCTCGCTGCGGACCCATGGCGCGATCAAGGGGCTGGCGTTGACCGCGTGGCGCCTCTTGCGATGCAACCCGTGGAGTTCGGGGGGCGTCGACCACGTTCCGCCGCACGGGCGCTGGCGTCCCCCTTCGTCGGCGCGAGACGCGGACCCAGGCGCCTCCGCGGATCGTCACCCCCGCTGCGCGGCTTCCGGCCGAGTCGTCGCCGGCGCTGTGCAGGACGGCACCGTCGGCAAGTCCCTCGACCATCCGGCGTGTCGGGAACGATCGCGCGCCAGCGATGGTTTCGTCATCGGCCCGTCGAAACGCGTACTGCCGGACCCGGCCCGCGCACCGATCATGGAGACGACAAGAGCGTGACCTTCAGCTTCTGGTCCCTGGACTTCATCTACTACCCGGTCTCCGGGATCATGTGGATCTGGCACAAGGTGTTCGGCTTCCTGTTCGGGGTGTTCGGCGCCGAGAACCCGTACTCCAACGCCTGGGCCTGGGTGCTGTCGGTGATGTTCCTGGTGTTCACCCTGCGCGTGATCATGTTCAAGCCGTTCATGAAGCAGATGGACTCGTCGCTGGCGATGCAGGCGCTGCAACCGGAGATGAAGAAGCTCCGAGAGAAGTACAAGGACGACCGGCAGCGGTTGACCGAAGAGATGATGAAGCTGAACAAGGAGGCCGGGGTCAACCCGCTGGCCTCCTGCCTGCCGGCGCTGCTGCAGGCGCCGGCGTTCATCGGCTTGTTCCACGTGCTGCGGAACTTCATCAACGCGTTCAACCCCAGCCTGGCGAACCCGAAGCTGCCGTCGACCGCGATCAACAACTACTTCTTCCCGGCGAGCGACGTCACCTCGTTCCACGACGCGGTGCTGTTCGGCGGGGCGTCGCTGTCGGCCCACCTGACGATGCCGGCCACCTCGGCCGATCCCGCGGTCACGTCGCTGGCCGCGTTGAACTCCACCCGCGAGACGATGCTGTGGGTCGGCATCCCGCTGATGATCCTGGCGGCGGTCGCCACGCACTTGTCCTCGCGCAAGTCGATCGCCCGGCAGGCGCAGACCGGCACCGCGGCCACCGGCCAGATGGCCATCATGCAGAAGCTGATGCTGTACGTCTTCCCGGCGGGCGTGCTGTTCATCGGCGCGTTCTACCCGCTGGCGCTGCTGTTCTACTGGCTGGCCAACAACTTCTGGACGTTCGGGCAACTAGCCGTGGCGCACCGGATCCAGGATCGCAAACGTGTCGAGGAAGAGAAGGTCGTGGACGCGGCCAAGGAACGCACCACGTTCTCCACGCCCCGGCCTGGCGCTAGGCCGAAGGGGCCCAAACGGCCGGTGATCCAGCCCTCGCCGGTGCAGCGGAACGGCGCAGAGGGCGCCGATTCCTCGCCCGACGCAGGTACTGGCACGGACGCGGCGGCGGCCGCCTCCGACGCGGCGCTTCCGGATAGGGGGGCTCCCGATCCGGCTGGGGCCGGAGGGACGCGAACGTCGGGATCTGCACGTTCACGAGCCAAACAGACCAAAATCGACGAAGCAGACAAAACGAACAAACCAGGTAAAGCGAGCACACCCACCAGTGCCGGTGGGGCGGGCGGTACTCCACGAGGCGATGGGCAACCCGTCGGGGGCGAAGAAGGTGCTCCGCGGGGCGATCGACCGGGCAGCACAGGAGCGGGCAGCACGGGTGCCGGCCGGTCGGGTGCCGCGAAGTCCGGCGCCAAGTCGGGTGCAAGGTCCGGCACGAGGTCGGGTAAGAAGAAGTCCGGACGGCGCTGAACATCGCCGTGCGGGCGCCGTGCGGGACAGCTCCGCCCTTCGCAGACCGGGGCGGCCCAGAGGAAGAAGGAAACAAGCGATGACGGAGATGACGGGCGCAGCGAGTGACGCACCGGCAACTTCCGGAGCGGCAGACGTCCTGCCGGCATCGGAGGACCCCGCCACCGAGCAGGAACCCGCCAACGGCCTTCACGACGTCCTGGTCGCGGAGGGCGACGCGGCGGGCGACTACCTGGAGCGGCTGCTGGACATCCTGGACTACGACGGCGACATCGACCTGGATGTCGAAGGAGAGCGCGCCGTCGTATCGGTGGTCGGCGAGGGTGATGTCGAGCGGCTGGTCGGCGAGCAGGGTGAGGTGCTCGATGCCCTGCAGGAGCTCACCCGGCTGGCCGCGAGCAGGTCCACCGGGCAGCGATCGCGGCTGATGCTGGACGTCGCGGGCTACCGAGCCGGACGGCGGGCACAGTTGGCGGAACTCGGCACCGAGACCGCCCAACAGGTGGTGGCAAGCGGCGATCCGATCAAGCTCGGCGCGATGAATCCATTCGAGCGCAAGGTCATCCACGACGCGGTCGCGGCCGTCGCCGGAGCCACTTCGTCCAGTGAGGGCGAAGAGCCGCACCGCCGCGTCGTCGTCACCCCTGTTGCCTGATACGCGCCCCCCGGCTAGCGGCAGTGAGGCCGCCGGAGCAACCCCGGTGGCGGCCGGGATCGAGGTCGAGCCGGACACGGCGCCGCTGGCATTCGGAGGTCGGATCGGGCTCGCCCGTCGGTACGCGGAGCTGCTGGCCGGAGCGGGTGTCGAGCGTGGCCTGATCGGTCCGCGCGAGGCCGGTCGCGTATGGAGCAGGCACCTGCTCAACTGTGCCGCGGTTGCCGAGCTGGTGTCGCGCGATGCGTCGGTCGTCGACATCGGTAGCGGGGCAGGCCTTCCCGGCATCCCGCTGGCGTTGGCGCGACCGGATGTGTCGATGGTTCTGGTGGAACCGCTGCTGCGACGAAGCGCGTTCCTGTCGGAGGCCGTTTCCGAATTGGGGCTGGCGCGCTGCGCTGTCGTGCGGGCTCGGGCCGAGGACGCCGCCGATCGGTTGCGCGCCCCGGCCGACGTGGTGACCGCGCGGGCGGTGGCCTCGCTCGCACGGCTGGCCGGGTGGGCAGCCCCGTTGTTGCGGGGCGGCGGGGTGCTGCTGGCGATCAAGGGTGCGACCGCGGTGGAGGAGCTGCGTCGCGGCCGCACCGCGGTGGCGACCTGCGGGTTCGATCGGCTCGAACTCGTCCATGCCGGCGCGGAACTCGTCGATCCGCCGACCGTCGTGCTGCGGGCGGTGCGGCGGTCGGCCTGACCCGGCTATCCCGGATGCGTGCATCCGGAATACTGGCGGCATGCCGCCCGAACCGCCCCACGAAGGCGTTTTCGCCCACGATCCGGCTGCCGCCGCGTACTACGACCGCCGCGCCGCCGAGTACGACGACTGGTACAGAGGTGATGGGCTCTTCGCGACGACCGATCGACCGGGTTGGGATCGGGATGTGCAGTTGCTGGTGGCGATGACGAAGGCTCTGCCGGCCGCCAAGACGTTGGATATCGCTTGTGGAACGGGCTTTCTCACGAAACATTTGCGCGGAACCGTGGTGGGTGTCGACCAAAGCCCGGCCATGGTGTCGATCGCGCAACGCCGGCTGCCACGCGCGGTGGTCATGGTCGGGGACGGCCTGGAGCTGCCCTTTGCCGACATGTCGTTCGACCGCGTCTTCACCGGGCATTTCTATGGACATCTGGGCCGGGACGAGCGGATTGCGTTTCTTCGGGAGGCGCGCCGGATCGCAGGCGAGTTGGTGGTGGTCGATGCGGCACTGCGCCCGGGGGGTGAGGCGGAGGGATGGCAGGAACGGGTATTGAACGACGGCTCCCGTCACCGCGTGTACAAGCGGTACTTCACAGCGCCGCAACTCGCGGCGGAGGTCGACGGAACTGTGCTGTTGGACGGTAGCTATTTCGTCGCGGCCGTCAGCCGCGTCCGACCCGGTGGAGAAGTCGGGTGATCCGGCGGTACCGGGCCTCCGATCGCGCTGCCTTGTACCACGTGTGCCTGCAGACTGCTGATGCCGGACGGGACGGAACGGGGCTGTACCACGATCCGCTTCTGGTCGGCGAGGTTTTCGTCGGCCCGTATCTGGCGTTGCAGCCGAACTTCGCGTTCGTTGTCGACGCCGGAGCCGGGCCCGAGGGGTACGCGCTGGGCGCGCTGGACACGGTCTCGTTCGGTTCGGAGTGTGAAAGCCGGTGGTGGCCGGCGTTGCGCGAGCGGTACCGCGATGCCCCGGTGCCGAACGGATTTCACGACGGATGGTTGCTGGACTGGATGCGCCACCCGCCCGCTGCGCCGGATTTCGTGACCGGCTTTCCGTCCCACCTACACATCGACCTGCTGCCGCGCTGCCAGGGTTCGGGCTGGGGACGCCGGCTTATCGCGCGTTTGTGTGAGGAGCTGGAGGCTGCTGGGTCGCGCGGCGTGCATCTCGAGGTGGGGCGCGAGAACACCAACGCGCTGGGCTTCTACCGACATATCGGCTTCACGAAACTGGCCGAGCGGCGCGGCGGAATCGTGATGGGGCGGACGCTGGGTGCGGTGGCGCCGTAGCGCGTGCCACTCCCCTATCTCCCTGAGTGGCGGTGGTCGACCTGCGGGCATTCGGGTTACCGCCTTGGGGCCGGCGACACACGGTGCGCGATCGCCGGGTGTTTCACGTGAAACGTGACCCTGGCGACGGGCCCTGTTGGGGGCCTGTGTCGGGTGTTGGCGGTGCTTGAAGCCGCGGAGCTGGATGTGCCCCCCGGCGGACTTCAACGGCCGGGAATTGGAAGATCCGCGGATCCGGGGACCCCTTTCGGCATCGGGACCGCGTGGCCTAGCCGGGTGATCGCCTGGGCCCGCTTGGGCTGCTCCGTGGCATGGGAGGGCGGTTCCGGAGGCAGGTACAGGAACACGAATCGTTTCGAAATGTGGGGTCAGGCGTTGGCGTTGCGAGGCGCTGCCCGCCGAAGGGTGATTTGCGGCGCGGACCGGTGACGGGTCCGCGAGGCAACGCGCGGGCCCGAGGCGCAGCACGGAAGCTTCGGGATCGGCCGGCGGCGAATGCGCGGGCATCGGGGTTTGCCACAGGCTGACGGAGCGGCCCGCGGACCCCGCGCAGGGACCCGAAGGCACGGCCGGCAGGCGCGGCGGTCGTCGCCTGTCGGAGCCCGCTTCCCACTTGGGGCGTGCGGTCGGCGTGTTGGCTGGGTGCGGCCGGCGGATGTCGAGGGAAGGCTTCGTGGTCGCGGATATGCGTGTTGCGCGGGGACACGCGATGGGCATGGGAGCGACTGAGACGCATTGCGTGATCGGCGCGGGTCGGGCGTCGCGTTGGGAGACCCGAGGGGGCGCGGGCCGGCTGATGTCGAAGGGCGGCTCCTGGGTGGCGCAGTGGTGGCCCGTGTGTGAAGGGCGTCCGTAGCGACCCGGCGGCTAGGCCGCGGGATCCGAGCCCTGCGCATCGAACCGGCCGCGGCGTCGGAATCGTGTCGGAATCGTGGTGGGGCGGACGCTGGGTGCGGTGGTGCGGTAGTGCGCCGTGGACCACTCCCCCGTCTCCTTGGGCGTCAGACGGTCGGCTGACCGGTGTTCGGGTCACCGCGCTCGCGACACGCGGTGCGGGATCGCCCGTGGTTCCACGTGAAACGCGAAGCCGGTGACGGAGGTCGCGGGCGCTTGCGATGCGAAGCGTCTCCCGCCTCGGTGGGCGTGGCGCGTCTGCCGGGGTGCGGTCGATGTTCCACGTGAAACGACGCGGCATCAGGACGGCGGACCCGATGGTCGAATGGCTTCGGCAGGTGCCGCTACCTTGCCGGGGTGCTGTTGATGTTTCACGTGAAACGCGTAGCCGGTGGCGGGGGTCGCGGGCGCTTGCGATGCGAAGCGTCTCCCGCCTCGGTGGGCGTGGCGCGTCGGGCCTGCCGGGGTGCTGTTGATGTTTCACGTGAAACGCGAAGCCGGTGGCGGGAGTGGCGGGCGCTTGCGATGCGAGGCGTCTCCCGCCTCGGTGGGCGTGGCGCGTCTGGCTTGCCGGGGTGTGGTCGATGTTCCACGTGAAACGACGTGGTCCCAGTCGGCCGGACGTGATCGTCGAATTGCTTCGGCAAGTCGGCACCCGCCGTTGCCGAATGGGTGCGGATTCCGCCAACCGGTGATTCGGTTCCGGACCAACCGCCTTCTTCGGGATGTCGACCCGGACACGCTGGACCTACGGCCGACCGGCCGCGCGCGACGCGCGTAGTTCTGAGACGCGCCCCGCCCATTGGCACGGTTTCGCTCCAGCCGTCGGACACAGATGTATTGCGCGGCCGCCACCCGTGCTCCAATCCGTGCTCCAAACCGAGGTCCGTGCCGAACGTTTGTGGTTCGCGTCAGGGCTTTTCTGTGCCCTGGTGCGCGCGTGCCGCTGCCTTCGCGATAGACCGGTCACCATGCGTGTCGAGAATTGCTTATCCGGACGCCATTTCGCTGCAGCCGAGGCCTGCCGCCCAGCGGTCGCAGGCGCGTCACGAGCGTCAGCCTCATCGAAGCGTCGGCTAGAGGTTCGGTACCCGCCGCGGGCCACTTCGCCGAGAGCGCTGACCACCGCCGACCGGATGCCGGTCCGGCAGTCCCCGGCAGCTGACCGAGGTATTGCGGTCCCGGTATCTGGCCCGGGCATTGCGGGCGGCGGTTGGTGGCCCCGTGCTGCGACTTTTCCGGGTTGTGCGCTGCGCCCACCGGCGGCGGTTGCCGATCGCGATCCCGCACCGTCGTATCCGGCCCTTACCGGCGGCCAAGCCCGCCGGTAAGCACCCCTGCCAGGTGCAGCTCCGAGCCATGCCCGCCACCATCCGTCCAACGCCGCCGTTGCGTCCAACGTGCGTTGAAACATCGCCGGCCAGTTCCGGCCATCGGTGCGCCCCGCCCTGCGGTGACGGCCGGGTCGCGTAGCCTCCAGGTGGGCGCGCACGCGGCCAGGACTCGGGGAGGAGGACCGTGGACCACATGCTGTCGGTTTCACGTGAAACCGAGATGGCCGTTGAACGCTATGGCGTGGACGACACTCCCATCGCTCGGGCCGCCCGGGTCGCCCTGGATGTGCGATCCGGGGCGATGGCCCTGCCCCGGCCGCGGCACTCCCGGTTGATGTGTGTCGCCAACCAAAAGGGCGGTGTCGGGAAGACCACAACCACGGTCAATATCGGTGTGGCACTTGCACTGTCGGGCCTCAACGTCCTGGTCATCGACCTCGACCCGCAGGGCAACGCGAGTACCGCGCTCGGCGTGGACCGCGCCGTCGGCACCCCATCGATCTACGAAGTTCTGCTCGGGAGCATTTCTGCGGCCGAGGCCATCCAGACCTGCCCGGACGCCCCGCGGCTTGGCTGCATCCCGGCCACCATCGACCTGGCCGGCGCCGAGATCGAGTTGGTCTCGCTGGTGGCCCGCGAATCCCGGCTCAGTAAGGCAATCGAATCCCTGGGCGCCGATTACGACTACATCTTCATCGACTGCCCGCCCTCGCTGGGGCTTCTCACCATCAATGCCATGGTTGCCGCCCGCGAGGTCCTCATCCCCATCCAGTGTGAGTACTACGCGCTGGAGGGACTCGGGCAACTGCTGCACTCGATCGAGATGGTGCAGAAGCACCTGAACGCGGACATCAACGTGACCACGATCCTGCTGACCATGTATGACGGCCGAACCAAACTAGCCGATCAGGTAGCCGACGAGGTCCGGAAGCACTTCGGAACAACCGTGCTGTCCACCATCATCCCGCGTTCCGTGCGCGTCTCCGAGGCCCCCGGTTTCAGCCAGTCCGTGATGACCTACGACCCCGGATCAAGGGGCGCCATGAGCTATCTCGACGCCGCGCGAGAGATCGCCGAGCGCGGCGCGAAGGAGTCCTGATGAGCAGGTCGCGGGGTGGTCTCGGCCGCGGGCTGGCCGCCCTTATCCCGACGAGTACCCCCACCAACACCATCTCCGAGGTGTTCATGGGCGACCCCGTCGGCACCCCCGGGATCCAACCGGTTGCCGCGGAAGGCGCTACCGACGGCGGGACGGAGCAGCAGGGTCCGCATTACGAGGAGGTACCGCTCGCGGCCATCCGACCCAACCCGAAGAACCCCCGCACCGTATTCGACGAGGACGCGCTGGCGGAACTGGCGCATTCGATCCGCGAGTTCGGCCTGCTTCAGCCCGTGGTGGTCCGCCCAGTCGGTGACGGCTACGAGTTGGTGGTCGGTGAGCGCCGGTGGCGCGCCGCACAGCGCGCCGGGGTGGACACCATCGCGGCGATCGTCCGGCGCACCGAAGATGCCGACCTGCTGCGAGACGCGTTGCTGGAGAACATCCATCGAACCAACCTCAACCCGCTGGAGGAGGCTGCCGCCTACCAGCAGTTGCTCGAGGAGTTCGACGTCACCCACGAGGAACTCGCGACCCGGCTGGGGCGCAGCAGACCTGTCATCTCGAACACCATCCGTCTGCTCGGATTACCGACCCCGGTGCAGCGCCGGGTCGCCGCCGGCGTCCTGTCGGCCGGACATGCCAGGGCATTGCTCTCGCTGAGCGATCCTGGAGAGCAGGAAGACCTCGCCGCGCGGATCGTCGCGGAGGGCCTGTCGGTGCGCGGCACCGAGGAGGCGGTGACGCTGCTCGGGCGCCGGAGCGGCACCCGGAGCCGCTCGACGCCGCGGAAGATGACGATGCCCGGCGTCGAGGACCTGGCCTCACGGCTGTCCGATCAGTTCGACACCAAGGTCCGCGTCGAGCTCGGCCGCCGAAAGGGAAAGATCGTCGTCGAGTTCGCCACGATCGACGACCTGGAGCGGCTCATCGCGATCATGGCCCCCGCGGTGGCAAACCGGAGTCGTAAACCGGTTGTGCACCCGCAGGACGAAGGTACCGCGACCTCGGGCTAATACGTCACGGTGACGCTATGCCCGGCGATGCTCGACCCTTCGCGAATATCATTGCCAGGCAACGGGTCTGGAAAGAAGTGCGGTCAGACCCCGACGGTCGGCGCGATTGCCGCATCACGAGCGACCGCGTGACGAAGGAGGCCCGCATACAAATCGCCGAGGTCCTGCCCGGCCGCCGCGACCGCCATCGGCAGCATCGACGTCTCGGTGAGTCCGGGCGACACGTTCACCTCCAGGAACTGCGCGACGCCGTCACGCGTGACGATGGCGTCCATCCTCGACACATCACGCAGTCCGAGCACCCGGTGCGCGCCCACTGCGAGTTCGGCGACCGCGGCCGCGGCATCCGGGTCGAGGCGTGCCGGGGTGTGGTATGTGGTGGTGCCCGCGGTGTAACGGGCTTCGTAGTCGAAGATCTCGCCCGGCGGGACGATCTCCACGGCCGGTAGCGCAACCGGGCCGGAGGGCCCGTCGATCACCGTCACCGCGACCTCCACGCCGGTGACGAATTCCTCGGCGAGCACCACATCGCCGTATGCGAAGGAACCCACCAGCGCGGCCGGGAGATCTTCGATGCTGTGCACCACGCGGGCGCCGAGCGCGGAACCGCCCTGATGCGGCTTGAGCATCAATGGTAGTTCCAGGTGGCGGCCGAGCGCTGAAACCAGCCGTGCTGCACCGAGATCGCGAAACGCGCTGTGCGCCACCGTCACCCAATTCGGCGTACGAAACCCGGCCCGCCGCAACAGGATTTTGGCGGTCGCCTTGTCCCAGGCAAGTCGGCACTGGTGCGAAGCGGTCCCGGCGAAGGGCACCTGCGCCATTTCCAATACCGCCTGCATCGACCCGTCTTCGCCCCGGCCGCCGTGCAGGGTGATCACAGCAGCATCCGGTCGGTTGGTTTCGATCCAGTCCAGCAAGGCGCCGTCGGCGTCGCGGACGCTTGCCTCGACACCGACCGAGCGCAGCGCCTGCGCGAGGCGCGAACCGGACCGTAGTGAAACATCACGCTCGTGCGTCAGCCCGCCGGCCAACACCAGCACCTGTAGGTTCGTCATCGACAATCCTTGTCGCTCAAGCAAACGCTCATGCGGTGTCCGGTGCCGGCGCATCGGCGGCCACCGCCGGATGCGGCCCCGGGCGCAAGCCCGACCCGAACGTACGCATGACTTCCAACTCGCGGCCGAGGACCACGGCCAAGCGGCGAACGCCTTCGGTGATGCGTTCCGGGGTCGGATAGCAGTACGACAACCGCATCTGCCGCGACCCCAAACCGTCTGTGTAGAAGGCGGTCCCGGGCACATACGCCACCCGGTCGGTCACCGCGCGGGGCAACATCGCGACCGTGTCGAACCCCTCGGGCAGGGTGAGCCAGACGTAGAAGCCACCATCCGGGACCGTCCAGGTACTGCCGGCCGGCATGTGCGCCTCCAGCGCCGCCAGCATGGCGTCCCGGCGCTCCGCGTACGTCTGCCGGTAGGCCTTGATCTGTGAGCGCCAGTCGAATCCGGCCAGGTAGGCCGAAATCATCATCTGGTTGAACACCGGCGGGTTCAATGTGGCGGCTTCGTTGGCCAGCACCAACTTCTCGCGAACCGCATGCGGCGCGAGCGCCCATCCGACCCGGAGCCCGGGGGCGAACGTCTTGGAGAACGATCCGAGGTAGATGACGTTGTCGGGGTCGTCCGCGCGGATGGCTCGGTGGACCGTATCGTCGAAACCCAGTAGCCCGTAGGGGTTGTCCTCCAGGATCGCGATGCCGGCGGCCCGGCAGATCTCGGCTACCCGTAGCCGGCGTTCGCTCGACAGCGTCACCCCGGCCGGGTTGTGGAAGTTCGGGACGGTGTAGAGGAACTTGGCCCGCCGCCCCGCCGTGGCGCAGCCGCCGATGGCCGACTCCAGCGCCTCCGGGACCAGGCCGTGTTCGTCCATTGCAACGTGCACCACCTGCGCCTGGTACGCGGCGAACACGCTGAGGGCACCGACATAGGACGGCGCTTCGGCCAGCACCACATCGCCGGGATCGCAGAAGATCCGGGTGACGAGATCCAGGGCCATCTGGGAACCGACGGTGATGACGACGTCGTCCGGGTGCGCCGAAATGCCCTCCAGCGCCATCACCTGGCAAACCTGCTCGCGCAGCGCCGGGATCCCCTGCCCCGAGCCGTACTGCAACGCCACCGCGCCGTCGTCGGCGATCAGCCGGGCTGCATCGGCGGCCAGCGCCTCCAACGGCAGAGAGTTCAGATAGGGCATGCCGCCGGCCAGGGAGACCACCTCCGGCCTGCTCGCGACGGAGAACAGCGCACGGATCGCTGATGCCCGCATGCCCGAGGTGCGCGCCGCGTAGTGCGCCACGTATGGATCGAGGCGATTTCCGGTCATCTCGCGCGCACCGATCGTTCGTAGTCCAGGAGGTCGTGAAACGTGAATGTGCCCGTCGGCCGGTCGTCCCGGCCGTCCAGGTACAACCGTTTGACGGCCACCAGCAGCCCGTCCGCGACCTGGTCGCGAAACGCCTCGTCGGCCAGACGCGCGCGGTCGGTCGCGTTCGAAAGATACCCGATCTCCACCTGCACCGCCGGCATCTGGGTGCGGCGGAGGATCTCCCACGGGCGGTGGTGTACCCGGCAGTCGATCATGCCGGTGCGCACCACCAGTTCTCGCTGCACCAACTCGGCCAGTGCCTCCCCCGCCGACGAGATGTTGCCGCTGTCCGTGCCGAAGTGAAAGGTGGCTATGCCCGCGGCGCGCGGGGAGTCCGACCCGTCGACGTGCAGGCTGAGCAGCAGATCCGCCGCCAGGTCGTTCGCCAGACGGGCGCGGTCGGACTGGCTCGGATTCTGCCGGACGCCCCGGGTGAGGAACGCCTCCATCCCGGTGGCGACCATCCGCGCCTGCAGGCGGCGGGCCAGGTCGAACGTCAGGTCGACGGCCCGCATCCCGCCGGACACCCAGCCTTGCTCCTCTCCCCCGTGCGCGGGGTCGATCACGATACGTTTGCCGCCCAGCCGGGGGCCGGCCTGCCGAACCCGTTCGATCTCGCGGAGGTACTGGGGGCGCCCGCCGGTGGCCATCGGGGTCAGGCGTTGCAGTTCACGGTGGGTGGCTGGGCCGAAGACGCCGTCCTCCGGCAGCCCGCGGTGGCGTTGGAATTCCCGCAGCGCACCGTCCAGTCGCCCGGTGAACAGGCCGTCCGGCCGTCCGGCGTCGTAGCCGAGGTCCACGAGCCGTTGCTGTAATTCGAGGACGTCGTCACCGGACATCGGCGCGGACAGCGTGTAGGAGAGGGTCCGATCCCCGAGGGCCCAGCGTGCGGCGATCAACTCCCGTTCGGTGGTGGAACCGACGCAGCCGTCGACGATCAGGCCGCGGCGTTGTTGGAACGCGCGAACGGCGGCGTCCACATCCGCGTCGAAGAACAGCACGTCCCCGTCGGAAGCGAGCATCGGTGTGGATCGGGGCGGAAGCAAGCCGAGCGATGCGAGCGCCGCTCGCAGGGACCCGACAGCCGCGTTGCGGTCCCCTCGTCGCAGCATCCCGCTCCCCTGTCCGTCGAGCAGCCGCGATTCCCGGCGGCCGACCGCGGCATCTCCACATTGTGCCCCGTCACCGAGCGTCGCCGGGGTCGGGCGCGCACCCAGTAAGGTCACCGCAGGAGCGGTGGATCAAACAACGGGGATCAAACCGGCGGATCGCCCAGCGGCGCCGCCAATCAGCCGAGCACCTCGGCGAATTCGGCCAGCAGGGCCGCCTTCGGCTTGGCGCCGACCACCTGCTTGATCGGCTTGCCGCCGGAGAAGACCAGCATCGTCGGGATGGACAGTATCTGGTAGGCCTGCGAGGTCTGCGGATTCGCGTCGACGTCCAGCTTCGCGACCGTCACCTTGTCCGAGTGCTCCTCGGCAATCTCCTCCAGCAGCGGCGAGACCTTGCGGCAGGGGCCGCACCAGGTCGCCCAGAAATCCACGATGACCGGCCTGTCCGACTGGAGGACGTCCTTGTCGAATGTGGCGTCGGTGACAACCTTGGTGGCCATGAGCGTTATGCACCTTTCTGTGGAACGGTTCGAGGGGTGGTCTTCAACGGACCGGATGCAGTTCCGGCTCGATCGCTGCGCTTTCGCCGGCGCCGACCTGGTCGGTGACGACGTTCGGTGCGCCGCGCGCGGCCAGGTAGTGCTGCGCGTCGAGGGCGGCCGAGCATCCGGTACCGGCAGCGGCGACCGCCTGCCGGTAGGTGTGGTCGACCAGGTCGCCGCAGGCGAAGACGCCGGGAAGGGATGTGGCGGTGGCGGCGCCCCCGGCACCGGCCAGGACGTATCCGGCGGCGTCCGTCGCGACCTGATCCCGGAAGAGTTCGGACCTCGGGTCGTGGCCGATGGCCAGGAAGAGCCCGCTGACTTCAAGCGCGCGGTGCTCCCCGGTGACGGTGTCCGCCAGGGTGAGCGACGTCACCGCATTCTCGCCGTTCACCCCGATCACCTGAGCGTTCGTCACCCAGCGGATCTTCGGGTCATTGCGCGCCCGGTCCAGCATGATCGCACTGGCCCGGAACTCGTTGCGGCGGTGGATGATCGTCACCGACGCGGCGAAGCGGGTCAGGAAGGAGGCCTCCTCCATCGCGGAATCGCCGCCGCCGACCACCGCGATGTCCTTGTCGCGGAAGAAGAAACCGTCGCAGGTGGCGCACGCCGAGACGCCGCGACCGATGAGGCGCTGCTCATCCGGCAGGTTGAGGTAGCGCGCGGCCGATCCGGTAGCCAGCACGACGGCCCTCGCGCGGTAGGTGGCGCCGTCCACCTTGACGGTCTTGACGTCGGCGCCGAGGTCGACGGCCTCGACGTCCGCCGGGCGCAGGTCGGCGCCGAACTTGGCCGCCTGGGCGCGCATCTGGGCCATCAGATCCGGGCCCTGGATGCCGTCGGCGAAGCCGGGGAAGTTCTCCACCTCGGTGGTCGTCATCAGCGCGCCGCCGTACTGGGTGCCCTCGAAGACCAGCGGGCGCAGGTTGGCCCGCGCCAAATAGATGGCGGCCGTGTAGCCGGCCGGACCCGAACCGATGACGATGACCTCGTACAGCGGCTTGTCCGCCGGAACTGGGGTCGGGTCGGTCACTGCGTCCACTCCTCAACATGTCACGTCGGTGCAGCCCGGCGGGTGGCCCGCTGCGCCGAATCCACCGGTTTCCACCCGACAGGGCTTGCGCCCGACGGGGTCTTGACCCGACGGGCGGCCGGTTCGCCGCGGTGTCAGGCCTTCCAGCCCGGACAACGCCAGACTACCGGCCGGTATTCCGGCGTTCGGGCCGCCGCGCGGCACGGCGGGCCGGGGCGCGCAGGTCACCGTCTCGCCGCCGCCCGGCTCGCCTGGGCGCCTCGCGCGGGGTGCGCTAGCGGGCGTAGACGGTGATCTCGGTGATGCTGGATTCGAACTGCCCTACGTGCTTCTTGCTGTCGCCCTGATAGGGCGCCAACTTGTTGATCCATACGATCAAGTACTTCGAGGGCGTCGCGCCGGACAGGGTGATGCTGACCGGGTCCGCACCGAGCTCGGCGCTACCCAGCACCGCGGTCGACGGCAGCGATGGATCGGCGCTGCTCGCGCTCCGGATCTCGACACCCGTACCCGGTGTGCCGGAGGACACCGTCACGCTGGCCGGCGTCACCGGTGTGGCAAACGTGAGGAGCAGACCGACCCCGTCCTTGAGGCCGCCCTGGGACTTCCCGAACTGCTGCCGGTACACCCAGGTCACCCAGTACGTGCCCTGGTCCCCATCGAACGCCCGGTCGACGTACCCCTCGTTGTCCAGCGGCGGTGTGCCCTGCGGGTCGTACACCGTCGCGTCCGCGACGGTCACCGCCTCAGCCGGCATGGCGGACGAGGTCTGGCCGGAGCCACTGGATCCGGACGTGCCGGTGCCCGTGCTCAGGCTGGTACCGCCCTGGCTGGTGCCGACCGTGCGGGTGGTGGTGGGGGTGGTGGGCACGATGAGCTGTTGCTGGTCGGAGGCCTTGATGGGCTCGACGATGCTCGTCAGGAACTGCTTGGCGAGCGATGCGCCCATGATGACGATCAACACGGCGAGCGCCGCCAGCATCGCTCCCGCAATGGACAACTTGATGCGCCGATCCTTGGTTGCCGTGCGCTCCGCGCGATCCGTGCGGCCCGGGTCGGGTGCCCCCGCCGTGCCCGGCCCACCGGTGCCGTCGCCTCCCGGGCGGCCGGTTGCGCGCCGCCGGCGACCGCCGGCGGCTCCCGAACCGCTGGCGCCGCCCGAACCGCCGGCTGCTCGAACGCCGCCGACCCCCGCCGGCGAGGGGGGCCCAGCGGGCCGCAGCAGCGCGCTGACCGCCCCGATCGCCCGAACCCCCTGCGGATCATCCGGGTGAAGGGTGCGTTCGACGAGCGCCGACAGGGCCGCCGGGACGGCGGGATTCACCTCCGCGGCGGGAACCTCCCGCCCGTGCCGCATGGGGGCGAGCGGAAGGCGCGGGGCGCCGTCGGCAGGGTCTAGCGTCCATGCGCCGGTCAGCATCAAGTACAACAACGCGCCGGTCGCCCGGATGTCGGCGTCCGTCGTGGCGTCCACCTGCGCGACGACGTGCGAGAGCCGCACCGACCCGTCGAAGTTGACCCGGACCACCGAAGGGTGGATCGCGCCGAGGGCGATTCCGTTCCGGTGCGCCTCGGCCACCGCGTCGGCGATCTTGGTGATGAGCGGCGAGGCCACCTCCGGTTCCAGCGGTCCGCCGCTGATCAGGTCGGTCAGCGTGGCGCCGTCCACCCACTGTCCGACGATGTAGGCGGTGGGCTCGCCGTCGGTCCCGATGGTTCCGACGTCCAGTGTCTGCGGCAGGCCGATGTGATGCAACCGACCGGCGCGCAGCGTACGGGTGACGGCCGCGTCGGTGTGTCGCAGGCCGGGCAGGAGGGTGACGGCCATGTCTCGCGGCAGAACGGTGTCCCGCGCCTGCCAGAACCGGTTCCCGGCCGCATCCACCGCGATCAGGTCCAACAGCCGGTACCGTTCGCCGACCAGCGATCCGGGGGAGAACACCGGGTCGCCCGGCTCGCTCCGGGGCGCGGCGCCGCTCGGCTCGCCGGCGCGCTGCACGCGCGCGGCGTCCGGCGCGGGTGCGCCGTTGTTGTGCTGATCCGTCACCGGCTCCCGTCCTTGCCCTTCCCCGTGTCCTTCCGCGCCGCGTAGACCGTCGGCCCCTACGAGGGTGCCATGTCGGGGGGCACTGACATGACGTCGGCGGGACAACAGGCGGCGCAGCGCGCCGACCTCCTGCACCTGTAGCAGCAGTAGCCCGGCGCCAGTGACGATCAGGCCGACCACCCCGCCGAGCAGGATAGCGATCACGCCGACGCCGAGCGTTCCGCGTTCCAGCGGCAGCACCCGCGTGGTCACGAACCAGGCGGCCAGGCCGCCGGCGGCAGCCGCCAGCGCGGTACGTCCGACCGTCGCGAGGGTGGCGGCGGAGCCCGTCGAGCCGAACCGGAAACGTAACCAGACCTCGCCAACCACCACGCCGATCAGGTACGAGACCGACATCGCGGCCGCGAGGCCCGGGACCACCCACTGTTCGGGGAGGAGCTGGCAGGACAGCAGCAGCGGTATCCGCACCCCAACCATGGCCAGGTTGATCAGGGTCGGGGTGCGTCCGTCCTTGGCGGCGTAGAACACCCGCATCTGCACCAGCGTCACCGCCAGCGGCAGCAGCCCGATCGCGAAGGCCGCCAGGGTGAACGCCAGGATCCGCACGTCGCTGGGGGCGACTTCGCCGTACTGGGCGGTGACGATCGCGAGCGGCAGCGCCAGCGCGATCATCGCCGCGCTCACCGGCAGCAGCGCGACCGCGGAGAGCCGGTTGGCCACCGCCATGTCGTGCTTGACGGCCGCCATCTCTCCCGCGGCGGCGTGCCGGCTCATCCGCGGCATGATCGCGGTCAGCAGCGAGACGCCGAGGATGCCGTACGGCAGTTGGAACAGCATCGAGCCGTAGTTGTACAGGGCGTAGAAGCCGCCGCGTGCGGCGTATGCGATGTTGGCGGTGACGACGTATCCGGCCTGGGACACCAACACGTAGCCGATCGCCCAGGCCATCAGGCGGCCGGCCTCGGCCATCCGGGAGTCCAGTCCCCAGCGCCAGCGGAACCGGAAGCCGGAGCGCAGCAGCGCCGGCAGCAGCACCGCCGCCTGCAGCACGATGCCTGCCGTGGTGCCGATTCCGAGCAGCAGGAACTGGCCGCGGCCCAGTTCCGTCAGACCGTGGGCGCGCCCGCTGCCGCCGGCGGTGGTCAACAGGGTTGCGCCCACCCCGATGACGACCAGATTGTTGATCACCGGTGCCCACGCCGGCGCGGCGAAGCGCTCCTTGGTGTTGAGGATGGCGCCGAACAGCGCCGCGATGCCGTAGAAGATGATCTGCGGCAGCAGCAGGTAGGCAAGCCGCGTCGCGAGCACCGGATCGGCGCTGGTGCCGGATTGGTAGAGCCGGGTCAGCAGCGGGGCGGTCGCCATGGCCGCCCCGGTCGCCAGCAGCAGCGCCACCACGGCAAGGCTCAGCAGCCGCTGGGTGTACGCCTCGCCCCCGTCCGGGTCCGCGCGAGCGCGGGAGAGGAGCGGGATCGCCACCGAGGTCAGGACGCCGCCGATCAACAGCTCGAAGATGATGTTCGGCAGCGTGTTTGCCAGGTTGTAGGCGTCGTTGACGGTGGCGAACCCGAGGAACGCGAGGATGACGACCTTGGCCAGGAACCCGGTGGCGCGGCTGACCAGGGTGCCCGCGGCCATCGTCGACCCGGCCCGGATGATCCCGCCGGTATGCGCTGTTCGCATGCCCTCGCTGGACGAGCCGGTCACTGCGCACCCGCGGGCGGGCTGCTGCGCCGGTGCTGGCGCACCCGCTGCCGTATGCGCAGCGCCACCATCAGCACCAGGACCCCGCCCGCGACCAGCATCAACACCAGGGTCAGCGCGCCGTATGCCCGCGAGGCGATGGTCAGTGGCACCGCCTGACCCCACGGCGTGCCGTGCGGGCCGCGGAGTTGTGCATACACCGTGAAGGTGCCGGAGCGCGAGACTTCGGAGATGATCTTCACCGGTCTGGTGCGGGGGCCGGCCGCGATCTCGATGCGACCGGGATCGTGCGTGGTCAGCCCGGCGCGGTCGCCACCGAGGATCTCGATGCCGACCGAAACGTCGTAGGGCAGCGTGTTCTGCACGGTCAGCAGCAGCGGCGCCGTGGACGAGGCCAACGTGTAACTCCCGGTGCTGCGGTTGAGTTGCACCCCGTCGTAGAGCCCGTCCAGCGTCGCCGTCACCGTCTGCAATACGGCCCCGGCCGGATCGTCGCTGCCGCGCCACGAGATCGACGCGGCCGCGAGCAAGGATTCCCGCAGCGGCTGGAGAATCGCGGCCGGGTCGGCACCGCCGGGTTCGCTGCTCGGGCTGAGCGCCTCCGAAAGCACCTCGATGCGATCCGTGACCTCCTGCACGCCGGAAAGGTAGCGGGGCGATAGCTCGGCACGCACGGCGGCGCTGGGGTAGGAGAGTTCGGCCGGCGCCGCCGTGTTGCCGGCCGCCGCGGCCAAGGTGCTAGTGAGCTGGTCGGCGCGGAGGACATGTTCCGCGGTCATGATCTTGAGAAGCGAAGCGACCGCATCGAAGCCGCGGCCATCCGGAGCCCAGTCGCGGCCCGGCAGCAGCATCATGGTCGCCGCGGCGCCGTCGGAGTGCTGCTGGGCCAGCAGCGCCGCGAGCAGGTTGGCGCGCAGTGGCACGTCGGTCGGCGCAGGTGCAGACACCAGCGCCGCGATCTGTGGGGCGAGCGCCGCGCCGGACACCATCGCGGTCAGGCGGTGGCCGTGCAACGCGAGGGGGACGACCCCGGCCGGTGTGGGGCCTCGGTCGGAAATGCCGTCACGGGAGAGCAGCGCGGAGGTATAGCCGAGGGCGGTGAGGGCGGTGAGGGTGGCGCTGTCGAGCAATCCGTTGGGCGGGAACGCGACGGTGGTCAGCAGGTTGGTGTGCATCTCGTCGGCCGAAGCCGGCTGGTGCAGGAGCCGGCCGGCCACCGCGCGGCCGCGGTAGACCGCCGTCGCGAGATCGCCCGTCATCCCGGCCCGCACCAGGGCCACGACGTCCGGGTCACCGTAAGGCAGGACCACTACCTGGTAGGTCTGCGCCAGGGTCCGGAGCCGGTCCAGGAACGCCGCCGCGGCCGCGCTCCCCCGACCGGGTACGGTCCCGGCGGGCTGGGGGCCGCGTGCTGGCCCAGAAGGCGTTCCGGTGGCCGGTGCCGCGTCGGTCGAGGGTCCGGTTGCGGTGTCGGTTGCGGTGTCGGTTGCGGTGTCGGTTGCGGTGTCGGTTTCGCTGGCGGAGGGGGCCGCGGTGGGCCCCGCGCCATTTTCGGTCCCCGGATACGGTGACGTCGCCGACGTGCGGCCGGCCTCCAGGTCCGAGCCGGGCGCGGTCGGCGTCGATCCATCCGAAGACCCGTTCGCCGGGGACGTCGTCATCGACGTCCCGGTCGGCCCAGTCCCGGTCGGCCCAGTCCCGGTCGGCCCAGTCCCAGTCGGACCTGCTGCGGGCGCACCCGTTTCCTCGTCCGGCCCCGTCACGCCGGCCGTGATCCGGGCTTTCGGCGTCGGGGTCAGGGCGGGCTGCGCGGCACCCGGCGTCTGCACCACCCAGTAGCCGCGGCTCATCCGGTCCAGCTCGTCCAGCAGCATCGGGTCGATGGCCAGCGTGACCATGCCGGGGCTGACGTCGGAGCTGTCCAGAACGTCGACCGATCGGGCCAGTCGGCCGCCGGGCCCGATCTCGGCGGCCAGGGCGTCGTCGAGGAAGACCCCGCCCACCCCGAGGTGCGGCCGATCGACGATCGGCCACAGCATCATGAAGTTGGCCGCCGCGTGTTCCGGCGGCGAGACCGGCGGCGTCTCGGGCAGCTTCACGCCGCCGGGGGTTCCGACGGGGGGACCCGCGGCGGGAAGGGACAGTACCGTCAGCAACAGGTGCAGTTCGCCGACCCGCGCGGCCGTGGGCCCAGCCGGCAGATGCAGGGTGCCGTTGATATTGATCATGATCGGGTACACGCCCGGCTCGGTGACGGCAAGGGTTTGATCGACGCCACCGGTGATCGCGACGCCGGCTTCGAAGGCCGCGCTGGCGCCTCCGGCCAAGCTGCCCGCCAGCGGCCGGAAATCGGCGTCGATGACGGCGGTCTGCTGGGTGGGTTTCGCCGCCTCGGCGCGGATTTCCGCCGCGCTCTTCAATCGGTCACCACGCTGGAACCGGTAGACCAGGTCGGTGATGCGGTACGGCCCGGTGTTCGTGTAGGACCCGGCGACGGCCAGCTCGTTGCCGCGGTTCGAGGTCACCACCACCGGTTCCACCGACGAGAGGCGGAACGACAAGGTGCCGGCGTACTTGCCGTACGGCGCCGGTGCGCCGCCGACAGCCGTCCTCGCCGCCGTCGGCTGGGAGGCCCCGGATGCCGGCAGCGGGACCAGGCCGGTTGCGAGCAGCGCCGCGAGCAGGACGATCGTTGCGCGGAGCGCGCGGCCCAGCGCGCCGTGCCCGCCGCCGCGTCGTGCGTCGAACGGTTGTCCCGTCACCTGGTGTTCGCCACCATCTCGGCGGCCTTCAGGGCGATGCGGCGTTCCGCCGCGTGCGCCAACACCTCGGGCAGCCGGTGCAGCGGTACCCAAGCGACCTCGGTGACCTCCACGTCGGCATCGGACAGTTCCCCGGACTCTGCGACCAACAGATAGTGATGCACCCGCTTGTACACGCGCCTGTTCGCCGTCGTGAACGTGTAGCTGACGCTTCCCAAGGCCGCCGCGATCCGCCCGGTGATCCCGGTCTCCTCCGCGACCTCCCGGACGGCGGTCTGTTCGGTCGTCTCGCCGGGCTCCACATGCCCCTTGGGCAGCGACCACCGCAGCCGGCCGGAGCGGTCCAGCCGGCCGATCAGCGCGGCCGCCGGCGACCCGTCGATGTCGCGGACGACCACCCCGCCGGCCGATGTCTCACGGTAGCGGGCGGGCATGGGTCGATGGTAATGGGGACGGGGGCGCGCGCCCGGGACGCGCCACTTGCGGCCGGGCCTTGCCGGCGCCGCATCAAGGAGGGCGTCCCCTGGGTCCTAACCGGGTCTCAACCGGTTCTAACCGAGCACGCGCAGCCGGACGGTTTCGGGCATGCCGGCGAGCTTGTCAAGGATCTCCGGCGGCGGCCTATGCTCGGTATCGGTTGCGGCGTAGCCTATCTCGCCGAGCGTTGCAAGCTGTTGGGACTCGATGTTGACTCCGTGCTCGGCTAGCAGCCCGTTAATGGTGGCCATGACGCCGGGCACGTTACGGTGGATGTGCGCCAGGCGGCACCGGTCGTCGAGGTCTCCCAGCGGGAGGGACGGAAGGTTCACGCTGAGCGTGGTTCGCCCGTGGGTGACGTAGTCCCTCAGCTTCGCCGCGACGAAACCGCCGATGTCCTGCTGGGCCTCCTCCGTGCTGCCGCCGATGTGCGGTGTGAGGATCACGTTCGCAAGCCCACGCAACTCCGAGACGAATTGTTCGCCGCGGGTTTTCGGCTCCCTCGGGAACACGTCGATCGCCGCGCCGGCCAGATCGCCGGACTCGATGCGGGCACGGAGAGCCCCGTGATCGACCACGAATCCGCGAGACAGGTTCAGGAATATCGACCCCGGCCGCATGAGCGCGAACTCTCGCTCCCCGAACAGATCCCGGTTCCCGGGCCGGCCGTCGACGTGCAAGGTCACCACGTCGACCTCGGCAAGGAGTTCGTCCAGGCTGCTGCAGCGGCGGGCGGTGCCGAGCGCGAGCTTCTCGGCCGTGTCGTAGAAGTACACCGTCATCCCCACCGACTCGGCCAACACCGACAGTTGGGACCCGATGTTGCCGTACCCGACGATGCCCAGCCGGCGCGTTCGCACTTCGTGCGAACCGGAAGCCGACTTCTCCCAGACTCCCCCGTGCATCAGCCGGTTCTTCTCCGTCAGCCGCCGGGTGAGCGCGATGATCTCGGCCAGCGCGATCTCCACCACGCTGCGGGTATTGGAGTACGGCGCGTTGAACACGGCGATGCCGCGCGCGGCCGCCGCGGACAGGTCAATCTGGTTGGTTCCGATGCAGAAGGCGCCGATGGCGTGCAGTTGCGGCGCGGCATCGAGGACCTCGGCGGTGACGGTGGTTCCGGACCTGATGCCCAGTAGTTCGACCCCGGCGAGTTCGGCAGCCAATCCGGCCGGCGGCAGCGCGCCCTCCAAGGTCCGAACCTCATGACCGGCGGCCCTGAGCAGCGTCACAGCGTCCGGGTGAATGTTCTCCAACAGCAGCGTGCGCACGCGGATCCCTTCATTGCGGTCGAATCATTGCGGTCGAACGAGCGTGGGCCACGGCCGCGCCGGGGCCGGTCGCAGCGCACCAACCAGAGTAGGCGCCGAGCGTGTGGGATCCGGCCGTGGGACCCGGGGGCCGCAGGCTGCGGATCCGGGTGTGGGGACCCGGGCTGCGGGGTGGGTCCGGGGTTGCGGGGGTGCAGGTTGTGGGCCGGGGTTCCGGGCCGGAGGTTTCGGCGGGGGCGTTCGCTGCGCAGTCTTGCTGCCGTACCGGTCCCAGACGTGTGCTTCCCGGCCGGCGGTGCCCAGCGCGGTCGTGCTGGTCGGGGTCGGCTCCGTGTACTCGGTCGGCTATCCAGCCGCGCCCGTCCGGTCGTCGCCCCCGCCCCGAGCACCTAGATGAGTGAGTCCAAGGGTTCAGTGGTCGTAGGCGGTCAGTGAGCGTCGAA
>CAZUXD010000038.1:21594-35433 GCA_964624455.1 uncultured Actinomycetes bacterium | reverse complement strand
AGAACCAGAAGAAGTGCTGGTAGAGGATGGCTCCGCCGTTCGCGGCGTCGAAGACATGCGCCCCCAACTGCCGATCGACTTCGAGGCCGAGGAACGTCGCCGCGATGATCGGGTAGGAGATCAGCACCATCATCGAGGCGAAGAACATGTTCCACGTGAAGATCGGCATCCGCCACATCGTCATACCCGGAGCGCGCAAGCAGATGATCGTGGTGAGCAGGTTCACCGCGGTCAAGATGATGCCGACCACGAGCAGTGTCGCGCCCATGAAGAACAGATCACCGCCCGAGCCCGGGCTGTTGACGGCGTTCGACAACGGCGGGTAGGCGGTCCAGCCGAATCCCGGCGCACCGTTCGGTGTCAGGAAGCTCAGTGATGCCGTGATGCCGCCGGCCAGGAACAACCAGAATCCCACGGCGGTCAGCCTCGGGAAGGCGAGGTTCGGCGCGCCGATCTGAAGCGGCACGAGCATGATGGCCAATCCGAATACGAACGGCGTCGCGTAGAACAGGAACATGATGGCGCCGTGCATCGTGAACAGTTGGTTGAATTGCTCGTAGGAGAGGAATTGCATTCCCGGCTGGGCGAGCTCGACGCGCATGAGCAGCGCCATCAGGCCGGCGACCATGAAGAAGCAGAATGCCGCTCCGATGTACATGATCCCGATCTGCTTCGGGTCGGTGGTGCGCATTGCCCGCAGGAAGCGGGATCCGTGAGGCCCGCGCGGTGCCCGGGGCAGTGCCCGCGCCGGAGCAGGCGTAACCGGGACGACAGGCGCCGTGATAGGTGGGTACATCTCCGTGGTTGCCATGAAACCGTCCTCCGGAAAAACCGCGTACACCTGTGGACCGCCGAGCTCCACGGCTTCGGAGATATTAAATCCAGCCCCGTGTAAAAAATCAAGCATCGCGGATGTGACGTGGTCGCGCGGCCCCGGCGAAAGGCGCCGTCCATCGGCCGGGCACCGGGGCCGACGGGCCATCCGCGTCGGGCGGCTGCCGGCGGGGTCGGCGCCGGCGGGGCTACGTGCCCGATGCTCAGTCCTGCGGGCGCCTGTTCAGCGCGGCCAACATGGCGTTGTAGGCGATGCGTTCCGCCTCGTCCTCCGGCGCCGGCACGTCGGTGTCGTCGTACGGGCGCTGCTCGCTGCGAAACCACTGCGCGGCCAGGGCCAGCATCACGATCACCAGCGGCACCTCGCTGAACACCCAGCCGATCGCCCCGCCCACCCGCTGATCGGAAAGCGGATCGGGGACCCAAGGCAGGTCCAGGCCCCTGAAGTAGGCGCCGGCGAGGAGCCCGTGGGAGCCCATGACGATGATTCCCCAGAGCATGTGCATCGGCGTCGTGAGAAAGACGATCGCAAGCCTGACGAGCACCGAGTGCTCGGCCGGACCGGTGTCGGCTCCGATGACGACCCAGTAGTACAGGTATCCGATGAGCAGGAACGAGATGTTCATGAGCAGATGCCCTGGATGCGACGACATCGCGAGATCGAACAGATCCGTGAAGTACAACGCGTAGAAGCTGAGCAGGGCGAACAACGGAACGATGATCAGGGGATGCATCACGATCCGCAGGACGCGTGATCGCGCCAACCCCGTCACCGCCTCGCGCAGTCCCGGTGGCTCGCCGTCGCGCGCGGCGGGCAGCGCCTGCTCGAGCAGGGTCAGCGGGCGGCCGAGGACCAGCAGGATCGGTACCAGCATGCCGATCAGCAGGTGGCTGATCATGTGCATGGAGAACATGGCCCGCCCGAAGCTACCCATCGCCGACGAGGAGGCCCACAGCAGGACGGCGCAGCCGATCAGCCACGAGACCGCCCGGCCGGCGGGCCACGCCTCGCCGCGTCTTAACAACCGGACCAATCCGACGACGTAGCAGGCAGCCAGCACCACGGCGCCGACGCCGAGGATCAGGTCCGGTCGCCAGAACAGGAGCAGGTTCCGCGGGCTGACCGGACCCGGAAGCTGGTAGCCGAGCACCCGGGCGCTGGCGGATGCGAGCGGCTTCGAACCCGTCGGCGCCGCGGTAAAGCTGAGCGTGGCCGCCAGGCCCATCGTGGCCGCCATCAGGAGTACCTCGACCACCGCGAGCCGGGTCAGCGGACCGCTGTCCCCCTTCCTGCGGATCTGCGGCAACGTGAAACGGCGGTGCAGATACCCGATCACCCCGAGCAGGATCACCGCCAGCGACTTGGCGACGATCAACCGGCCGTACACCGTGCCGGTCAGGTCGGCCCATTGCGGGACGCGGACCACCGCACCCACGACGCCGGAACCGGCAACGGCGATCATCGCGATCAGCGCCAGCGTCGAGTAGCGCCGCGCGATGACGTCGATCCGCTCGGCCCGACCCCCCATCAGATAGACCAGCGTGACCAGCCCGCCGACCCACAGGGCGGCGCCGAACTGGTGGTACAGCATGCCGTCGACCGCGAGGTCATGATCTTGCGTCTGGGCGGCGTGGCCCGCCAGGGCGGCCGGCACCAGCGCGCCCAACGCGAGGCAGAGCATGGCGAACGCCCACGGCACCCGGCGTACGAACCGTACGGTCACGGCGATGAGCGTCGCGATCACCGCGGCGATCGCCGCCGCACGCGGCAGCGCGACCAGGCCAAGCGCCCGCAGCGGATCGTCGGAGTTCAAGACCTCCCCCACGGGTACGCCCATCGTGTCCGCGGCGCTCAGCACCGCCAGGCAGAGGCTGGCCGCGGCCCACGCTGCGCCGCACCACGACGTGACCCGCAGCGTGCGTCGGCCGTCGGCGGTGAGTTCGCCGCCGGCGCCGCACGGGATCAACGCCGCTGCGGCGAGTAGGCCGCCGATCGTCACGGCCGCAAGAACGGTCGAGCACGCCTGCGCGATCACCGTCAGGGACTGGGTCAGCGCGCCGGCGTCATCGAGACCTACGATCACCCCCCGGCGCGGTGCGGCGGCCGCAAGTGCGCCCGCAACCGATCCACCGACGAGGACGACGATGAGCACGACGGCCACCACGGGGTACCGGCGCACACCGTGTGCGGCGGATGGTTGGGCATCGACCCGAATCCGCATGAGCGTGATGGTAGAAGGGCTGCGTCACCGTCGACGCGTTCGACGTCGATCACGACCCCGGCCCATGCGACGGGCCCCCCGCTCACGATCCGGTGGCGCAAAGCTGCCGACGGCCCTCGACCGGCGGGGTCAGAACCCGGCCGCCTGCGCCCGGCGGTGCACCTCCCGGCTCCTGCCGCCGCGCAGCGATCCGACCGCACTGCCCGGAAGCGTCGGATCCTCCGCGAACAGCCACGCGATGATCTCTTCATCGGCGTAACCCGCGTCCGAGAGCAGGGTGATGGTTCCCGGCAGGCCCTTGAGGACACCGCCCTGGTCGACGAACTCGGCGGGCACCTTCAACGGCCCGTCGATCCGCACCGCCAGCAGCGCCCGGTCACGCAGCAGTTGGTGGACCTTCGTCACCTCGATGCCGAGACGCTGAGCGATCTCCGGAACCGGCACGTAGGTGGGGCCGCCCACAGGTGCGTGCTCGTTCACCGGCCCACCATAACCGGCGCCAAGGGCCGCCCCTGAGCCAACCGACCACGCCATGGCCAAGCAGCGCGGCACGCGGCCCGGCGGCGAAGCCGGGCAACCTGGGGCCGGCTCCCTAGGATTGGCCACGTGCGGAGACCGGCAGGACATGCGGGAGACGGGCGGCCGGCCGGCGACGGGCCGATCCCCGCAGGTCGCGTCCCTCCCGCCGGGGCCGGCGGGGCCACCTCGGAGCCGACCGCCGCGTCGATGATCGGGACGGTGCTGGAGGGCAGGTATCGGATCGGGGCGCCGTTGGCCCGGGGCGGCATGTCCACGGTGTACCGCGGTCTCGACCTGCGACTCGACCGGCCCGTCGCGATCAAGGTGATGACGGCGCAATACGCTGCGGACCCGGCCTTCCTGGCGCGCTTCGAACGGGAGGCCAGGGCCGCGGCCCGGCTCGACGACCCGCATGTGGTCGGGGTGTACGACCAGGGCCGGGACGGCGAGATCGTGTTCCTCGTCATGGAGTTGGTGGACGGCGGCACGCTCCGCGACCTCCTTCGCCAACACCGGCAACTCTCGGTTCCCGTCGTGCTGTCGGTGCTGGAACCGGTGCTGCAAGCACTCGCCGCCGCCCACGCGGCCGGGCTGATCCACCGAGACGTCAAGCCGGAGAACGTGTTGATCTCGGCGCGCGGCGAGGTGAAGGTCGCGGACTTCGGGCTGGTGCGCGCCGTCACGTCCACCACCATGGCCACCGGCGACGTCATCCTCGGCACGGTCGCATACCTCTCGCCCGAACAGGTTGCGACCGGTGCGGCCGACGAGCGTTCGGATGTCTACTCGGCCGGGATCGTGGGATACGAGATGCTGACCGGGCATCCGCCGTTCGGTGGTGGCAACGCGATCTCGGTCGCCTACCAGCATGTGCACTCGGACGTACCGCCGGTCGCCGACGCCGCACCGGGGGTGCCGGTGGCGATCGCCGAGGCGATCGACGCCGCGACCAGCCGCGACGCCCTGGCCCGGCCGGTCAACGCCGCCGACTTCCTGCACCGGCTGCAATCCGCCCGGCGGCGGCTCGGGCTCTCGCCGGTGGCCGTGCCGGTTCCGCGGCCGCCGGCCCGCCGCGCCGCGGCGGGCGGTGACCGCCCGGCGGGCCGGGACGGCACCACCTCGACCCGGAACGCGGCGACCAGCCATGGCCAGGCAGCGAAGCGCCGCGCCGGCGATGCCCCCGAGCACGGCACCGCGGCGGCCGGTTTCGGCACTCGGCTCACCGGCCGGCCCGGCCGGCTCACCGCAGCGCAGCCCGCCGGCGAGCGCCCGGACGGGGCCGGCAATCGGCGCGCCACCGACGCCGCGCGGCGCGCCCGCAAGCGCCGCCGCTGGCGGATCCGCATCATCGCGCTGTCCGTCGTGCTGGTGGTGGGGGGCGCCGCGGCCCTGGGCGGCTGGTGGCTGGGCGGTCGGTGGACCAGCGCCCCGTCGGTGGTGAACGCGCCGGGTCACGCGGCGGTGCAGGCGATTGAAGACGCAGGCCTCGTCGCCGCCCTGACCACCCGGCACGACAACACGGTGCCTTCCGGTGCGGTGGCATCGGCCGATCCGCCCGGCGGTACCCGGCAACTGCGCGGCGCGACCGTCAGCCTGGTCATCTCCAGCGGCCGCCCGATCGTTCCGCGCATCGCGGCGGGCACGGCCGTCGAGGCGGCGAGCGCGACCGTTCGCGCCGCCGAGTTGGACCCGGTCGTCGATGCCGCCGCGGAGGTCTACGACAACTCCGTGGCAGAGGGCGCGGTCGTGCGCACCGAACCCGAAGGCGGCCTGGAGGCGGACGTCGGTTCGCGCGTGGTGCTGGTCGTTTCTCGGGGCCCCGTGCCGGAACGGGTGCCCGGCGTCGCCGGGAAGCTTCCCGAGGATGCGCAGAACAAGCTGATGGTCGGCGGATTCACCATCGGCCCGGCCCGCACCAGGTTCGACCCGGCCGCCACCCCCGGCAGCGTGCTGGGCACCGATCCGCCCGCGGGGGCGACCGCGCCGCACGGATCGCCGGTGTCCCTGGTCCTGGCGGTGTCCCTGACCGTGCCGGATCTGGGCGGCGTCCCGGTCACCCAGGCCGCCGGCGAACTGCGGGCCGATCGATTCGACGTCACCGTCGCCGACCCCGTCTTCGACCCGACGGTGCCGGGCGGCCATGTGGTGCGGACGGACCCGCCGGCCGGCACCCGAATCGATCCGTCCGCCCCGGCGGTTCGGGTGATCGGGTCGAGCGCCGTTACCGTCCCGCCGCTGAAGGGGATGACGGTGCACATGGCCAGGGCCACGCTCGACGACGCGGGACTCGTCGCGAGGGTGCGTTCCCTGTTCGGCGGTGAGTCGGCGATCGTCACCACCCAGGACCCCGCTCCCGGCGAACTCGCCGAGCCGGGGAGCACCGTCATATTCCGCGCCTGGCCGTAGGGACGGTCCGGCAGCAGCAACGACCCCGGTGGCGGGTGGGTCAGCTTCGCAGCATCTCGGCGACCAAGAAGGCCAACTCCAGCGACTGCTGGGTGTTCAGCCTCGGATCGCAGGCTGTCTCGTAACGCCCGGACAGGTCGTCGTCGCCGATCTCCTGGGCGCCGCCGAGACATTCGGTGACGTCGTCGCCGGTCAATTCGACGTGGATCCCGCCCGGGTGGGTTCCGAGCTCGCGGTGCACCTCGAAGAAGCCCTGCACCTCGTCCACGATCCGGTCGAAATGCCGGGTCTTGAACCCGGAGACGGATTCGTGGGTGTTGCCGTGCATCGGATCGCACTGCCAGATGACCTGCCGACCGGACGCCGTCACCTTCTCGATGATCGGCGGCAGCAGGTCCCGGACGTGGGTGTTGCCCATCCGCGACACCAGGGTCAGCCGACCGGGCGTGCGATGCGGGTCCAGGCGCTCGACGTACTCGACCGCCCGCTCCGGCGTGGTGCTGGGGCCGATCTTGAGGCCGATCGGGTTGGCCAGCAACTCCGCGAACGCCACGTGCGCCCCGTCGAGCTGGCGGGTGCGATCTCCGATCCACAGGAAGTGCCCGGAGAGGTCATAGAGCCTGGCATCGTCACCGTCGCCGTGCAGCCGGAGCATCGCGCGCTCGTAGTCCAGGAGCAGCGCCTCGTGCGAACAGAAGACCTCGACCGAGTGCAGCGAATGGGAATCGGCACCGCACGCGCTCATGAATCGCATCGCGCGGTCGATCTCCCCGGCCACCCGCTCGTACCGCTGCCCGGCTCGTGAGGTGCGCACGAACTCCTGGTTCCAGGAGTGCGCACTCGCCAGGTCGCCCGCGTCCGATCCGGTAATCGCCCGCACTAGGTTCATCGCGGCCGAGGAGTTGGCGTAGGCCCGGATCATCCGGGACGGGTCCGGGACCCGCGCGGCGGGAGCGGTGGCCAGCGAGTTGATGATGTCGCCCCGATAGCTCGGCAGGCCGAAGGCGTCGGTGTCGGCCGAGCGCGGCTTGGCGTACTGGCCGGCGATCCGCGCGACCTTGACCACCGGCATGGACGAGCCGTAGGTGAGCACCACCGCCATCTGCAACAGGGTGCGGATGTTGCCGCGGATGTGCGGCTCGGTGTTGGTGACGAACGTCTCGGCGCAGTCCCCGCCCTGCAGCAGGAACGCCTCCCCGCGGGCCACCGCCGCAAGCTGGCCGTGCAGAAGGTCCACCTCCGAGGGCACCGTCACCGGCGGCACCGACTCGAGCACCGCGCGCACCGCGTGCACCTGGTCCGGATCGGGCCAGGCCGGCTGCTGCGCGGCCGGCAGACCCAGCGCGCGGTGCAGGCTGCGACGAAGGTGCTCCGGGAGCGGGGGCAGGGTAGGCAGGATGTCCGAGGGGATATCCACGGTCCAGTTCATTGGTAGTCAGTCTCCCTGTTCCCTGGCGGGGGCATCGTGCCGATGCGAAAATGGTTGTGGGTCGCCCGCGACGCCGACGCTTCCTCCAAAATCGCTCTCGACACCCCGCTCAGGACGCCGCCGCTGACCTGCGACAGATTCAAGGGCGCACCACCGGCACAGGGTATCGGCGCCCGCTACCGCCCGGTCCGGCGCTCCCGGCTGAGCGGTATCGATCCTATCTCTCCTCGTCCCGCAAGACTGGGCGGCCAATTCTGCTTGGCGATTGGAGTAGGTGACGAACCGCAAGCCGCCAGGCCCCAGGACGCGTCCGCGCGCCCAGGACGTCACCACCCGAATGGCCTCAGCGGGCCGGTGGGGGCGAGACGACCCGCGACGCCCGAATGACCCGCTCGGCCGCCTGCCAGCGCGCCAGGCCCAACCGCGCGTCCGTCAACGCCTGATGCCGTTCCGCCCCCGACTGCGGCACCGGCGGACAGCCCGCCAACTCCCAGTGCTGACGGATCTCGTAGGTGAACCGCGGGACCGCCGGCGGCAAGGCCGGCATGTCCCCCCAGAGCTGCCCGAGCGCAACGTGGTCGTAGGCGGCGCACCAGGCCCACAACTGCACCGGAAGCCCCGGCGCCAGCAGGAACTGGAGGATTTCGTCCCGGATTCGCGCCCGCGGTTGCCAAACCGGATCCGAAGGCGGCGGCAACTGCGGCAGCACGTGGGCGGCGACCCACCGGCCGGCCCGGGCCGGGTCGAATTCCGTGGAGACGGCGTAGAACTCGCGCCCGTCCTCGCCGACCATGCCGATGGACACCAGCTCGATGGTCCGCCCATCCTCTATGAACTCGCAGTCGTAGAAGTATCGGGCCCGCGGCCCGGCCGGGGGGCGGGCGACCATCCTCAGCTCGCCCGGGCCCCGGGCAGGCGGGTGACGGTGCCTGGCCCACGGCCCTCCACCGGGCCGTCGCCGCGAGCGGCCAGTTCGGCCTTGCGCTTGGCGGCGTAGATGTCCACGTACTCCTGTCCAGAGAGTTCCATCAGCCGGTACATGATCTCGTCGGTCATGGACCGTTCGACGAAGCGATCGCCGGCCATGCCCTCGTACCGGGAGAAGTTCAGCGGGCGGCCGATCACCAGCGTGATTCGGCGCGGCCGCCAGATCTTCGAGCCTATCGGGTTGACCTTGTCCGTCCCCACCATGGCCATCGGAACGACCGGTACACCGGCCTGCAGCGCCATCCGTGCCACGCCGGTCTTGCCCTTGTACAGCCGCCCGTCCGGGGACCTGGTGCCCTCGGGGTAGATGCCCAGCAGCTTTCCCTCGCGCAGCAGCCGAATCCCGGTCATCAGGGCGTCGTGCGCCGCCGATGCGCCACCACGGTCGATCGGCACCTGGCCCGCCCCGGAGAAGAACCACTTCTTGAGCCGCCCCTTGAAGCCCTTCTCGGTGAAGTATTCGCTCTTGGCCAGGAACGTGACCCGCCTTTTCATGTGCAGCGGCGCGAAGAACGAGTCCGCGACCGAGACGTGGTTGCCGGCCAGGATCGCGCCGCCGTGCTCGGGGATGTGCTCGGCGCCGATGACGGTGCACGGGAAGAACAATCGGAGTACCGGCCCCACCAGCACGTACTTGAGGAGTGCATACAGCACGGTGCTGATCTCCCGTTCGCGCGGATGGGGACTGGCGGCGGTGGGCGTGGGGCGGCCCGTTGCGTGCAGCCTCAACCGTACGCCCCGCATGATCAGCGGCGGTCGGCGTGTCGCACGCGGGCGAGCCCGTCGGGACGGACGGACCGGCACGGGCGGACCGGCCCTTCGACTTCATGCAACGATGGATGGCGAGCCGCTCGGCGCATTCGCGGGAGCGCACGGGGGCGGATCGCACGGGATCAGGAGGGTCGGATCATGCAGGCGGTCGGTTCCGAACCGTTCAGCCATGATTCAGGTGACGTCGGTGTCCTGCTGTGCCACGGCTTCACCGGATCGCCGCAATCGCTGCGGCCCTGGGCCGAGCACCTGGCCACCGAGGGCTTCACCGTCCGACTGCCCCTGCTGCCCGGGCACGGGACGCGCTGGCAGGACGCGAACCGCACCACCTTCGCGGATTGGCTGGCGGCGGTGACGGTGTCCCTGGGCGAGCTTCGCAACCGCTGCCGCAGCGTGGTGGTCGCCGGACTCTCCATGGGCGGGACACTCACGTTGCGCCTTGCGCAACTGCATCCGGACGCCATCGCCGGCATCGTGCTGGTCAACCCGTCGATCCTCTCGCTGCGAAAGGACATTCGCCTGCTGCCCCTGATCAAGTACCTGATGCCGTCGCAGAAGGGCATCGCCAGCGATATCGCCGACCCGGACGCGGCCGAGGACGGCTACGATCGCACCCCGCTGCGGGCGGCCGATTCCCTGCGCCGGGCATGGAAGGTGGTCCGGGCGGACCTGCCTTCGATCCGGGTTCCGATGCTCCTGCTGCACTCGGTGACGGACCACGTGGTGGAGCCGGAGAACTCCCGCGTGCTGCTGGCCGAGATCGGCTCCGTCGACGTCACCGAGGTGTTGCTCGAGCGCAGCTATCACGTGGCGACGCTGGACTACGACGCGCCGGTGATCTTCTCCAGGTCGGTCGAGTTCATCCGCCGGATCACCGCGGCCGGCATGCCGGCCGACCCCGACCAGCGCGCCGCCGACGCTCCCGCCGGCGTGTCGTCGCAACAGACGGGCCCGGCATGACGGCAGCCGGCTTCCCCACCGATCCCGAGCGCCGCGACGGCGAGAATCAGGGTTCCGGCGAGCCTCCGGCCGACGACTGGAACGCACAGTTCACCGCCATCGTGTCCGGTATTTCCGGATCTATGCGCTGGGAGACCGGTGCTGACCAGTCGGCCGACTCCCCCGAGCGCCGCGATCCGGCCTATCCGCGCGCCGAGCCGGCGGACCTCGGCTCGCACGACGGTGACCGGTACGACGGCGACCGGTACGACACGGACTGGTACGACGACGACACGGACACCGCGGAATCGCGTCGCCTGCGGCGCGAATTGCGGCGGCAGGAGCGCTCCGAGGAACTGGCCGCGCACCTTCAGGCCCAGGCCGATGCCGAGGCCGAGATGGCCGCCGACGAGGAGCATTTCGTGCCGCCGCCGCCACCGCCACTACCCCGGTTGCGACGCCGGACGGTCGGCGCCCTGCTGCTGATCGTCACCGGCATACTGCTGCTCTCCTGGCCGGCCCTGCTCCCGGCATCCACCGACCTGATCGTCGTCCTCGCGCTGCTCCTGATCATGGGGGGCGCCGGCATTCTGGTCGCAGGCATGCGCCGACACCGCGGTGAACCCGGCGAGGGCTGGGACGACGGCGCCGAGGTGTGAGCGCCGGCCAACTGTGCCAACCCGCTGGGCCGATCCGCTGGGCCGACCGGAATCGATCGCGATTGGCCCGTATTCAGCCCTGGGTCGGCCCGTTCGCGCGCTCGTGCGCCAGGAGCGCGGCGCCGACCATCCCGGCGGCGTCCCGGAACCTGGCAAGCGTGATCCGGGGCTGCGGCCGGTGGGTTCCACCGGTCAGGTGCGCGGAGAGCACCGACCGGGTCGTGTCCAGAAAGAGGTCGGCCGCGAGCGAGACGCCACCACCGATGACGATGATCTCGGGGTCGAGCACGTCGCAGGCGATCGCCAGGCCGATCCCGAGCCAGTGGCCGAGGTCGGCCATCGCCGCCAGCGCGACGGCGTCCCCCGCATGGGCGGCCGCGGCCACCATCGCACCCGTCACCGCAGCCGGGTCCCCGCCCGCCATCTCGGCCAGCGCAGTGGGGCCGCTCGCCCACAGCCCCCGTGCGGTGGCGGCCAGCGCGGTGCCGGAGCAGTAGCGCTCCCAGCAGCCGCTCTTGCCGCACGGGCAGGATCGCCCATCCGGCACCACGACGACATGGCCCAACTCCGGGGCGACACCGAAGGCGCCGCGGTAGATCCGGCCGTCGACCACCAGCCCGGCACCGATGCCGGTACCGACCGCCACCAGCAGCGCGATCCGCGACGCCCGGGCCGCTCCCAGCCGGTGCTCCGCCCAGGCTGCGCAGTTCACGTCGTGCTCCATCACCACCGGAACGCCCACTCGATCCGCCAGGCGCCGCGGCACCGGGGCATCGCGCCAGGCGAGGTGCGGGGCGAACATCAACCGGGTGCGGTCCGCCGAGACGAATCCGGCGACCCCCAGGCCCACCGCCGTGATGTCGCGACCGGCCGCGAGGTCGACGACCATTTCGGCCAGCAACTCTTCGGCCCGTTGCACGGTGACAGGCGTGGCCGACCGCAGTGACCTCACGATTTGTCCCCGTGATCCGACGACCGCCGCCCGCACCGTGGTGCCGCCGATGTCGATGCCGATCGCCGGTCGGGCCCGGAGGTCCGGATCACCCGTCCGCCGGGACGGCGTCATCGAATGTCGATCCTGATGAGCCGGCCATCGCCACCGGGCGGCCCTGCCGTCTCCGCATGAACCGGCCCGCCCGCGCCAGGGCCCGCGTCGCCGGGGCTGCGGTCCAACACGTCGCGCAGCGCCTGAACGATCAGCAACGCGCCGTCCAGCAGCGTAGCGGCTGCCTCTGGACGTTCCCCGCGCAGCAGCGCCAGGCCGGCGCAGAACGGGCAGCCGGTGCAACCCGCCCGGTTGGCCGGGTCGTGCCCGCATCGCGGACAGCGCCCGCTGCGGCCGGCGCCGTACGGCGGAGCGGGCGCCCCGATCGCGTCTCCACCGATCTGGGCGCCATCCGTTGCGCGGGTGGCCGCATCATCGTGCTCGTCCGCCGCCAGGTCCCCGTCGCCAGCGGCCCGGTCACGCCCGTCGCACGCGGAGGGGGCTGCGCCCGCGGGATCGCGGAGCCGGTCCCGGTGCGCCGCCAGCCGTTCGGCGACCGCGTCCAGCAACTGCCTGGTCTCACTCGCCAGCGAACCGATAGCGCCGGTCACTGCCCGACCGCCGCCGGGGCATCGCGTTCGCCGTCCGGGTCCCCTTCCGTGGACCCGACGAGAGAGCGCGCCAGCGCGGCCGGCCAGCGTGCCGGGTCGGGCTCGAAGTCGATCACCAGACTGGCCTCGGCATCGGCGGCTCCGCTGGGCATGATCACCCCGCCGTGCCCCGCCCACCGCGCGTCCGTGGTGGTGCAGCGGCGCAACACCGCCGGCAGCGTGAGCCGGCGACGCTGATCGCCCAGGGTGATCACCAGGTCGTCGCCGGAACGCGCGAGCGATAATTCACGCCGCTCGGCATGGGGCAGGGGCAGCGTGAGCCGGTATCCGCCCCCGCTCCGGGAAGTCACCGTCATCGATCGCGCGGTCCCGGCGCCCGCCAGCGGGTCGTGGCCGCCGAACACCGTATCGGCAAGCGCAGCAAGGGTTTTCACGCCGACCGGTTCGGCTGGCGTCATCGGCACCCGAAGCGTCCGCAGGTCGCCGAACGACTCGTCGATCAGCGTGAGACAGGCCCGCTGCGACCGGCGCCAACCTGCCAGGAAGGCGCCGCGAGCGTCGGACGGCAGCACCCGATTGGTCAGCACGGCGTCGACGGCAAATCCGTGCAGCGCCAGCGCCGTGCGCAATCGCCGCGCCTCGGCCAGCACCACCGTCTCAGCCGTCACCACCAGCCGGATCGAGGTGGTGCGGGGGTCGGCGAGCATCGTCCGGACCTGGGACAGGTCCGCAAGCAACTCGCCCGCCGCATCTCGCACCGGCGCCGCCGGGGCGGCGGCACCCGCCAAGGATGCACCGACCGCGCGCAGCAACCGCGCCGGCACGGACATCAACCGGCCGGCATAGAAGTCGATGGTTTCCGGCAGCGCGAGCAGCCGCAGGGTCGCACCGCTGGGCGCGCAGTCGACGATGACGACGTCCGCCTCGCCCGACCGGACATAGCGGTGCACCTCTAACAGCGCGATGATCTCCTCCGCACCCGGGAGGTTCAGCAACTCCTCTGCCTGAATCTCGGCCATGCCGCGGGCCGCCAGCACACCGACGAGGTAGTCGCGGATCGTTCCCCAGGCGCGCTCGTACCGGGTGATGGTGTCCACCTGCGCAGCGAAGAGATTCGGCACACCCGGCACCGCAACGGGTTCGGCGCCGACCGGGCAGCCGAGCACGTCCGCCAGGGAATGGGCCGGGTCCGTCGAAAGCAGCAGGGCGCGCCGACCTGCGCGGGCGGCGGCGATCCCGGTCAGCGCGCTGACCGTGGTCTTGCCGGCACCGCCTTTGCCGGTGTGCAGCAGCACGCGCGCCGCGGGATGCTCCGCCGCGCCATCGATCGCTCGGCACGATCCCGCGGCCCACGGCTCACCCCGCGCACCCGCGTCGCCCAGCGCCCACGGCTCGCTCCGCGCACCCGCGTCGCCCAGCGCCCACGGCTCGCTCCGCGCACCCGCGTCGCCCAGCGCCCACGGCTCGCTCCGCGCAC
>CAZUXD010000038.1:0-21494 GCA_964624455.1 uncultured Actinomycetes bacterium | reverse complement strand
CGCGTCGCCCAGCGCCCACGGCTCGCTCCGCGCACGCGCGTCGCCCAGCGCCCACGGCTCGCTCCGCGCACGCGCGTCGCCCAGCGCCCACGGCTCGCTCCGCGCACGCGCGTCGCTCACGGCACCAGCTCGACGCGCTTGCGCAGTTCCTTCAGCGCCGTGTCCATGATGACCCGTTCCGCCTTGCGTCGTAGCACGCCGATCAGCGGAATGGTCAACTCGACGGAGAGGGTGTAGGTGACCTCGGTCGTTGGACCGGGACCGCGGTGCCCGGCGGATCCGCCCACCGGCCGCAGCAGATACGAGCCGTGCTGCGCCTTCTGTATCTGCCCGGCCACCAGGTCCCACGTCACCGACAGCCCGTCGCTTGCCCAGCCATACTCCAACTCGTAGACATCCTTGATGAGGCCAGCGTCCATGGAGAACCGCACCCGCTTGGCCCGGCCACCGGTGCCGGCATCGAGGACGTCGACGGCCTTGATCGCATCGGCCCACGCCGGGTAGGAGCGAAAGTCGGCGATGACGGCCATGATCGCTTCTGGCGCGGCAGCCATCGTCATCGACTGGGTCGACGAATCGGGCATGATGCGAAGGCTACCCACCCGTCGCCGGGCCGGCGACTCCCCCGCCGCGAACGGCGCGCCGGACGAGGTCGGTCTCCAGCACGAAGGCCCGCTCGGCCCGCTGGAAGTGCCCGACGTTGATGCACTCCGTCATCCCGCGGCGGGCCCGCGGGGCCAGCGGCTGGTGGACGTGGCCGAACATCGCGACCGCGGGGTGGCGCGTATCGATGTGATCGAGCAACCCCGGGCCGGCCATCTCCAGCCGACCGGGTACCGCGTCGTAGCGAAGCGCGGTGATGTCCGGCGGAATGTGACTGCACAGGACGTCCACGGGGCCGAGCGCGCCAACCGCGCCGCGGAAGTCGTGCGGTGCCCGCAGGAACGGTCGCCACGCACTGCCTTCGGCACCGGCCGAGTCGGCCGCACCGGGCCCGGGCGACGCCCGGCGCGACACCCCGCCCCCCACGAACCCGAAGCGCAACCCGCCGATCTCCACCACCTCGGCATCGCGGCAGGGCAATTCGTTCCCGGCGACCGCGGTCCATTCGGCCGGGACGTCCACGTTGCCCAGGATGACGACGGTGTCCGGCCCGACCATCGAGACGACCTTCCGGTACCGCTCCCGAACCAGCGACGAGAGCAGCGCAGCGGCGTCTGCGACGGTGCCCCAGAGCGCCAGGTTGAACCGGCGCAACTCCGCGAAGTGGCCGCCGGCCCGGAGGCGGGCGAAGTGCCGGGCCGCGTCCGTGCCGAAGACCTCGCCGAGGATCCCGGCGCTCGGGTCGTGGTAGTCGACGTAGTCCAACAGGTCGCCCAACACGATCAGCCGGTCGGCCTGCTCGGCTATGCGGGCCAGCGCCTCGTAGTTGCCGTGCACGTCCGCGACGACGCTGATCCGCATGTCGCCACGCTATCGACCGGGCATCGGAGCGGACTCGGCGGCGGGGCCGGTCAGCACCTCGCCCAGCCGATCCGCCGACGACTGCCAGTTCCAATCGGTCCGCACCCAGCGGCGACCGGCCTCTCCCCAGCGGGCGCGCAGGGCCGGGTCCGACAACAATCGGACGCCTGCTGCCGCGACCGAATCGACGTCCCGGCCGTCGACCACGACACCGGTCTTGGCTGGCAGCACCGCCTCCGGGGCGCCGCCGGAATCGCCGGCGATCACCGGTAGGCCGCATGCCGACGCCTCCAGGAACACGATGCCCAGGCCCTCGACGTCCAACCCGGCCCCACGGGTTCGGCACGGCATCGCGAACACGTCGCCGGCGGCGTAATGCGCGGGAAGCTCGCCCGCGGGGACCGCCCCGGTGAACACCACCGCACCCCGCGCGGTCGAGGCGGCCGCCAGGCGGCGCAGCCGCGCGGCGTCCGGGCCGTCACCGACGATCAGCAGCCTTGCCCGCGGGACCTTCGACAGCACTTCGGGCAGGCCGCGGATCAGAACGTCCTGCCCCTTGCGGGGCACCAGTCGGGAGACGCAGACCAGGACGGGCGCATCGCCCAGCCCGTACCTCGACCGGATCGCGGCCCGCGCCGCCGGATCCGGACGGAAGCGATCCGCGTCCACGCCCGGGGGAAGGAACTCCAGGGCCGTCCTCGGACCGAGGGCGGGCGAGATCCGCCGGCGGGCGTACCGGCTGATGAAGGTCAGCACGTCGTTTCCCTCGCCGATGCGGCGAAGCGCTTGCCGCGCTCCGGGCACCATCGACCAGCCCACCTCGTGGCCGTACGTGCTCGCCACCGTTCGCTGCACGCCACATGCCCGCAGCCGGGGAGTGAGCAGTCCCAGCGGAGCCGCTGCGCCGTACCACACCCCGGTCAGCCGGTACCGCTCGATGAGCTCAGCAGCCCGACGCGCGACCCCCGGGGTCGGCAGCAGGACCTTCGCCGGGTATCGAACGACCCGAAACGGCTGCGCCGCATCGAATGGGGCCGAACCGGGGTGGTCGGATGCCAGCACCACGACGTCGTCGGCTGGAAACCGCGACACCAGCGCGTGGACGTAGGACTGGATGCCCCCGACCCGGGGCGGGAAGTCGTTGGTCAGAAGCAGGGTTCGGCGCACTGGCGTCCCGGGTCCTCGCGCCGGACCGGATCAGTAGCTCACGCGGTGACCGGTCGGGTACGGACCGGCCCGGTACACGCTGGTGATGAAGATCGGCTTGCTCTCGGTGGCGGCGTCGATCACCTGACCGTTGCCGATGTAGAGGGCCACATGGTGCACCGGCGAGTAGTAGGTGACCAGATCCCCTGGCTGCAGTTGGTCGAGCGGGACCGACGGCAGCGTCGCCTGCGCCGCGGAGGTACGTGGGATGGCGACCCCTGCTTGCGCCCAGGCCCACGATGTCAACCCCGAACAGTCGAACGCGCGGGGTCCGGCGGCGCCGAAGACGTACGGATACCCCAATCGGGTCAGCGCGGCGTTCACGGCCACCTGCGCCTTCGGCCGTGCGGCTTGCGTCAACGTGCCGCTGGGAGCCGTGCCCGAATCGGCCCGCTGCAACTGCGGGGCTGCCGATGCCGCACCAGGCGCCCCCGCCGCGGCGCGGGCGCTCTCCTGCTCCTCGCGGGAGGTGAGCGCGGCCGCCTGGTCCTGCTGCCGCTGCCGGTCCTGTTCGAACCAGGCGTCCTGTTGCGCCTGAATCGCGTCGTCGCGCTCCTGCGTGGTGAGCGAGTCGAACAGCTTGCGATAGGTGGCCACCTGGGTGTCGAGTGACTTCTTCCGCTCGGCCACCGTCTTCGTCGCCTGCGTGGCGGCGGCCAGCGCCGTATCGGCCTTGCGCTTGGACTGCTCGGCGTCCGACCGTGCCTCCGCGGCGGCGTCCGCAGCGGCCTCCGCGTCCTTCTTCGCGCCCAACGCCTTCGCCATCAGGTCGCGGTTGTGTCCCGCGACCTGGTCCATCGAGGCGACCTCGTCGAGGAAGTCCGAGGTGGACTCCGCCGTCAGCAGGGCCGACAACTGGCCGAGCCGAGCGCCGCGGAAGCTGGCGCTGGCGAATTGGGACAGTTGCGAACGCAGGTTCGCGTATTGAGCAGCCGCCTGGACGGCGTTGCTCTCCGCGGTGCTGGCACGCAGGCCCGCCTGGGCCACCGCCAGCATGGCGGCGGCGACGGCGTCCTTGGCCTGCTTCTCCTGCTCCTGCGCGGCGAGCAGGTCTTCGTTGGCGATCTCCGCCTTGTCCATGGCGTCGAGCCAGGCCTGTTTCGCCTGGTCCGCGGTCGTCGGCTCCGACTGCGTAGACGATGCGCCCCCGTTGTCCGGATCCGCGGCCGCCGGAAGGCTCGTCATCGCCGTGACGGCGATTGCGACGGATGCGACCAGCGCGACGACCCGGCCCGCGCGACGGCGCACTGCGGCCCGGTTTGGACTGCGGTGCTGGCCGTCCTGCGGCGCCCGGTCGAAGGGCCTTCGGATCACCCGACGGTCGTTCGGAGCCTGCGTCGCCAACGGTGACGCCCCTTCTTCCTCGCCGCCTGCCGGGTTAGCTGACGGGTTAGGGCCGGGAAGTAGCCCTTCCGTGGCGCGCACGCAGCACGGATTCACCCCAACGAACCTGGTTCCCCGACTCGACGTCTCGTCGATTCGGCGGTGACTTCGGGACTGCCCGATCGGCCGCCCTACGAAGATCTCGGTCAGGTTACGAGATGAATACGACGCGCGTCCAGCCCACGCCGGTATCCGGTGCGTCGCGCCCTACTACGCCTCCACGAAGATCTTTCTTGCAGCGTTGACCTGCAGTTCCACTGAATAGCACCCGCCTCTTGGGGGCCGGGGCACGGTTTGGCGAACACGATGCGTCGTTATCATTCGGTAACGCTGCGTAGTTGCCCATTACACTGTGTAAGATTCTTGACCTGGCATTTACCGTCGAATGAGGATCTGATGAGGCCTGCTATGCCAATCGATGTCCCTACATCGACGTGACGTTCGTCACACTCGAAGATGGGCGGGCTATACTTTGGGCATATCCACGGGTTCGGGCGATGCTGTCGCGGCCGATTTCCCTGTGTCCGATTCCCCGTGTCTGATTTCCCTGTGTCCGATTCCCAGCGCGGCCGATTCCCAGCGCGGCCGATTTCCGCCCCTGGGCGCCGCCATGTCCTGTCGGCAGCATCCTTCCCGGTTTCCGCTACTGCAGTACCGAGACCAGAACCGATGACGGGGCGATGTGGGCGCCCGACCGCCGGACGTCCGTCGCCAACTCCCGGTCGGAGGTCACCACGATGACGGCCCGTCCCTGCGGCTCGGCCTCGACCAATCGGCGGATCACCTCGTCGGCGATCACGCCCGGCGGTGAGAACACCACCCGTACCTGGCGGGTGGAGGAGGATCCGGCCACGACGGCGGCGCCGTCGAAGGCCGCCGTCACGTCCGCGCCCGTGCGAACCGCAAGCGCGCCCAGGGCGCGGACCAGGCGGTCCCGCTGGTCGGCGAGCGAGAGGTGCGGATAGCCGGTCTTGGTGACGTTGTAGCCGTCCACGATCAGATGCGCGCCGGGCAACCGCAGCCATTCGAGCAGCAGGGTCGGATCCACGCTGCGGCTGCCCGCGGGGACCACGGCCGGCAAGGTGCGGATGACGGTGTCGGCCGGATCGGCCCCGCCGGCCGCCAGGCGCAACTCGGACCGTAGACCGGCGGCCGCTCGCTGTATCGCGTCCAGGAGCAGTTCGATCCGGCGATCGGAGTCGGCGCGATCCCGGTCCGACTCGTCGCGCAGCCGCTCCAGCGCCCGGGCCGCCAGATCGGCACGACGGGCTTCCTGTTCGACGCGGGACCGCCAGTTGTTAAGGCTCGCCTCGGCGCGCGCCGCCCTGGATTCGGCATCCTGCCGGCCGGCCTGAGCCTCGGCGACGGCCGCTTGCGCGTCCACCTCGACGGCCTTGATGCGCGCGCCCTGCTCCCGCAACCGCTGTCGGAGACGGGTCGCCTCCGCGTGGTCCGGTGCCTTCGCCCCACGCTCGGCATTCCGTTCGCTCTGCGGTTCCGGTTTGCCGGCCGCGGCACGGGCAAGCTGCGCCGTCAGCTTGACCACCGCGCCGGTCAGGTCGGCCACCCGGGCCCGCAGGGCGACGAGTTCCTCCGACCGCGCGGCGGTTTCGACCGCGTCGCGGGCACAGTCCAGCCGCAGCAGGAACGCCCGCGCCGCCGCCGCGACCGGGTCGGCGCCGTCGGCGCCGAAATCCACCGGCAGGTGCTGGGCGACCAGGGCACGGAAGCCCGCGTCCTCATCGAGCGCCCGGGCCAGTGGAGCCGAGCCGCGCCGCGCGCGCTTGCCGGGGGTGAACCGGGCGATCGGCGCCAGCAGCCTGGGTATCTGATCGACCGGTACCGCGCCGATGGTCCGTGCGGCGACGCCGACGACCGCCGCCTGCACCGTGCCCGGCAGGTCCGCCCAGCGCACTCCCGGGCCGCCCGAATCACCGCCGGCCGCCTCGGGGCCGGCTGCAGTACCGGGATCGGGATCGGGATCGCCGAGCGACGTCGACTCGTCATCGCCGCCGGCTGCGCCTTCCCGCTGATCGCTCTCCTCCGCTCCGCCCGCGACGCTGCCGACGTCCTTCGCCGATCCCCCAGGACCGTGCATCGACACGACTAGCTCCCTCCCGGCCCCAGGCGCCTTCGCCCGGCGTCACCACCATCCTCCCGCGGCGCACGGCCCGGCGAAACGGTCCTGTCGCCGGGACGGGCTACCGTCCCGTCCATGGCGTCCGTTCTGCCGGCCGATCCGCGCCAGCACAGTTTCGAGGAGTTGGCGGAGCCGCTCCAGGACGTGACGTTCGTGGTCGTCGATCTCGAGACGACTGGCGGGTCCGCGGCACGCGATGCCATCACCGAGATCGGCGCGGTGAAGGTTCGCGGTGGGGAGGTGCTCGGCGAGTTCGCGACCCTGGTGGACCCGGGCCGGCCGATCCCGCCACAGATCGTCATGCTCACCGGGATCACCGACGCCATGGTGCGGAGCGCTCCGCGCATCGAATCCGTGCTCCCGGCCTTCCTGGAGTTCGCGCGCGGCTGCGTGCTGGTGGCCCACAACGCCGGATTCGACATCGGCTTTCTGAAGGCTGGATGCGGCCGGCTCGACCTGGCGTGGCCGAATCCGGTGGTGCTGGACACCGTCCGGTTGGCCCGCTCGGTGCTCACCCGGGCGGAGGCGCCCAGCGTGCGCCTCGGGGTGCTCGCCCCGCTGCTCGGCGCGCGCGTCACGCCGGATCATCGCGCGCTGCACGACGCTCGGGCGACCGTCGACGTCCTGCACGCGCTGTTCGAGCGTGTGGGGTCACTGGGCGTGGCCACGCTCTCCGAATTGCGCAGCGCCGCCCGCGATGTCGACCCGGCCCGGCGCCGCAAGCGCCGGCTCGCCGACCCGCTGCCGTCCGCCCCCGGGGTGTATCTGTTCCGCGGTCGTGGCGAGGAGGTGCTCTACGTCGGCACGTCGCGCGACCTGCGTTCGCGGGTGCTGTCCTACTTCACCGGCGCCGAGGTACGCACCAGGGTGAAACACATGGTGTTGCAGGCGGAACGGGTCGACCACGTCGTCTGCGCCACCGCCCTGGAGGCCCGCGTGCGAGAACTGCGGCTGATCGCCGCACACCGGCCGCGATACAACCGCCGTTCCCGCACTCCGGAGAAGGTCTATTGGGTCTGCCTGACCGAGGAGGCCTTTCCGCGCCTGAGCATCGTCCGCGGGCCGTCGCCGCGCCTACGCGCGTGCATCGGCCCCTACCCGTCCATGCATCCCGCCCGCCTCGCGCTTGACGCCTTGGAGTCGGCGGTGCCGATTCGTCGCTGTCGGCAGCGGCTGCGCCGCGAACCGGCCGGCAGCCCGTGCGCGCTGCACGAACTGGGACGCTGCGGCGCGCCGTGTTCCGGGGCGGAGTCGCCGGAGGACTATGCAGCGCACGTCCTCGCGATCCGGGCGGTGATCGACGGCCGATCCGACGACGTGCTGCGGGCGCTGCGAGATCGGCTGCAGGCGCAATCCGAATCGGGCCGCTACGCCGATGCCGCGCAGCTCAGGGACCAACTCGCCGCCCTGGTCGACGGGCTCATGCGGCGGCAGCGGTTGGGGGCGCTCGCGGCCATCGCCGAGCTGGTTGCTGCACACCCGGACGGGTCGGGCGGGTGGGAGATGACGGTGGTGCGCTACGGGCGGCTGACTGCGGCCGGACGCGCGCGCCGCGGCAGCGATCCGATGATGGTGGCGGATGCGCTGACGGCGTCCGCGGAGACGGTGTTCCCGCGTCCGGGGCCACTCCCCGGTGCCTGCCCGGAGGAGACCGCGGCGGTTCTCGCCTGGCTCGATCGGCCCGGCACCCGATTGGTCCGGGCGTCGGCGGGATGGTCGGTGCCCGCGGTCGGCGCCGGACGCTGGGAGCACTTCACCGCGGCGGCCGCCTGGGCCCGCGGTGAGCACCAGCGCGCCGCCGCGGGCTGACTGCCCGGTCCAGGCCGAGCCCCCGGAAAGACAGGGCCGGAGATGACGGTGCCGCCGGGAACGACAGTGCCGCCGGGAACGACGGTGCCCCGGAAATGACGGTGCCGCCGGGAACGACGGTGCCCCGGAAATGACGGTGCCGCCGGGAACGACGGAGCCGCCGGGAACGACAGTGCCGCCGGGAACGACAGTGCCGCCGGGAACGACGGAGCCGCCGGGAACGACGGAGCCGCCGGGAACGACGGAGCCGGAGATGACGAAGCCCTCGGGAACGACAGTGCCCCCGAGAATGACGGTGCCCCGGGAATCGCCCGGCCTCGGAGCCCCGGCCGGCACGGCGCTACCATCGGCACGCGCTCGGCCGGAAAAGCCCGGGCGACGGCGCGGTGCGGGCCATCGGCGGCGAATTGGGGACCGCCCGCGCACAGAGGTGTGAGTTCCGATGGCGAGGAGGGCCGATCATGGTCACGGCGATTGTGCTGATCGACATGGAATCCGCCCGGATCGCCGACGCGGCGCAAACCATCGCGGACCTTCCCGGGGTGGAGTCGGTCTATTCCTGCGCGGGAGACGTGGACCTGATCGCGGTGATCTCCGCGCCGGATCACGAGGGCATCGCCGTGCTGGTCCCGGAACACATCTCGAAGGTGCCCGGCGTGCGAAACACCGTCACCCACATCGCTTTTCGCTCCTACTCGCGCCGAGATTCGGAGGACGCCTTCTCGATCGGCATGCAGGCCTGATGGCCTCACCCCGCCCCGGCGATCTCACGCCGGGAGCGCGGCCAACCGTTCGGACACCGTCACCCACCGGTGCAGCAGATCCACCGCCGCGCCGGATCTCAGAACCGTCGCGGCCCGGTCCAGGCCGGCCCGCAGGTCGGTGACCGGGTCCGCGCTGAGCCCGGCGTGCGCGGCCAGCGCCGCAGCCGCGTTCAACGCGACCGCGTCGGCGACCGGTCCTTCCTCCCCTGCGAACACTCGCCGGGCAACGGCCACGTTGACGTCCACGTCGCCGCCGCGCAGCGCGTCTGCCGGGGCCAGATCGATGTCGAGGTCACGCGGGTCGAGGCTGGTCTGCGTCACCGCCGCACCGTGCACCACCCACACCGTCGACGTGGTGGTCGTGGTCAACTCGTCGATGCCGTCGTCCCCACGGAAGAGCAGCACGTCCGCCCCGCGGTCCGCGAACACCTGCGCCATCACCGGCGCCATCCGGCGGTCGCCGCACCCGATCGCCCCGGCCGGCGGCTGCGCCGGATTGGTCAGCGGACCGAGGAAGTTGAAGACCGTCGGAATGCCCATCTCGCGCCGTGGCACGGCGGTATGACGAAATGACGGGTGGAACACCGGCGCGAAGCAGAAGCCGATGCCGACCTCGCGGACGCACTGCGCGACCGCGGCCGGCGGGAGCGTGATCGCGACACCGAGCGCCTCGAGCAGGTCCGCGGCGCCGCAACTGCTCGACGCGGCCCGATTGCCGTGCTTGACGACGGTCGCGCCCGCGGCGGCCGCCACCACGGCGGCCATCGAAGAGATGTTCACGGTGTTCGCCCGGTCGCCGCCGGTGCCCACCACATCGACCGCCCGGCCGGGTACGTCCAGTCGATTGGCGTGCGCCAGCATGCCGGCCACCAGCCCGGCCAACTCTGCGGCCGTCTCCCCCTTGCCGCGCAACGCGACGGCGAAGGCGGCGATCTGCGCCGGGCTGGCCCGCCCCGTCATCACCTCGTCCATCACCCAGGCGGTGTGTTCCGCCGGCAGGTCGGCGCCACCCAACAACCCGGAGAGCACGGCGGGCCAGGTCGGCTCGCTCATCGTCGCCCGCCCGGCCGGCGCGGCGTCACCGTCCCACGCCGGACACCCGCTCGACCGTCCCGCGCCGGCGCAGCGCCTCGGCGACCACGTCGGCGGCCGTCACCGGGTCGATCGGGTACATCAGCACGCTGTCCGCCCTTGCCCAGGTGGCCAGCCAGCGGTCGTCCACGCGGCGGATCAGCAGGATGACGGGCGGCACCGCGTCGAGTTCCAGATGCATCTGCCGGCTGATGCCCATGCCGCCGGTAGGCTGCGCCTCCCCGTCCAGCACGACGATGTCGGCCTCCCCGGCATCAACCGCCATCAATACCTCGGACACCGACGAGCATTCGAGGAAATCGACCCGGCCGACGTCGCGGGCCGGTCGCCGGCCGATCGCCAGCATGACCTCCTCACGCACCGCGGGTCGGTTGCTGTACACCAGGACTACCGGGTTCTTGCTCATCGTCCGCCCACCTCTCGCTGTCTGGCGCCGATCGTAACGATCGCCGTCCCGGCCGACCGAAACGGTGGCAGGCTACCGAATGCGGCCGAATGCGGCCGGTAGCGCGGGCCGGCGCGACGCGCCGCACCACACCTGCGACCCGCGGGGCCCCCGGAGGCGCGCCCGGGCCGCGCGGGGGCCATAATCCTTGCGTGACGACAACCACGCCGGCAGGTACCCCTGCCATCAGCGCACGCATCCATACGCTGAACCGGCCGAACATGGTCAGTGTCGGCGTGATCGTGTGGCTGGCAAGCGAACTGATGTTCTTCGCCGGGCTGTTCGGGATCTATTTCACCGCCCGGGCGGTGAACACCGGCCCGTGGCCACCGGAACAGACCCACCTCGACGTCTACTACGACCTCATCTTCACGATCGTGCTGGTGGCCAGTTCCTTCACCTGCCAATTCGGGGTTTGGGCGGCAGAACGTGGTGACGTGTTCGCGTTGCGGCGCTGGTACACCGTCAGCTTCTTGATGGGCCTGACGTTCATCATCGGCCAGGGGAACGAGTTCGCCACCATGGTGCGGGAGGGCACCACCCTTTCGTCCAGCGCGTACGGCACGGTGTTCTACCTGACCACGGGCTTTCACGGGCTGCACGTCATCGGCGGGCTGATCGCCTTCATCCTGGTGATCGCGCGCACCAAGCTCGGCAAGTTCACGCCGGCCCAGGCGACCAGCGCCATCGTCGTGTCGTACTACTGGCACTTCGTCGACATCATTTGGATCGCTCTGTTCGCAACGATTTTCATCATCCGTTGAGGCGGATGCGTTGCGCATCGGCCATGATCTGGGGACGAGAGACCATGAGCAGGAGGACCGGGTGAGGAAAGTCAGCGGCCCGCCGGGCGCGGTGCGCCGGCGCTCGAAGGCAATGCGACGGCTGACCGGCTTCGCGGCATTGTTGTTCGCACTGGTAACCCTCGGCCTGGGCTACTCCCTGCTGGCTCCCGCGGGAAACACCACGGCGTCGGCCGCGGCGGCCGATCCGGCGACCATCGCGACGGGCAAACAGCTCTACGACCGTTCGTGCATCACCTGCCACGGCGAGAACCTGCAGGGCGTCCCGGACCGAGGCGTGTCGCTGATAGGCGTGGGCGAGGCCGCGGCGTACTTCCAGCTCGCGACGGGGCGGATGCCCGCCAAGGCGGCCGGCGCCCAGAATCCACGGGCCATCCCGGTGTTCAACGACAAGGAGATCACCGCGATCGCCGCGTACGTGCAGTCGATGGGGGGCGGGCCGCAGGCCCCGGACGGCGACCTGCGGAACGACGCCGCCCTGTCCAAGGGCGCCGAGTTGTACCGGCTCAACTGCGCGTCCTGCCACAACTTCACCGGCCGGGGCGGCGCGCTGTCGCAGGGCAAGTACGCCCCGCCGCTCAGCGCGGCGACCGACAAGGAGATCTACACCGCGATGCTCTCCGGCCCGGAGAACATGCCGACCTTCTCCGACGCGCAGCTGACGCCGAGCGAGAAAATGGCCATCATCAGCTACGTCCAGTCCAACAACGAATCCATCCCCCCTGGTGGTTACGATCTCGGCGGCTTCGGTCCCGCACCGGAGGGGCTGATCGCCTTCCTGGTCGGGATGGTCGCCATCGTGAGCATCACGCTGTGGTCGGGGTCGCGATCATGAGCACCACGGACACCCCGCCACCTACCGTCGACGAGCTCGACGGGATGACCGGGGAGGAGCTCGCGCTGCTCGGCGCCCGGCTCGACGGCGTCGAGTTCGTCGAGTACGGGCCTCGCTTCGAGCCGGGCTCGCCCGCCGAGCGCCGGACCGAGCGGTCGGTCGCCAAGTGGTTCATCTTCGCGGCCATCGCCGCGCTCGCGTTCATCGTCATCTTCGTTGCCTGGCCAGCCGGGTACGAGCCGTCGTCATCCCCGCGGGAGTTGATGTACGCGCTGTTCACGCCGCTGCTCGGCATCACGCTCGGCGCCAGCATCCTGTTCATCGGCATCGGCGTCATGTCGATCGCCCGCAGGATCGCCCCGCACGAGGTCGCGGTGCAGCAGCGCCACGGGGGCCGCTCCGCGGAGGTCGACCGGCGCACGGTGGGCGCCGAGGTCATGGACACCCTGGAGAAGACCGGTCTGAAGACTCGGCGCGGGTTGCTCAAGGGCTCGTTGCTGCTGGCCGGCGGCGGCCTGGTGAGCGCCGCCATCGTGGCGCCGCTCGGCGGGCTGATCCGCAACCCGTGGGCCGAGGGCAAGGACTCCGAATTGCTGGTGACGCTGTGGAAGCCGGCTCCGGACGGCACCAAGGTGCACCTGACCATGCAGGACGGAGCGTTGGTGCGCCCCGAGGACATGGCGGCCGGCGGGCTGATGACGGTGTTCCCGGGCGTGCCCGGCGGCGCCACCGCCGCCGATTCCGCGGTGATGCTGTTCCGGCTCTATCCCGGGACCTCGGTGCGGATCCGAAACGGCCAGGACGGTTTCGAATACGGCGACTACTACGCCTATTCCAAGGTCTGCACCCACGTCGGCTGCCCGGTTTCGCTGTACGAGGACCAGACCGGTCGCGTGCTGTGCCCCTGCCATCAGTCTCAGTTCGACATCCATGACGGCGCCAAGCCGGTGTTCGGCCCCGCGACCCGGCCGCTGCCCCAGCTCCCGATCGCCGTGGATGCGGACGGCTACTTCGTCGCACAGCACGACTTCATCGAACCGGTCGGGCCGGGCTTCTGGGAGTCCAGGCAGGGTTCGGAGCCGTGGGGCAGCCATCCCAAGAAGGAGAGCTCGTGAGCCGGCTGACGACTTCGACCAGGCCCTCCGGGGGGCTGGCCACGATGGTGCCGAGGGCTGCCGACGAGGCGGACCAGCGTTATCACGCCGCCGCCGGCCTGCGCGCAGCCCTGAACAAGGTCTTCCCCTCGCACTGGTCGTTCATGTTGGGCGAGGTGGCGCTGTACTCGTTCATCGTGCTTCTGCTGTCCGGCACGTACCTGACGCTGTTCTTCGATCCGTCGATGGGCGAGACGATCTACCAGGGTGTCTACACCCCGCTGCGCGGCGTGCCTATGTCATACGCCTACGAGTCCACCGTGGACATCTCGATGGAGGTGCGCGGGGGCCTGCTGATCCGGCAGATCCACCACTGGGCCGCGTTGATCTTCCTCGCCGGGATCATGCTGCACATGATGCGGATCTTCTTCACCGGGGCGTTCCGCAAGCCGCGGGAACTGAACTGGGTCCTTGGCGTGCTGCTCCTGGTGCTGAGCATGGCCGAAGGCTTCCTCGGCTACTCGCTGCCGGACGACCTGCTGTCGGCGACGGGCCTGCGAGCGGTGAGCGCCTTCATCATGTCGATCCCGGTCATCGGGACCTGGATGCAGTGGGCCGTCTTCGGCAGCGACTACCCCGGAACGCTCATCATCGGGCGGTTCTACTCGCTGCACATCCTGGTGCTGCCGGGCATCATGCTGGCGCTGATCGGGCTGCACGTCGCGCTCGTGTGGTTCCAGAAACACACCCAGTTCCCGGGTGTGGGCAAGACCGAGAACAACGTGGTGGGCGTGCGGATCCTGCCGTCGTTTGCGGCGAAGGGCGGCGGCTTCGCCGCCTGCGTGTTCGGCGTGACCGTCCTGATGTCCGGGATCTTCCAGATCAACCCGGTGTGGACGCTCGGGCCGTACAACCCGTCACAGGTGTCGGCCGGCATCCAACCGGACTTCTACATGGGCTTTCTGGACGGCATGGTCCGGGTGTGGCCGGACTGGGAGGTCCGGAACCTGTTCGGCCACTACATGATTCCTGCTGTGTTCTTCCCGTCCATCCTGGCCGCGACGCTGCTCATGATCCTGGTGATCGCCTACCCGGCGATCGAGCGGCGATATACCAAGGACAACGCGCCGCACAACCTGCTGCAGCGCCCGCGGGACGTGCCCGTTCGCACCGCCCTGGGTGTCGCGTTCCTGGCGTTCTACGTCATGAACCTGATCAACGGTGCCAACGACCTGTTCGCGCTGAAGCTAGACATCTCGCTGAACGTCATGACCTGGATCGGCCGGATCGGCTCGATCATGTTCCCCGTCATCGCGTACGTCGTCACCTACCGGCTGTGCCTCGGGTTCCAGCACCACGATCGGGAGGTGCTCGAGCACGGCGTGGAGACCGGCATCGTCCGGCGGTTGCCCTCGGGTGAGTTCATGGAGGTGCACCAACCGCTCGGCGGTGTGGACGAGCACGGGCATCCCATCCCGCTGGACTACCAGGGCGCCGCGGTGCCCAAGCGGATGAACGAATTGGGGGCGGCCGGGCGCGCGGTACCGGGCGCTTGGTCACCCGCCGACGAGACCGGGGTCATCGAGTACGGCTCGGAGGCCTCGCCGGAGTCGGAGGAGCCTTCGGGCGAATTGACACCCCGCAGCTGACGGGGATTCCGCCGGATCCGCCGGATCCGCCTGGGTCCCCAGGTCTGTTCGCGGCACAGGCTTGCTTGCGCCCGGTCCGGCGCCCGACCCGGCGGACCACGCACGATGCATTCGGCCTTCTCCGGGTGCGTACCCGCCGGATCTTGACCGGCCTACCCCCCGACGTGCCGAAGTGCCTGGGCAGCGGTCGGCGTTCAGGCTAGGCAGGCCGCCGGTTGCCCTGCCCTGTCCTGCCCTGCCCCAACGACGATCGCGCTCGCTCCGAAACGGGGTGCCGAGGCCGGCAATGCATTGCCCGGCAAAGAACGTCATGAACAGACGTGCTGTGCGCAACGGTCTCCCGTGCCAGGAGCCACCGCGCAGCGGACCACGAGAGGTCCTACCGCGCACCATGTCTCGGGCCGTGCCGGGGACATCGCCCGGGCGAACCCGGTGTCAGTGCGAGGCGCGTGGCCGCTGGTATTCGAAGACGAGCCCGCAGATCGCCAGCATCAGGAAGCCGAAGCCGATGACCACCAACCAGACCAGCCAGTACGCGATGGCGATGGCGGCCAGCATGCCGGCCGCGGCCATGGCGAACGGCCAGTAGGAGGACGGCGGGAAGAATCCGACGTCACCAGCGCCGTCTGCCACCTCGGCCCCGGGGTCGTCCTCCGGCCGCGGGCGCTCGAGACGACGCGACCCGAACCACAGGAACGACGCGATCAGGGCCAACATCAGGCCGGTGAGCAGCAACGCGACCGTTCCGGCCGGCTCCTTGCTCCAGAATCCGTACACCAGGGTCGAGGCGATGAAGAACGCGGAGATCGCGAAGAACACCCGCGCCTCCACCTTCAGGCCGCCCGGTGAGCGCGCTTCCTCGTGTTGCTTCCGGGTGTCCCGGGGTTCGATCTCGCTGCTCATCTCACTTCAGCCCCGTCACATTCGGCGGCGGTTCCGGCGCGGCCTTGAGCTGCCGGTCGGTCGCAAGGGGGTAGGTGGTGGTCGCGGTCGGACTGCAGAGCGCCCCGCAGTCGGGGTGCTCTGCTCCGACCTTGGCCAGCGCCTCGGCCGTGGTGTAGGCCTCGTTGGTGGTCGGGTTGATCTGCTGGCGAAGTCCGATGTACGCGTCGTAGATCGGCAGCGGGACAGAGCGGACCTCGAAGTTCATCGCCGAGTGGTAGGTCCCGCACAACTCGGCGCATCGGCCGACCCAGGAGCCGGTCCGTACCAGCGTGGTCTGGAATCGGTTCTCCGAATTGTTCTTCTCCGGGTAGGGGAAGACGTCGCGCTTGAAATCGAAGGCCGGCACCCAGAAGGAGTGCACGACGTCCCGGCTGACCAACTGGTACTCGATGGTCTTCTCGTTGGGCAGCACCAGCACCGCGATCTCCTCCGAGGTGCCGATGGTGTGCACCTCGCCGCCGCCGGGCGCCGTGGTGCCCTCGTAGCCGAAGTCCCAGTTCCACTTGAACGCCGTCACGTCGACCGTTACGTCCGGGTTCGGGTGCAGCGCAAGCTGGCTGTTCTGGGTGCTGACCGTGAAGTAGAAGAGCACGCTGATCGCCACGAAAGGCAGTGCGGTGTAGACCATTTCGATCGGGAGGTTCTCCCGGGTCTGCTTCGGGTACATCGGCGAGTTGCGGCGCTTGCGGTACACGGCGAAACACCAGAACATCAGGCCCCAGACGATCACGCCCACGACCAACGCCGCGATGAACACGGCCGACCAGAAGTACTGCACCTCGGCGCCCTGTTTGCTGGCGCTCTGCGGCCATCCGAAACGCGGCAGGTCCGCCCATGTGCAGCCGCTGCTCAGCAGCCCCGCGGCAACCAACAGCCCGGCAAGCAGAAGGCGGCGTGCCGCCCGAGAACTAGCCACCCGGTTTGCGCCTTCCTCGCCGCGGCGCCGAGGCGTCGCTGTGACCAACGGGGCCGCCAGTCCTGTGCGTGGATCGGGCCGGACGGCCGAGTGCTGATGAGATTACTCGACCCGGGCGCAATGTTCGCGCCCGGGAGGGGTTTCGGCGGGGCGACTTGCCGGGGTCGGGTGCCGGCGAGTCGCCCGGCCCCGGTGATCGGGCAAGATCGAGGGGCCGGCCGCGGCGACAATCGGCTCGGCCGACCGTCCGCGTGGGCGGCCAGGGCGCGGCGGGGCAATCGAGCCAGAAGGGTGGTGACGGGCGAGGCGTGTGCGGTCTGATGGCGTTCCTGTCGCACGGCGGTGACGCGCCCTCCCGGGTGGACGCGGTCCACGCCGGGATGCGCTGGGCGCGGCACCGGGGACCGGACGAGCCGGGTACATGGCACGACGACGACGTCGCCCTCGGCTTCAACCGGCTGTCGGTGATCGACATCGACCGCTCGCACCAACCGCTGCGCTGGGGACCGCCCGAGCATCCGGACCGCTACGCGCTGGTCTTCAACGGCGAGATCTACAACTACCTGGAGTTGCGCGCGGAACTGGCCGATGCGGAAGGAGCGGCGTTCTCCACCGACGGCGACGGCGAGGCGATCCTCGCGGCGTATCACCACTGGGGCCCCGACGGGGTGCGCCGACTGCGCGGCATGTTCGCGTTCCTCATCTGGGACGCCGCCGAGCGGGTGCTGTTCGGAGCGCGGGACCCGTTCGGCATCAAACCGCTGTTCGTCGCCGAACTCCCGGACGGCATCGCGTTCGCCTCGGAGGCGAAGTCGCTGCGGGAGTTGTCCGGACCGGCCGGCGTCGACCGCGCGGCGCTTCGGCACTACCTGGTGCTGCAGTACGTCCCCGAACCGGCGACCATGGACCCCGCGGTGCGCAGGATCGAGTCCGGCACCTCCTTCACGGCGCGTCCGGGCGGCAGGCTCGTCACCGCCCGGTACTTCTCGCCCACCTTCGCGGGCCGGCCGGTACGCACCGCGGCGGACCAAGACGCGCTGTACCGCAGGATCGCCGAGGTGCTGGACGATTCGGTGGCCAAGCACATGCGGGCAGACGTCACGGTCGGCTCGTTCCTCTCCGGTGGGATCGACTCCACCGCCATCGCCGCGCTGGCCAAGCGGTACAACCCGGACCTCGTCACCTTCACCACCGGGTTCGAGCGGGCAGGCTACTCCGAGGTGGACGTCGCCGCCGAATCGGCAGCAGCCATCGGCGTCAAGCACGTGATCCGCACCGTGAGCGAACGGGAGCTCACCGAAACGCTGCCGCTGATCGTCTGGTACCTGGACGACCCGGTTGCCGATCCCGCCCTGGTGCCGCTGTACTTCGTGGCGAACGAGGCCCGCAAACACGTCAAGGTGGTGCTCTCCGGCGAGGGCGCGGACGAGCTGTTCGGCGGGTACCTGATCTACCGGGAGGCGGCGAGCCTGCGCTACCTGACGGCGTTGCCCACCCCGCTGCGGCGGGGCCTGGCCGCGGTCGGCCGGGCGCTGCCGGAGGGCTTCCGCGGCAAGGACATGCTGCGCCGCGGCGCGCTCGATCTGCCGCAGCGCTACTACGGCAACGCGCGGATCTTCCGGGAGGACCAACTCGCCCAGGTGCTACGCGGAGGTCCGCCGGATCTCTCGCTCACGGAGATCACCGGCCCGCTGTACGCGCAGTCCGCCGGTTGGGACCCGGTCGCCCGGATGCAGCACGTCGACCTTCACACCTGGCTCCGCGGGGACATCCTCGTCAAGGCGGACAAGATGACGATGGCGAATTCGCTGGAGCTTAGGGTCCCGTTCCTGGACCCGGAGGTGTTCGAGGTCGCGCGCCGGATCCCGGCCGACCAGAAGGTGACGCGGCGAACCACCAAACTCGCGCTGCGGCGCGCCTTGGCCGGCATCGTTCCGGCGCACGTGCTGCATCGGCGCAAGCTGGGCTTCCCGGTGCCGATCCGGCACTACCTGGCCGGCGACTCCTACGATTGGGCGCGCCAAATCGTCACGGCCGCCCAGACCGACGAGTATCTCGACCGGGCCGCGGTACTGGACCTGCTGGCGCAGCACCGGGCCGGCACAGCCGACCATTCGCGGCGGATCTGGACGATTCTGGTATTCATGCTCTGGCACGGGATCTTCGTCACCGGCGCGATCACCCCGCAGGTACCCGAACCCACCTACCCGGTGCGGTTGTAGGGCGCGTCGCGCGACCAGCCCAGCGCGCCACCGATCTCGCTCGCGGAGTCCTCGCCGTAGCATTCCGCCAGCCGACGCGCGGCGTCGGGCAAGTCGAGCGTGTACTCCTGGGTGCCGGTCGTCTCCAACACCAGCGTGGCCATCAGCGATCCGAGCTCCGCGCACCGTCGCACCCCGAGGCCCGCGCACCGGCCCGCCAGGAAGCCGCCGCGGAAGGAGTCACCGACGCCGGTCGGATCGGTCCTGGCCCGCTCCGCAAGCGCCGCCACCCGTAGCGCGCTGCCGTCCGACCAGACGATCTCCGCCCCGGCCGCGCCGTGCGTCGTCACCCGGCAGCCGACCCGCTTGGCGATGTCCTGCGTCGACCAACCCGTCTTCGCCGTCAGCAGACCCAGCTCGTAGTCGTTGGAGAAGAGCAACTCCGCTCCGGCGACGAATTGCCGAGCCTGCTCGCCGTCCATGCGAGCCAACTGCTGCGACGGATCGGCGGCGAACGGGAGGCCGGCCTCCCGGCAGGCCGTCGCGTGCCGAATCATGGCCGTCGGATCGCCCGCGCTGATCATGACGAGGTCCACGCCGCCGATCGCGGAGATCTCCGCGGCCAGGTCGATCTGCTGGGCCCTGGTCATCGCGCCGGCGAAGAACGAACCGATTTGGTTCATCGCGTCGTCCGTGGTGCAGACGAAACGCGCGCTCGCCACGTCGTCGCACACCAGGACGTGGTCGATGTCCACGCCGTGCTGCGAAAGCCAGGCGCCGTACGGCCCGAAATCGGCACCGACCGCGTCGAGGAGGATGGGTCGCTGGCCGAGGACACCCATCGTGAAGCAGATGTTGGCGGCCACCCCGCCGCGGCGGATCTGCAGGTCGTCGACCAGGAACGACAGCGACACCCGGTGCAGCTGATCGGGCAGGAGGGAATCGGTGAACTTGCCCGGGAAGTGCATGAGGTGGTCGGTTGCGATCGATCCGGTGACGGCGATCCGCGCGGGCGCCGCAACGCTGGGCTCGTGCACGTTGCTGCTCCCGCCCTCCGACATCGCGGCGCGCGCCGCCTGAACCGGATCAGACCCTACCCTTTCGGCGGAGCGGGCCTCGGGGCTGGGCGAAGACCACACATGCCGACGATGCGGCCATTGTCAGCCTTGCTGGCAGGAGGTGTCCGACGTGGTCGCGAGCAGTGTGCGGGACCTGGACGATGATGTCGCCGGCCGCCGGCCGCCGACGCCGTCACCGACGACGGCGACGCGCGGGTGACCTCGCGCAGGCCATCCGGGAACGCATCGGCTCCATCGGTGGCGTCGAGTTGGAGATCCCACCGCGGCGGGACATGCCTTGCGCGGCTGATGTGCCCGCCCCCGCGTGATCAACGAATCAGTGGAACGAATCCCCGCAGGCGCAGGAGTTCTGCGCATTCGGGTTGTCGATCGTGAAGCCCTGCTTCTCGATGGAGTCGACGAAGTCGATCACCGCACCGTCCAGGTACGGATTGCTCATCTTGTCCACGACGAGCCGCACACCACCGAATTCCTCGACGGCGTCGCCGTCGAGGCTCCGATCGTCGAAGAACAACTCGTAGCGAAGGCCGGAGCAACCACCCGGTTGCACGGCCATGCGCAGCACCATGTCCGGGCCGCCGTCCCGTTCGAGCAGGGTGCGCGCTTTGACCGCTGCGGCCTCGGTCAGGGTGACGTTGTGGGCGCGCTGCTCCGTCGAAGGCGCGGTATCTGCCTTGGTCATCGGTATCACTCCTGTCCGCGTCCGCCGGCGCCGCGCTGCGGTGCCCGGCGGCGCCGTCCCGTTGCCCGGCCTCGGCGAGGCGACGGATTGTGGTCGAGGTGGCGTCGATAGTCCCGGTTCCTTGCTGTCGATGATGCCACGCGACCGGTGGGCGCGCCGCCACGGTCGGCGGTCATACCGGGCCGACCGCGACGCGCCGCCCAACTAGGCTGGTGCTCGTGAGAGTGCTGCGCCGCAAGTCACCCGAGCCCGAGCCGGAGACCGCCGGGGCTTCCGCCGACGTTGCCGAGGAAACCGCTCCGGCCGTCGGCAAGGGCCGCCCGACGCCGAAACGGCGTGATGCCGAAGGCCGCCGCGGGCCGGTGGCACCACCACCGATGACGCAGCGGGAGGCGGTTCGCCGCTCCAAGCAGACCCGCGGCCGTCCGGTGAGCAAGGAAGAACGGCGCGCGATGGCGTCCGAACGACGCGAGCGGATGATGCGTGGTGACGACCGCTACGTGCTGCCGCGCGACAAGGGCGAGGTGCGCGCGTTCGTCCGCGACTTGGTCGATGCTCGGCGCAATCTGGCCGGGCTGCTCCTGCCGATCGCGCTGCTGTCGTTCCTGGTGCTGATGGCGCCGACCGCCGCCGCGCAGAAATACGGCCCGCTGGTGCTGATGGTGGCCATCGTCGCGGCCGTCATCGATTCGGTGATCTTCGGCCGACGGCTCTCGCGCAAGATCGCAGTCAAGTTCCCCAACGGCGACAAGTCCGGGCAATCCACCCGCGGTGCATCCTTGGGCTTCTACGCGTTCAACCGGGCGTGCCTGATCCGCAAGTGGCGGGTGCCCCGCCCGCGGGTGCAGCGCGGCGAGATCATCGAGTAGGCGAGTCGGCGGCGCTCGCCTGCGGACGACGGTGACCCCGCCGGAGATCCGCATGTGGGCAGGCGGTCGGGTGGCCGGGGGCATTGCAGCCCCCGGCTCCCACAGATCCCGGCGTGAC
>CAZUXD010000037.1:0-36239 GCA_964624455.1 uncultured Actinomycetes bacterium | reverse complement strand
TGCTCGTTTCGCAGCCGGACACCGGCGAGCAGGCGCTGGAGATAGCCGACATGTTGATCCGCTCCGGGGCGATCGACCTCGTCGTGGTGGACTCGGTGGCGGCGCTGGTGCCGCGAGCCGAAATCGAGGGGGAGATGGGCGACAGCCACGTCGGGCTGCAGGCCCGGTTGATGTCGCAGGCTCTTCGCAAGATCACCGGTGCCCTGTCGACAACGGGCACCACGATGATCTTCATCAACCAGCTGCGCGAGAAGATCGGCGTGATGTTCGGGTCACCCGAAACCACCACCGGCGGTAAGGCATTGAAGTTCTACGCGTCGGTCCGGCTGGACATCCGCCGCATCGAGGCGCTCAAGGACGGCGCGGAGGTGATCGGCAACCGCACCAGGGTCAAGGTGGTCAAGAACAAGGTCGCCCCACCGTTCAAGCAGGCAGAGTTCGACATCATCTACGGTCAGGGCATTTCGCGCGAGGGCTCGCTGATCGATGTCGGCGTGGAGCAGGGGCTGGTCCGCAAGTCCGGGGCCTGGTACACCTACGACGGCGAACAGTTGGGTCAGGGCAAGGAGAACGCCCGCACGTTCCTGCGGGAAAACCCCGATGTGGCCAACGAACTCGACAAGCGCATCAAGGAGAAGCTGGGAGTCGGCGCCCGGATCGATCTCGACGAGTCGGTTGCCCCGGCACCGGTCGAGTTCTAGCCGTCGCCCCGGCACCGGTCGACTCCGAGGCGGGCACGTGTCGGACGCACCGTGACACGTCGGAAGGAGACCGGGATGCAAGCCGGCGAAGGCGCGGGTCGGAACGCGGCAACGATCGCAGAACTTGCGGCCGCGATTGCCCGGGTCGAGCGCGGCGGGACCGGTGGTGACGGTGCCGCCGCGCCGGGCGACCGGCCCCGGCGCGGCTCCGAAAGCCTCGGGAGTGCCCCGCAGGGTCCGGCAAGGGCGGTCGTCGCCCCAGCTCAACCGGATGATCCCGCCGGAGATGGGGGCGACCCGCCCGGTGATCCGGAATCGGTCGCGCGAAGCATCTGTTTGCGGCTGCTCGCCAGCCGGGCGCGTTCGCGGTCCGACCTGGCCGGAGCGCTTCGCCGCCGAGGCGTGCCGGACGGCGCCGCCGAACGGGTGTTGGACCGGTTCGTCGAGGTCGGGTTGATCGACGATGCCGCCTACGCCGCAGCGTTCGTTTCCACCAAGCACCGCGACCGGGGTCTGGGCCGGTCCGCGCTGCGGGGCGAACTGCGTCGCAAGGGCATCGATCCCTTGGTGGCCGAGGCCGCGGTGGGCGCCGTCGGCGAGGACGCCGAGCGCCGTCGGGCCGCTGCGCTGATCGCGAAGAAGCTCGACTCCGCGATGTTCGCGGGCCTGCCCGCCGCGCGCCGTCGCCTGCTGGGCCTGCTCGCCCGCCGCGGTTATTCCGCGTCGCTGGCCGCCGACACCGTCAACGAGGCGCTGCGCGGTTATGTGGACCCGATCGAGCCGCCGGATGGCGACGAACCACCGGTCGAGGGTTGGGCGGAGGAAGGCGCGTCTGAGTAATCCGCGGGCGGTAATCCGCAGGTGTGGGAGCGGCGGCGCGATCGATGCGGACGCCGCGCCCAGGGTGACGAGCAATCCGCGGGCGCGGAGAGCGGCGAGCAGCGCCCGGACGGTGGGTCGACTTGAACCTTTCAGGGGGGTTCCTTACCCTCTAGGTAACAGGAGTGTCACGATCCGCGCCAAGAGTGGGCGCCACCGATAGCGGCTGCGGCCGCATTGCCCGAATTTTGGGCTGAATGTCCGACCCCTCGCGAAGGGGTCGGCACGGTCGGGCGTACCCGTCGACCTTGGCCACCGCGGCTTCGCGACCTCCCCAACCGGCGCCGGCGATCCGGCCGCCGCGTGACGAGGGAGGCGAGGATGGACGTGGTCACGGTGATCCTCGCGGTCGCCCTGCTCGCGGTCATCGTGGTGGCCGCTGCGATGGTGATGCGAAACCGGGGTCCTCACAACGGGGCCATCGATCGCCGCGTCGTGCAGGAGATGCTGGCGCAAGCGATGGCCGAGCAAGCGCCGTCGGCCGGACTCGCGCCCGCAGCCGAGGAATCGCCGGAGCCGCAACCGCAGCCCGGCGCGCAGCGCGGAACCGCCCGGGGGCGGGCCGATGCCGCCGGGCGGTTTGACAGCGCCGGGCAAGCCGAGGCCGTCGAGCGGGCACGGCTGGCTGCCGAGCGCCTGCGCGCCGATGCGGAGGCCGAAGCCGGCAGGGTCCGGCACGCCGCCCGCGCCGAGGCCGCCGAACTGCGCCAGCGGTTCGACGAGGAACGCGCCCGCATCACCGAGCAGAACGCCGCCGCGCTGGCCGCGGGGCGGGCGAGCCTGCAGGACGAGCGCGACAAGCAGGCCGCGGCGGCGAAGGAACTGGCCAGAGATCGGCAACTGCTCGCGGCCGACCGTGATCGGCTGCAGGCGGGCCAGGCAGACGTGATCCGCGCGCAAGCCGAGTCCGAGGCACGCCAACATGCGCTCGACGAGGCGGTGGCCCGGCTGGCGTCGGAGCGGGCCGAGCAGGACGCGCGAGCCGCGGACCTGGACCGTGCGGCCGATGATCAGCGGTCGCAGCAATTGGCCGAGTTGCAACGGATCTCCGGCTTGACGGTCGACGCCGCACGGGCCGAACTGCTTTCGCGCCAGGAGGAGTCGGTGCGCCGCGACGCGGCGCTGCTGATCCGCCGGGTGGAGTCCGAGGCGCAGGCGACGGCGAAGCAACGGGCCAGGGCGATCGTCGCGGATGCGATCCAGCGGGTCGCATCCGACCAGACGTCGCAGTCGGTGGTGTCGGTCGTGCACCTCCCTTCCGACGACATCAAGGGCCGAATCATCGGACGGGAGGGGCGAAACATCCGCACGTTCGAGACGGTCACCGGGGTCAACGTCATCATCGATGACACCCCGGAAGCGGTGCTGCTGTCCTGCTTCGACCCGGTGCGCCGCGAGATCGGCCGGCTCGCGCTGCAGGCGCTCATAGACGACGGCCGGATCCATCCGCAACGCATCGAGGAGGCCTACGAGCGCGCCCGGGACGAGGTAGGCACGCTGTGCCAGCGCGCAGCGGAGGACGCGCTGCTCACCGTTGGTATCTCCGACCTGCATCCGGAGTTGGTGACGCTGATAGGCCGCCTGCGCTATCGGATGTCCTATGGGCAGAACGTGCTCGGGCATCTGCTGGAGACGTCGCATATCGCACACGCGATGGCTTCCGAACTCGGAGTCGACCCGGTACCGGTGGCGCGCGGCGCGTTCCTGCACGACATCGGGAAGGCGATGACGCACGAGGTGCAGGGATCTCACGCGATGATCGGGGCCGATCTGGCCCGGCGGTACGGCGAATCCGCCGAGGTCGTGCACTGCATCGAAGCGCACCACGACGAGGTGCCGCCGGCCACCGTGGAGGCTGTCCTGACCCAGGCCGCGGACGCCTGTTCGGGTGGCCGTCCGGGCGCCCGCCGCGAATCGCTCGAGTCGTACGTGCAGCGGTTGGAGAACATCGAGGCCATAGCCATCGCCAAGAAGGGCGTGGACAAGGTCTTCGCCATGCAGGCCGGACGGGAACTGCGGGTGATGGTCAAGCCGGATGTCGTGGACGACCTGGAGGCGCATGTGCTGGCGCGGGAGGTGGCCAAGCAGATCGAGGAGGAGCTCACCTATCCGGGCCAGGTGCGGGTGACGGTGATCCGCGAGTCGCGCGCGACCGAGGTGGCCCGCTGAGCCCGGGCTCCCAGCGTCTCGCCGCGGCCATTCACGCCGCCGAGTTCCTGCCGGTCAGCCGCCGGCGCGGCGCCCGGATTCGGTGCACGTACCCTTGGAGCCTGTGAGTACGTCCGTCATCGCCGCACCGCCGCGCACCTACCAGATCCGCACCTACGGCTGCCAGATGAACGTGCATGACTCGGAGCGGCTGGCTGGCCTGTTGGATCAGGCGGGATACGTGCCGGCGGCCGATGCCGAGCAGGCGGACGTGGTGGTGTTCAACACCTGCGCGGTGCGGGAGAACGCCGACAACCGGCTGTACGGCAACCTTGGCCACCTCGCCCCGGTGAAGCTGCAGCGCCCGGGTATGCAGATCGCGGTCGGCGGGTGCCTCGCGCAGAAGGATCGCGGGGAGATCCTCCGCCGGGCGCCATGGGTCGACGTGGTGTTCGGCACCAACAACGCCGGGTCGCTGCCGGTGCTGCTCGAGCGGGCCAGGCACAACGGCGAGGCGCAATTGGAGATCCTCGAATCGTTGGAGGTCTTCCCGTCGTCGCTGCCCGCCAAGCGCGACGCGGCCTATTCGGCCTGGGTGTCGATCTCGGTGGGCTGCAACAACACCTGCACCTTCTGCATCGTGCCGTCGCTCCGCGGCAAGGAGGCTGATCGCCGGCCGGGCGACATCCTCGCCGAGGTAGGGATGCTGGTCGACGACGGCGTGCTCGAGGTGACGCTGCTGGGACAGAACGTCAATGCGTACGGGGTGCAATTCGGGGACCGGCAGGCGTTTTCGAAGCTGCTGCGGTCTTGCGGTGAGATCGACGGGTTGGAGCGGGTGCGCTTCACGTCCCCGCATCCGCGTGAATTCACCGGCGACGTCATCGCCGCGATGGCGCAGACGCCGAACGTCTGCCACCAGTTGCACATGCCGTTGCAGTCGGGCTCCGACCGGATCCTGAAGTCGATGCGCCGTTCCTACAGGTCCGCGAGCTATCTGAAGATCCTCGATGACGTCCGCGCCGCGATGCCGGATGCCGCGATCACGACGGACATCATCGTGGGCTTCCCCGGCGAGACCGAGGACGACTTCCGGGCGACGCTTCAGGTCGTGCGCCGGGCCGGCTTCTCCGGCGCGTTCACGTTCCAGTACTCGCCCCGGCCCGGCACGCCGGCAGCGACCATGGAGGACCAGGTGCCGCCGGACGTGGTTGCCGATCGCTACGCACGCCTCGTCGAGGTCGTGGACGAATACGCCCTGGCGGGCAACCGCGCGTTGGTCGGATCGGCCGTCGAGGTCCTGGTGGCCTCCGGCGAGGGCCGCAAGGACGGCGAGACGCATCGGATGAGCGGCCGGGCGCGGGACGGCCGGTTGGTGCACTTCGCGCCGGCCGGTGCCGCGGTCGATCGTTCGGTGCGGCCCGGAGACGTCATCATCGCGACTGTCACCTATGGCGCGCCGCACTACCTGGTGGCCGGCGAGGTGACCGCCCACCGTCGCACCCGGGCCGGCGACCGCGCGGAGGAGGGCACGAGCCTGAAGACCCCTGGGGTCGGCCTGGGCATGCCGACGTTCCGGCGCGCCGCCGACGTTCCCGCGTGACGGTGATGGCTCGGGGCCGCCCAACCCGCGCGAGGCATGCGGCAGCGGCCGCATCCGGTCGTGATCCGGCGCGCTCACACGGTCCGGGGCGGCTCTCGCCGGGTTGGCAGCGGGTTGGCCGGCGGCCGTTTCGCTTGGCGCCCGGGCGGAACCGCTCGGCAGGCGTCGCTACCGCCCGCTGAATCGGTGATGACGAGATCCGCGTGGTGTCGCCCTTGCGCGATCACCACCGCGTTGGCGCCGTCCGGGCCGTCCGTCGCGCGCTGCCTGGCCTGCCGCTCCGTGCGGCCGAACCGCACGTGTCGCGCGACGAGCCGTTCGACGCGCACGGATTCCGGGACGTCCAGGTACCAGGCCTCGTCGAGCAGCGACGCGACGCGGTTCCACGGCGGGAGGTCGAGCAGCAGGTAGTTGCCTTCGACGACGACGACATCGACCGTGGGCCCGATCGGCACCGCGCCGGCAATCGGTTCCTCCAGCGATCGGTCAAAGGCCGGTGCGTACACCGGTTCTCGGGGAACGGCGCGCAGCCGGGCCAGCACCGCGAGGAACCCCCACGGGTCGAAGGTCTGCGGGGCGCCCTTGATCTCGGCGGTGCCGGCGGCGGCGAGAACCCGACCGGCCAGGTGGAAGCCGTCCATGCCGACAACCGCGACGTGGGTGACGGGCGGCCCGGTCCGTAACTCTTCGGTCAGCGCCGCAGCCAGCGTCGACTTGCCCGCGCCAGGTGGCCCGGTGATCCCGATCATGGTGCGGCGCGTCGGATCCGGCGCTGCTGCCCGGACCTGGCGGACCCGGCCGGCGAGTGCCGTCACGTCGGCCGGCGCGACCGGCGGCCCGGCTGCCCGTCTGGGTACGGTGGCCGCGCCGGTGTCCGTCAGCCCTCCACCGCGTTCCGGGCCGCGGTGTGCCATTCTTCCCATGTTGTGGCCTGTCGTTCGGCCTCGACCGCCCGGCGTTCGTCACCTGCTGCCCGGGCCCGCTCCGCCTGGGCCCGGAATTGTTCGGCACGTGCCCGGAACTGCTCCATCCTGGCAGTTGCCTCGGGGTCGGAGCGTCGCCACTCGGCATCTGAGGCGGACCGGACCCGCTCCTCGACCGCGCGCAAGCGCCCGTCGAGCACCCTGATGCGTTCCCGCGGCACCTTTCCGGCGGCTTCCCAACGATCCTGGATCGAGCGGAGCTTCTCCTTGGCTGCGTCCAGGTCCGTGGCAGGGTCGATCTGTTCGGCCTCGGCGAGGAGTTTCTCCTTGATGGCGGCGTTCGCTTCGAATTCCGCGTCGCGTTCGGAGAAGACCTGGTTGCGGCGGGCGAAGAACGTCTCCTGCGCCGCCCGGAACTGCTCCCACAGTTGGTCCTCGACATCCCTCGGCGCCCGGCCGGCCGCCTTCCATTCGGTCATCAGCGTCCGGTACGCGGCGGCCGTCTCGTTCCAATCGCGGGAACCCGACAGTTCCGCTGCGCGCTTGATCAATGTCTCCTTGACCTGTTGGGCAGCCACCCGTTGCTTGTCCAGTTCGGCGAAATGCGATCCGCGAGCCCGGGTGAAATTGTCGCGGGCGCGGGCGAATCGCTTCCACAGGCTGTCGTCGGTCTTGCGGTCGACGCCTCGGATGGCGCGCCACTCGTCGACGATCGCCTTGAATCGTTCTCCGGTCGCCTTCCACTGCGTGGACGTCGCCAACTCCTCGGCCTCCGCGCACAGCGTCTGCTTTGCCTCGACGGCCTTGGCCTTGGCCGCGGCACGGGCTGCGGCCTCGACCTGCATGGCGTTGTCGGCGGCGATGAGCACAGCATCCAGCCGCGCGATGGCGCCGTCGAAATCGCCGACCGCGGCCAGGGTGTCGGCCGATTCGCGTAATGCGACGGCCTGCGTACGGGTGCTCTTCGGATCCCCCGCGCCGCTGGTCAGCCGGGCCTCCAAGAGCGCGATCTCGGTGGCGAAGTCGTCGAACCGGCGACCGAAGTGGGCGAGGCCCGCATCGGCGTCGCCGGCCTGCCAACTGCCGACGGTCCGCTCACCGGCAGCGGTGCGCACGTACACCACACCCTGATCGTCGATCCGCCCCCACCGGTGCGGGTCGGATCGTTCGACGATCGGTTCCACGACCGGGGTGATCGGAGCGGGCCGGGTCGGACGCGACTGGGTTGCTGCTCGGGGATCGCGCCTCGGCCGTCGGGCACCCGGTCGTGCCCCGGGCGCGGGTCTGTGCGCGTCGGGGCGGCCGGCGATGCCATGCCGGGTATCCGCGGTCTGGGGCGCGACCGGACGTACCAGCCCGGGCCGAGCGCCGAGCGGCGACGGCGCCGGGGTCGGCGGCATCGGAGAGTGATCCGGGCCGGGTGCGGGGGGCGCTTCCGGCGCTGGTTCCGGTGGTGGCGGTGGTACCGGTGGGGTGCCGGGTGCGGGTGGTGCCGGTGGTGTGCTTGGTGTCGGGTGCGGGAGCCCGGGGTGCGTGCCTGGTTCCGGTGGTGTGGGCGGCACCGGCGGGGCTTCGGGCTCGGGCTGAGGTTGGGGTGATGGCGGTACCGGCGCGGGTTCGGGTCCCGGCGGTTCCGGAGGGGCGGGAGGCGCCGGGATGTCCGGGCCCGGATGCGGATCAGCCGGGATTGTGCCGTCCGGCCCGCTTGGCATGGCTTCGGCTGCGATGTCCGGGGCGGGCGGGGTCGGATCTGCGATCTCGGGCGCATCCAGGCCGGGTAGCGCCATCTGATCGGCGACGAGTTCGACGCGATCGTCGCCGACTCCGAACGAACCTGCGTCTCGTGGCGGTGCGGACAGTCCCGTCTGATCCTCGGGCATGATCGCTGGCCCCTTCTGATGAGCAAGGGGGCGGTGTGGGCCCCCGGGACGCCGGCGCGTCCCCCGTCGTGATGTGCCGTTCGGCTCGGCCATTCTCCCAGCCGCTTGGCCAAGGTCGGTTCTCAGTCTGCCTGTTCTCGCCAGGTCAGGCGACCGCCGGGGTGGGGTTGTCCGCGAACTGGGACCAGACTGTGACCAAGGGCGACGATAGCCTTCCGGGGTGATCGTGACGCTTCTCGTCTGCCCGCCCGCGCCGTGGCTGGTTCCCGGTCTTGCCGACCATCTCGCAACGCAGGCCGGCGAATTGCCGTCAGCCTGCGAGGATGCGATGCGATGCCTTGCCGATGTCGACGAAGTGGTACTGATCAGCACCGCGGCGGCGCCGGACGCCGAGGGCATCTTTCTTCCGGGGTCGGTGGTCACGGCCGCGGGGCTGGCGCGTAGCGACCGGCCGGTGGTGTTGCCGGTGGCCCTGCCGTCTGGTTCCGATCATCCTGCGATGACGGAGGCTCCCTGCACCGCAACATATGTCGACGACGGTAGCGATCCTGAGCGCCGCGTCTTGACCGACCCGGCGCGGGCGGCCGTGGGCACCGCGGTGGGCGCGCACCTGCTGCTCGGGGCCGGCGTCGCGGTCCGAACGCGCGCGATTCAGGTTGGCTCGGTGGCGGATCCGCTGCTGCTGGCCGAATCCATTCCCGCGGGCCGAACGGCTTTACTGGTGATGGCGGACGGCGCGGCGGGGCACGGCGAGCACGCGCCGGGAACCCCGGACCCCCGGTCGGACGGATTCGACCGGGATGTCGTCACCGCCCTGCGGTCCGGCGACCCAGCCGCACTGTCCCGAACCTGCGCGCGGCTCGCCGGCGTCGCCGACTCCCTGTACGCCCGGACGCTGCCGGCGCTGGCCGCGGCAGCGGGACTGACCGTTGGCCTCGGCCGGGCAACGGCCCGGGTGCTGCACCATTCGGCGCCGTTCGGTGTCGGCTACTTCGTCGCCGTCTGGCAGTGGAGTTGAACCCGGTGGAGCCGAACCCGATGGGGCCGAACCCGGTGGGCCGGAACGCAGCGAGACGAGAACCGGGGATACGCCGGCTGGTCGTGATCGCCGGCCCGACCGGTACCGGGAAGTCGATGCTCGGCCTGGCGCTCGCCGAACGGTTGCGCGGCGAGGTCGTCAACGCGGATTCCATGCAGCTGTATCGCGGTATGGACATCGGGACAGCGAAACTCGCGGTCGCCGCCCGGCAGGGGATTCCGCATCACCTGCTCGACATCTGGGATGTGGACGAAACCGCAAGCGTTGCTGGGTATCAGGGCCGGGCGAGGGAGGCGATCGAGGGGGTGCTGGAACGCGGCCGGACACCGCTGCTGGTCGGCGGGTCCGGCCTGTACGTGCGTGCGGTCGTCGACGAGATCGACTTCCCGGGGACCGATCCGGCCATTCGGGCGCGGCTGGAGGCCGATCTGGCCGAGGACGGGTTGGATGCCATGCGGGCGCGGCTGGTGCGGCTGAACCCTGCCGCGGCCGCGGCGATCTCGCCCCATAACGGGCGGCGGATCGTACGGGCCCTGGAGGTCATCGAGCTGACCGGCCGGCCCTTCCGGGCCACCCTGCCCGCGCCCGGGCGACCGCGCTACGACGCGGCGCTGATCCTGCTGGATGCCGAGCCGCAGTCGTTGGACCAAAGGCTCGCCGCGCGGATGGATGCGATGATGTCCGCCGGGTTCCTCCACGAGGTGGCCGCGCTGGAGGCGGCCGGGCTGCGTCGCGGCCTCACGGCATCGCGCGCGCTCGGCTATCGGCAGTTGCTCGGCGTGCTGGACGGCTCCACGTCCGAGACGGCGGCGGTCACCGACACCGTCACCGCCACCAGGCGCTTCGTTCGGCGGCAACGCTCCTGGTTCGGCCGGGACCCCCGCATGACGCGCCTGGACGCCGCCGATCCCCGGCTCCTGGAGCGGGCCCTGCACGTGGCACACGCGGGCGGGCCGTCGGGCAGTTGACCTGCCGGATGCCACGGTCCGTAGCCGCGCCGGTCGTAGGCTGTGCGGTGTGAAATCCACGGGATTGCCCTTCGTCAAGGGTCACGGCACGGAAAACGACTTCGTGCTGCTGCCCGATCCCGACGGCACCGTGGACCTCAGCGCCGAGCTGGCCCGTGCGCTGTGCGAGCGGCACACCGGAGTGGGCGCGGACGGCGTGATCCGGGTGGGCCGCGACGGCAGCGGCCGATTTGTCATGGACTACCGCAACGCCGACGGATCGCCGGCCGAAATGTGCGGAAACGGTGCCAGGGTCTTCGCCCGCTTCCTGGTGGACGAAGGTTGGGCCCCGCCGGGGCGGGTCGACTTCGTCACCCGCGGCGGCATTCGCACCGCGGAGCTGCAGGCGGCCGGTGACGTGCTCGTCCATATGGGGCCCGCGCGGGTGGGCGCGGCCGCGTCCGTGACGCTCGGTGGCGCGCGGATCTCCGGGGTGGCGGTAGATGTCGGCAATCCGCATGTGGCATGTCTGATCGCCACCGATCCGTCCGACGTCAGCCTGGCCGCTGCGCCGCGGTTCGACCCGGGGACGTTCCCGGACGGTGCCAACGTGGAGATCGTGCAGCCGCTCGGACCCGGCGACGTCCGGATGCGGGTGCACGAGCGGGGGGTGGGGGAGACCCGATCGTGCGGCACCGGGACCGTGGCCGCCGCGGCCGCGTTCCTTGCCTCCCGGGGGATAACGGCCGGAACCGTCACTGTGCACATACCGGGCGGGAGGGTGACGGTGCAGCTGGGCGCCGGATGGTCCACCCTGGCCGGGCCCGCCGTCATCGTCGCAAGGGGCGTCGTGCTGCCCGACGGGTTGCCCGGAAAATCGTGAGCCGGACCGGACGGTGATAGCCGGCCGGCGCAGGGTCAAATCGTCGGCTCGGTCCGGTCACCGGCCCGGCTGGATCGCCGGCCGGGTCACCGCACGGGCTCGGTCAGACCGCCGGCTCCCGTCGTTTCGCCGGCTGGGTCGGGTGGCCGGCTAGCGTGCGGGCGCCCTCTCTTCCGTCTCTTCGTCGGGCTGCGCGTCGCTACTGGGCAACACCCGCAGCCGCCACAGCGGCGAGATGGCCACCGGCAGCACCGAGGTCAGGCCCACGGCGGCCGCCACCCACAACGTGCCGAGCACACCGAGGTGCGTGCTGAGGACGCCGCCGACGAACGCCCCGATGGGGATGGTGCCCCAGACCAGGAAGCGCGCGGAGGCGTTCATCCGGCCGAGCATCTGCGGCGGACACAGGCGCTGGCGAAAGCTGACGGTGGCAACGTTGTAGGCCACCACCAGCGCCATGTACGCGGCCTGACCGACCAGCAGGGTCGGCAGCGCCGGCAGGACCGATGCCAACGGGTACGCGAACGCCATGGGCGCGAAGACCGCGGCGGTGAGGATGATCACCGGGCCCTCGCCGATGCGCCGGGTCAGCGGCCGCACCGCCAGCGCCCCGAGGAAACCGCCGACCGCGCCGATCCCCTCGATCAAGCCGATCTGGATCGCGGACAGGTGCAGGTTCCGCACCATGTACAGCATCAGCAGGGCGCCGGAGGCGCTCGCGGTGAGGTTGCCGATGCCGGTGCACGCGAGCAGCCGTCGCAGCAACGGATGGCGAAGCACGAACGCCAGTCCTTCGGCAATCTCGACCCGTAACCGGCGCCGGGTCTCGCGCCCGGGCGGGGTCTCCCGGTGGCGGATCCGCCACAACGCGACCGCCGATGCGAAGTAGCCCGCCCCGTTGATCGCCACCACGTCGGCCGCGCCCAGGAACTTAATGGCGACGCCGCCCACCGCGGGGCCCGCGGCATGCGAAACGGACTGGCTTGCCTGCAGTTTGGCGTTCGCGTCGACCACATGGTCCCGGCCGACCAGGAACGGCACGTACGACTGGTACGAGACGTCGAAGAACACCGTCAGCACACCGACGGCAGCCGCGACCACGGCGAGCTGGTTGAACGTGAGCCAGTCCAGCCACCAGGCCGCCGTCAACGACAGCAACAGGGCCGCCCGGCCCAGGTCCGTGGACAGCATGACGGTGCGCTTGCGCCACCGGTCGACCAACGCGCCCGCCGGCAGGCCGATCACGAGGAAGCCCAGCCCCTGCAGGGCGCCGAGCACGCCCATTTGGAAGCCCGTGGCGCCCAGCACCGTCACAGCCAGGTAGGGAAGCGCGATGGTGCCGAAGGAAGACCCCAGCTGGCTGGCGGTGTCTCCGATCCAGAGCCGGCGGAAGTCGCGGTGATGCCACAGCGATGTCGCACCCTGATCCGGCTCCGCAGGCATGGAAGTAGTGTGCGCAGGCGCCTGCGTCACCGCCAGGGCCAGGGTCGTTCGCCGCGCCAGGGCCAGGGTCGTTCGCCGCGCCGGGCCCGCCGGTTCTTCAGGTTGGTCAGCGCCGGTCTTGCGGCGCTTCGGGATCCGCTACCGGCCCGGTGGCGGATATTCGCTGGCCGGACGTGGCACCCTGGGTGGGATATGAATTCATCATCGGCCGGCTTCCGGCATTCCGCACCAGATCTGCCGCCGGCGTGGGAGGACGCGACCACCGTCGGTGAGCGCGACCTGGCCGACCGCTCGGCGCTGCGCCGGGTCGCCGGACTGTCCACCCAGCTCACCGACATCACCGAGGTCGAGTACCGCGAGCTGCAACTCGAGCGCGTGGTGCTGGTGGGCGTCTGGTCGACGGGCACCGGCGCAGACGCCGAATCCTCCATGTCCGAACTCGCAGCGCTCGCCGAGACGGCAGGCTCCGTCGTGCTCGACGCGCTGGTCCAGCGCCGGCAACACCCGGATCCTGCCACCTACATCGGATCGGGGAAGGTCACCGAACTCGCCGCGATGGTGGGATCGAGCGGCGCCGACACGGTGATCTGCGACGGCGAACTGTCGGCGGGGCAGCTTCGCAACCTGGAACAGCGGCTGCGGGTCAAGGTCGTCGACCGGACCGCGCTGATCCTGGACATCTTCGCGCAGCACGCCCGCTCCAAGGAGGGCAAGGCGCAGGTCGAGCTGGCCCAACTGAACTATCTGCTGCCCCGGCTGCGCGGATGGGGCGAGGCGCTGTCGCGGCAGCGCGGCGGCCGGATCGCGGGTGGGGCCGGCATCGGCTCGCGCGGACCCGGCGAGACGAAGCTGGAGTTGGACCGGCGGCGGATCGGCCGCCGGATCGCGCAGTTGCGAACCGAACTGGCCGGCATGCGCCGGGTCCGCGACACCCAGCGCTCCGCACGCCGCGCCAAGCAGGTGCCCGCGGTGGCCATCGCGGGATACACCAACGCCGGCAAGTCGTCGCTCCTCAACCGTCTCACCGACGCCGGGGTGCTGGTGCAGGATGCGCTGTTCGCGACCCTGGATCCGACCACTCGCCGCGCGCGGACAGCGGACGGCCGTGTCTACACGCTCACCGACACGGTCGGCTTCGTGCGGCACCTGCCACATCAGCTTGTCGAGTCCTTCCGTTCCACCCTGGAGGAGGTGACGGACGCCGACCTGATCGTTCACGTGGTGGACGGCGCGGACGCACGACCGGAGGATCAGGTGACGGCGGTTCGGGACGTGCTCGCCGACATCGATGCAAGCCGCATACCGGAACTCATCGTCGTGAACAAGGTCGACGCGGCCGACCCCGTCACTCTGACCCGCCTACGGCACCTGCTGCCGGGCGCGGTGTTCGTGTCGGCGCATACCGGGGAGGGGATCACCGAGCTGCGGGAGCGGATCGCGGACGCGCTGCCGGATCCGTCGGTTACCGTGCGGGTGCTGCTGCCGTTCACCGCGGGTGGGCTGGTCTCCCGGGTACACGCGGAAGGGACCGTGCTCGCCGAGGAGCACACCGCCGCAGGCACGCTGCTCAGCGCGCGGGTGCCCGCGGACCTGGCGGGCCCGCTGCACGGGTATGCAGTTCCGGCCGGCGAGCGGCGGTGACGCGGGCTTCGTCATCGCCGATATCGCGAGCACCCCGTTCAGTGCCGTCTATGTCAGTGCCGTCTATGTCAGTGCCGTCTATGTCAGTGCCGTCTGTGTCAGTGCCGTCTGTGTCAGTGCCGTCTGTGTCAGTGCCGTCTGTGTCAGTGCCGTCCGTGTCAGCGCCGTCCGTGTCAGCGCCGTCCGTGTCAGCGCCGTCCGTGTCAGTGCCGTCTGTGTCAAGGCCGTCCGTCGCGACCGGTTCGCGCGAGCCCCCTATCGTGGACGCCGTTCGGTATGGTGAGGTGTTATAGCGTTCCTATTCACCGTCGCCCGGGTAGCGAGGAGGCCGGCATGGGCAGCTTGTCCTGGTGGCACTGGGTCATCATCATCGCGGCCTTCATCCTGATCTTCGGCGCCAAGAAGTTGCCCGACGCGGCCCGTGGGCTGGGACGTTCGCTGCGCATCCTCAAATCGGAAGTGTCGGCCATGCACGAGGACGACAAGGCCGGTCAGGCTCCGGCCGAGACCGACGCGTCGGCGACCGTTGCCACACCGCCGGCCCAGATAGCAGCGTCGCCCGTCGCCCCGCCGAACCAGACGCAACCGGCCCAGCAGCCTGGGGTTCCGGTCGTCAATGGGGTTCCCACCAGCCAGGACCGCCAGGCCACCTGAGCCCGCCGTCCGGGCGGTCGGGTGGGGCCCCGCGGCATCCCTGGCCCGAAGGATGATCGCGTCAGATCTTCCGGATGACCGCGACCACCTTGCCCAGCACCGAGGCGTCGTCGGCGGCAATGGGCTCGAAGGCTTCGTTGTGCGGCATCAACCACACGTGGCCGTTCTTGCGCTGCAGGGTCTTGACCGTTGCCTCGTTGTCGATCATGGCCGCGACGATGTCGCCGTTGTCGGCGGTCGGCTGCTGCCTGACGACCACCCAGTCGCCGTCGGTGATCGCGGCATCTTTCATGGACTCGCCCACGACCCGCAGCAGGAATGTCGTCCCTTCGCCGACGATCTCCTTGGGCAGCGGGTAGACGTCCTCGATCGCCTGTTCGGCCAGGATGGGGCCGCCCGCCGCGATCCTGCCGAGCATCGGCACGTAGGCCGGCGTCGGCTGCCTACCCCAGGCGGCGTCGACGGCGACTTCCTCGGCGGGACGGATGTCCACCGCGCGCGGCCGGTTGGCGTCCTTGCGGAGCAGGCCTTTGCGTTGCAGCGCGTCCAGTTGATACGCGACCGAGGAGGGTGACTTGAGCCCGACGAGTTCGCCGATCTCCCGCACGCTCGGCGGATAGCCGCGCTCGGCGATCGACTCGCGGATCACCTGGAGAACCTTGCGCTGCCGCATCGTCAGCGCCTTGCCGCTGGGATCGGTTTCCGGGAATGGAGCCGCGTCCCCGGCAGGCTGGCCGCCTCGTGTCTGCGCCATGAAATGCCATCCTCTCCGCGCCGCTACGGCGCTGTGTCTCCGTTTGGAACGGTAGCACCAGTATATAACAATTCAAACGTCAGTTCGGCATAATGAGCCTTCCGCCGGGACGGCTGTCGGAGCGCCGGTGTACAACTCGGTCAGCAGTTCGATAGAACGCTCGTTCGGCAGGAGCATACGCCTGCAGGACGACAAAACGCCCGATCAAGCGGGCATGTCGAGCAGACGAGGTGCACGATGGCAACCGACGCGATCGACCTGGCAGGTCACGGACGAACTCGGCGCTCGGCCGGGTTCGCGCAGGCGCGCGCAGGGTCCGGCGGGCCGGCGCACGGCGGCGTACTCCCGGCCCGGACGCGGCGCACAAGCCTGGGCACGGAGGTCCCGGCAAACCGTCCGAGCGTCCAGCGCCCGGCGCCGCCGCGCCGCGTGGCAGGTCAGCGGCCCCACCCGACCGGACCCGGGCGGATGGAGACCGAGGTGTACCGCCAACCGCCCGTGGCCATCACGAACTGCCCGCCGGGCAGCGCCGCCGGCGGGTACCGGATGGGCCGGTGGGCGCGCCTGGCGATGACGCTGGTGGTGACGGCCGCCCTGGTCGTCGGAACCCTGACCCTGCTGGCCGGTGGCGGCGGCGATCCGACGCGGCTGATCACCGTCGGCCCCGGGGAGACTTTGCTGTCCGTCGCGCTTCGAGAGGTTCCGGGCACGGACCCGGCGTGGGCCGTTGCGCGGATCCGGGAGCTCAACGAATTGGACGGCCGCAGCGTGCCGGTCGGCGTGGTGCTGCGGATCCCGGCCCGGTGAAGTCGCACCGACGGTCCACCGGCGGCATGGCCGACACGCCGGCCCGCAGATGTTCGTGGTGCTTGCGAAACTCGGCCCGGCGATCTAGCTTGGACCCCTACATGTGGTAGTTACACTGGTGTAAGTTGTCCACAGGTTGGGGTATCCCAGAGCAGGGGTTATCCCCAGCAGAGGCAGAGTTGCGCACCGACGATCCACATTTCGGTCGCGGCGGCTCGGCGCTCGTGGAGCGGTTCGACGAGAGGAGGTGGTGTCCGATGCGGTGTCCGTTCTGTCGGCACGCCGACTCCCGGGTCATCGACTCCCGCGAGGTCGACGACGGCCAGGCGATCCGCCGCCGCCGGTCGTGCCCACAGTGCTCCCGCCGGTTCACCACGGTCGAGACGGCGGTGCTGGCGGTGCTCAAGCGCGGCGGGGCGACCGAGCCCTTCTCCCGGGCGAAGGTGATCGACGGGGTTCGCCGGGCGTGCCAGGGCCGCCCGGTGGATGAGGGCGCGCTGGCGCTCTTGGCCCAGCAGGTCGAGGACGAGGTGCGCGCCACCGGATGCGCCGAGGTGCCCAGCCAGGAGATCGGCCTGGCCATCCTGGGCCCGCTCAAGGACCTCGACGAGGTGGCGTACCTGCGCTTCGCGTCCGTCTATCGCTCCTACACCAGCGCGGACGATTTCCTGGACGAGATCCTCGCCCTGCGCGCGGGGCCCGGGCGCGGGCGCCCTAGCGCCGCACCGATCGAACGGCCACCCGACAGCACGGCGGGTCACCGGGCGCGCGCACGGGTCGGGTGACGCCCGGCGCCGCAGGCCCGGACGGCACCCCGTCATCCGCACCCGCCAGAAGCAATGCACCAGTAACCGTCAGCAGAACCACGCCGGCCGACGCCGGGGGGACACATCACAAACGGAAGGGGAGTTGCGCATCATGACCGAATCCGTCGGCTCCGACGCTGCGATCTCCAACGGAAACACCTCCACGCACGCCGCCTCTCGCGGCCGGGCCCGCGACCACGCCGGGCTGCGCCTGCAACGGCTGTACACCACCGAGGGCGTGCATCCTTACCAGGAGGTCACCTGGGAGCGCCGCGACGTGGTGATGACGAACTGGCGTGACGGCTCGGTGAACTTCGAGCAGCGCGGGGTGGAGTTCCCCGACTTCTGGTCGGTCAACGCGACGAACATCGTCACCAGCAAGTATTTCCGCGGCGCCGTCGGCACGCCCGAGCGGGAGTCCAGCCTGCGGCAGATCATCGACCGGGTGGTCACCTCCTACACCACCTCCGGCACCGAGAACGGCTACTTCGCGACCGAGGACGATGCGCAGGTCTTCGCCGACGAGCTCACCTGGATGCTCCTGCACCAGGTGTTCTCGTTCAACTCCCCCGTGTGGTTCAACGTGGGAACCGAATCTCCGCAACAGGTTTCGGCATGTTTCATCCTCTCGGTGGACGACACCATGGAGTCGATCCTGAACTGGTACCGAGAGGAGGGGCTCATCTTCAAGGGTGGCTCCGGCGCGGGGCTGAACCTCTCGCGGATCCGGTCCTCCAAGGAGCTGCTCTCCTCCGGCGGCACGGCCTCGGGACCGGTGTCCTTCATGCGGGGCGCGGACGCCTCCGCGGGCACCATCAAATCCGGCGGCGCCACCCGAAGGGCCGCCAAGATGGTCGTGCTGGACGTCGATCATCCCGACGTCGAGGAGTTCATCGAGACCAAGGCCAAGGAGGAGAACAAGATCCGCGTGCTGCGCGACGCCGGTTTCGACATGGACCTCGGCGGCGAGGACATCGTCTCGGTGCAGTACCAGAACGCGAACAACTCGGTACGGGTCTCCGACGACTTCATGCGCGCGGTGGAATCCGGCGGCCAGTTCGGCCTGCGCGCGCGCAAGACCGGGCAGGTGATCGAGACCGTCGACGCGAAGGGGCTTTTCGACAAGATGACGGCGGCGGCGTGGGAATGCGCCGATCCCGGCATCCAGTACGACGACACCATCAACGACTGGCACACGTGCCCGGAATCGGGAAGGATCACCGCGTCCAACCCGTGCTTTCCTGCCGACCAGCGGGTCGTGACGGATCGAGGGCTGGTCCGCATCGGCGAACTCGTGTCGCGATCTGTCGTCGGTGAGACGTTCGAGGTCTACACCAACGACGTCACGTCCGAATCGGATCCTTCCGATCGCGTCGTGGCCTCCCGCGTCGTGCGGTACATGTCGACCGGCACGAACGAGATCTTCGAGTTGCGCTTCAGCGACGGTTCTCGGTTGCGGTGCACTCCGAACCACCGGGTGTGGACCGGCAACCGCGGATGGGTACGAGCCGAGCACCTCGAGCCCGCCGACCGGGTGGCCCGTTCGGTTCACGACGCGCCACGGCCGCTTTCCAGCCCCGAACTGCCGACGGAGGCGCTGCGGAAGGCACGGTCGGTACGCGGCAAGACGCTGCCGCTGGCCGAGAAGTGGGACGTCGAACTCGCGCACTACCTGGGCTGGCTGGTCGGCGATGGATGTGTGACGGATGCGGGTGTTGTGACGGTGTACGGCAACGCGTGGGAGCAGCAGACGGTGATGCCTCGCCACGCCGAATTGCTGGCGAGCCTGACGGGGCACGATCGGAAACCGAGCCGGCAGGCGAACGGCACCGCGCAGCTACGCGCGAATAGCGCGCAACTGCGGGAACTCTTCCTGGGCCTGGGCGTCAGCCAGGGTAGGTCATCGTCCAAGGTCGTGCCGGAGTCGATCTTCCAGGCGCCGACCGAGGCGGCGGTCGCGTTCCTGCGCGGCTTGTTCGACGCCGACGGGTGTGTGGTGAACCAGATCGTCAAGCGCACGCGGTACGTGGGGCTGGGCAGTCGCTCGGAGGAGTTGCTGCTCGGCGTCCAGGAGCTTCTGGCCTCGTTCGGTATCGCGGGGCGGATCTGCCGGACGGGAATCGGGACCGAAAGCCTCCATGACACCCGGGTGGACGGCACTGGAGCCACCTACGGAAGCGATGGGCGGAGTTTCGACCTGAGAATCTCCGGTCAGCACATCGCTCGGTTCGCATCGGTGATCGGGTTTGATCACCACGCCAAGGCCGACCGCCTGGCGGAGGTACTGGCCAACCACGCCTCTTACCACGTGGACGAGTCGGTGCATCTGGTTTCGCGCGTCTCGCGAGGCTTCGAAACCACATACAACTTGACGGAGCCGCGCAACCATTCCTACATCGTCTCTGGCGTTGTGGTGGCGAACTGCTCGGAATACATGCATCTCGACAATTCCTCGTGCAACCTGGCGTCGCTGAACCTGATGAAGTTCCTGTCCGACGACGGCACCTTCGATTCGGAACGGTTCGCGCGCGCAGTCGAGTTCGTCATCACGGCGATGGATATCTCCATCTGCTTCGCCGACTTCCCGACCGACAAGATCGGCGAGACCACGCGGGCATTCCGGCAACTGGGCATCGGCTACGCGAACCTCGGCGCGCTGCTGATGGCCACCGGCCACGCCTACGACTCCGAAGGCGGCCGGACGCTGGCCGCTGGCATCACCTCGCTGATGCAGGCCACGGCGTACCGGCGCTCCGCCGAACTCGCCGCGGTGGTGGGTCCGTACGACGGATACGCCCGCAACGCCGACGCCCACAAGCGGGTCATCCGCAAGCACGCGGCGGCCAACGACGCCGTCCGGCCGGTCGGCAGTGACGACGCCGACATCCTCAAGGTCGCGTCGAAGGTGTGGCTGCAGACGATCTTGTTGGGCGAGAAGAACGGCTATCGAAACGCACAAGCGTCAGTATTAGCACCGACCGGAACAATCGGACTGATGATGGACTGCGACACCACCGGTGTGGAGCCGGATCTCGCGCTGGTGAAGTTCAAGAAGCTCGTCGGCGGCGGCTCCATGCAGATCGTCAACCAGACGGTTCCGCGTGCGCTCAGGGCATTGGGCTACCAGGACGAGCAGGTGGAGGCGGTCGTCGAGCACATAGCCGAGCACGGGCATGTCGTCGACGCTCCGGGGCTGCGGCCCGAGCACTACGAGGTCTTCGACTGCGCGATGGGGGAACGGTCGATCGCCCCGATGGGGCACGTCCGGATGATGGCCGCGATCCAGCCGTTCATCTCCGGGGCGATCTCCAAGACCGTCAACATGCCGGAGTCGGCGACGGTCGCCGACGTCGCGGAGATCTACCTGCAGGGCTGGAAGCTCGGGCTCAAGGCGCTGGCGATCTACCGGGACAACTGCAAGGTCGGCCAGCCGCTGTCGGCGAAGAAGAAGGAGGCCGCGCAGGCGGTCGCCCCGATCGAGCCCGGCCGGCCCGTGCGTCGCAGATTGCCGAAAAAACGTCCGTCGCAGACGGTTTCGTTCACCGTGGGCGGCGCAGAGGGCTACCTGACGACCGGCTCCTACCCGGACGACGGGCTGGGCGAGGTATTCATCAAACTCGGCAAGCAGGGCTCGACGCTCGCCGGCGTGATGGATGCATTCTCCATCGCCGTGTCCGTGGGGTTGCAGTACGGCATACCGCTGGAGAGTTACGTCGCCAAGTTCACCAACCTTCGCTTCGAACCGGCCGGTATGACGGACGACCCGGACATCCGCATCGCCACGTCGGTGATGGATTACCTCTTCCGCCGCATCGCGCTGGACTACCTGCCGGTCGAACGGCGCGCCGAGTTGGGCATCTTCTCCGCCGCGGAGCGCACCGCCCAGCTCGCCGGATACGGCGATGACGATGCCGGCGGGGCGGACGAATCCCATGACGAGGATTCCGTCGCAGACCGGCTGGCCGAGATGCGCGTCTCGGTCGAGGCCACTCCGCAGCCGATCGTCGCCGCCGAGCGGGACGCCAACGAGCGCGGCGCCCGCTCGACCGGCGCCGCGGGATCCTCCACCGAACTGTTGGAAATGGTCAGCGGCAAGTCCGCGGACGCGCCGCTCTGCCTGACCTGCGGGACCAAGATGCGCCCCTCCGGCGCGTGCTACGTATGCGAGGGCTGCGGCTCGACATCGGGGTGCAGTTGATGTGAACGGCCATTTGACGTCCTGCCCGCTCGGCCGCTAAGGCCGGCCCGCCGACCCCTGGCCGCTCATGTCCTCGTTCCGGCCAAGCGGACATTAACGGCTGGCCCGGGTCGGGTCGGGCCCACGATGATCCGTATTGGCCCCGGCGCTCACGCTGAGCGTGAGCGCCGGTCAACTTGGAAGAGCAAGGAGGACAGTCCGCCCGGAGGCGCCGGGGCACCTGCCGACACTCGAACTAGCGTTTGAGGGACTCGGCGCGTTGGCGCGTGGGTCTGCGCTCCGCATGGGAGAGTGCGAAGTGGTGCACGACCGCGCTGGCACGCGGTGCGAGAAGTCGTAGACAGATGCGGAAGCCCCCGCCTGGCAGCGAGGGCTTCCCGCTAGAGCGTGTCTCCCAATCTTGAGCTGTTGCTCGCGAGACGATCATGGGCATGGTTCGTGACGGTGTGATTTCGGATGAGTTTTGGTCGGTCGTGGAGCCTTTGCTGCCCGTCGGGGGTGGCCGCGGCCGACCGTGGGCGGATCACCGCACGGTGCTCGAGGGCATCGGCTGGCGGTACCGGACGGGCTCGCCGTGGCGGGACCTGCCGGTCGAGTTCGGCCCGTGGCAGACGGTTTGGAAACGACATTTCCGCTGGTCGACCGACGGCACGTACCAGGCGATGCTGCAGGCCGTGCAGGACTCCGGTCTGGTCGGGGCGCCGGGCGGCGACGACGTGGAGCGCCTGTTGGCGGTGGATTCGACGATCGTTCGCGCGCATTAACACTCCGCGGGCGCGCGCCAGGACTCGGTGCTGGCGAAGGCCCCGGCCCACACAGGGGGCCCTGTCGAATTACAAGGATCCGCCGATCGAGCCAGTTGATCATGCTCTGGGACGCTCCCGCGGAGGTTTGTCGACGAAGATCCACACCCTGGCCGACCAGGAAACCGCGACCGTGGTGGTGCGCCTGACCGGCGGCCAGGCCGGGGACAATCCGCAGCTACTGCCGCTGATCGACGACCTGGACGCGGCGGACCATGGTGGCGCATTCCGGCTGCTGGCCGACAAGGGCTACACGCACCCGTCGACCCGAGAAGCGTTGCGTCAGCGCCGAATCCCGCACACCATCCCGGAGCGGTCGGACCAGATCGCGCGCCGCAAGGCCAAGGGCAGCCGGGGAGGGCGGCCCCCGTCATTCGACGCCGAGAAGTACAAGAGGCGCAACGTCGTCGAGCGCAGCTACGTCCGCCTCAAGCAGTGGCGCGGAATCGCGACCCGCTACGACAAACACGCCCGAACGTTCCTCGGCGGCGTGCTACTGGCCGCCGCCATCATCCACACCAGAACCCATTAAGAGACACGCTCTAGTCGCAATGCCGGGGAGTTAAGGCTTTGGCGTGGGTGTCAAGTATTAGTTGAGGGTGTGTCGCAGCGGGGATGAGCAACGGAGGCCCTGTATGACGGGAATCGACCAAGATCACCGTCGTGAGGACCTCCGTTGCGTGCCGAGTCTGCCATCCGTTCCACACTTGAGACAATTACCCGTCGAGTCCGGGTGGCGGCGGGGGTGTTCGCGCCGGGGCATCTGGGGGAACTGACCCGGATCGTGCCGTTCGAGATGGCCGATGCGGTGCTGGAAGACACCGCCAGGACCGAGCGGCGGGTTCGGGTGTTGCCCTCGCGGGTCGGGTTGTATTTCGTGTTGGCGCTGGCCTTGTTCCCGACGCTGAGCTATGCCGGGGTATGGGCGAAGCTGACGTGCGCGCTTCACGGCGCGGTACGCCCGTCGTGCAAGGCGCTGCGGGATGTGCGGCGTCGGTTGGGCCCTCGCCCGCTGCGTGCCCTGTTCACGCTATTGGCCGGTCCGGTGGGCTCTCGGTCGACCCCGGGGGTGATGTTCGGCCGGTACCGCACGGTGTCCTTCGACGGCTGCCGGTCGATCAGCAGCTCATCACCGGGGCGGGTGGGGACTACGTGTTCACGGTCAAGGGCAATCGGGCGGCCCTGCAGCGGCACCTGAAGGATCTGGCATGGAAGCACGTGCCCGCCACCCGCCAGGTCACGACCGGGCGCGGGCAGCGGGTCACCCGAACCATCAAGGTCCTGCAGGCTCCCGGCTGGATCGACTTTCCCGGCGCGGCGCAGGTCGCGCAGTTGCGCCGCACCGGCAGCAGCAACCGCCGCAAGACCGTCGAGGTGGTCTACCTGATCACCTCGGCCGGCTACCAGACCGCGTCTCCGGGGACGCTTGCCGGGTGGGTGCAGGGCCACTGGCGCATCGAGAATCGTCTCCATTACGTAAGGGACACCACCCTGGGAGAGGACGGATCGCAGGTCCGCACCGGGCAGGCACCGCGAATCATGGCCACCTGCCGCAACATCGCGATCAGCCTGCTCCGCATGGCCGGCTGGGAGAACATCGCCGCTGGCCTACGACATCACGCCGCCCGCCCCGGACAAGCGCTCAAACTGGCCCTGACATGCGCAAACGCGACCTTTCCGGGGCCCTGGGTGACGGGGTGCGCGGGTGCGGTGGGCGCTATCAAATCCGTACCGGAAGCGATCCGTGGGACGTCTGGATCGGCGTAGTCCGCGAACCAGGGCGTCGGCAAAGTAGTTCCGCACTGGTTCTGACGTGGGCAGATGACGGAGGACACGCCGATATGAGCCGGTAGCAGGGCGGGCATGGACCTGCAGTTGATCATGGAGTTTCCTGAAACCGTGATCACTTGCGAGGAGCCATGCCCGCTGACGCATCTTGCCCGACCGACCCCATTATTGGCCACCTGGTCGACGCCACCGGCGAGCCGGACGTTGACCGGCCGGCCCTGCTGGCGGCGCTGCGATCGGTGCCCGACCCGCGTGATCGGCGAGGGCGTCGGCATCGACTCGGTGTCATCTTGGCGATCGCGGCATGCGCGGTCATCGCCGGCGCCCGCTCCTACGTGGCGATCGCCGACTGGGCGGTCAACGCGGGCGTATCCGGGTTGACCCCGCTGGGGTGCGGGCCGGTGATCCCGTGCGAGTCCACGATCCGGCGCACCCTGCAGGCGGTGGACGCCGACGCGTTGGAACAGGCGATCGGCAGATGGGCAGCCGGGCGGACCCGGCCCGCCGGTGGGCGCCGGTTCATCGCGGTGGACGGCAAGTCGCTGCGCGGCGCGATCGGCCCGTCCGGACGCTGCCGGCATCTGCTGGCTGCGATCACCCACGATGAGGCGGTGGTGCTCGGCCAGGTGAACGTGGACGTCAAGACCAACGAGATCCCCATGTTCAGTGAACTTCTCGACCCCATCGACATCACCGCAGCGGTGATCACTGCCGACGCCTTGCACGTGCAGACCGGTCACGCGCACTACCTGCACCGCCGGCAGGCCGACTACATCCTGACGGTGAAGGCGAACCAGCCGTCCCTGCTGGCACAACTGCAGGCGCTGCCCTGGGCGGATGTGCCGGCCGGCCGCTGCCGCATCGAAACCGGGCACGGCAGGCGCGAAAAGCGCACCCTCAAGATCGCCTCGGTGACGGCAGGTATCAACTTCCCCCACGCGGCGCAGGCCTTCCAGATCACCCGCAGAACCCGCCCGACCGGTTCCCGGCGGTGGAGCACCGAGATCGTGCACGGCATCACCTCGATCCCGCCCGGCCATGTCCGCAACGACCACATCGCCGCGGGAATCCGCGAGCATTGGACCGTGGAGAACAAACTCCATTGGGTGCGTGATGTGACCTACGACGAGGACCGCTCCCAAGTGCGCACCGGTAACGGCCCCCGCGTCATGGCATCCCTTCGGAACCTCGCCCTCTCCGCGCTACGCCTGGCCGGGCACGAGAACATCGCCAGCGCCATCCGCCATCACGCCGCACGCTCAAACCGACCCGTCACACTCCTCCTGAACAGCTAAAACGCGATCTTGCCGGGGCCCTGGTCCGCGAACCCACCAAACGCTCCCTTGTGCATTTGCACAGGGGAATCACGACAACTCTGAGCAAAGTCATCATGCGCGAGATCCAAATGCCACCTACCTTCAACCGAAAGGGTCACCGAAATCTCGCACCAGGCCCCGACCGCGAGCGACGTCCGGAAGGTCGGACCCAAGATCGGGGCGAAGCATCTTGGCATACGGCACCGTTAAAAAAGATCTACGTCAGCCGAAGCCATACCAAAAAGAGAGGGAGTAGCACGAATGTGGACGAATGACGAAGCTGTGAAACGCCAAATTGATGGCGCCGTCGACTATGAATGGGGCCAACTGTGGCCGAGCTATCACAAAGAAAAGATGAACTGGGCCACCGGCTTCCGGACGCGCGGGGATGTTGACATCTTGTTCTTAAGTGGTTGCACGGGGCGCGACCCCTTCACCGATATTCCAAACACGAATCCCGCAATGGAGCGGGACGGTTTCGGAACCGTCGTCAGCGGCGGCATCAAGGAACAGACCCGATCGGCGCTCGTCGAAATCAAAGACAACCTCGAAATCATGAACGCATCGTTGAAGAACATCGTGATGTTTCGCTACTTCTTGACCCGGCGAGAAGACGTCTTCGATATGCGCGACACGATGTACGAATTTTTCGAAGAGCACGAACCGGATCTGCGCGCAAACCCCCGGCCAGCCACCCTGCTCCGCGGCGTAGGTATTGATCTGCCGGAAATGCTTGTCGAGATTGAAGCCTGGGCCGTGGTACCACGAAACAACTCGACGCAATGACAACTGAATTGCATACGTTGTAAATCCTGCAGAACGCGTTACGCCCCAAAGCCTACCGCTCTGAATCACAGGTCAGGTAGGCCCTGCGGGAGGCGCGAAACGCAAAAGGCAGCGACATAATGGCGCCAGAACGCACTTGCACGAGATTCCCCGACAACACACAAGGCCGCCTGCGTGCATCCGATCCTCTATTAGTCCGGGACCGCGGACGACGACACGCGGTCATGTCAGACGAGCCGGACTGCGCGAAGCGAAAGGACCTTATCGCTTTACCCACAAGAAGGGAAACGCCGAAGTGAGAACAACCGAACATATCTCCGGGCCAGCGGGCGACCGCGGCAATTCCAAGCTTGGACCCGATGGGCAGCTGAGTCTGCCCATCGGTAACGACCTTCGTAGGCTTCACAGTCCGATTCACAGCCTGCTGCGATCGAGCCGTATAACGCACGCTGTCGCTCTAAGTCTCGCTTTCCTTAGCTTGGCGCTAATTGCGTCGGCTTGCGGTAGCCAATCGGTAAAAGCGTCTTCCCCGTCGTCGGCGCCAGCGTCTTCTTCGTCGTTGGAGCCGAACATGCCGACGCTTGGAACGGTGAAATTCTCTACGGGTTCCCGGTCGGCTCAGTACATGGGGCTCTATGTTGCCATTGACAAAGGGTTCTTCAAGCGGGCTGGTGTAACTGTAGACTATTTCTCGTCGAGTACACCAACTGGAACGTTACTCGCTAGCGGTGCGGCGAATTTCAGTTCGGGACAGCCTATAGTCACTTATGATGGCCAAGCGGCGGGGATCGATACCGTCGCGGTTTACTCGCCTGCACCAACCGTGGAATTCTTTGTATCCAAACCAAGCGTGACTTCACCTACCCAGCTAGGCGGGTCAAAGATCGGGGTGTTCAATCTACAGGATCTAGATGTCTTGTGGGCACGTCGGCTAACGGCCAAATTCAATATTCCTTCGTCGGATTATACACTTGTCGCGTCCGGGCTGACCCCCGCCAAGCTAGCCGCCGTCTCGGCAGGGGCGGTAACGGCGGCGCCGGTCTATCCCCCGACCAATTTTCAAGCTATATCCCAAGGGCTGAAGGTCCTCTATAGCACGGTCGATCTGCCACCGGCTGTGCCTACATATTACGTCTCTCTAGGGAGCTGGGCGACGAGCCACAGGGAAACGGTCGTAGCAGTACTCCGTGCGCTGAATGGTGCTACGGAATGGTTGTTTGACCCCTCAAACAAGGACGAAGCCATAAAATTGATTGAAAAATGGACCTCAGCAAATCAGCAAATCGCGGCGCAGAGTTACGATCTATACTTCGGCGGTTCCAAACCGATAGCCAGCCGCAACGGCGAATGGGACGCGGACGCTGTCAAAGCGTTGGGACCTGAATTGGTGAAATACGGGCTTTTGAAGAGGAGCGTCGATTACGCGAAAACTGTGGCGCCACAATATGTAGCAGAGGCAGTAGCGGAGGGCCCCATCAAGTGAGTCCCTACTCTAGTAACGGGAGGACGGCACGACTTACTTATGGACGGTTGCCGTACAGGGTGAGACCTGAAACGTCGGCAGTATAACTGCCTAACGCAGCTAAATTGGACGCCATTTGCGTGACCGAGGGACGTACGTTCGATGAAACCACACCGCTTAGCGATTCAGTCTAAGGGGCAAAGCGGACACCCTGTGGCCGAAAGAAGCGCGAAAACAATCCAGCATCGGCTCAATCACCGACTCGGAGGCAAGCCTGTGTGGGCGGCTATCAGCCGAAAGTTCGCACGTAAGCTCTTACCGCTCGCGGGCATAGCGTGTGTCTGCGGCGCCTGGGAACTGGTAGCTCGTGTCGAGATTAGGAACGAAGCTCTGTTTGCCCCGTTCTCAACGACGGTCGCCGCACTCTGGCGCCTAGTGGTGAGTGGAGCGATATCAAACGATGTTCGTGTGAGCGCCGAGGAGTTCATCATTGGCTACGCCGTTGCCGCGATTATCGGCTTGGCTTTGGGGGCGCTGCTCGCCGCTCGACCGTTCTTGAGTGACATGTTCGGAGGCGTTATCCAAGCCGGCTATGCTACTCCTCTAATCGCGGTGGCGCCCTTGCTGATCGTGCTGTTTGGGCTCGGGCTGATGTCCAAAATCGTAATAGTAGGGATATTGGTCATATTCCCGATTCTTGTCAACACGGAAAGCGCCTTCAAGGGCATCGATCCCGAATACGCCGAGACCTGTAGGGCTTATGGATGGTCCAAGACCAGGGCGTTCACGACGATTTACGTGCGCGCAGCGGCTCCTGGGATCATCACGGGGCTCCGGCTCGGAGTGGGCAGGGGCATCATCGGAGTAGTCGTCGGCGAACTAGTTGGCGCTTCCGCAGGCCTGGGGTTCCTAACGTTAAATTACAGCCAGGCGTTCGAGACAGCCAACGCGCTGGCCATTGTCGTCATTCTGACGGTGATAGGCGTTGTCGCCAACTCGTTATTGTTGTGGATTGCGAAACGGGCAAATCCCTGGAAAGTTGGACGGAGAAGCCGATGAGTCCGGATGGGGCACTCGAAGCGATTAGGCTCACCCATCGGTTCTCAGAGTCCAGCGATTATGTGCTTAAGAAGGTCTCATTGAAAGTCCGCCGAGGGGCCTTCGTAGGGGTCATAGGGCCCAGTGGGTGTGGTAAGACCACCCTATTGTCCTCATTGGCTGGACTGTTGCGACCGGAGAGTGGGCACGTTTTGGTCGACGGCGAAGATGTTACCGGTCGCCCGAACCCGCAGAGGGCGGTGGTATTCCAGTCTGATCATCTCTTTCCCTGGAGGACCGCTCTTGCTAATGTTACCTTCAGCCTGATTGGGACTGACCTGTCGCGGGCGGAGCGGATACGTCGCGCGGAAGTCGCCTTGAACATTGTTGGGCTCGGGGGATTTAGAGAGTTTTTTCCGGCTGAGCTATCAGGAGGGATGCGGCAACGCGTGAATGTCGCGCGCGCAATTGTGTTGGAACCGGAGTTCCTCCTTATGGACGAGCCTTTCGCTGCGCTAGACGCTCAGACTCGCGAACTTATGCAGGAAGAGCTATTGAAAATCTGGGGGCGTTCGCAGGCCGGGGCCGTGTTCGTCACCCATCAGCTCGATGAGGCGTTGTTCTTAAGTGACTATATTGTCGTAATGCGGGACGGTGCAATCGTGTCGAAGTTGGAAGTGCCCTTCGAACGCCCTCGCCGATTGGATATCAAACGTTCGTCGCTTTTCCAATCCATGTACGCTGAGGTTTGGTCGACCATGGGATTGGCGCGGCAGTAGGGCAGGGCCAGAATGCGATGCTGGAAGACTGGTTACGCGAGATACAAGGGGCACGCCATGCAACAGTTCAGGCCCCACTCTACGTGGGATTATTGGCGCCGGTGCTCGAGGGAGGCACTGGTACGTCACCCTGGTTACCAACGGGATTAGATTCCGTTGCCCAGCCTGTATCGCACTTGGCCCATCAGAATATCAAGGCGGTGCGAACTGCTCGAGTGCATTGATGGAAGTTTTGCGATGGGACATTAGTTGGTTCCTGACGGGAGAGCCCTGGTCAGAGACTATCGAGTGAGAATCGAGGAAGTGGTGCTATATGGCGAATGCGGAGGACGTGGTTACGTCGGTTCCTTCTCCGGACTGCGCGGGCGTCGCAACCCCGAGCGATGCTGAACGGGAGCGTCGGTATGAATTGATTCGGAAGTCTATGGTCGCCGACGGCCTGGATGTGCTAATCGCCGTTGGAAACCAGGTTCATCGTGGCGATGTCAGGTACATAACTAACCATAGCATTTGGAGCCAATGGGGGTTTGCCTGTCTCACGCAAGAGCCCCCGGTCGTGCTGGTCGTCCCGATGGCCTCGCAGGAATATTGGGCGCGGGCCGGAAGTTGGGCACAAGAAGTTCAAAAGACCGATATCGGAATCGAGGCCATTCCCGACGTCGTTCGACGGATCCAGCCAGGCGCGCGTCGCGTTGGGGTCAGCGGACTGAACTGGCTCCTCCCGAACGCCGATTGCGAGCGGCTCTCTGAGTTACTGAGTGACGTTGAGGTCGTAGATGCGACCGCCCTCTTGCGATCGGCGCGTGCAGTAAAGAGCGACGAGGAACTCCGTTACATGGCGGCCTGCGCCCGGATTGCGGCGGATGCATACTCCCTGGTCGCAGAGCTAGCAACTCCCGGGCGTTTTGAAACTGAATTGATTGCAGGGGTCGAGGCGTCGGTTCGGGCGGCCGGTGCTGTGCCCCGAATTCAGCTAACATCCCCTGGCCCGTATTTGCGAGAGCCGTACCGAAGGGCGTTGAATCACGGTGATTTTCAAATGGTGTCTTTGGAAATTTACGGCGCCTACGGATATTGGGTGGAGCTGGGTGGCATGACAAGCGTTGGTGGCGAGCTGAAATCGACTCAGGTACGTATTGCCGAGGCCTGCCAGTCCGTTTTTGACGCGGGTGCGCAGGCCATGGTTCCCGACGCAACCGCGTCGGATGTCGCCAGGGCCTTGAGGCGCGCCATCAGAGAGGCTGGTTACACCGCCGGCATTTGGGGCGGACATGGTATCGGCCTGGATACCGTGGAGCCGCCGCGATTAATCGAGTCAGATGTGGAAGTCCTGCAGGCGGGTATGACATTCGGGCTTCACCCCCACCTGATCGACGCAATCTCGGGCAATGCAGCGTACATTGCAGATACCATTGTGGTCACCTCTAATGGCGGCATGCCCGTTCGAGATATAACCTCTACCTCTAGGAGTGCGACATGATTATAGATGGACACCTGCATATCGCTGCCTCGCCGGACGATGGCGGGTTTCACGCTTCGACACTCGACGTCGACACGGCGCTTGTCTTAATGGATGGTCCGTTTGAGGTCCTCGGCGGAAGCCGCGGTATCGATCGGGCATTGATCCAACCGATGATAGCGGGCACGCGCGCGGGCGACCCAGCGGATCACCATGAGTATATCCTGCGATCTGTGCTTAGGCACCCAGATCGATTTACGGGTTGTTTCGTCGTTAATCCCCTGCTACCAACGGACCGTACGATTGAGGTCCTGCGCGGGTATGTCGAGCAGGGCAACTTCCGCGCGATGAAATTGCATCCGAGCTTGCATGGCTACATGCCGTTCAAAACTCGGGACCGACTAGACCCCATCCTTCAGGAGGCAGAGCGACTTGGTATTCCGGTACTTGTGCATCAGGGCGACCCGCCCTTTTCCTATCCTGCTCAGTTGGCGACCCTCATCGAAGCCTTTCCGAAGGTGCCCTTCATCCTCTGCCATTTTGCGACACAGCGCGTAGTGCTTGCCGACGAGGCAATTTATGTGGCCCGAAAGAATCCAAATGTCTATATCGAAACCGGCTGGGGGGCGCTCCCACGCCTCAAGGAGGGCATAGATGCGCTCGGACCCCATAGGTTTGTTTTCGGAAGCGATTGCCCGATCCAGGAGATGGGCTCGCAACTTCGGATAGTGGACGTGCTTAGTTGGGACGAACCAATGGGCATACATCTACCGTTGGGCGAGACAGAAGCCATAATGGGTGATAACTTGGCTCGGCTTCTCAAATTGTGAAGACGGATAAGGGTCGGAAATTGTGGGGGCGCGTCTGGGAGCGGACTATAGGCTCACGGCGCGGTCTACGCGGATACGGCAACATAGCATATGGGAGAAGGCGAAGGACTGATGGCGGATGATCGGGTGATGCGTCTAGAGAGGACGCGAGGTTGGATGTTCGAGTCCGAGCTTGACACTCTTTTGGTGTATTCGTACAGGTCCGCTATGACGGCGTACTGGACGGGCTACTTGACCCGGACCAGTCTGACAAACGCAAGCCTCTTGGTGATTACCGCTGATCGCGCAATGCATTTCACTCGGCTACCAGTCATGGTACACGCAGCCGAATCCTCAGGTAACGCTATCTCGACAGTTTGCCCTGCACCAACGACGTACGGCGTGGCCAGTATGAATGATCTCGCAGGTGCGGCCACTGCCTGGCTCGGTCGTGGGCGCGGGGGTCGTGTAGGATTTGGTGCTTATGGGCCCGAAGCCGGTGTGTTGCAATCCATTTTGACAGCTCTCCCGCGTACTACGGACGTTTCGGCTAAATTATCGGAACATCTGGCGCCAAAGACCGCTGGAGAGCTAGAACGGCTCCATGCCGCAGCCGATGTAGCTCAGCAGGCGTTTGATGCGGGCGTTGCGGAACTCCGGGTGGGCGGCGCGTTGGCGGCGGCTGTTGGCGCTGCGGAAAGCGCGTGCCTGGAGTTCGGTGCTAGTTCCTGGCATTGCTTCGCCGCAGTTTATGATCGGGCTGGTCGGAGGCTCAACGCCGGCGAGGTGGAAGATATACCGGATGGGTCGCATGTATCGTTTGAAGTTATACCTGACTATGCAGGGTTTTGCCCCGAGGTGATTTCGAGTATTTTCCTGGGTGCTGTGCCCGGTGAAGCTATTTCATTAGAAATACTTGCGCGTAGAGCGCTGGAGGATACCCTGCATGCGATGACCCCTTGTGCACGGCTAAAGGACGTTTTCGCGGCGGGCGTGGCACGGATAGAAGATGCTGGGTTTGCTCGAAGCAAAATGACTCGGCTTGGCCACGGTACGGGGTACGACAATGTTGAATGGCCTGAGTGCGTCCTTGACACTGACCCAGCGATGATCCGGCCTGGAACGGTGGTCTCGGTTCATCCAACCGTGCCCAGTGTTCGGTTCGGGCCGATCAAGCACGGGGGGACTGTCCTTGTGACCGCCACCGGGGCCCAACCGCTGTTCAGGATGCCACGAGGCGCTTGTGACTAAGTGGTCTGGCTCGTAAGTTCGTCGGTGGTCAGGCGGCGGTAGCCTGGGCGTCGTGCTGGTCGTGGGCCGGTTGGTGCCGGTCGAGCCGGTGCAGCAGGTCGGCCAGGTCGCTGGTGGTGAACTTCCAGGTGAACGGGCGAGCGGTCGCGTTGTAGCGCGCCTCGAAGTCGACGAGGCGTTTCTCGACTCTCGAGAGGTCAGTGAAGTCGTTGGGCGATACGACTTTTCGTTGGATGATGGAGAAGTAGACCTCGACTTGGTTTCAACCAGGAGGCGTGTACCGGGGTGTGTACCATGACCGCGTTGGGGAACTGGTCGGCCAGCCGGTCGACGGCAACGTGGCCGCGGTGCGAGGAGCCGTTGTCCACCACCCAGAGCACCCGCTTGGCCGAGGCGTACGGCTCGGCCGTCATCACCTGCTCCACCAGGGCGGCGAACGGGGCGATCCCGGTGGTGTCTTCGCAGCGGCCGAACACGCGGGCCTGGTGCACGTCGTAGGCGGCCAGGTAGGCGATGGCGCCGCGCCGGTGGTAGTCGTGGTGATCCGCAGCATCCTGGCCCGGCCGGGCGGCAGGCTCGGGTGGCAGCGACAGCGGGCCTGGATGGAGGTCTTCTCGTCGGCAGAGATCACGTACTCGTCCGGCCCGAGCGGCGTCCCGTCCCAGGTTCGGGCGTACAGGTCCAGCACCCGGGCAGCCTTGGCGGCGAAGTCCGGGTCCCGGATGAAGATCCACGATTGGTGCTGCCAGGGTTTGATCGCATCCTCGGACAGCCAGCGGCGCACCGTGGGCGCCGACAGACACGGGCAGATCCCGCCTTCCACGGCCTGGCGGGCCAGATCCGGGCACGACCAGCGCGACAGCGGCACGCCGGCCTGGGCCGGCGGGGTGCACGCCAACGCCTTGACCTGGGCGATCCGCACCGGGGTGAACCGCGGTGGCCGGCCGGAGCGTTTCGCATCACCCAGCGCCACCGACCCGGGGTCGGCTGCCCAGCGGCGGCGCCACTTGCGCACCGTGTCCTGACAGACCGACACCGCCCGGGCGATCACGGCGTTGGGCCGCCCGTTGGCGGCCAACAGCACGATCCGGGCCCGCGTGGCAAGGCGCTGCTCGGTCCGGCCCGCGCGCAGCAGCCCGGCCAGTTCGGCCCGCTGCCCGTCGGTCAATGTGATCACGTCTGCGCTGGTCATAGGCATGCAAGACCTCCCGAAGCGGCTGATGTTCACCAGTCACTTCAGCCTCACCAATCACACGCCCTGTTTTGCGTCTGAGTCAATGAGCCAGGAGCGGCGAAAAATACCCTGCCAGATGTGGGCGTGTCGGACACGTCTGGAGGATCGTCATGTCGTCTGCTGGCCCGATGGGAAAGGGACGCAAACCGCGGCGAGTGTTGCCGCCGAGCGAGAAGTGGGAGCTGTTCACGTCGGTGCTGACGAAGCAGTTCACCCAGCGGGAGGCCGCCGCGAAATGGCGGGTCGACCGCACGACGGTGACGACGATCTGCCGGTCGGCGAAGGAGGGCGCGTTGGCGGCTCTGTCGGCCACGCCGGGCCGGCCGGGCAAGACCGCCGAGCAGGTCGAGTTGGAGGACGCCAGGGCGGAGCTGGAGCAGCTGCGGGCCACGATCACGGCGCAGGCGGTGGAGCTTCATCTGTACCGGGGAAAATCGCGTTGGGACTGACCGTCGGCCCGGTCCCGGCCCGTGTGGACGCATCCGTCAAGGCCGGCATCTGCGACCTGGTTGATCATGCCGTTGCGCGGGGATGGTCGGCCCGAGCGGCGTGCCGCGTGTTGGACGTGGACGATCTGCGGGTGGCCCGCTGGACCTCCCGCCGTGCCGCCGGGGAGTCGTTGGATGATGCCCCGTCGGGTGGTAACCCGTTGCACGGCCTGCTCGGGTGGGAACGCGACGCGATCGTCGACCTGTATGAGCTGTGGGGCGAGACGGACCGGTCGCATCGCAAGCTCGCGCACCGCGGGTCACGGATCGACCTGGTGCACGTGTCACCGTCCACGCTGCAGCGGGTGTTGTTGGCGAAAGGTCTTCTGCTGCCGGGTAAATCGCCGCGGGAGCCGATCCCGCGGAAGGCGTGGCCGGACTGGTTGGAGTGGAAACCCCGCCGGATTTGGGGCTACGACTTCACGCACTTTCCGAAGGCGAAGATGGCTGCGATAGCGATCATCGACATCGTCTCCCGCAAGTGGATCACCACCGTGTGCTCGATCGAGGAGTCCTCCACCCAGGTCGAGATCGCCTTCACCCACGCCCTGGAGCAAGAACAGTTGTGGGACGCCATCGACGAGCACGCCACCGACACCCTGGTCAAGGCCCTGGTCGACGGCGACGCCGAGGTCATCGACAAGGCAGTCGCCGACGGGGACCGGCCGCTGCTTTTGGCCATCTCCGACAACGGCCCGCAGATGCGCTCGCACACCACCAAAGAGTTCCTTGCCGGCGTCGCGATCGCCCGCCAGTTCGGCCGCCCCGGAGTCCCCCAAGAGTATCCCGAGGATTTGGTTATCCCGAGGATCGTTGATCGTTGCGTATCAGCACGGTGACCAGCCGCGATTCCTCGGGATAACTATTTGAGTCCGGCGAGTCGGCGGATCATCTCGTCGTTTCCTTTCCAGATCGGGGCGGGCTCGGCTGTGGTGCTGGCGGCCTGCTGGACGGCGTCGCGCACCATCTGGTTGTCGGCGGTGGCGTAGACGTTGGTGGTGGTGATGTCGGCGTGGCCGAGGAACTCTTTGATGTGCGGCAGGGGCACTCCGGCCCGGAGCATCTGCATGGCCCGAGCGTGCCGGAGTTGGTGAGCGTGAACCCGTTCCGGGATCTCGGGGCAGGCGGCACGTGCTGTCGCGGCATGCTTGTTGAGCAGGTAGGACACGTTGTCCTGGCTCATCTTTTGGTGCTGCCCGGCCCGGGTCGTGTAGAACAGCAGCGCACCCGGATCCGGCCTGCCGACGTGGAACAGACCGATGTATTGGTCCAGGTGACGTCCGGTCTTGTCCATGATCGGCACGACTCTGGTCTTCTGGCCCTTTCCCGTGACGGTCACCGTGCCGCGACCGGGTGTGGTGTCGATGTCGCCGACAGCCAGGTCGAGGACTTCCTGGATGCGAGCCGCGGCGTCGAATGTCAACAAGATCAGAGCGGTGTCGCGGACGCCACGACGTGTTGCCTGGCCCGGGGCTGCAATCAGTGCCTGCACGGCGGTCACGGGTAGCGCGTCGGGCGGCCGGGTCGGAACCCGGGCGGGGCGAGTCCGTTTGATCTCCAGCCAGGGCGCGACTAGGGCCGGGTCTTCCCCGGCGCAAAACGCCATGAACGATTTGATCGCCGCCAGCCGCTGGTTCACCGTCGCCGGGCCCGCCGCTCTGGTCTGGGAGTGTAAGAATTTCGGTGTTTCTGGGTCTGGTTTCTAGTACTGCTGTGCGGT
>CAZUXD010000036.1:31159-36386 GCA_964624455.1 uncultured Actinomycetes bacterium | reverse complement strand
CAGGCGCCGACCGCCTCGAACGCGTCGATGATCGTCACCTCCTTCTCCGTGCCGTCCGAGAGCCGCACGAAGCCCGGCAGGATGGATCCGGCGTAGAGGAAGACGGATGCGAGGTCCAGCCGGGCCGCGGCCATCAGCATCCCGGGCAGCGACTTGTCGCAGCCCGCGAGCAGGACCGACCCGTCCAACCGCTCGGCCTGCATAACGGTCTCCACGCTGTCGGCGATGACCTCCCGGGAGACCAGGGAGAAGTGCATCCCCTCGTGACCCATCGAGATGCCGTCCGAGACCGATATGGTGCCGAACTCCAGCGGGTAGCCGCCGGCCGCGAAGACGCCCTGCTTGGCGGCCTTCGCCAGCCGGTCCAGCGAGAGGTTGCAGGGCGTGATCTCGTTCCAACTGGATGCGATTCCGACCTGCGGCTTGCCGAAGTCCTCGTCGCCCATGCCAACCGCGCGCAGCATGCCGCGGGCGGCCGTCGCCTCGATGCCGTCGGTCACCTGACGGCTGCGCGGTTTGAGGTCGACGGCGGAAGCGGCGGCGGTGACGGGATCGGCTGGGGTGACGGTGCTCTGCGAAACTGGCATATTGAGGAGTCTAGGTCCGGGCCGTGGCACCGGCGACGGGCGGTCGCGAGAGCATGCGCCGGGCGCGCCTGTGCCGTGACGACACCTGACGGCACACGACGACGCCGAACGCGGCGCCGGGCCGGGCGGCGCATGGGGCGGCCTGGTCCGGCCCGGTCAGTCGCGTGCGGCCAGGTAGCGCAACGCCAATTCGTAGCCGGCGAGCCCCAGGCCGGCGATGACCCCGGTCGCCACGCCGGAGATCACCGAGCGGTGACGGAACTCCTCGCGGGTGTGCACGTTGGAGATGTGCACCTCCACCAGTTCGGCGCTGCGCTGGGCGACGGCGTCGCGTACCGCGACCGAGTAGTGGGTCCATGCGGCCGGGTTCAGCACGACGGGCACGGCCGCATCGGCGGCCGCGTGCAGCCAGCCGACGAGGGTCGCCTCGTCGTCGGTCTGTCGCACGTCCACGTCCAGGGATAGCGTCAGGCCCAGCGCGATCAGCCGCTCGGTCAGTTGCGCGTGCGTGGTCGAGCCGTAGACCGCCGGCTCCCGAAGCCCGAGCCGACCCAGGTTCACCCCGTTGAGCACCCATACGGGCCTGCGCCCGAGTACGGCAGCGGAGTCCACCAGATCCCGGGCGGCGGCCGACAATGCCTCCTCCACCACAGCTTCGGCAACCTCGGCGGGGTCCGAAGGCCCCCGCCGCGGTCCATCGTCACCGGTCCCGCTCGGTTCGATCGTCACCGCCGCACCGCCCCTTCGTTTGGCACCTGTTCCGGCGAAACATGATTCGCCGGCACCGCCTGCTGCATCGCCGCGTACGCCGCCGCCAGGAGGTCCGGGCCTGGGCCTTCAAGCCGGCCGGGGCGGGCGAGGGCATCGAGCACCACGAAGCGGAGCACGCCGCGGCGGGTCTTCTTGTCCGAGGCCATGATCGTCACCAAATCGTCGAGCACACCCGGCAGGTACGCCGTCGGTAGCCCGAGCGAGCGCAGCACCGCGGCGTGCCGGTCGGCGGTCGCGTCGTCCAGGCGGCCCGCCGCCCGGGCGAGTTCGGCGGCGAACACCAGCCCGACGGCGACCGCTTCCCCATGTCGCCAGGAGAAGCCCTCGCGGCGCTCGATGGCGTGCGCCAGGGTGTGCCCGTAGTTGAGGATCTCGCGCAGGTCCGACTCCCGCAGGTCCGCGGACACCACCGCCGCCTTCACCGCGACCGCGCGCTGCACGAGCTCGGCCAGCCGCGGCCCGGCCGGGTCGATCGCGGCCGCCGGATCCGACTCGATGATCGACAGGATGTCCGGGTCGGCGATGAAGCCGGCCTTGACGACCTCTGCCATCCCGGCCGCCAGTTCGGCGCGGGGCAGGGTATCCAGCGCCCCCAGGTCGGCGATCACGGATGCGGGTTCGTGGAACGACCCGACCATGTTCTTCCCCGCGGCGGTGTTGATGCCGGTCTTGCCGCCGACCGCGGCGTCGACCATCGCCAGCAGGGTGGTGGGCACCTGGACGACGCGCACCCCGCGCATCCAGGTGGCGGCGGCGAACCCGGCGAGGTCGGTGACGGAGCCGCCGCCCAACCCGATGACGACGTCGGTTCGCCCCAGTCCCGCCGCGGCGAACTCGTCCCAGCACCGGCTGAGCACCGCCAGCGTCTTCGCCTCCTCCGCATCCGGCACCGCGACACGCCGGACCGCGATTCCGGCGTCCTGCAACGCTTCCGCCGCGGTGGCTGCCCGATCCCGAAGCGTCACCGGATGGATCAGCGCGGCCGTGGCCGCGCCGCCGGCCGCCGCCACGATCGAATCGTCGAGCCCGCGCCCGATCAACACGTCGTAGGGCGCCGCCGCCGAAACCCGCACGGTCTTCATCGGCGGCGCTGCGCCTCTTGCGGGCGCCCCTTCGACCGCCGAGAACGCCCGGAACGGCGCGACCCCGATGGATTCGTCATCTCCTACAACCCCAGCTCGGCGATGATCACCTGCGCGACCTGCTCGACAGTTAACTCGTCGGTGTCGATCTGAAGCGTCGCCACCTCGCGGTAGAGCGGTAGCCGCGCGTCCAGCAGCGCCTTGAACGTGGCCCGAGGCGTGACCCCGGTGAGCAGCGGTCGTGCGGTGGACAGCCCCGTACGGCGTACGCCGACCGCCATGGACAGCGCGAGGAAGACCACCCGATGCCCGGCCAGCAGCGCCCGGGTATCGGCATCCATCACGGCCCCGCCACCCAGCGCGAGGATTCCGGTGTGCTCGGTCAATGCGGCCCGCACGGCCGCCTGCTCCAGGCGCCGAAACTCCTTCTCGCCCAGTTCGGTGAAGACTTCGGCCACCGTCCGGCCCGCAGCGGTCTCCACATCCGAGTCGGTGTCGCGCACCGCAAGGCCGGTGCGATGCCCGAGAACCGCTGCGACGCTGCTCTTTCCAGCCCCTGGTGGCCCGATCAGGACGACTGCGGGCCGGTGGCTCGGCGGCATCTCATCCGGCCCGGTCGACGTCCGGCGGCCCGGCCGGCGATCCGCTATCTTGCGATCCGGCAGCCGCATCGCTCGGCCGGCTGGCGGTGCGGACCGCGATGCGGTCCAGGTAGGCACGCGCGTTCCGCGCGGTTTCCGCGACCGAGTCCCCGCCGAACTTCTCCAGCACGGCATCGGCGATCACCAACGCGACCATTGCTTCCGCGACGACGCCCGCGGCGGGGACCGCGCACACGTCGCTGCGCTGGTTGATCGCGACGGCGGCCTCGCCGGTCGCCAGGTCGACGGTGCCGAGCGCCCGCGGGACCGTCGAGATCGGCTTCATCGCGGCCCGCACCCGCAGCACGTCCCCATTCGTCATGCCGCCCTCGGTGCCACCGGCCCGGTGCGAGAGCCGGGTGATGGTCCCGGTGGAACCGTCCATCTCGTCGTGCGCCGCCGATCCGCGCCGGCGGGCGCTGGTGAACCCGTCGCCGACCTCGACGCCCTTGATCGCCTGGATGCTCATGAGCGCCCCCGCCAGGCGGCCGTCGATCCGGCGATCGGCGTGCGTGTACGAGCCCAGGCCCGGGGGCAGGCCGTAGACCAGCACCTCCACCACCCCGCCGAGCGTGTCGCCGTCCGCCTTGGCGGCGTCGACCTCGGCGACCATGGCGTCGGTCGAGTCGGGATGCAGCGCCCGCATCGGGGATGCGTCGATGGCCTCCCGGTCGGCCGGCGTGGGCAACGGCCCGTCCACCGCCTGCGCCGAGCCGATCGACACGACATGCGAGACGATCTGCGCACCCAGCACCTCGCCGAGGAACTGCTGCACGATGGCGCCCAATCCGACCCGGGCGGTGGTTTCCCGGGCCGACGCGCGCTCCAGGACCGGGCGGGCGTCGTCGAAGTCGTACTTCAGCATGCCGGCCAGGTCCGCGTGGCCGGGGCGCGGGCGGGTGAGCGGTGCGTTGCGCGCCAGCCCCGCGATGGCGGCCGGGTCCACCGGATCGGCAGCCATGATCTTTTCCCATTTGGGCCACTCGGTGTTGCCGATCTGCACCGCGATGGGTGCGCCCATGGTGAGGCCGTGGCGGACGCCGGAGAGGATCGTGACGGCGTCCTGCTCGAACTTCATCCGGGCCCCGCGGCCGTAACCGAGCCGGCGGCGGGCCAATTGTGCGGCGATGTCGGCGGTGGTGACGGGCACCCCGGCCGGCAGCCCCTCCAGCACGGCGACCAGGGCCGGGCCGTGCGATTCTCCTGCGGTGATCCAGCGCAACACCCCGTCATCCTTGCATGCGCGCGGCGCTGTCCCCGCCGGGGTTCAGTGGGTGTCCTCCCATGCCTTGTAGGACTCGTGCACCACCGCGAGCATCTCGTCGATGTCGTCCGTCACGTAAAGCAGATCCAGGTCCTGCGGCGAGATCGTGCCCTCCGCGACCAGGACGTCCTTGATCCACTTCGCCAGACCGCCCCAGAACGCCGAGCCGAACAGCACCACGGGGAACTTGGTGAGCTTCTTCGTCTGCACCAACGTGAGCGCCTCGGTCAACTCGTCCAAGGTGCCGAAGCCGCCGGGCAGGCATACGAACGCCTGGGAGTACTTGATGAACATCATCTTCCGAGCGAAGAAGTACCGGAAGTTCACGCCCAGTTCGACCCACTGGTTGAGGCCGTGCTCGAACGGCAACTCGATCCCCAGGCCGACGGACAGGCCACCGGCTTCGTGCGCGCCGCGGTTGGCGGCCTCCATGGTCCCCGGCCCGCCGCCGGTGATCACCGCGAAACCCTCCCGGGCCAGCGCGGCTCCGATCTGCCGTCCGAGGCGGTAGGTCTCGGAGTCACGCGATGTGCGCGCGCTGCCGAACACCGTCACCGCCCGGGGCAGTTCCGACAGCGCGCCGAACCCCTCGACGAACTCCGACAGGATTCGCATCACCCGCCACGGGTCGGTATGCACCCAGTCGCTGGGACCACGAGAATCCAGCAGTCGCTGATCGGTCGTGGTCGGCAACTGCTGGCTGCCGCGCCGCACGATCGGCCATTGGGCGGCGTCCTGGTAGGACGGCCCGGGAAAGCGCCCCTGCAGCAGTGTGTCGTCCTGCGGGCCGAAAGGGCCCGGCCCATCGACACCGCCCGGGCCGGAAAGGCCCGGCCCATCGACACCGCCCGGGCCGGAAAGGCCCGGCCCATCGACACCGCC
>CAZUXD010000036.1:13029-31059 GCA_964624455.1 uncultured Actinomycetes bacterium | reverse complement strand
GCCCATCGACACCGCCCGGGCCGGAAAGGCCCGGCCCATCGACACCGCCCGGGCCCGCCGCGCCGTCCCGGCGCTCGGCCCGCTCTCGCTCGCTGGGCGGCGGCAATCCGGCGGCGACCGCGCGACCGTCCGGCACGCCACGGCTCATGGCCTGGTCCGCGTCGGCGGCCTCGCCGGCCTCGGCGCCTTTCACTGGCTCATCTCCCACGGCGTCGACCCTAGCGCCCCGCGAAGCCAAAACCGATCAACGCAAGAATTGCCGCAAAACGCTGGTCATCCGGCGGATCTGCGTCGCCGAGACGTGTTCGCCCGGCGTGTGGGCCAGTCCGGGGTCGCCCGGGCCGTAGTTGACCGCCGGAATTCCCAACGCCGCGAACCGGGCGACGTCGGTCCACCCGTGTTTGGCAACGGCGTGGCCACCCGCGGCGGCCACGAATTCGGCCGCGGCGGGCGCCGCGAGACCGGGCAGGGCCGCCGGCGCCGCGTCCGTCACCACCAGCCGGTAGCCGTCGAACACCTCCAGCAATTCGGCGCGGGCGGAGTCGATGCCGCGGTCGGGCGCGAACCGAAAGTTCACCGTGATCTCGCACCGGTCCGGGATGATGTTGCGCGCCACACCGCCGGCGATGCCGACCGCGCTGAGGCCCTCGCGGTAGAGGCAACCGTCCAACTCCACAGTCCGCGGGCGATACTCGGCGAGGCGCTGCAGGACCGGCGCGGCTGCGTGGATCGCGTTGGCGCCCAGCCATGATCGCGCGGAATGTGCCCGGAGCCCGTACGTGCTGACAACGGCCGTCATCGTCCCCTGGCAGCCCGCCTCGACCTTGCCGTTCGTCGGCTCGGCGAGGATCGCCAGGTCCGCGGCGAGCCAGTCGGGCCGCTCCGCCTGCACCCGGGTCAGGCCGTTGCGGTCGTGTTCGACCTCCTCGCACTCGTAGAAGATGTACGTCACGTCCTTCGACGGACGGTCCACGGTGCCCGCCAGGTGCAGGAGCATCGCATCACCGGACTTCATGTCGGTCGCGCCGCACCCGAAAATTTCGTCACCCTCCCAGCGGGAGGGCACGTTGTCGGCAATCGGGACCGTGTCGATGTGCCCGGCCAGCACGACCCGGCTCGGGTGGCCGTGATCGGTGCGCGCCATCACGGTATTGCCGAGCCGATCGAGGCGGTATCGACCCGGGGCGCGAAGGGCCCGTTCGATGAGATCCGCGAGTGGGCCCTCCTCGCCGGACACGGACGGCACGTCGATCAACGCGGCCGTCAGATCCGCTGGGTCGGCGGTGAGGTCCAGCGCGGCGGGAGCAACCATGCGGCAATCCTCCCAGGGCCCGCGCACGTCGCGGTGCCCGGGCGGTCGCCCACGGAGCGAGCCAGGGCGGGTGCGGGCATCGAGCGTGCCCGGCAGCGCACGTGCGCGCGGTGTGCCCCTGATCGTGCTGCGCCGGATCAGTTCCCTGCCGCGGCGACGTACGTGCGCGCGGTGTGCCCGGGAATGTGCGATACGCGGCCGTACGTACCGGCAGGAGTTCCGGGGGGCGTGTCAGTACCGTGGCCGGCATGCGACGCCGAACCGTCATCGCCGTCGGGATCGTCACCGCCGCCGTGGTCGCCGGCGCCGCCATAGGGGTCTGGGCACTGGTTTCGGCGCTGTCGACGGCCGGACCGGAGTGCACCGTGCCCCGGCCGCCGAACGTCGCCGGCCGCGCGGACGAAACCGCTGGCAGAGCGCCGTTGACGCTCGACGCCGTCCAACTGCAGCACGCCTCGACGATCGACGCGGTCGGGCTCGCCCGTGGGTTGCCGGAGCGCGCCCGCACGATCGCGCTGGCCGCCGCATGGCAGGAGTCGTCGCTGCGCAACATCGACCATGGCGACCGGGATTCGCTGGGCCTGTTCCAACAGCGGCCGACCCAGGGTTGGGGCGACCCGGAGCAGATCATGGACCCGGTCTACGCCGCGAACAAGTTCTACGATGCGCTGCTGAATGTTCCGGATTGGCAACAGCTCTCGCTGACCGAGGCGGCCCAGTCGGTGCAGCGCTCGGGGTATCCGGAGGCCTACGCCAAATGGGAGGACGACGCCCACGCGCTGGCCGTTCAACTCGGCGGCACCGAGGTCCTCACACTGTCCTGCCGGGCCGGCGCCAGTGCGTCGACCGCGCGGGTGCCGGTCCGTCCGGCGTTACCCGGCACCGCCGGGGCGAAGGACGGGCTATCGGACCTGCTCGGTGCGGCGCAGGCGGAACTGACTGGGCTGCAGGTGGTCTCGCTCTCGCCGGAGGGGGATGCCGCGACGATGACGGTCTCGCTGCCCCACACCACGCCCGGGCAGGCCGCACGCGCCCTGGCCGCCTGGATGGTGGCCCATGCGACGTCGATGCACGTCACGGCCGTCCGCCTTGCCGATCGGGCCTGGACCGACCACGAATGGACCGCCGGCGCGCAACCGCTCCCGGACGGAACGGTCCGGGTGCAGGTCGGCCGGTGAGACCGGTGACGGCGTTGCGGCCAGCCGGCCGGTAACCGTGGCGCCGCCCGGCCGGCGGGGCCGTTGACGGCGCACGTGGCCCCCGACGCCGGGACCTCGGCGCAGCCGACGCGGCCACCCAGCCGGTAACGCCAGTGACATCGGCCCGGCTCGGTGAGACCGACGAGGCCGCCCGGCCGGCGGGGCCGTTGACGGCGCACGTGGCCCCCGACGCCGGGACCTCGGCGCAGCGGACGGGGCCACCCGGCCGGTAACGGTGGCGCCGCCGCGCGGGATGTGGGCAAGGCGCCGACAACTGCGGCGACGCCGCGCAAGCGGTGCCGTTGCGGCCGCGCACGCGCCGACGGCAGAGCGCTCTTGCGCGGGACCAACGACCCTGTCCTCGGCCCCTCGCCGTCGGCACACTCGAAGGTGCCCACCCTTCCGACCGCGGGAGCCATAATGAACCAGCCCAGCCTTGCCTTGGTGACTCCGGATACGCCGATAGCGGCGATCATGCGGACCCCGGTTGCCTCCGTCGCCGAGGACGACACCCTCACGGAGGTCGCGCAAGTGCTGGTGGACAACGAGATCGGTGCGGTCGCAGTGCTCCGGCATGATCGGGTGCTCGGCGTCGTCTCGGAGCGCGACATGGTGGGACAGATCGCCGCGGGCACCGAGATGGATCTCACGACGGCCGGCGACATCATGACCACCGACCTGGTCACCGTCGATCCGGCCGAGCCGATCATCGCGGCGGCGCAGCGCGCCAACGCGGCCCTGGTGCGCCATCTGCCGGTCCTCGACGACCAGCGCAACCCGCTCGGGTTCGTGTCCGTGCGGGACCTGCTCGCGGTCCTGGTGGCGGCGATTCCGGAGAGCCGATAGCCGTCCAGCGTCACCGGCTGGATATCCTGGCGCGCATGATCAAGGTCGCCCCTGTCACAGTCGGCGCGGTTGGAACCGGGCTCGCCACGGTTGCCGCAGACGGCACCGTGCTCGACACCTGGTATCCGGCTCCGATGCTCGACGGGGAGGACAACGACATCCCCACGTCCGAAGGCGCCGAAGCGGCCGGCGGAACGGAAGCCGCCCTTCGCCGCGCGCTTGCCGCAGCCGAGCGCGCCGATCACATCCGGGGTGTGCAGATAGTCGTCATGCACACCCGCATATCCTCGTTGGCCGACCCGCCGGCGGATACCGCGGACGCCTACCTGCGCCTGCATCTGCTCTCCACCCTGCAGGTCATGCCGCGCTCGATCAACCTGGACGGCATCTTCGGCGTGCTGCCGAACAACGCCTGGACCAGCCTGGGGCCGATACCCGCTACCGACGCGGCCGAGGTTGCGCTGCGGGCGCGAGCCGCGGGCCACCCGCTGTGCGTGCACAGCGTGGACCGCTTCCCTCGCATGACCGACTACGTGGTGCCGTCCGGCGTGCGCATCGCCGACGCCGACCGGGTGCGGCTCGGTGCCTACCTGTCCCCCGGGACCGTCCTGATGCACGAAGGCTTCTGCAACTTCAATGCCGGCACCCTTGGAACGTCGATGGTGGAGGGTCGCATCTCGCAGGGTGTGCTGGTCGGCGACGGGAGCGACATCGGGGGCGGCGCATCGATCATGGGCACGCTATCCGGCGGCGGCACCGTTCAGGTGACGATCGGCGAGCGCTGCTTGATCGGCGCGAACGCCGGATTGGGCATCCCACTGGGGGATGACTGCGTGATCGAATCCGGCCTGTACCTCACCGGCGGCACCAAGGTGGCGGTGCTCGCCGACGGGGGTCGCACCCAGGTCGCGGCGCGAGACCTGGCCGGCGCATCGGGCCTGCTGTTTCGCCGGCATTCGCTCTCCGGCGAGGTTCAGGCGCTCCCGCACACGGCCACCTGGGGTGGGCTGAACGCCGCGCTGCACGCGGCGGACTGAACGAGAACGACCCGCCCCCGCCACCTCTCCACACGGAAGATCACCGTTCGGGAAGGATCCGGCCCGGAAAGCGGGACAAATCCTTCCCAAATGGTGATCTTCCTAGGTCGTCAGCCGCGCCGCGGCGGCCGCGACCTTCTCGTCGGTGACGGTCAGGGCCACCCGGATGTGCTGCGCCCCGGTCGGGCCGTAGAAGCTGCCGGGCACCGCCAGGATCCCCCGCTTGGACAGCCACGCGACGGATTCGAATGCCGGTTCGCCCCGGGTGCACCACAGGTACAGCCCGGCCTGCGAGTCCTCCACCGTGAAACCGGCCCTGGTGAAGGCGTCGGAGAGGATCGACCGCCGCTCGGCGTACCGCTCGCGCTGCACCATGACGGGCGCGTCGTCCTCCAGCGCCGCGATCCCGGCGACCTGGACGGGCGTCGGCACCATCATTCCCAGGTGGCGCCGAAGCTGGAGGACGCGTTGCACCAGGATCGGGTCGCCGGCGACGAACCCGAGCCGATAACCCGCGAGGTTCGACCTCTTGGACAGCGAGTGCACGACCAGCAGCCCGCTGTGATCGCCGCCGGAGATGTCCTGGTGCAGGATCGACATCGGGGTGACGTCCCAGCCCAGGTCGATGTAGCACTCGTCGGAGATCAGGATGGTCCCGTGGCTACGCGCCCAGGACACCGCCTCGCGCAGTTGCTCCGGCGACAGCACCCGGCCGGTCGGGTTGGACGGCGAGTTGAGCCAGAACATTCCCACCGGCTGCGGGCCGAGGGCGCTCGGCGAGTCCGCGCGGATCAACTCCGCGCCGGCCAGTTGCACACCGATCTCGTAGGTCGGGTAGGCGAGCTCCGGGATGACGATCCGGTCGCCCGGGCCGAAGCCCAGCTGGGACGGCAGCGTGGCGACCAGTTCCTTCGACCCGATGGTGATCAGCACATTGGCGGGGTCCACCGTCACCGCATGCGCGCGGTCCAACCACCCTACGTAGGCGGCGCGCAGTTCGGGGGTGCCCTGCACCTGCGGGTACCCCGGGGCGTCCGAAGCGTCCGCCAAGGCCGTGCGGATGGGTACCGCCACGTGATCGACCGGCGTGCCGACGGAGAGGTCGACGATGCCGTCGGGGTGCGCAATCGCGGCTTGCTTGTACTCCTCGATCAGGTCCCACGGAACGGCAGGAAAGGCATCCGCCACGGCGCGCCCTGGAAGAGACATGACGCTCACGGACGCCTCCCATCGGCGGTGACGCACATTTCGGCAACAGTCAGCACAACCCACCCTCTTCCGTCTGATCCCGGGCCGTGGGCCCGGACGTTCGCTTCCGCGGGGCCGGCCGGATTACCGGCTCCCAGCCGTACAGTATGGCCCGGCCCTCGAAGCCGCGTAAACCCACCCCGCCGAATCGGTCACGGCCCGTCGAAGAGGTCGCTCGCCCCCGGCGGAAAGGGCGGACCGGACAGCACGCGGTAGTAGTCGGTGTCCAGCAGCGGCTGCGCCAGCATGTTGGTCAGCGCGAAGCCGTCAACCGGCCCCGCCCACACGTCCAACTGGGTGGCGTGCGCGGCCATCGCGGCGCGGCGGGCTGCCCGCCACGGCCCGGTCGGCACCGCGACGTCGAACGCGCCGTCGCCGACCAAGCCCCCGAGGTCCTGCAGCGACGGACGCCGGTATCCGGCCGGAATCGGTACCCGCCACAGCCTTTCGAGTGCATCGCCGACGATCGGCCGAGGCCGAACCACCGCGAGCAACCGGCAGTTCGCGGCGTCGCCGTCGCGGCGCCAGGCCGCGACCGCGGCGACCGCGATCTGGTGCGCGGCCAGGTGGTCGGGATGCCCGTATCCGCCGTCGGTGTCGTACGTCAGCACCGCGGCCGGGCGCACATCCTCAAGGACCGTCAGCAGGGCGGCCACCGCGTCGTGGTGATCCGGCCCGCCGACGGCAGCCCGGCAGAACGCCCGCGGATGGGCTGCCGAGGTCGATCCGGCCATGCCGGAGTCCCGAAATCGGCCGAGGCCGCCCAACAATCGGAAGTCCGTCACCCCCATGGCGCCGCAGGCCGCGGTGAGTTCCGCGAGCCGGTAGCCACCCAACTGGTCGGCAGCGCCGGCGGCGAGGCCGGCCATCCGGCCGTGCATGACCTCCCCCTCCTCGCCGAGCGTTGCGGTGACGAGGGTGACGGGCATTCCGAGCGCGGCGTACCGGGCGAGGGTGGCGCCCATGGTGATCGACTCGTCGTCGGGGTGCGCATGCACCGCCAACACACCACCGTGCGACATCATCACCCCATCATGGCCCGAACGGCTGGCCGCGGCGAAACGGCTGCCCGCCGAACCGAATCCGAGTGCTCAGCGCGAGAACACCTCGTAGTCGGTCTCGTCCGTCGTCAGCCCCACCCCCGCGGCGATGATGGCGTCGCGCTGCGCCCGCCGAGTCGCCTGCTCGCCGGGGTCGGGCACCGGCACCGCCGCGAGCAGCCGCTGGGTGTAGGGCTCCATCGGGTCGGTGAGTATCTGCTCGGTGGTTCCCATCTCCACCAGTTCTCCGTGGTGCATGACGGCGATCCGGCGGGCCAGGATTTCCACCACGGCCAGGTCGTGGGTGACGAACAGGCAGGCGAAGCCCGCCTGGGCCTGCAACTCCTGGAACAGTTCGAGCACCGTGGCCTGGACCGAGACGTCCAGCGCCGAGGTGGGTTCGTCCGCGATGAGCAGCCTGGGGTTCAGCGCCAGCGCCCTGGCGATACCGACGCGCTGCCGCTGCCCACCGGACAGCTCGTGCGGGTAGCGGTTGCGCATGCCGCGCGCGAGCTTCACCTGGTCGAGCAGTGCTTCGACCCGGCGCGACAGCGCGGCACCCTTCGCGATCTTGTGGAGCAGCAACGGCTCGCCGATCGATTCCCCGATGGGCAGCCGCGGATTGAGGGAGGACCCCGGGTCCTGGAACACGATCGACAGCCCTCGCCGCATTTTCCGCAGCACCGAACCTCGCGCCTTGACCACGTCGGTGCCCAACACGGTTGCGCTGCCCTCGACGAAGGGCAGCAGGCCGACCAGCGCGCGCCCGATGGTCGTCTTGCCGGAGCCGGATTCCCCGACCAGCCCGACCACCTCGCCGACGCCTATCTGCAGGTCGAAACCGTCCACTGCGCGAAACGCCGGGGTGCGGCCGCGACGCGGGTACTCCACCGCGACCGCGGCCAGGTCCACCACGAGATCCGCGCCGGCGACCGGGGCGGATCGCCGCCGAGGATCGACACCGTCGGCCTCGTCTGCGCCGGCCGGCTCGGCGCCGCCTGCGACGCCCTTTCGCAGGTCCACGCCATGCGCCGCGGCGCCGCCCGCGGCAGCTGCCGCGGCGGCCGTGAGCGTGAAGCTCTCCTTGCCGACCACCGCGCCGAGATGCGGCACCGCGTCGAGTAGGTGGCGGGTGTAGGGATGTTGCGGACGGTGGAATATCTGCTCGGCGGTCCCGGTCTCGACCAGCTTGCCGTCCTTCATCACCACGATCCGGTCCGCCATGTCGGCCACCACGCCCATGTCGTGGGTGATCAGGATGATCGACGCATCGATGCGTTCCTTCAGATCGCGCATCAGCTTGAGGATTTCGGCCTGCACGGTCACGTCCAACGCCGTCGTCGGCTCGTCCGCCAGCAGGATCTTCGGATCGCAGGCCAGCGACTGGGCGATCATGGCGCGTTGCCGTTGACCGCCGGAGAGCTGGTGCGGGTAGGCGTCGACCCGGCGCTGCGGGTCCGGGATCTCCACCATGGTCAGCAGCTCGATGGCCCTGGCGCGCGCGGCCCGCGGCGACATCGCGGAGTGCGCTCGCAGCATCTCGGAGATCTGGAACCCGATGGTGTACACCGGATTCAGCGCCGTCATCGGCTCCTGGAAGATGACGGCGACGTCCTCGCCGCGCAGGTGCCGCATGGCCCGCTCCGGCGCCCCCACCACCTGACGCTTGCCGATCAGGATCGAGCCCGTCACATGCGAGTTCGACGGCAGCAGCCCCATCAGGCTCATCGCGACGGTGGACTTGCCGGATCCCGACTCGCCGACGATGGCCAGCACCTCACCGGCGCCCAGTTCGAACGACACGTCCTCGACGGCCGGATACCACTCCCCGTCGACCCAGAACTCGATGCTCAGGTGGTCGACCTGAAGCACCCCTTGACGCCCTGCCTCCACCCCGGCGACCTCTGCGCTCACGGGCGATCCCGCCCTTCCCCTGGTGCGGTCAGTGCCATGATGGCGGCATGCGAGCGGTGTTCCGGCCGGCGTTCGGCCGAGTCCTGGCGGGTGTGGTCATCGCGCTGTGCGCCATCGGACTGGTCATGGCGGTCGCCCACGACGGCGCGCGAGCCCTGTGGGAGATCGGGCCGTGGGTGGTCCTGATCTCCGGGACGGTCTGGGCCACCTACTGGCGACCGGAGGTGGCGGTGGACGACGGGGGCGTCCACGTCGTCAACGTCTTGCGCACCATCGACCTGCCATGGCCCGCGATCCAGCGGGTGGACACCAAGTGGGCGTTGACCCTGGTGACCGCGTACGGGACCTACACGGCCTGGGCCGCACCTGCTCCCGGCGGCCTCGCTACGGCCCGGGCAGCCAGCAAGGGCACGCTGAAGGGCCTGCCGGAGTCCAGTTACGGCCCGGGCCGGTCGATCCGGCCAGGCGATGTGCCGAGCAGCCCGTCCGGGGCGGCGGCGGCCGTGGTGCGCCGGCGATTCGAGGAGTTGCGGGACGCCGGCCACCTGGACAACCCGCAGCTGGAGTTCGCGCGGCCGCCGGTGCGGTGGCACTGGCACCTGATCGCCGCCGCGCCGGTGGTCGCGGTGATCGGGCTCGCCGCCGCGCTCTACGGCTGATCCCCGGCCGGGCGCGGTCGCGGCCCGGTAACCGCCGGGCACGGTCGCGGCTCGCGATCGGCCCGGCACGATAGCGGGCGCAGGTGCGGTGCTCACGACTCCTCCCTCCCCTCGGCCACCGGCTCGATCGTCGCCGCCTCGGCGATCACCAGGGTCCCGGAGGGGGGCCGAAGGTCCCGCGCCTTGGGCACGCGCCGCTGCCGCGGGTCGAACGCGTCTCGCAGCCCATCCCCCACGAAGTTCAGGCACAGCACGATCACGATGATGAAGACGCCCGGCCAGATGAAGAGCCACGGCTGGCCGGAGAGCATGGCGGTCTGGTAGTTCGAGATCAGCGATCCCAGCGACACATCCGGGAACTGGATGCCGAACCCGAGGAAGCTGAGCGCCGCCTCCGCGAGAATGCCGCCGCTCATCACGAGCGTCATGTTGACCACGATGACGCCCACCGCGTTGGGCAGGATGTGCTTGAAGATGATGCGCACGTCCGATGCGCCGGCGACCTTGGCCGCGTCGACGAATTCGCGTTCCCGAAGGCTTAAGAACTCCGCCCGCACCAACCGCGCGAGTCCGGTCCAGGACAGCAACCCCAGACAGGCACCCACCACCAGCACGCCGTGTGCCCCGAACACGAATCCGAGGACGGCGGTCACCAGGATGATCGGCAGCGTGATCATCAGGTCGGTGAATCGCATGATGGCCGATTCGATCCAGCCGCGGTAGTAGCCCGCGACCGCGCCGAGGACCGTCCCGATCGCCGTGGTCAAGATGCCCATGATGACGATGACGATCAGCGTCTGCTGGATCCCGCGCATCACCCGGGAGAAGTTGTCGTAGCCGAGTTGGTCGGCCCCGAACGGGAAATCACCGACCGCGAACCGGAACCCGGAGCCGAACAGCCACGGCACCGCCAAGGTGGGCGGTTGGTTCGAGTCGGCCACCAGCGTCACCGCGTAGGACCATTTCCACCAGTGCGGGATCGGTCCCCAGCCGATGCTGGTCGCGGCGAGCAACAGCACGAGCAGCAGGACCACCAGGGAGACCACCGCGCCCCGGTGGTGCATGAATCGGCGCCGGACGATCTGCCCCTGCGAGAGCCCTTCGGTCTCCTTCGCCCGGAAGTCCCGCTCCTCGGTGATGTCGGTGGGTTCCGGCAACTCCGTTACCAGACCGCCGCCCTGGCCGATGCTCATCGCCGTACCTCCGGGTCCGCGCTGGTGCCTGCCGTCGTCGCCGCCGACGTCCGCGCCGCGATCGCGCGTGCGGTGCCCATCACTTCACCCGGATTCTGGGATCGAGCGCGCCATAGGCGATATCCGCAAGCAGGTTCGCGATGACGGCGATCAGCGCGGCCACCACGAAGAACGCCATGACCGGGTTCGGATCGGTCTTGAGCAGCCCGTCCTGGAACAACCGGCCCATTGCCTTCCAAGCGAACACCGTCTCCGTCAGCACGGCGCCGGCGATCAGCCCGGCGATGTCGAAGGACACCACCGTCGCGAGCGGGATCAGCGCGTTACGAAATGCGTGCCGCATGACGACGGTCCGCTCGGTGAGGCCTTTGGAGCGGGCGGTGCGGATGTAGTCCTGGTTGAGGACCTCCAGCATGCTGGCCCGCGCGAACCGCGAGTGCGTCGCCAGCGAGATGAGCATCAGCGTGACGGTGGGCAGCAGCAGGTGGGTGAGGATGTCGGTGGTGTGGATCCAGAAATCGCCCTTGAGCAACGGTGTTCCGGGGAGCGTCAGCTTGATCGGCCGGCCGCCGATCACCGGGTTCGTCATGTAGGCATGCCAGGCGCGCATCAGCCGGTCGACGAAGATGACGAACGACGTTCCGACCGCCGTCAACGCGCCCGTCCGGGCGGACAACCCCTTGTCGTCGCCGCCGTAGAGATAGCCGATGATCGTGCCCGCCGCGATGGCGATTGCCAGGAGCATCAAGAGCTTCCAGAAGTTGAAGCCCTCATAGAAGTAGAACTGCAGCGGGTACCACATCGCCGCGCCCACCGCGACCGTCGTCATCGAGGTGAGAAGCGCCCTTCGATTGCGCAGCCCCGCCGTCAGCACCGTCACCCCCAGTCCCATGGCGCCGGAGATGAGGATGATCAGGCCGATGCCCAGGCTCGGGTTGAGCAGCCAGTGGGTGACGGTGACGTAATACATCACCCCGAACGCGACCAGAGTGGTCACACCCCCGGTGATGAGCCTGCGGTACAACTGCCCGCCGAAGAGGGAATACGCGATCACCCCGAGGATGAGCGAGACCGCGATGATCGCCCGCCAGCTGAACGCGCCGCCGTCCTTCTGCAGGAAGTCGTTGAACTGGATGCCGAGCCCGTCCTTGAGGATCACGCCGAACCAGAACACCGGCAGCGAGAAGAACAGGAACGCCAGGAAGGTCACGGCATAGTCGAGACCCGAGTACTGGCGAAGGGCCGTGATGATGCCGATCGAGATGCCGATGATGATGGCCGCCACGGTCGCCGCGGTGATCAGCCGCAGCGAAACCACCAGCGCGTTGGCCAGATCGACGTTCACCGAATTGCCGTCGAGGTTCCGGCCGAAGTCGCACTGGCCGACCAGGCACCCCAGCACACCCTTGAGCCACAGGAAGAACCGCACGATGATGTTGTGATCGAGGTTGAGCGACTGCGTGATCGTCGCGATCGTCTGCTGGCGCGCCACCGGCTGCTGGATGAGCGCCGCCTTGTCCAGCGGGTTCCCGGCGTTGGACACCAGGATGAACGCGATGAACGACGCCCCGATCACGATGAAGAACGCCGCGATGACCCGCCGCACCACGAAAGTCAGCACTGTCGCACCACAAAAGTCAGCACTGTCGCACCACAAAAGTCAACACTGTGCAGCCACGCTCCTTCGATGCCCCGCGGAAGGAAGATACCGCCGGATGCTCGATCCGGCGGCCCGCGGCGGACAGGTCCCGAGGCGAGCGATGCCGGGCCCGTGCGGTACGGGCCCGGCATCGCTACACGGTCCGAGCTGGTGGCCGCGAAGACGGATCATCGCTTCGCGGCCGCCGGCCGGTGAGCCGATGGGAAGCCCCGATCAGCTCGCGGTCTGCCAAACCCAGTAGTTCCACAGGAACGTCGGGCTCAGCGGGGCGTCGCCCACACCGCTGACCTTGTTGGAGTTGTAGCCGACGATGTCCGGGAACTGGAACAGCAACGTCCCGAACCCGTCCGCCCACAGGTGCTTCTCCGCATCGACCATCAGGGCCATCTGCTTGGCCGGATCCGCCTCGCTGTTGAGCTCGATCATGTCCTTGTTGACATCGGCGCTGCAGTAATGCGTGAAGTTGTTCTGGCCCCAATCCTTCTCATCACCGGTCTTGCACAGGTAGTTCGGCGGGTTCTGGCCGACGCCGGTAGAGGTGGACTGCCACGCGAACATCGACGCGTCGTACATCTTGTTGTTGGAAAGCAGCGAGGACCACTTGGCGTTCTTGCCGTTGATCACGTCGAAGCCCGACTTCGCGGCGGACGCGGCGATCAACTGGTACTCCTGCGCGCGGCGCGGGTTGTTGTCGGCGTACATGAGGCGGACCTTGACCGGGGTCGTCACGCCCGCATCGGCCAGCAACTGCTTGGCCTTGGCGATCGCGGCGTCCGAGCCTGCGTCGGTGTACTCCGAAGAACCGTTCTGCGCGATCATCTCGTCGTAGCCCGGCTGGCCGGGGAACAGCATGAACGACTGCCGCAGCACGGCGTTCGGGTTGAGCGGCTTGATCAGCGTGTCGACGATCTTCTGCCGCGGGATGGACTGCAGGAACGCCTGCCGGACCTTCAGCGCCTTGGCGGCGTCACCGCCGTAGGTCTTCGGGTCGAACGGGCCGCCGTTGTCGAAGACCACGTCGACGTGCTCGTAGACGGCGCCGTCCATCGCGATCATCTTGATGCCCTGGTCGCCCAGCTTTTCCAGGCTCGCCTTCACGTCGGCCGTGGCCTGCGGGTTGATGATGTCCAGGTCACCGTTGGTCAGGGACTGGACCGCGGCCGTCGGGTCCGGCGCATAGGTCCACACGATCGTCTTCACCTTCGGCTTCGGACCCCAGTTGTAGTCCGGGTTCGCGGTGAAGGTCATGTACGCGTCCTTCTTCCAGTCCGTCAGCGTGTAGGCACCGTTGGAGACGTAGACCGACTTGTCGGTCGGCATCTGCGTGGTGTCGAAGCCGGTGTTCCAGAAGTCCGCGACCGCCTTGAGCTTGGTGAGGTCGTCGGCCGAGGCGTCCTTGAGCTTGCCCAGCAGGTTCTTGAACATGTCGGTCATGTCCTGTGTCGCCTTGGCCGGGTCATCTTCCTTGAAAGCCTTCGCCGCCACCACGTGCGCCGGCACGCCGATGGTCAGGTTCACGTCGTAGTCGACGTAGAACTTGGAGTAGGTGAAGGTGGCCGACTGCCCGTCGTCGCTGATCTCCGGGAAGTCGGTGATCAACGCCGCGCCCGGGCTCGCCGCGTCGAACGCGACGCCCTTGAACGGCAGCAGCTGGTCGTTGTCGCCGTAGGCCTCGTCCGGGATCTGCGTGGTGTTGAACAGGCCGGAGGTGGCGGCCCAATACAGCACGATGTCCGCGGCCGTCACGGGCACGCCGTCGGACCACTGCACGCCGTCCTTGATCGTGTACTTGACCTTCAGCGGGTCGAGGGACTCCAGCGTGCAGGTGCCGAAGCTGTCGTTGTTGATCAGCTCGCTCTTGTCGTTGTAGTAGAACAGCCCCGGCCCGTTCATGATGTACAGCGGGTCGGCGTTGTAGGTGGAGTTGCCGTGCGTGGTGGTCGAGTTGAGCGAGGTCGCCATCTCGTTGAAGCCGGCGCTGACGCTGCCCGCCGCCGCGGCGCCCGGGTCGTCGTACGGGCCGTGCGGTGCGCCGCAGGCCGATCCGCCGACCGCCCCGACCCCGGCACTCGGGGTCTCGGACCCCGAAGTCCCTGTCGGGCTGCCGGTCTCGCTCGCTTCCCCGGTCTGCTCAGGCGAACTCGGCGGACTCTCGCTCGTCCCGGAGCCGGGCGAGGTCGAGGTGCTGCTCTCGCCTGCCTGGCCGGGCGAACTCCCGCAGGCAGCAAGGACCATGGCGGACGCCGCAATGAATGCGGTGACGGCCGCCAGCCGCGTCTTCTTCATCAATTACCCTCCTCGGGGTGCCGGGACAATCCCGCCTTTGGCCTGGTAGGCCGCTGGCACCAATCGGACAGTTCGCACCCGCTAGACGTGTCCAGTCGCAATACTGTAAGGCACCCGGCAGGCGATACCGCCATCTACGAAGCGGATTCGTAATCAAAGGGTGATTCGGCCGGCCGGGCCGTGCACCTGCCGCGGCAGCAAGACGCCAGCCCCGCTACGGAAACCGAACGACTGATCCCATTCCTCGCCGTTGGTTCGGCGGAGGAGCGCATGGGGCGTGCGGCGCTGGTGATGCGAGCGCGAAACGCTCGTCGCGTCCGCAACACCGGTGCGCCGTCCCCGACAAACCACCCGCGAAACCGAAACCATCGCACCGACATCGGCGCCGCGACCGGTGCCGGCGCGGTCTCGACCGGTGCCGGCGCGGGCCCAGCGGGCTCAGCTCGCCGAACGCGACCGCAGCTTCGCCCGGTCCGCCGCGGCCAGCACCACCTTGCGGATGCGGGTGTGCTGGGGGGTGACCTCGACGCACTCGTCGTCCGAGCAGAACTCCAGCGCCTGTTCCAGGCTGAGCGTGCGCGGCGGGACCAGCCGGACCAGTTCCTCCGACGTGGACGAACGCATGTTCGTGAGCTTCTTCTCCTTGGTGATGTTCACGTCCATGTCCTCGGCCCGCGAATTCTCCCCGACGACCATCCCCTCGTACACCTCGGTGGTCGGCGCGACGAGCAGCGTGCCGCGCTCCTGCAGGTTGGTCATCGCGTACGGGGTGGCGCTGCCGGCGCGGTCGGCTACCAGCGACCCGGTCGGGCGGGACCGCACCTCGCCGGCCCACCGCCGGTACCCGTCGAAGACGTGATGCGCGATGCCGGTGCCGCGGGTGTCGGTGAGAAAGCTGGTGCGAAAGCCGATCAGCCCGCGGGACGGCACGGTGAACTCGATCCGCACCCAACCGCTGCCGTGGCCGGACATCTGCTCCATCCGGCCCTTGCGCGTCGCAAGCAGTTGCGTCACCGCGCCCAGGAATTCGTCCGGGACATCCACCACGAGGTGTTCGTACGGTTCGCACGTCACCGCATCGATCGTCTTCGTGACGACCTGGGGCTTACCGACGGTCAGCTCGAACCCCTCACGGCGCATCGTCTCCACCAGGATGGCCAGCGCGAGCTCGCCGCGGCCTTGCACCTCCCAGGCGTCCGGCCTGCCGGTGGGCAGCAGGCGCAGCGAGACGTTGCCCACCAGTTCACTCTCCAGCCGTCCCTTGACAAGTCGGGCGGTGAGCTTGGTTCCGCCGCCCCGGCCGGCCAGCGGGGAGGTGTTGATGCCGATCGTCATCGCCAGCGCCGGCTCGTCCACCGTGATCGCCGGTAGCGGCCGGGGATCCTCCGGATCGGCCAGCGTCTCGCCGATCGTGATGTCGTCGATCCCGGCCACCGCGATGAGGTCGCCCGGCCCGGCCCGCTCGACCGGAACCCGGTGCAGCGCATCGGTCATCAGGAGTTCGGAGATCTTCGTCCGCGTGATACTGCCGTCCAGTCGGCACCACGCGACGTTCCGACCCTTCTCGATGATCCCCTCGTGGACCCGGCACAGCGCGATGCGGCCCAGGAACGGCGAGGCGTCGATGTTCGTCACCCTCGCCTGGAGCGGCGCGCCCTCCGTGTAGGAGGGAGCCGGGATCGTCGTCATCAGCGTTTCGAACAGCGGGTCGAGGTTCTCGCCGTCGGGTAGTTCCCCGTTGCCCGGCTTGGTGCGGCTCGCCCGGCCGGCCTTGGCCGAGCAGTACACGATCGGGAACTCGATCTGCTCGTCGTCGGCCTCCAGGTCCAGGAACAGGGCGTAGGTCTCGTCGATCACCTCGTCGATGCGGGCGTCGGACCGGTCGGTCTTGTTGATCACCAGCACGATCGGGAGACGCGCCTGCAGCGTCTTGCGCAGCACGAACCTGGTCTGCGGCAACGGTCCCTCGGACGCGTCGACCAACAGCAGCACGCCGTCGACCATCAGCAGCGCGCGCTCCACCTCGCCGCCGAAGTCGGCGTGCCCGGGGGTGTCGACGATGTTGATGACGGTGTCCCGGTCGGCCGACCGCCGGCGGATCGCCGTGTTCTTCGCCAGGATGGTGATGCCCTTCTCCCGCTCCAGGTCCCCGGAGTCCAGGACGCGTTCGGCGACATCCTGACCGGTCCGAAACGCGCCGGTCTGCCAGAGCATCGCGTCGACGAGCGTGGTCTTGCCGTGATCGACGTGCGCGACGATGGCCACGTTGCGCAGATCGTCGCGCGTGGGCACAGGCCGGTACTCCTTTGCTTCTTCTTTGCTTCTTCGCCGGGTTCCGCGGTGTACCGGGTCGGCGGCGCGAGCGGCGCCCGCATGTGGTGAACCGGTCAAGTCTAGTGCCTGCGGCGAGGTGCCCCGCACGCTCGCGACGCCGTGCCCCGCACGCCGGCGGTTCTGTGCCACCGCTGCTCGGCGCCTGCCGGAGCCCCGGCACCGGGCACAACATGCTGCCCAGGCCCGGCAGCTTCTACAGCACCTTCGAGAGGAAGTCCCGAGTACGCCGGTGCTGCGGCCGGGCGATCACGTCGCGCGGCGCGCCGGTCTCGACCACCTGCCCGGCGTCCATGAAGGTCAGCGTGTCGGCGACCTCGCGGGCGAAACCGATCTCGTGGGTGACGACGATCATCGTCATCCCCGCGTCGGCGAGATCCCGCATGACGTCGAGCACCTCACCGACCATCTCCGGATCCAACGCGGAGGTCGGCTCGTCGAACAGCATCAGCTTCGGGTCCATGGCCAGCGCCCTGGCGATCGCCACCCGCTGCTGCTGGCCGCCGGAGAGCTGGCTCGGGTAGGCCGCCGCCCGATCGGCCAGGCCCACCCGCTGCAGCAGTGCCATGCCCTTGGCGCGGGCGTCGGACCGGGATCGGCCCAGCACCTGCACCTGCGCCTCCATGATGTTGCCGATCGCCGTCATGTGCGGGAACAGGTTGAAACTCTGGAACACCATGCCGATCTCGCGACGGCGTTCGGCGACCTCCCGGTCCCGCAGCTCATACAGCTTGGCCCCGCGCTGCCGGTAACCGACCAGCACCCCGTCCACCGACAGCCGGCCGCCGTTGATCTTCTCCAGGTGGTTGATGCACCGCAGGAAGGTGGTCTTGCCGGAGCCCGACGGTCCGAGCAGGACGGCCACCTGGCCCGGCATCACGCTCATGTCGATGCCGCCCAGCACCTCCACGTGACCGAACGACTTGTGCACCGCCTCCGCGAGCACCATGGGAACCACGGTCCCCGGCGGCAGGATGGCGTCACCGCCGTTCGCCGTCATCCTCACACCGCCCCTTCGCGGTGCGGAACGAGCGTCGAAGGCTTCCGCCGCGCACGCCGTGGCCGCGCCCCGGCCACCCCGCGCCCGAAGTGCCGCTCCAGGTAGAACTGGCCGACGGACAGGATCGTCGTCACCACCAGGTACCACATGCTCGCGACCATCAGCAGCGGGATCATCTGGTAGTTGCTGTTGTAGATGTTCTGCGCCGAGGTGAACAACTCCGGCACCGCGATGATCACCAGGATCGAGGTGGTCTTCAGCATCGAGATCACCTCGTTCCCGGTGGGCGGCACGATGATTCGCAT
>CAZUXD010000036.1:0-13019 GCA_964624455.1 uncultured Actinomycetes bacterium | reverse complement strand
GCATCGCCTGCGGCAGCACGATGCGGCGCATCAGGGTGAGCCGCCGCATGCCCAGGGCCTCCGCCGCCTCCGTCTGCCCCTTGCCCACAGAGAGGATCCCGGACCGGACGATCTCGGCCATGTAGGCGGCTTCGTTGAGCCCCAGGCCGAGCACCGCCGCCATGATCACCGGAATGAGCTCGTTGACGTCGAAGAACACGAACTGGGGGCCGAACGGGATACCGAGGCTGAGGTACCGGTACAGCTGCGCAAGGAACGCCCAGAACACCACCTGAACCAGTACCGGTGTTCCCCGGAAGAACCAGATGTACAGCCAGGCAACGGTTTTCACCACCGGGTTCGGCGACATCCGCATGACGGCAAGGACGATCCCCAACACGATGCCGATCGCCATGGACGCGGCGGTGATCCAGACCGTCTTCCAGAGCCCCTGGAAGATGACGTCGGTGAAGACGTATTGGGAGAACGTCCCCCACAGCCATTTCGGATTCGTCACCAGGCTGTGGGCCACCATCGCGCCCAGCAGCAGCAGGACGGCGACCGTCAGCCAGCGCCCGGGATGACGGACCGGGACCGCGGTGACCGGCAGCCCGCGGTCCGTCATCGGCTGTTCGTCGAGGATCGACATCGCGCCATTGTGCAACGGCCCGCTGTCAGTAGATCGCCTTGTTGATCTCCGCCTTGGTGATGCCGGCGTCCTCGAGTCCCCAGTTGGCCAGGATCTTCTGGTAGGCGCCGTCGTCCATGAGCTTCTGCACGGCCTTCTGGATGGCGGGGGTCAACTGCGCGGGCTCCTTCGGGATGGCTATGCCGTACGGCGCGACGCCGACGTCCTTGCCGACCTTTTCGAACTTGTCGGCCGTGACCTTGACGGCGTACTCGGCGACCGGGGTGTCGGCCATGTAGGCGTCGAGCCGGCCGGAGGCCAGCGCCACGTTCACATCGTTCTGCGTCGGGTACCCGAACTGCTGCGGCGCCGGCTTGCCGGCGTCCTTGCAGATCTTGACCACCGAGTCGTCCACGTCCTCCTTGGTCAGCATGTCCTGCTCGGTGGTGCCGTTCTCGGCCCCGACCTTCTTGCCGCACAGATCGGTCGAGGAGTTGATGTTCTCCGGGTTGCCCTTGGCGACCACGATGGAGACACCGGCCTGTAGGTAGGTGACGAAGTTCACCTGCTGCTCGCGCTTCTTGGTGTCGGTGAACGAGGAGAGCGACAGGTCGTATCGTCCGGCGCCGAGGCCGGCCAGGATGCCGTCGAACCCGGTGTTGCGCCATTCGGTCTTCAGGCCCAGCAACTGGGCGATGGCGTTGCCCAGGTCGACGTCCATGCCGATGGGGGCGCCCTTGCCATCCTTTAAGAACTCGTTCGGCGCGTAGGAGGCGTCGGTGGCGATGACGAGCGTTCCGTTGTCGGCGATGCTCTTGGGCAGCATGGCCGCCAGCGCGTCGTCCTTGGCGAGGTTCAGGTTCAGCGGCTCCGGCTCCGCCTCTTCCGCGGCGCCGGTCGTCGACTCCGGCGGCTCCGCCGAGGACGGGGGCGCCGAGGACTCCTCCGAGGTCGGCGACTGCGCGCTGGACTGCTCGGTCGAGCTCGGCCCGGCAGCACTCTCGGTGGAGCTTGGTGAGTTCTGGGAGGAGGCCCCTTCTCGGGGGTTTGCGGTGGTCGCGCCGCATGCAGCGACCAGTCCGGCGACAGCGATCGCGGCGACAATAGCGCCGAACCGGGGCATTCGGGACATCGGCTTGGATCCTTCCGGGAAAGTCAACCATGGCGTGGGAGCCGGCCGCGAGCGCGACGAGCGCCGGTCCTTCAACGATCGTGGCACAAATCGCGCACGATTGACCTGTCACAATTCGATCACGCCCGGGGTTGCCGTCCGGTGGGCCGCGCAGGTAACGTGCGTCGCATGGTTCCTGGCGAGGACGAGATCGCGACGAACCTGCGGCGCGGAACGCTGGAGTTCTGCGTCCTCGGCGTGCTCGCCGGGGGCCCCGCCTACGGGCTGGAGCTGGCCCGGCGGCTCAGCGCGGACGTGCCGCTCCTGGCGAGCGAGGGCACCCTGTACCCGCTGCTGGCCCGGCTGCGGCGCTCCGGATGGGTGCACAGCACCTGGCAGGAGTCCACCAGCGGCCCGCCGCGGCGCTACTACCAACTCACCGACGATGGCCGGGCGGCACTCGGCGCCTTCCTGACGGTGTGGACGCGCTTCGCGGCAGCCGTCAGTGACACGGTTAAAGGGACACGCTGAAAGGGACACAGTGAAAAGGAGCACGGTGAAGTGGCCACGGTGAAAGGGACGATGACGTGAACCCTCCGCTGGCGGTAGTCCGTTACCTGGCGGAATTGGACTCCGCGCTCGCTGCCCGGAACGCGCCGGACCGGGACCAGATCGTCACCCAGATCGGCGAGCACATCGCGCAGGCCCTCGGCCCGCTACCGGACCCGCCCGAGGCCGACGTCGCCGGGGTGCTGCGGGAGCTCGGCGATCCGCTGCGCATCGCAGAAGAAGCCGCGCCCGGCTCGCCGGAGGGCCCCGCAGGTGCCGCCGGCCCACGGCCGGCACCGATGCCGGCATGGACGGCCGGCACCACCTCGCCACCACCGAAACCGCCACTGCTGATGCGGTCCTGGGTCCCTGCGGTGGCAGTGGGATTGTGGGTGATCGGCGCGGCCGCTGCGCTGGCGCCGCTGTTGTTGGTGGCCAGCAGCCCGGTCGGCGGCCTGCCGGACGGTTTCATCCTCGCCAGTGTCGTGCTGAACATCCCGCTGGTGGCCAGCATCGTCCTGGTGTTCGTCTCACCGCTGTTCCGCCCGCCTGGCCGCTGGGTGTGGCTGCTGAGCGTCCCGGCGGTGGTACTGATCGAATCGATCGCGGGGCGCAGCGGAGTGCAGCACTCCTACTACCCGATCGACGCCGCGATCGTCTGGGCGATCATGATCGCCAGCCCGGTAGCGGCCGCCTGGGCCGTGGTCTTGATCGCGGTCCGCGCGTACCGCCGGGCCACCGCAGGGGCGCCGGATGCGAGCCGACCGGGGTTCGGCAGCATCTCTGCCGCTACTCCCTGACGGATTCGACCGGAATCTCGGGCCGGGGGCCGTCGGCGCCGCCACCAGCCCCCGGCAACCGACCGGGGCCGTGCGGCAACGGACCGGGGGCGTGCTGCGAGGGACCCGGCGGCATGCCCCGACCCGGCGGCATTTCCCGGCCCGGCGGCATGCCGGCGTCACCGTCTGCGCCGATCAGCGCCGCTCCCTCCGGATTCCACACCAGACCGACGGTCTGCCCCACCACCACGACCTGATCCCGATGGGCCACCGCCTGCATCTCGCCGACGGCGCCTGCCCCGTCACCCACCACTCGCCCCCCTGCCCCGTCACCTCCGAGCCGCCCGTCGGCGCCCTCACCCACGAGCCGCACCGTCACCCGCTGCCGCTCCGGCCCCGGCATTGCGGCAACGACAACTCCTCGCAGCAATCCCCGCGCATCCACCACCAGCGCCTCCGGCCGTAGGCCCACCAATTCGGCACGACCCGGGACCGACCCGAGAGCGGTGACGCTGCACCAGGATCCGTCCGGCTCCTGGCGCGGCCGTGCCGGAAGCACGGAGCCGCACCCGAGGAACGTCGCCACCCACGGATCCAGCGGACGGGACCATACCTGCCGCGGCGACCCGGTTTGGACGATCGCCCCGGCGCGCATCAGCGCAACCTGATCCGCGACGGCGAACGCCTCGCGCTGGTCGTGGGTGACGAAGATCGCGGTGGTGCGCGTGGCGGCCAGCACGCCGCGCAGATCGGCCAGCAGTTGTTCCCGCAGGCCGCGGTCCAGCGCCGCCAGCGGCTCGTCCAGCAACAGCAGCCGTGGCCTCGGCGCCAGCGCCCTGGCCAGGGCCACCCGCTGCGCCTCGCCGCCGGACAGGGTGCTCACCCGGCGCGGCCCGTAACCGGCAAGGCCCACCATCTCCAGCAGCTCCGCGACATGGGCCGTGCGCGCGGCGCTGCTCAGCGCCGTCCCGTCCGGTCTCCGGCGCAGCCCGTAGCCGATGTTGCCGGCCACTGTGCGGTTCGGGAACAGCACCCCATCCTGGAACATCAGCCCGAAGCCCCTGCGGTGCACCGGGATCCGCGCCAGATCGACGCCGTCCCAGCACACCGTGCCGGCCGCCGCGGGTTCCAACCCGGCCACGGCCCGCAGCAGGGTGGACTTTCCGCAACCGGAAGGCCCCAGCAGCGCGAGCACGGCCCCGTCGGGGACGCGGAGGTCCGCGCCGTCGACCGCTTGCACCGAGCCGTACCGAACCGTGAGCCCCTTGACGTGCAGCATCTAGAACCCCCCGATCCCCGAGCCGTCCCGGCCGCGCCCGGCGGCCAGGTCGACCAGCAACACGACCGCGGCGCAGGCAACCGCCAGGATGACCCCGGCGGCCAGTGCCATCCCGGTGTTCACCGGCCCCGGACGGGCGATCAACCGGCCGACCATCACCGGCAACGTCACGGTCTCCGGCCGGGCGACGAATGTGGTTGCGCCGAACTCCCCCAACCCGGTGGCCAGCGCGAACGCGCTTGCGCCGGCCAGCGCCCGCGACATGATCGGCAGGTCGACGCCGGCCCACACCCGGACCGGCCCGGCGCCCAGCACCGCGGCGGCCTGGCGGAGGCGCTCGTCCGCCGCCCGCAGCACGGGCAACACCATCCGCACCACCAGCGGGGTGGCCACCATCGCCTGGGCGATGGGCACCAACAGGCTGGACGAGCGGAAATCGAGCGGCGGCCGGTCCAGGGCGATCAGGAAGCCGAACCCGAGGGTGACGGCGCTCACCCCGAGCGGCAACATCATCACGGCGTCGAGCGCCCCGGCGGCGCGGCGCGCCGCCGGGCGGCGCGGCCGGCGGGCCAGCACGATCGCCAGCAGGATGCCGACGGCGGTGGAGAGCGCGGCCGCAATGGCCGCCGAGCGCAGCGAGTTGACAAGCGCCGCGGTGCCGGGAACCAGCAGCACGTTGTGCTGGCCGACGGTGGAAAGGTTGCGGTAGTTCCCAAGGCCCCACCCGGTCGGGGTGGCGAGCGACCGCACGACGAGCACGGCGATGGGCAACACCAGCAGCGCACCGGCAGCCAGGGTGGCAGCCACGGCCGGCAGGTCCCGGCGGCTCAGCGCAGTGACCACGTCTACCGTTCCGCGCAGCCGCAGGCGCGTCTCGGTGCGCCGCCGGAGCCTGGCCGCGACCAACAGCACGATCGCCACCAGCACGATCTGCACGATCGACAGCACCGCCGCGACCCGCAGGTCGCCGACCTGCGCTGTCTGCCGGTAGATCTCGGTTTCGATCGTGTTGTACCGGCCGGCGCCCATGACCAGGATGATGCCGAAACTGGTGGCGCAGAACAGGAACACCATGACGGCGGCCGACGCGAGGGCAGGCGCCAGGGCCGGCAGCGTGACCGTCAGGAACGCCCGCGCCGGACCCGCGCCGAGGCTCCGGGCGGCCTCCACGGGGCGTCGGTCCAGGTGGGCCCAGGTCGCCCCGACCGTGCGCACCACAACGGCGTAGTTGAAGAACACGTGCGCCGCGAGGATCGCCGGTACCGACGAGTCCCAGCCGAGGACGCCGAGCCACCCGCTCGGGGCGAACAACGTCCGAAAGGCGAGCCCCACCACCACCGTCGGCAGCACGAACGGCACCGTGATGAGCGCGCGGAGCACGGTACGTCCGCGAAAGGCCTTGCGGTACAGCAGGTATGCGCCTGGAATGCCGAGCGCCATGGCCAGCACCGCCGATGCTGCGGCCTGCCCGACGGTGAAGGCGATGATCGAGGTGAAGCGGCTGCGGGAGAGCACCTCGGCGAATGCCATGAGGTCCCACCCGGATGGCCCGACGAGCCCCCGACCCACGATGGATGCCACCGGATAGCAGAAGAAGATCCCCAACGCGGCCGTGGGGATCAGCGCGATCACCAGTAGCCCGGTCCGCCGGGCGGCCGCGATCAGCCGCTCGGACCGCCGCGGTTCGAGGGGCGGGAACCCGCCCATCGGTGAGGAGGGGTGATCGGGTTGCCCGGGGCGGCCGGCGCTCCCGGGCGCGCCGGCACCCGCGGGCGCACCGGGGCTGGCCCGCACACCGGCGGCGCCGTCGGCGGGAGTGCCGGCGGCGGCGTCGGCAGGAATGTCGGCGGAAGTGCCCGCGGCGGCGTCGGCAGGAATGCCGGCGGAAGTGCCGGCGGCAGTGTCGGCGGGAGTACCGGCGGTCGCCATGAGGGCCGGCCGCCTCAACCCTGCATCAGGTCGGACCACTCGGAGATCCACTGTTGGCGCTTCGCCCCGATCACCGCCGGATTGAGCGTCGCCGGATCGGGCGCCGCCGGCGCGTACTTCGCCCAAGCGGCCGGCAACGGAACCGACGGGTCCACCGGGTAGACGTACATCTCGTCCGGCACCTGGGACTGGAACGCCGGGGACAGCAGGAAGTCGATGACCTCCTCGGCACCCTTCGGGTTCTTCGCCCCGGCCAGCACCCCGGCGTATTCCACCTGCCGGAAGCAGGTGGACAGCAGCGCCCCGGTCGGTGCGGACGTCATGCCCTCGGCGACCTCGCTCGGCGGTGACGATGCGTAGGACACCACCAACGGACGGTCGCCCTTGCCGGTGGATCCGGAGAAGTCGACCGTGTAGGCCTCGGTCCAGCCGGAAACCACCTTGACGCCGTTGTCCCTCAGCAAGCGCCAGTACTGCTGCCAGCCGGCCGCGCCGAAATGCGCGATCGTCCCCAGCAGAAAGGCCAGACCCGGCGAGGAGGTCTCCGGGGAGGGCGTCACCAGCAAGTCCCGGTATTGCGGCTCGGCCAGATCCTCGAAGGTCTTCGGCTCGGCCAGGTGGTGCTCGGCGAAGTACCGGTGGTCGACGTTGACGCAGACGTCGCCGTAGTCGATGGCGGTGAGCCGATGGTCGGGGTCGAGCGCGAACTTCTGTGAACCGTTCGTCGCTTGCGGCGACTTGTACGGCGCCAGGATTCCGGCGTCCAGCGCCTTGGAGGCGAACGTGTTGTCGATGCCGAACACCGCGTCGCCCAACGGGTTTCCCTTGGTAAGGATCAGGGTGGCGACCATGGCGCCGGTGTCGCCCCGGGCCAGGAGCTTGACGGAGATCCCCGAGGAGCGCTCGAAATCGGCCAGCGCCTTCGGGTCGACCGCGAACGAGTCGTGGGTGATGAGGGTGACGGTTCCGGCCGGATGCGGTCCGTTCCCGGAGGCGCCGCCGTCCTGGCCGGCGGAACTGGACGGCGACCCGGAAGGGGCGCCGCAGGCCGCCGCGATCACCGCGGTGACCAGGGCCAGCAGCACCGCCCGCGGCCCCCTGGAGGGTCGCCGACACGGGCCGGAGATGACGGTGTTCATAAGTGTGCCCCTTTGCGATCGGGCACGGGATCTTGGTGGTGAGAGGACGTCCCTTCGCCGGCATGACCCGGAGCAGGTTCGACGGTCAGGGGCTTCGTGCCCCGCTCTCAGTCCGGCGCACCGGACTCCCGTGTCGGTTCCGAGTCTACGACACCGCGCCGCCCGGCACTGCCCGGTCGACAAGGGGTACCAGCGCGATCAGCATCCCGCTATCGGTGGGCAGCTTGGCGCGCCGGTTGGCAACGTCGACCGTGCCGGGCGTGCGCTGCGCGAAGAGGATCACGGCGTCCTCGCCGTACCGCGCCTGGAAGTCCCGCAACGTGAACTCCGGCGCCAGGTCGAACCTCGTCACCGCCATCCCGGCGGCCGTCCGGCGGTCCAACTCATCGCGGGAGACCGCCGGCAGGAACGGGTATCGCGCGGACAGGTGCCGGGCGGTGTCGTGGCGGTCATCGCCGCCACCGGCCGCGGCGCCGTCCCGTTGCAGTTGGTAGGTGTTGGCGCCGCCGAAGATGCGGGCGAACTGCCGGGCCGCGGTGGCGTTCACCTCGTCCTCCGAGGTGCAGGCGATGAAGTGCCCGATCCCCGAGACGTCCAGGTCCTTCACGGCGAACTCCGAGAGGATGTTCGCCGTCACGGTCGCCAGCCCGGCCCGCCGCGCCGGTGCCAGCGTGACCCGGTTGCGCGCCACGATCAGCACGCGGACCCCGGCCTCCCGCAACAGCACCGCGGCGTCCACCACCCACCCGTGCACCCCCGCGAACAGCACCCCCTGGGGGTTGGACGAGGCGAGTCGCAGCTTCTCGGCGAACCGGTTGACCCCCACGCCGTAGATCGCGACGGTCGCCACGATCACCAGGAAGACCAGCGGCACCATGGATTCGGCCTGCGCAGCCACACCGCTGAGGTCCTGCGACTGCGCGAGCAACGCGTCCCGCTCCGGCCCGGACGCCTGTGCAGCCCGGTCGGACACCGCTTCCGCCGCCTGGCCGAGGCCCAACGCAAAGATGCTCGTCACCGCCGCCGCAACCACCCCTCGCGGGGCCATCCCGACCAGCAGCACGCGCTCCCGCCAGCTGACCCTGGTCCCCCACAGCCCGGCAAGCACGCTCACCGGGCGGACCAGAAGGACGAGCGCCGCCAGGAAGACCAGCGCGGTCGGCGCCACCGCGGCCAACTCCGATGGGGTCACCCGCCCCGCCAGCACGATGAACAGCGCCCCCACGAACAGCACCTGCAGATGCTCGGAGAACTCGGCGACCTGCGTCAGGTTCAGCTTGGGACGATTCCCGAGGAAGATGCCGAGCAGGGTCACGGTCAGCAGCCCGCTCTCCGGCTGCAGCGCGTTGGATGCCGTCAGCGCCCCGATCGCCGCCGCCAGGAAGACGACGCCGTGCAGGAACTCCGGGACCGCGTGCCGCCGCATCAGCGTCTCCAACACCACGCCGAGCAGTAGGGCGATCACGATCGCGATGCCCACCGTGCGTCCGAGCGCGATCAGCACCCCGGTCACCGCGCGGCCGGGCTCGCCGGCGACCACCGCCTGGAACACCAGGAGCGCCAACACCGCGCCGATCGGATCGACGACGATGGCCTCCCAGCGCAAGAGCGAGGAGACCCGCCGGGTGGGCCGCAGCGAGCGCAGGATCGGGTTGATGACGGTGGGTCCGGTGACGACCAGGATCGCGCCGATCAACACCGCAACGCGCACGTCGAAGCCGAGTGCCCAGGCCGCGCCGGTGATGAGCACCCAGGCGATGAGCACCGTGATGCTGCACAACCGCCGGACGGGTTTCCCCAGCCCGCTGAGCTCCTTCAGCCGCAGGGACATGCTTCCCTCGAACAGGATGACGCCGACCAGCAGGCTCACCCCGTCGAACAGGATCTGTTGGCCGAGCACGTGCTCGGCCCGCACGACCTGCCCGATGCCGAAGCCCACCACCAGCAACAGCAGGATCGACGGCAGGCGAAGGCGCCAGGCGACCCATTGGCATGCGGCGCTGACAGCGACGACCAGCGCGATGTAGCCTGCCGGCGAGATGTTGCCGATCGCATCGAACACGCTGCGGGCCGGGACCTCCGGGACGTTCCCGGAAAGCCGCGCTCCGGACAAGAACTCGGCAGATGTCCGCAATGCGGGCGTCAACGGAACCCCCGGGGCACGGCTGGTCGGGTGACCCGGCCGGCGCTACGGCGCCCGCTCAGCCACACGACCCGATGGGCGCCGTCACTGGCGCCCGGCGTGGTCCAGCGCATCCTTCAGCGTCGCGAGCATCAGCAGGGCCCGGTCCGGCCGGGCATTGTGCCCCATCATGCCGATCCGCCACACCGACGAGGCGTACGCGCCCACCCCGGCGCCGATCTCGACGTTGTGCACGTCCAACAGGTAACGCCGGACCCTGGCCGAATCGACGCCGTCCGGAACCATGACGGTCGTCAACTCCGGCAGCCGATACCCCTCGGCGGCGAACATCCGCAGTCCCATCGCCGCAAGCCCCTCGGTGAGGATGCGGCCGGCCTGCAGGTGCCGGGCGAAGACGTTGTCCAATCCCTCGCCCAGGATTGCGCGCAGCGCGGCGTCCAGGCTGGCAACCATGGAGGTCGGCGCGGTGTGGTGATACGTCCGCTGCAGCTTGTGCGCGGCCTCGCCCACATAGCCGCCCAGCAGGCCCAGGTCGAGGTACCAGGAGCGGGGCCGCTGCACCCGGCGGGCGAAGGCGCGGTCGTTGATGGTGAACGGGGCGAGCCCGGGCGCGACACCGAGGCACTTCTGGCTGCCGGCGTAGGCCACGTCCACGCCCCAGTCGTCCACGGCGATCGGCAGGCCGCCGAGCGAGGTCACCATGTCGACCACCAGCAGCGCATCGCCCTTGATCGCGCCCAGCGCCGCGATGTCCGAACGCACCCCCGTCGACGTCTCCGCGTGCACCGCCGCGATGATCGCCGGGCTGCGGTGCGCGGCGGCCATCCGCTCCGGGTCGATGGGCGTGCCCCACTCGTGGTCGACCCGGATCACCCGCGCGCCGCATCGCTCGGCCACGTCGCACATCCGCTCGCCGAACAGACCGTTGACTCCGACGACGACCACGTCACCGTCGTGGACGGTGTTGACGAACGCCGCCTCCATGCCGGCGGACCCGGTCGCCGATAACGGCAGCGTGCGGCGGTTGTCGGTTCCGAACACGACGCGGAGCCCGTCGCAGGCCGAGTCCATGATCTCAAGGAAGCCGGGGTCCAGGTGCCCGAGAAGCGACGCGGATCCGCCCGCGATCGCCTCCGGGTACAGGTTGGACGGTCCAGGGCCGAAGAGGTGACGATCGAGCACCCGTAGACCCTATCGGCCGGTCAGCCGGCGAAGGATGCCGCCCACTCCGCGACGCGCCGCGCGCTCTCCTCGTCCGAGATGTCCGTGACGCGCGTCATCACCGACCAGCGCACGCCGAACGGATCCCGGATCGACGCGAACCGATCGCCGGAGACGAAGTCGGTGGCCGGCTCGCGCACGGTGGCGCCGCGCTCGACGGCCCGCGCGACGACGGCGTCCACGTCCGGGCAGTACAGCCCCATCGAGTAGACGGCATCGTCGTCACCCGACAGCTGCGCCAGGTGGAACGCCGGATTGGGTTCGCCGAGTTCCAGCCGACCCAACCCGAAGTCCAGCACCGCGTGCGCGATCATCGCGGTGCCGTCCCGGCCGGGCATCTCGGTGCTGGATAGCAGGGTCGCGCCGAACACCTCCTGGTAGAACCCGATCGCCGCCGGCGCCGGGCTCACGGCCAGGAACGGGGTCAGACTCGTTGCGCCCTTGGGCATTCCGTTGTCGGTGTACTGGCCGGTCGCGGCCCGGGCGGATGTCTTGGTGTCCATAGCGCAACGGTAGGGCAGCCGCGCAGCCGTGCGCTTGAAGATTCGCGCCACGTTGTCGCGAACAACCGGCCCGGGGGCGGGGCGCGGCCCCAAGGCGGGGCGCTGCCCGGATCGGGGCGCTGCCCGGGGGCGGCGCCCCGAGGCGGGGCGCCGCCCGGAACGTGGCGCTGCCCGGAAGCGTGGCGCGGCCCGGAGGCGGGGCGCGGCCCGGAGGCGGGGCGCCGCCCGGAACGTGGCGCTGCCCGGAGGCGGGGCGCCGCCCGGAACGTGGCGCTGCCCGGAGGCGGGGCGCCGCCCGGAACGTGGCGCTGCCCGGAACGTGGCACTGCCCGGGAGCGCGGCATCGTCCGGGCGTTGGCAGCCCGGTCTGCGGTGGACAATCGACGGCCATGAGCCCGTTCCCCACGTCGAAGGGCCACCTCAACCCCGCCGGCCCAGTGCGGATGACCAGGCTCCCGCCTGGCCCGACAGCGGGCGACCTGGTCCGGCACTACTGGATTCCGCAGTGGGATCTGCCGGCCGGACGTGTCGAACGTCAACTGGTGCTGGGCTACCCGGCTTGCAACCTGGTGGTCCAACCGGACGGCGTGCTGCTCGCCGGCCCGACCACACGCGCAGGCCACCGCGACCTCGCAGGTCGGGGCTGGGCGGTGGGCGCGCTGCTGCGCCCGGCCGCGGGGCCGCTGGTGTCGGCCTGCCGATGGTTCGCCGCAACCGGAGACTTGACTCACGATGTCGGTTCCGCCGCGACTGGGCCGGAACCGGCCGCCGTCGGGTCGGGGTCGGGCCTGTCCGTGGTCGATACCCTCGATCGGGAGATAGCCGCTGATCCCGCTGGGTCCGCCGGCCTCGTCGCTGCCGTCACCGCCGCCATGTCCCGCTCCGACGCGGTCGCCGCCGTCGCGGCGCTGGAGGCGTTCCTGCTCACCCTGCTCCCGCTGGTCACGCCCGACGCCCTGCTGGCCAACCGGTTGCAGGACCTCGTCGAGCGCTCCGCCATCGACCGGATCGAGGAGCTGGCGCTGGCGCTGGCGGTATCCCCGCGGTCGTTGCACCGGCTGGCGCGGCGGCACGTCGGCATCGCTCCGGCCGGCATGGTCCGCCGCCGCCGGCTGCAGGACGCCGCGGACTTCGTGCGTCACAACCCGGGTGCCGATCTCGCGACGGTTGCCGCCGAGCACGGATACGCCGACCACGCCCACCTGACCCGGGACTTCCGCGATGTGCTGGGCATGACCCCGTCGCAGTACCGCGCCACCCGAGGTTGAGGAAGATCACCAGTTGTGTGGGATTCGACCCGGAAAGCGAAGCAGATCCTTCCCAACGGGTGATCTTCCCAACGGGTGATCTTCCCGGCGAGGTGATCTTCCCGGCGAGGCGATCTTCCCGGCGAGGCGATCTTCCCGGCGGGCCTAGGCTGAGCCGGGCATCACCGCACCTGAAGGGATCTCACGCGCCATGGCAGAGCACTTGGGCCACACCATCACCAGCGACGACATCAGCATGTTCCGCAAGGGCTTCGCCGCGAGCCCCGCCTACCGCGTCGCGCAGAACGCAGTCACCCAAACGACTATCGACGACGTCGCGCTCGACCGGGACATCCTCACCCGAATCGATCCGACAATGTCGCACAAGCTCGACGACTGGTCGGTGACCAACCAGAAGAAGAGCGGCCGCTGCTGGATGTTTGCCGGTCTGAACCTGCGGCGCTTCCGGGATGTCCGTGGGTCATGGGGTGGGGGGGTAGAGCTGGAGGCCG